>NZ_JBVIFC010000006.1:0-332083 GCF_055571535.1 Streptomyces sp. NPDC030893 | reverse complement strand
GAGAAGTACCAACTCCGCACCCGCGACCGGGACACCGCCGAACGCGAGGGCCGCACCATCACCCCCCTCATCACCCGGCTCAACACCATCCGGCGGGACAACCCCGCCCTGCGGCAACTGCGCGACCTCCACTTCCACCACCCCGACCAGGAGGCGGTCATCGCGTACTCGAAGCGGAAGGGCTCGAACACCGTTCTGGTGGTCGCCAACCTCGACCCCCACCACACCCAGGAGGCCACGGTCTCGTTGGACATGCCGCAACTCGGCCTGGACTGGCACGAGTCGGCACCGGTGCGCGACGAGCTCACCGGCGAGGTCTATCAATGGGGCAGGGCCAACTATGTGCGTCTCGGCCCGGGCGGGGCACACGTACTCGTCGTCGGCGAGGGGTCCGGAAACGGGCCGTCCGACGAGCACGGCAGGGATCTGCGACCGTCCACCCCGCGGATCGGAGGGTCACTCACCACATGATCGTCAACGAACCCGTCCCGGACACCTTCGAGGACACACCCGCCAAGGACCGGGACCCGGACTGGTTCAAACGAGCCGTCTTCTACGAGGTCCTGGTCCGCTCCTTCCAGGACAGCAACGGCGACGGTATCGGCGACCTGAAGGGTCTGACCGCCAAACTGGACTATCTGCAATGGCTGGGCGTCGACTGCCTGTGGCTGCCGCCCTTCTTCAAGTCCCCGCTGCGCGACGGGGGTTACGACGTCGCCGACTACACCGCCGTACTGCCCGACTTCGGCGACCTCGCCGACTTCGTGGACTTCGTCGACTCCGCGCACCAGCGCGGGATGCGCGTGATCATCGACTTCGTCATGAACCACACCAGCGACCAGCACCCGTGGTTCCAGGAGTCGAGGAGCGATCCCGAGGGACCGTACGGCGACTACTACGTGTGGGCCGACGACGACAAGCAGTTCCAGGACGCCCGCATCATCTTCGTCGACACCGAGGCATCGAACTGGACGTACGACCCCGTACGCAAGCAGTACTACTGGCACCGCTTCTTCTCGCACCAGCCGGACCTCAACTACGAGAACCCGGCGGTGCAGGAGGAGATGATCTCCGCGCTGAAGTTCTGGCTGGACCTCGGGATCGACGGGTTCCGGCTGGACGCGGTGCCGTATCTGTACCAGCGGGAGGGGACGAACTGCGAGAACCTCCCGGAGACCCACGCGTTCCTGAAGCGGGTGCGCAAGGAGATCGACACCCAGTACCCGGACACGGTGGTGCTGGCGGAGGCCAACCAGTGGCCGGAGGACGTCGTCGACTACTTCGGCGACTACGCGGCCGGCGGCGACGAGTGCCACATGGCGTTCCACTTCCCCGTCATGCCCCGGATCTTCATGGCCGTACGCCGTGAGTCCCGCTACCCCGTCTCCGAGATCCTCGCCAAGACCCCGGCGATCCCGTCGGGCTGTCAGTGGGGGATCTTCCTGCGCAACCACGACGAGCTGACCCTGGAGATGGTCACCGACGAGGAGCGCGACTACATGTGGGCGGAGTACGCCAAGGACCCCCGCATGCGCGCCAACATCGGCATCCGCCGCCGGCTCGCGCCGCTGCTGGACAACGACCGCAACCAGATCGAGCTGTTCAACGCCCTGCTGCTGTCGCTGCCGGGCTCGCCGATCATCTATTACGGCGACGAGATCGGCATGGGGGACAACATCTGGCTCGGCGACCGTGACGCGGTGCGCACGCCGATGCAGTGGACCCCGGACCGCAACGCGGGTTTCTCCTCCTCCGACCCGGGCCGGCTCTTCCTGCCGACCATCATGGACCCGGTCTACGGCTACCAGGTCACCAACGTCGAGGCGTCCATGGCGTCCCCGTCCTCGCTGCTGCACTGGACCCGCCGGATGATCGAGATCCGCAAGCAGAACCCGGCGTTCGGCCTCGGTTCGTACACCGAGCTGCCGTCCTCCAACCCCGCCGTCCTCGCCTTCCTCCGTGAGTACGAGGACGACCTGGTGCTCTGCGTGAACAACTTCTCCCGCTTCGCGCAGCCCACGGAGCTGGATCTGAGCGCCTTCGAGGGCAGGCACCCGGTGGAGCTGTTCGGCGGGGTGCGCTTCCCCGCCGTGGGCGAGCTGCCGTATCTGCTGACCCTCGGGGGGCACGGCTTCTACTGGTTCCGGCTCCGCAAGGACGCCGCGTAGAACCCGGGCGGGGCGGTTTTCACCGGCCCGCCCTGGGCACGCATCAGTAACACCCCGCCCACCGGCGGCGCCCCCTGTGGCGCGCCGAAAGAGGGGAAAGGACGCGACGCCATGTCGGAAGCCGTCACACGCACTGTCACGACACCGCCCGGCCTCCTTGCGTCACTGGATCCACTGCTGAGGGAATGGCTGCCGCGGCAGCGCTGGTTCGCGGGCAAGGGCCGCCCGGTCACCGGGTTCGGCCTGGTCACGACCACCGAGCTGCTGCCGCCCACCGCCAAGCTGGGCCTGTACCACCTGCTGGTGCGCGCCCACCAGCCGCTCCAGGCGGGGCACACCGGGCAGGAGCAGCCCGGAGACTGCTACCAGCTGCTCATAGGCGTGCGCGAGGCGCTGCCGCCCCGGCTCGCGCCCGCGCTGATCGGTCATGTGACGCGGGGCCCGCTGGCCGGACGGACGGTCTACGAGGCCCTGCACGACACCCGGCCCGCCGAACTGCTCCTGGAGGCCCTGCGCACCCGGGCCCGGATCGGCGGGCTTCGCTTCGAGCGGAACCCCGCCCAGGAGATCCGCTCCGGACTGGTGCCGCGCCTGATGAGAGCCGAGCAGTCGAACTCGTCGGTCGTCTACGGGGATACGTTCATACTGAAGCTGCTGCGCCGGATCGTGCCCGGGATCAACCCCGACCTGGAGCTGCCGCTGGCGCTGGCCCGCGAGGGCTGCCCCCGGGTGCCGCCGCCGACGGCCTGGCTGGTCGCGGACCCCGACGAGTCGCCCGGCCCGCCGCCCGCGGCCGAACCGTACGTGCTGGGGGTGCTCCAGCCGTTCGTGCAGGGCGCGGCGGACGGCTGGGAGCTGGCGCTGCGGGAGCTGGCCAAGGGCGAGGACTTCGCCGCCGAGGCGCGGGCGCTCGGGCGGGCCACCGCCGAGGTGCACACCGCGCTGGCCCGCGCCCTGCCGACCGTCACCCTGGGTCACACCCAGCTGCGCGCGCTGGTGGACGGCATGACCGAGCGGCTGGAGGCGGCCGTGCACGCGGTGCCCGCGCTGCGGCCGTACGCGGACGGGCTGCGCTCCGCGTACACGGCGCTGGGCGACCTGGCCGCCGAGGGCCACACCTGGACCGCGCAGCGGGTGCACGGCGACCTCCACCTCGGGCAGTGCCTGCGGTCCCCGGCCGGGGAGTGGTCGCTGATCGACTTCGAGGGGGAGCCGGCCCGGCCACTGGCGGAACGGCGGATGCCGCAGCCGGTGGTGCGGGACGTCGCCGGCATGCTGCGCTCCTTCGACTACGCGGCCCGTACGGCGGACCCGCCGCAGCCGGAGTGGGCCACGCGCTGCCGGGCCGCCTACTGCTCCGGGTACGCGGAGGCCGCGGGCCGCGATCCCCGCACCGAGCCGGTGCTGCTGCGCGCGTACGAGACCGACAAGGCCGTCTACGAAGCGGTCTACGAGGCCCGGCACCGCCCCGACTGGCTCCCCGTACCGCTGGCCGCCGCACACCGGCTCGCCTCGCCCGACCGGATCTGACCCGACCCCGACCGCCGCCCAGGAGGCTTCGCCCGTGACCCCCCGCCCCACGTCCAGCGGTTCGCATCCCGAGCAGCCGGCCGACCAGCGGCGCACCGAGCCGCCGGCGCCCGCACGGAAGAAGCCAGCCGTGAAGAAGACCAGTGCGCAGAAGGTCCCCGCGAAGAAGACGGCCGCGGCGGCGAAGGCCACGGCCAAGAAGGCGGCGACCGAGAAGTCGACGGTGAAGAAGGCCGCGAAGAAGGCGATGGGGAAGACGGCGGGAAAGGCGGCGGGGAAGACGGCAGGGAAAACGGCGGGGAAGGCCGTCGGCAGGAACCTGGGCGGGGCGGCGGGGCGGCAGGCGGCGGGGAAGGCCCCGGCCGGGACGGCCGCGGCGGCGAAGAGCGCGGCCGTGCGGGAGCCTGTCGTCCCGGGGCCCGCCGCGTCGCCGCCCGTCCCGCCCGAGATGGAGATGGAGATCGCCGTCTCCCCCGCCGTGGACGCCGGCGACCGGGAGCGGCTGCTGAGCGGCACGCACCACGCCCCGCACTCCGTGCTCGGCGCGCACCCGGTGCCCGGCGGGGTCGTCTTCCGGGCGTTCCGGCCGTACGCCCTGGCGGTGACCGTCGTCTCCGGGGGCCTGACCGCCGAGCTGCACGACGACGGGGACGGGTTCTTCTCCGGCCTGCTCCCCCTGCGCGAGGTGCCGGCGTACCGGCTGCTGGTGACGTACGAGGGGACGGTGCAGGAGACCGAGGACGCCTATCGCTTCCTGCCCACGCTCGGCGAACTCGATCTGCATCTGATCGGTGAGGGCCGGCACGAGGAGCTGTGGACGGTGCTCGGCGCGCACCCGATGACCCACCAGGGCGTCACCGGCACCCGGTTCTCGGTGTGGGCGCCGAACGCGCGCGGGGTGCGGGTGGCCGGTTCCTTCAACTTCTGGGACGGCACCGGCTTCCCCATGCGGTCACTGGGCGGCACCGGGGTGTGGGAGCTGTTCGTGCCGGGGATCGGCGAGGGCGAACTGTACAAGTTCGAGATCACCCGCCCCGACGGCTCGAAGACGCTGCGCGCCGATCCGCTGGCCCGCCGTACGGAGGTGCCGCCGGCGACGTCGTCGATCATCACGTCCTCGGCGTACGAGTGGGGCGACGCGGAGTGGCTGGAGCACCGGGCGGACGTCCCCGCGCACCGGGCGCCGTTCTCCGTCTACGAGGTGCACCTGCCCTCCTGGCGCCCGGGGCTGACCTACCGGCAGCTCGCCGACCAGCTCCCCGCGTACGTGAAGGACCTCGGTTTCACGCACGTCGAGCTGATGCCGGTCGCCGAGCATCCCTTCGGCGGCTCCTGGGGCTACCAGGTCACCGGGTTCTACGCGCCCACCGCCCGCCTCGGCACCCCGGACGACTTCCGGTACCTGGTCGACGCCCTGCACCGGGCCGGGATCGGGGTGCTGATGGACTGGGTTCCGGCGCACTTCCCGCGCGACGACTGGGCGCTGGCTGAGTTCGACGGGCGGCCGCTGTACGAGCACGAGGACCCGCTGCGGGCCGCCCATCCGGACTGGGGGACCCTGGAGTTCGACTTCGGGCGGCGCGAGGTGCGCAACTTCCTCGTCGCCAACGCCCTGTACTGGTGCGAGGAGTTCCACATCGACGGGCTGCGGGTGGACGCGGTCGCCTCGATGCTCTACCTGGACTACTCGCGCGAGCCGGGCCAGTGGACGCCGAACAAGCACGGCGGCCGGGAGAACCTGGACGCGGTGGCGTTCCTCCAGGAGATGAACGCGACCGTGTACCGCAGGGTGCCGGGGGTGGTGACGATCGCGGAGGAGTCCACCGCCTGGGACGGCGTCACCCGGGCCACCCACCACAAGGGCCCGAGCGGCTTCGGCGGGCTGGGGTTCGGGCTGAAGTGGAACATGGGCTGGATGCACGACTCGCTCCAGTACATGAGCCACGAGCCGGTCCACCGCCGCTACCACCACGGCGAGATGACGTTCTCGATGGTGTACGCCTACAGCGAGAACTACGTCCTGCCGATCTCCCACGACGAGGTGGTGCACGGCAAGCGGTCCCTGGTGTCGAAGATGCCCGGCGACTGGTGGCGGCAGCGCGCCGACCTGCGCGCCTACCTCGCCTTCATGTGGGCCCACCCCGGCAAGCAACTCCTCTTCATGGGGCAGGAGTTCGCACAGGGAGCGGAGTGGTCGGAGGCGCACGGCCCGGACTGGTGGCTGCTCGACCCGCACTACGGCGCGGAGGCCGACCACCGCGGGGTGCGCGACCTGGTGCGCGACCTCAACACCGTGTACCGGCACACCCCGGCGCTGTGGCAGGGCGACACCGACCCGTCCGGTTTCCGGTGGGTGACCGGTGACGCGGCCGAGGACAACGTGTTCGCCTTCCTGCGGTACGACTCCGACGGCTCCCCGCTGCTCGCGGTGTCGCACTTCGCTCCGGTGGTCCGGCAGGACTACCGGATCGGGGTCCCCGACGACGTACCCGCCTGGCACGAGGCCCTGAACACCGACGCCGGCCGCTACGGCGGCGGCGACCACACCCACCCCGACCCGCTCAAGCCGGACCCCCGGGGCCGGCACGGCTACCCCGCGAGCATCCGCCTGACCCTGCCGCCCCTGGCGACGGTGTGGCTGCGCCCGGCCTGAGCCGTACGGCTGCGCCCGGCCCGGGCAGGGTGACCGCGCGCCCGCCCCGGGCGCGATGGCGTCCGGTCGGCCGGCTGCGGCCGGCCGGACCACCGGAACCCTCGCACCGGCGAGGGGAAGTACCGGGAGGCCTCCCGGGCCAGGACGGTCGCCCCCGGACCGGACGGCCGTACCCCGGACCGGACCCGCGCGGCCGTGCCCCGGTCCGCCCCGCGCCGGCCGCTCAGGCCATCGCCTCGGCCAGCGGCTTCGGCAGCGGGGTGGTGTGCAGGACGCCGAGCCGCTGGGTGGCGCGGGTGAGCGCCACGTACAGGTCGCTGGTGCCGTAGCGGCCCGGTTCGACCACGAGGACGGAGTCGAACTCCAGGCCCTTGGCCTGGCGCGGGTCGAGCAGGACGACGTCGTGGGTCAGGTCGGGTTCGGCGCCGGCCGTCACCCCGTCCAGCCTCGCGGCCAGCGCCCGGTGCAGCTCGCGCGGGGCGATGACGGCCAGTCGGCCCTCGTCGGGGGTGAGTTCCGCGACGGCCTTGGCGACGGCGCCGGGCAGGTCGTCGGCGGCGCGGGCCCAGGGCCGTACGCCGGTGCTCCGCACCGAGCCGGGCGGCTCGAAGCCGGGGTGCTCGGCGCGGACGACCGCGGCGGCGACGTCCATGATCTCGGCGGGGGTGCGGTAGTTGACGCCCAGCCGGGTGTGCTCCCAGCGGTCCTCGACGTACGGGGTGAGGATGTCGGCCCAGGAGCCGACGCCGCCCGCCTCGGAGGTCTGCGCCGGGTCGCCGACCAGGGTCATCGAGCGGGTGGGGCTGCGCCGCATCAGCAGCCGCCACGCCATCGGGGACAGCTCCTGCGCCTCGTCGACGATGATGTGCCCGAACGCCCAGGTGCGGTCGGCGGCGGCGCGTTCGGCGGCGCTGCGGTGGTCCTCCTCCTCGTGCCGCTCGGCGAAGCGTTCGGCGTCGATGATGTCGTGCGCGGACAGCACCTCGGAGGAGTCCGGGTCGTCGTCCTCCTTGTCCTCGAACTCGAAGGTGCGCGAGGCGTACGAGACGTCCAGCACGCCCTGCGCGAAGGCGACCTGGGCCTGCCGCTCGCGTTCGGCCCGTTCGCGGGCGAGCCGGTCGTCCTCGCCGAGGAGTTCGGCGGCCTCGTCGAGCAGGGGCACGTCGGAGACGGTCCAGTGCCGGGTGACCGGGCGGCGGACCGCGGCGGCGTCCTCGTCGGAGAGGTACCCCTCCGGTGCGGCGAGGAAGTCGGCGACCAGGCGCTGCGGGGTGATCCGGGGCCAGAGCCGGTCGATGGCCGACCGGACCTCGGGGTTCTCGGCGAGTTCGTCGCGGATCTGGGTGATGTCGCTCGGGTCGAGCAGGTTGGAGCCGTCGTAGGGGTCGGTGCCGATGCGTTCGGCGACCATGTCGGTGAGCGCGTTGAGGATGTGGCCCTCGAAGTGCTCCCGGGCCACGTTGTGCGGCAGCCTGGCGGCGCGGGTGCGTTCGCGGGCGACGTTGACCAGTCCGTCGTCGAGCATGAGGATCTCGCGGTCGTGTTCGATCGCGATCACCGGGTCGGGCAGCGCCTGCCGGTCGCGTACGACGTCGGCGAGAACGTCGGCCATCTCGGCGCGGCCCTTGACCGCGGCGGCCTCCGGGGTGTCCGTGCGGGTGGTCTTCACTCCGGGGTACAGCTCGCCGACGGTCGCAAGCAGCACACCGGTCTCGCCGAGGCTGGGCAGCACCTCGCCGATGTAGCCGAGGAACGCCGGGTTGGGGCCGACGATCAGGACGGCGCGGCGGGCCAGCAGCTCGCGGTGCTCGTAGAGGAGGTAGGCGGCGCGGTGCAGGGCGACGGCGGTCTTGCCGGTGCCGGGTCCGCCCTCGACGACCATGACCCCGCGGTGCGGGGCGCGGATGATGCGGTCCTGGTCGGCCTGGATGGTGCGCACGATGTCGCCCATGCGGCCGGTGCGCGCGGAGTTGAGCGCGGCGAGCAGCACGGCGTCGCCGGTGGGGTCCTCGTGACCGGTGCGGGTGTCGTCGCCCAGGTCGAGGATCTCGTCGTGCAGGGCGGTGACCCTGCGCCCCTCGGTGGCGATGTGCCGGCGGCGCCTGAGGCCCATCGTGGTGTGACCGGTGGCCAGGTAGAACGGGCGCGCGACATCGGCACGCCAGTCGATGAGGACGGGCGTGCGCTCGGCGTCGTCGGCGCGCAGGCCGATGCGGCCGATGTGGTGGGTGCCCCCGGAGGTGAGGTCGATCCGGCCGAAGCAGAGGGAGCCGTCCACCGCGTTCAGCGCGGCGAGCAGCCCGGAGCGCTCGGCGACGAGGATGTCCCGCTCCAGCCTGGCCTGGCGGGGCGTGTGCCCCTGGGCGAGCGCGTCCGAGACGCCGGCCTCGGCGTCGCCGCGCAGGACGTCCACGCGTGCGTACAGTCCGTCGATGAATTCCTGTTCCTGCCGCAATTCATCGTCCGGAAATTCGGTGTTTGACAATTCCGCTCCCGCCCGGATATACTGTGCTCATTGAACTTCGCGCGACTTCCCTTTCCAGAAGTCGCGAATCAATGAATATACGCAAAGAAAACCCCCGGGCGCAATTGCCTCGGGGGTTTTTCTCTGTGCCGGAACGACCGGAACGACCGGAACAGCTGGTACGACCGGAACGCGCGGAAGCGGGAAGGAGCCGGGCGGCTGGGCTACGGGGGAGCGCCCGGCCGCCCGGCGTCTGGGGGGAGCGGCCTCGGCCGTCAGGCCTTCGCCAGCTCCTTCTCGCCGGCCTTCCCCGCCGGCTCGGCGTGCGGCGCATCGGGCTCGTCGCCGCCGACGTGGTCGTCCAGCAGGGTCCGCTCGTCGAAGGGGATGCGCCCGGCGAGGACCTCGTTCACCCGGTCCCTGTCGATCTCCTTGGTCCAGGTGCCGATCAGCACCGTGGCGACGGCGTTGCCCGCGAAGTTGGTGAGGGCGCGGGCCTCGCTCATGAAGCGGTCGATGCCGACGATCAGGCCGATGCCGTCCACCAGGGCGGGCTTGTGCGACTGGAGACCGCCGGCCAGCGTCGCCAGGCCCGCGCCGGTGACACCGGCGGCACCCTTCGAGGCGACCAGCAGGAACAGCAGCAGCGGGATCTGCTCGCCGATCGACATCGGCGTACCCATGGCGTCGGCGATGAACAGCGAGGCCATGGTCATGTAGATCATGGTGCCGTCGAGGTTGAAGGAGTAGCCGGTGGGGACGGTGATGCCGACGACCGGCTTGCTGACGCCGAGGTGCTCCATCTTCGCGATCAGGCGGGGCAGCGCCGACTCCGAGGAGGAGGTGGACAGGATCAGCAGGAACTCACGGCCCAGGTAGCGGAAGAAGGTCCAGATGTTCAGGCCCGCGACGATGCGCAGCATCGCGCCGAGCACCAGGAAGATGAACAGCACACAGGTGACGTAGAAGCCCAGCATGAGGACCGCGAGGCTCTTCAGGGCGTCCAGGCCGGCGGAGCCGGTGACCGCGGCCATGGCGCCGAAGGCACCGACCGGGGCGGCCCACATGATCATGGCGAGGACCCGGAAGACCAGCCGCTGGATGTGCTCGATGCCGCGCAGGACCGGCTGGCCGGCGTTGCCCATGGCCTGCAGGGCGAAGCCGCACAGCAGGGCGATCAGCAGGGTCTGCAGGACCTCGCCCTCGGTGAACGCGGAGACGATCGTGGTCGGGATGACGCCGAGCAGGAACTCGGTGGTGGACTTGGCCTCGGCGTCGACCTGGGCCTGGCCCGTCTCCTTGACCGCGTCGGTGACGGCGAGACCCGTGCCCGGGTCCAGGATGTTGCCGACGACCAGGCCGATGGCGAGCGCGACGACCGACATCACCATGAAGTAGCCGAGGGCGATGCCGCCGACCGCGCCGACCTTGGCGGCCTTCCGCACGGAGCCGATGCCCAGCACGATGGTGCAGAAGATGATCGGCGAGATCATCATCTTGATGAGGTTCACGAACCCGGTGCCGATCGGCTTCAGCTCGACGGCGAAATCGGGGGCGATCAGACCGACACCGATACCGAGGGCGACCGCGATGATCACCGCGATGTAGAGATAGTGCGTGCGGTCCCGCTTGGCTTGGGGTGCGGCAGGTGCCGTATCGGCTGTGCTGGTCACGGCGGCCCTCCTTGACGACGTCGTCGGCATCACCGGCGTGCGGCTCACGTCCGGGGGATGGATGTTCGGGGGAACGCCGCGACTATGCCGCGCTCTGTGAGCGCGGTCACCCTTCCGTTCATTTAGTTCACCGCGGAACGGGAAGGCAGACTGGCTGGATGCGTATCCCCCTCCGTCGGCCCCGCAGCCTCGCGGGCCAGCTCTTCGCCATGCAGGCCGTGCTCATCGCGGTCGTCGTGGCCGGATACGCTCTGTTCACCTACGTCGGTGACCGCAGCCAGGCCGAGGAGGCGGCGGGCCACCAGGCCACCGCGGTGGCCCTCTCGATCGCCGACTCCCCGTCCGTGCGGGAGGCGATCCGTACGCCCGACCCGTCGGCGGAGCTCCAGCCGTACGCGCTGGCGGTGGTGCGCGACACCGACATCGACTTCGTGACCATCATGGATCCGCGGGGCATTCGCTGGACCCATCCGAACCCGGACCAGATCGGCCTGGTCTTCCAGGGGCACACGGCCCCGGCACTGGAGGGCCGTACCTTCACCGAGACCTACACCGGCACCCTCGGCCCGTCGGTCCGCGCGGTCACCCCCGTCCTGGACGGTGACCGGATCGTCGGCCTGGTCAGCGCGGGCATACGGGTCGAGGAGATCAGCCAGCGCGCCCAGGAGCAGCTGACCGCGCTGCTGGTGGTCGCGGCCGGCGCCCTCGGGCTCGGCGCGGTCGGCACGTACGTGATCAACGCCCGGCTGCGCCGCCACACCCACGGCATGAACGCGTCCGAGCTCAGCCATATGCACGACTACCATCAGGCCGCGCTGCACGCCGTGCGCGAGGGGCTGCTGATGCTGGACGGGCAGTACAGGGTGGCGCTGATCAACGACGGCGGCCGGGAGCTGCTGGGTGTGGACCAGGAGGAGGACGTGGTGGGCAGATCGGTCGCGGAGCTGGGCCTTCCGGCGCCGCTGACGGGCGCGCTGCTCGCCTCCGAGCCCCGGGTGGACGAGGTGCACCTGACGGCGGACCGGGTGCTGGTGGTGAACACCTCTCCGGTCACCGGCGGCCAGCGGCGCGGCTCGGTGGTGACCCTGCGGGACGTGACCGAGCTCCAGTCGCTGATGGGCGAGCTGGACTCCGAGCGCGGTTTCACGCAGGCGCTGCGTTCGCAGGCGCACGAGGCGGCGAACCGGCTGCACACGGTGGTCTCGCTGATCGAACTGGGCCGGGCCGAAGAGGCCGTGGACTTCGCGACGGCGGAGCTGGAGCTGGCGCAGGCGCTCACCGACCAGGTGGTGGCCGCGGTGAGCGAGCCGGTGCTGGCGGCGCTGCTGCTGGGCAAGACGGCCCAGGCCAACGAGCGGGGCGTGGAGCTGGTGGTGTCCCCCGACAGCCGCCTGGACGACGGCCTCCTGCCGGACTCCCTGCCCGCCCGGGACCTGGTCACCATCCTCGGCAACCTGATCGACAACGCCGTGGACGCGGCGCAGGGCGGGCTGCACCCGCGCGTGACGGTGACGGCCCTGACCACGGACCCCTCGCAGCTGATCCTGCGGGTGTGCGACACGGGCCCCGGGGTGGACCCGGACCACACGGAGGCGGTCTTCCGGCGCGGCTTCACGACCAAGCCGTCCGGGCCGGGCGGGCGCGGCCTGGGCCTGGCGCTCGTCCAGCAGGCGGTGGCCCGGCACGGCGGCGCCCTGTCGGTGACCTCCGGGGCCTCCGGGGACGGGGGCGGCGCGGTGTTCGAGGTGCGGCTGCCGCTCGGGGAGCGCGCGGTCGCGCGGATTCCGGGGGGCGCCGTATGACCGCCGGGCAGCCGATCAGGGTGCTGGTGGTCGAGGACGACCCGGTCGCCGCCGACGCCCATGTGATGTACGTCGGGCGGGTGCCGGGGTTCGTCGCGGTCGGCAAGGCGCACACCGGCGCGGAGGCCCGCCGGGCGCTGGAGCGCACGCCCGTCGACCTGCTCCTCCTCGACCTGCACCTGCCGGACGTCCACGGACTCCAGCTGGCCCGCTCACTGCGCGCGGCCGGCCACCACGCCGACGTGATCGCGGTGACCTCGGCGCGGGACCTGGCGGTCGTCCGCGAGGGGGTGTCCCTCGGGGTGGTGCAGTACGTCCTCAAGCCCTTCACGTTCGCGACCCTGCGGGACCGGCTGCTGCGCTACACCGAGTTCCACGCGGCGGTGGGCGAGGCGAGCGGGCAGGCCGAGGTGGACAGGGCGCTGGCCGCCCTCCGCGCACCCGGACCGGCCGCCCTGCCGAAGGGCCTGAGCGCACCGACCCTGGAGCGCGTGACGGTGGCCCTGCGCGACGCCGACGAAGGCCTGACCGCTGCCGCCCTCGCGGAGACGGTCGGCATCTCCCGCATCACCGCCCGCCGCTACCTGGAACACCTGGTCGACGCCGGCCGCGCGGCCCGCCGCCCGCAGTACGGCACGGTGGGGCGGCCGGAGCTGCAGTACCGGTGGGTGCGGCAGTAGCAGCGGAGGGCCGGGGCCCGCGCCCCGACCCCCCTCGCCTGCGAGAGCCTCCTGCGGTACCGCCTAGAAGACCGACTCCGCCTCGTCCATCCGGTCCTTCGGGACCGTCTTCAGCTCCGTGACCGCCTCCGCCAGGGGCACCATCTCGATGTCGGTGCCCCGCAGGGAGGTCATCTTGCCGAACTCGCCCCGGTGCGCGGCCTCCACCGCGTGCCAGCCGAAGCGGGTGGCGAGGACGCGGTCGTAGGCCGTGGGGACGCCGCCGCGCTGGACGTGGCCGAGGATGACCGGCTTGGCCTCCTTGCCGAGGCGGCGCTCCAGTTCGTGCGCCAGGGCCGTACCGATGCCCTGGAAGCGTTCGTGGCCGAACTTGTCGATCTCGCCCTTGCCGTAGTCCATGGTGCCGTCGGACGGGTGGGCGCCCTCGGCGACGCAGATCACCGCGAACTTCTTGCCGCGGGCGAAGCGTTCCTCCACCATCTTGACCAGCTGGGCCGGGTCGAAGGCGCGCTCGGGCAGGCAGATGCCGTGGGCGCCGGCGGCCATGCCGGACTCCAGGGCGATCCAGCCGGCGTGCCGGCCCATGACCTCGACGACCATCACCCGCTGGTGGGACTCGGCGGTGGTCTTCAGGCGGTCCATCGCCTCCGTCGCCACACCGACCGCCGTGTCGAAGCCGAAGGTGCGGTCGGTGGAGGAGATGTCGTTGTCGATCGTCTTCGGGACGCCGACCACCGGCAGGCCCGCCTCGGACAGCATGTGCGCGGCCGTCAGCGTGCCCTCGCCGCCGATGGGGATCAGCGCGTCGATGCCGAAGTCGCGGATCATGTCCGAGGCGTTCTCGCAGGCCTCGCGCAGCCGGTCGCGCTCCAGGCGGGCGGAGCCCAGTATGGTGCCGCCGCGGGCCAGGATGCCGCTGACGGCGTCGAGGTCGAGGGTGCGGTAGCGGCCGTCGAGCAGGCCCGAGTAGCCGTCCTCGAAGCCGATCACCTCGTCGCCGTAGTTGTCGATCGCGCGGTGCACGACCGACCGGATCACTGCGTTCAGGCCGGGGCAGTCGCCGCCTGCGGTGAGAACTCCGATACGCATCGCGCTGTGTCTCCTGGTCCCTGTCGATACCTGTGAGCCAACCTCGATTGTTTCACGACCCCCAGCGCGGTGCCGACGCCGGACGGGTGGGCGTCCTAACCAGCGCCGGAGGTATTGTCAAGAGGGATCTGCTCACCTCGGTGGGCGATTTTTGTGGACCCGAGATGACTCCCGCGGCCCGCCGACGACCCTTGCGGCCCGCCGACGAAACGGAGAGCGCGCGTGACCCGCAGCGTGTACGTGACCGGTATCGACCGCGGCGACGGCCGGCAGGTCGTCGAACTCGGGGTCATGGAACTCCTGACCCGGCAGGTCGACCGGGTGGGTGTGTTCCGTCCCCTGGTGCACGACGGGCCGGACCGCCTCTTCGAACTACTGCGGGCCCGCTACCGGCTCACGCAGGACCCGGCGACCGTCTACGGCCTCGACTACCACGAGGCGTCCGCGCTCCAGGCCGAACAGGGTACGGACGAACTGGTGTCCACCCTCGTCGACCGGTTCCACCGGGTCGCCCGCGACTACGACGTCGTCCTCGTCCTCGGCACCGACTACGCCGACACCCAGTTCCCCGACGAACTGTCCCTGAACGCCCGCCTCGCCAACGAGTTCGGCGCCTCCGTGATCCCCGTCGTGGGCGGTCGCCGGCAGACCGCCGAGTCGGTGCGCGCCGAGACCCGCAACGCCTACCGCGCCTACGCCGGCCTCGGCTGCGACGTGCTCGCCATGGCCGTCAACCGGGTCGCCCGCGAGGACCGGGACGAGATCGCCGAGCGGCTCACCAACCGGCTGCCCGTGCCCTGTTACGTGTTCCCCGACGAGCCGGCGCTCTCCGCCCCGACCGTCTCCCAGATCGCGCACACCCTGGGCGCGAAGGTGGTGCTCGGCGACGACTCCGGGCTCGCCCGCGACGCCCTGGACTTCGTCTTCGGCGGCGCCATGCTGCCGAACTTCCTCGCCGCGCTGTCCCCGGGCTGTCTGGTGATCACCCCGGGCGACCGCGCCGACCTGGTCGTCGGCGCGCTGGCCGCGCACAGCGCCGGCACCCCGCCGATAGCGGGGGTGCTGCTGACCCTGGACGAGGTCCCGGCCGAGCACATCCTCACCCTCGCCGACCGGCTCGCCCCCGGCACCCCGGTGCTGTCGGTGCCGCGCACCAGCTTCCCCACCGCCGAGCAGCTCTTCTCCCTGGAGGGCAAGCTGAACGCGGCCACCCCGCGCAAGGCGGAGCGGGCGCTCGGCCTGTTCGAGCGGTACGCCGACACCGCGGAGCTCACCCGGCGGGTCTCCGCACCGAGCAGCGACCGCGTCACCCCGATGATGTTCGAGCACAAGCTCCTCGAACAGGCCCGCTCCGACCTGCGCCGGGTCGTGCTCCCCGAGGGCACCGAGGAACGGGTGCTGCACGCGGCGGAGGTGCTGCTG
This sequence comes from Streptomyces sp. NPDC030893, assembly GCF_055571535.1. Taxonomy (NCBI): domain Bacteria; kingdom Bacillati; phylum Actinomycetota; class Actinomycetes; order Kitasatosporales; family Streptomycetaceae; genus Streptomyces; species Streptomyces sp. NPDC030893. Next base: position 316,602 of record NZ_JBVIFC010000006.1, on the reverse strand, counting down.
CGCCGGGGCGTGTGCGAGCTGACCCTGCTCGGTGACGTCGACCAGATCCGCAAGAAGGCCGCCGACCTCGGCATCGACCTCGGCGACACCCAGCTGATCGACCCCGCCACCTCCGAGCTGCGGGACGCCTTCGCCGAGCAGTACGCGGCGCTGCGCGCCCACCGGGGCGTGACCGTGGAGCTGGCCTACGACGTGGTCTCCGACGTGAACTACTTCGGCACGCTGATGGTGCAGGAGGGCCTCGCCGACGGCATGGTGTCGGGCTCGGTGCACTCCACGGCCGCGACCATCCGCCCGGCCTTCGAGATCATCAAGACCCGCGAGGACGCCTCGATCGTCTCCTCGGTCTTCTTCATGTGCCTGGCCGACAAGGTGCTCGTGTACGGCGACTGCGCGGTCAACCCCGACCCGGACGCCGAGCAGCTCGCCGACATCGCCGTGCAGTCGGCCGTGACGGCCGCCCGGTTCGGGGTGGAGCCGCGGATCGCGATGCTGTCGTACTCCACGGGCACCTCGGGCTCCGGCGCCGACGTCGACAAGGTGCGCACCGCCACCGAGCTGGTGCGCTCGCGCCGGCCCGAGCTGCGGATCGAGGGGCCGATCCAGTACGACGCGGCCGTGGAGCCGTCGGTCGCGGCGACCAAGCTGCCGGGCTCGGAGGTGGCCGGTCAGGCGACCGTGCTGATCTTCCCCGACCTGAACACCGGCAACAACACCTACAAGGCCGTGCAGCGCTCGGCCGGGGCGATCGCCGTCGGGCCGGTGCTCCAGGGGCTGCGCAAACCGGTCAACGACCTGTCCCGGGGAGCGCTGGTGCAGGACATCGTGAACACCGTCGCCATCACGGCGATCCAGGCCCAGTCCCCGACCGAGAAGGCGGCTCCGTGAGTCCCACGCGCGTCCTCGTCCTCAACTCCGGCTCCTCGTCGGTGAAGTACCAGCTGCTGGAGATGGGCGACAGCAGCCGGCTGGCCACCGGGCTGATCGAGCGGATCGGCGAGCGGACCTCCCTGGTGCGGCACACCCCGCTCGCGTCGGGCGGGGAGCCCCGGGAGCGGACCGGCCGGATCGCCGACCACGACGCCGCCCTGAAGGCGATGGCCGAGGAGCTGGCCGCCGACGGGCTGGGCGCGGACTCCCCCGAGCTGGCCGCGATCGGCCACCGGGTGGTGCACGGCGGCAAGCACTTCACCGAGCCGACCGTGATCGACGACCGGGTGCTGGCGGAGATCGAACGGCTGATCCCGGTGGCGCCCCTGCACAACCCGGCCAACCTCACCGGCATCCGCACGGCCATGACCCTGCGCCCGGACCTGCCCCAGGTCGCCGTCTTCGACACCTCCTTCCACACCACGATGCCGGAGTCGGCCGCCCGGTACGCGATCGACGTGAGGACCGCCGACGCGCACCGCATCCGCCGCTACGGATTCCACGGCACCTCGCACGCGTACGTCTCCCGGGCGACCGCGGAGCTGCTGGGGAAGGCGCCCGAGGAGGTGAACGTCATCGTGCTGCACCTGGGCAACGGGGCGTCCGCCTCGGCCGTGCGGGGCGGGCGCTGTGTGGACACCTCCATGGGGCTGACGCCCTTGGAGGGGCTGGTGATGGGTACGCGGTCCGGTGACATGGACCCGGCCGTCATCTTCCATTTGATGCGTGTCGGTGAAATGTCCGCCGACGAGATCGACACTCTTCTCAACAAGAAGAGCGGCCTGGTCGGACTGTGCGGGGACAACGACATGAGGGAGATCCGGCGCCGGATCGACGAGGGCGACGAACGGGCGGAGCTGGCGTTCGACATCTACATTCACCGTCTGAAGAAGTACATCGGTGCCTATTACGCCGTTCTCGGACGGGTGGACGCGGTGGCCTTCACCGCCGGGGTCGGCGAGAACTCCGCCGAGGTGCGGGAGGCGGCCGTGGCGGGCCTGGAAGGGCTGGGCCTGGCGGTGGACGGCGGGCGCAACGCCGTACGCGGCGGCGGGGCGCGGCTGATCTCGCCCGACGGGGCGCGGGTCGCGGTGGCGGTGGTGCCGACGGACGAGGAAATGGAGATCGCACAGCAGACATACGCACTGGTGAAAAAGAACAACTGAGCAGGGACATTCTCATTTGTATCTTCCGCCAGACGGAATATTCCGGAGCGAAACAAACCGATAGGATCGCCCCATGCGCCGTTCGAAAATCGTCTGTACTCTCGGCCCCGCGGTCGACTCCCACGAGCAGCTTGTCGCCCTGATCGAAGCAGGCATGAACGTGGCCCGCTTCAACTTCAGCCACGGCACGCACGCCGAGCACCAGGGCCGGTACGACCGGGTCCGTGCCGCCGCCAAGGAGACGGGCAGGGCCATCGGTGTCCTCGCCGACCTCCAGGGCCCGAAGATCCGCCTGGAGACCTTCGCGGAGGGTCCCGTCGAGCTGGTGCGCGGTGACGAGTTCACCATCACCACCGAGGACGTCCCGGGCGACAAGACGGTCTGCGGGACGACCTACAAGGGCCTCCCGGGCGACGTCTCCCGCGGCGACCAGATCCTGATCAACGACGGCAACGTCGAACTGAAGGTGCTGGACGTCGAGGGCCCGCGGGTGAAGTCGATCGTCATCGAGGGCGGTGTCATCTCCGACCACAAGGGCATCAACCTGCCCGGCGCGGCCGTGAACGTGCCCGCGCTGAGCGAGAAGGACATCGAGGACCTGCGGTTCGCCCTGCGGATGGGCTGCGACCTGGTCGCGCTGTCCTTCGTGCGGGACGCGGCGGACGTCGCGGACGTGCACCGGGTGATGGACGAGGAGGGCCGCCGGGTCCCCGTCGTCGCCAAGGTGGAGAAGCCGCAGGCGGTGGAGAACATGGAGGACGTCGTGATGGCGTTCGACGGTGTGATGGTCGCCCGCGGCGACCTCGCCGTCGAGTACCCGCTCGAGAAGGTCCCCATGGTGCAGAAGCGCCTGATCGAGCTGTGCCGGCGCAACGCCAAGCCGGTGATCGTGGCGACCCAGATGATGGAGTCGATGATCACCAACTCCCGGCCGACCCGCGCCGAGGCCTCCGACGTGGCCAACGCGATCCTGGACGGCGCGGACGCGGTGATGCTGTCCGCCGAGTCGAGCGTGGGCGCGTACCCGATCGAGACCGTGCGGACCATGTCGAAGATCGTCCAGGCGGCCGAGCAGGAGCTGCTGTCCAAGGGCCTCCAGCCGCTGGTGCCCGGCAAGAAGCCGCGTACGCAGGGCGGTTCGGTGGCCCGTGCCGCGGCCGAGATCGCCGACTTCCTCGGCGGCAAGGGCCTGGTGGCCTTCACCCAGTCCGGCGACACGGCCCGGCGGCTGTCCCGCTACCGCGCGAGCCAGCCGATCCTGGCGTTCACCACGGACGAGTCGACGCGCAACCAGCTGGCCCTCAGCTGGGGCGTGGAGCCGCACGTGGTGCCGTTCGTGAACAGCACCGACGAGATGGTCGAGCTGGTGGACCAGGAGCTGGTCAAGCTGAACCGCTTCAGCGAGGGCGACACCGTGATCATCACGGCGGGCTCCCCGCCCGGCGTCCCGGGCACCACCAACATGGTCCGCGTCCACCACCTGGGCGGCGCCACCGCCTGATCCGGACCGTGCCGGTACGACGTCGAGGGCGCCCCCGCGGACGGGGGGCGCCCTCGGCGCGGTTGCGGCTCCCGGAACGGGGTCCGGGGGGTGCTCAGGTGACGTACTGGTGCAGTCCGGGGATGTGCAGGGTTCCGCCGAACTGGCCGGCCTGCTGCACCGTCACGTCGGTGAAGTAGATCAGCGGGATGTTCAGCGGCGGCGGGTGCTCCGGGTCGAAGGTGATCGGGATCAGCCCGAGCAGCTTGCCGGAGATGCGCTCCGTGTACATCAGCGTGTCGCCGTCGCGGATGGTGGACGTCGATCCCTTGGCGGCCTGCACGTGGTAGGTCTTGCCGGACTGTTCGTCCTTGACCGTCTGGTGCAGGTCGCCGATGTCGGTGCCGTTGGAGACGACGTACTTCAGCACCTTCTTGGTGGTGCCGTTCGCGGTCCGCACCTCGACGATGCCCTTGTAGTCGGCGCCCTTCAGCGTCAGCGAGCTGGCGTTGAGGTACCAGGGGTCGTCGGGCAGCGGAACCTTGTTGTCGACCCCGCCCTCGGCGTCGGTGGCGACGGGGCAGTCCTCGAGGTCGACGCCGGAGGTCTCGGAGGGGCTCGGCGAGGCGGTGGCCTCCGGGCCGTCGGCCTTCTCCTCGTCCTTCGCTTCCTTCTCGTCCTGCTCGTCCTTCTCCCCGGTCCGGTCCTCGGTGTCGCCGGCCGCGTCCTCGGCGGTGTCCTTCGCCGGGTCGGCGGCCTCGTCGGCGGTCTCCTTCGCGGCGGCCTTCTCCCCGGCCGGCTGCTCGGCGGCCGGCGCGGAGGCGGACGGGGTGGGGCTCGGGCTCGCCTCTTCCTTCTTGTCCTTGGGAGTGAAGACGTCCTTGATGGCGTCCCCGATCTCCTCCAGCACGTTGCGGTCGGTCTCCGACGGCTCCGGCGCGGGCGCGGCCGGCTGCTCGGCGGCCTGTCCGGCCGCGGAGGCGGACGGGGCCGGCTCGGGTCCGGACTTGTCGTCGGAACCTGAATCCGGCGAAGAGTCCGCTCCCTTGTCGGCGTCCTTGTCGGTGTCCTTGCCGGAGTCCTTGTCCGGGGCCTCCTGTGCGGGTGCCGACGGGTCCGTGTCCGACGAGGGCTTCTCGTCCGGGGACGCGTTGTCACTCGCCGTGGCGGACGGGGTGGGCGACGCGCCGGCGTCCCCCTTCTCGGCCTCCTCGATGGCCTCCAGGCACTCCTTGAACTCCTCGGCCGTGAGGTTCTTCGACGACGGCTGGTCGTCGGCCTGGGCGAGTGTCGGGGTGAAGCCCATGCCCATGAGGACCGCCGTCGGCATCGCCGCTATGGCTATCGCCTTCCCGGCCGGCATGTGGAACCTGGTGAACAGCGGCTTCTTGGGTGCCGCGTGGCGCGGCCCGGTTCTCACACGGGACGTGTCCACCTCAGTCCCGTGGGTCACCTCGTCAGCCGGCACTGTGCCTCCCGTTCGCCCCGTTCGCCGGGCTCGTTCCTGACAGGTCTTTCTCGCCCGGCACCTCGGGTGCCCGGGCGTGGTCCTCCTCGCCGGCCGGCGCGGTGCCGTCGGCCGGCTCCAGGACCGTGGTGTCGGCGCTCGCGCCCTCCGGTGTGCCGCCGTGGCCCGCGCCGTCCGCCGGCGGCTCCTCGGCGGGCGGTGTGCCCGGCGCCCACGACACGGCCATCGCTCCGCCCACCAGGGAGAAGAGGAAGCCGATGAGGAAGCCGCCGATGTTGGACACGGGGATGGACACCAGCGCCAGCAGGATCGCCGCGACACCCGCGAAGACCCGTACGTGTTTCTGGAACCAGAGGCTGACGCCGAGGACGACGAGCAGCACACCGATGATCAGGGATCCGGCGCCCGCCGTGGTCGCCATGGCCAGAGTCAGGTGTCCGATCTGGAGGTTCGCGTACGGGAAGTAGGCGATGGGGAGTCCGCCGAGCATGACGAACAGCCCGGCCCAGAACGGCCGTTCGCCCCGCCAGGCGCGGAACTGCAGCCTGCGGCGGGTGAACTGGCCGGCGGCGGCAGGAGTCTCGGCGCTCATGGAAAACAGCTCCCTGGTACGGCTTTGCTGTGGTGGTGATGTGCGCCGCGCGCGACGGCGCGGCGGGAAGTGGACGGGCGGGGGCGCCACCGGCTCCCCCGCCCGTCAGCGAGTGCTTAGTAGCACTCCTTGACACCCGTGGAGAGCGACATCTTCAGACCGCTGAGCTTGAAGGTTCCGGCGGTGGTCGCCCACGCCGTCTGCTTCACGTCCTTCAGGACGGCCGTCTCGGCCTGCTGGGCGAAGCCGTACGGGTTCGCCTGCTCGCCGCCGCCCTTCATGCCCGGACCCTTCTTGGCGTCCTTGGCGGCCACACCGATGTCGATGTTCGTGAACGTCGCGTCGGCGTTCAGGTCGGCGACATCGATGTACAGGTTCTCGGCCTTGACCGGCTCGCTCTGTCCCGCACGCAGCATCAGGCTGACGTTCCCGAGCACCGGGATGTTCGGGGTGACGACCGACTGGCACATGTTCTTGATGGTCGCCGACTTGAACGCCGAGACCGCGACGGGGTGAACCGTCTTCTTGCCGGTGAGGGTGTACCCCTCGTCAAGGGCGCCGTACTGCGAGAAGCCCGTACCGACGAGCTCGTCCGTGGTGACCTTGAACGACTGGCCCGACACGCTGAACGACGCCGCGAGGGCACCCTGCGCGAGGGCGACACCTATGCACGCCGTGGCGGCCACGCTGGGCACCATGACCACAGCGAACCGCTTCCATCTGGTCCCGCCACGCACCTGGGACTCCATATTTCCTCCTTCTCGGACGTACATCTCCTGTCCTGACCCGCCGCCGTGAACGGAGGCCGGGCCGGGCAGGGATGGGAGAAGTGCTACGTCCTCGGGAAGGAGAGCGCCCGCACTCGGCGGCGCAGACACGCGCCCGAATCACCGGCGATCACCCCCGAGCGACAACCACTGGTCGCGCCTGACACGCATCACGCACAACCCTGCTGGACAGGCTTCACCGGGAGGGCGAAGACCCCCCTGTCCAAGAACCGGCGCCACTGCCGCCGGTTCTGCTCGGTGGGGACCCAGGGATTCCCGCGTCCCGACCGGCTGTCGGGGGCACGGGGCAATGGACCGAGCGTCGCCGATCGTGGTGCATTCTCGGCGCCCGCACAAGGGGGTTCGTTACTCGCTAGTAACGGCCGGGTAACCGTGTCACGACCCGCAGGACCCGCTCGGCGACGCTCGGTGCACCGCAGGGGCCGTACAAAACTATTGATCGGCGGACAGAATCCGACAGATCAACGCCTGCGACTTACTCGCAGTAACAGCGGCCGCGATTGCCAAGATTTGGCAAAGCACGGCCGCACCAGCCCCTGTCGGCCGATCGGCAACTCGGGCCCCACGCACCCGACCGACCGGCGAACCGGTATGGATCGGGCGTCGTCGTCCGGTCCGCCCGGATCAGAACAGGGCCCGCGCCAGCGCCCGGCGTGCGGCGATCACGCGCGGGTCGTCGGCGCCGACCACGTCGAACAGCTCCAGCAGCCGCACGCGTACGGTGTCGCGGTCGTCGCCCGCCGTGCGCGCCACCGTCTCGATGAGCCGGCCGAAGGCGTCCTCGACATGGCCGCCCACCAGGTCCAGGTCGGCGGCGGCGATCTGCGCGGCGGCGTCCTTCGGCTGGTCGGCGGCGTCCTTGCGGACCTTCGCCGGGTCCAGGTTCTGCACCCGCTGGAGCAGTTCGGCCTGGGCGAGGCCCAGCGCGGCCTCCGGGTTGCCGGGGTCGTCGGCGAGCACGTTCTTGTACGCCTGGACGGCACCGGCGAGGTCACCGCTGTCCAGCGCCTGCACGGCGGCCTCCAGCAGGGCGTCGTACGGCCCGGCGGCCTCGGCCGGGGCGGGCACCTGGCCACCCGGCTCGGCGTCGGGGTCGACGGTGAGACCGGTCAGGCCGAAGCGCTGCTCGCCGACCTGCACCAGCTGGTCCAGGGTCTGGCGGATCTGCGCCTCGCCCGCGGCGCCCTGGAAGAGCGGCAGCGCCTGCCCGGCGACCACCGCGAAGACCGCCGGGATCCCCTGGATCCCGAACTGCTGCATCAGCATCTGGTTGGCGTCGACGTCGATCTTGGCGAGGAGGACGCGCCCGTTGTACTCGACGGTGAGCCGCTCCAGAAGGGGGCTCAGCTGCTTGCAGGGCTCGCACCACTCGGCCCAGAAGTCGATGACGACCGGGACCTCGGTGGACCGCTGAAGGACATCGCGCTCAAAGCCGGCCTCGTCGACGTCGATCACGAGGTCGGCCGGGGAGACGGCTCCCCCGCCGCCCTGCCGGGCCGTTTCGGCGCGCGCCTGCTCCGCCTTCGCCTTGGCCTCCTGGGCCGCCTTCACCGCGGCGAGGTCGACGACCCCGCTCATGGACATGTTCCGTGGCTGCATGGGTCTATCCTCCCCCGTACCCCGCGCGTGTGTGAAAAACGCCCGGGAAACCCAGGCGTACGTGTGGTGTTGGCGCCGGGTCCCCACCCCACGCCCGTGGTCGTCGCTCGGGCACGCCGGGCCGGCGTGCTTTCGCTACGGGTCGTAGCGTAATGCCGGAGCGCCCATCGCGGCAGCCCTCGTCCCGTGATCTCTCTCACGACCGACCGCGCGGTATCCGGCCGTTAAGGTCGTGCCATGCAGAGCCGCGTTCCCGCCAGTCGCACCGGGCGCCCGCGCAACGCCGCCGCGGACGCCGCGATCCTGGCCGCGACGCGTCAGGCGCTGGTCGAACTCGGGTGGTCCAAGCTCACCCTGGGGGACGTGGCGGTCCGCGCGGGGGTCGCGAAGACCACCCTCTACCGCCGCTGGGCGGGCAAGAACGAACTGGTCGTGGACGCGGTCGCGGAACTCTTCGACGAGCTGACCCTGCCCGACCGCGGCTCGCTGGCCGCCGACATCGAGGGCGTGGTGCTCCAGTTCGCGGCGATACTGGCCCGCCCGGAGGCCAGGAGCGGGCTGATGGCGGTGGTCGCCGAGGCCACCCGCGACGACGCGCTGCGCGAGCGCATCCGGGCCTCCATCGTCGAACGGCAGAAGCGTCTCGTCCTCGCGGGCCGGGCCCGCGCGCAGGAACGGGGCGAGCTGCCGGCCGAGCAGGACGCCGAACAGGCGGCCCGCAGCGTGGACCTGATCTTCGACATGGTGGCCGGAGCGGTGGTGCACCGCACACTGGTCAGCGCGGAACCGGCGGACGAGGAATGGGTCCACGGCTTCACCCGGGTCCTGCTGTCGGGCCTCGCCGCGGCGCCGGGATGACGGGACCGCGCCCCCGGGCCGGTCGTGAACCGGCCAGGGTCGGCCGGTAGCCGTCTGTCGGCGGGGTTCGGCGTCCTGCGAGGATCCAGGTCACTCCGCCGGGGCGCAGGAGGCGCCCGACGGGGCCGCCTCTGCGTCTGTGTCGTGACCCGTGCGCGGGCGGCAGCTCGTACCGCCCGCGCACGGTCCGTGGCCGGGCCTCAGAAGCCCGCGGGCTCCGTGTAGACGCCCCACTCGTCGCGCAGGACTCCGCAGATCTCGCCGAGGGTGGCCTCCGCCCGTACGGCGTCGAGCATGGGCTCGATCATGTTGGCGCCGGAGCGGGCGGCCGCGACCATGGCGTCGAGCGCGCCCCGCACCTTCGCGTCGTCCCGTCCGGCCTTGCGGTCGCCCAGCAGCCGCACCTGCTCCCGCTCCACCTCGTGGCTGACCCGCAGGATCTCCAGGTCCCCGGTGACCGACCCGGTGTGCACGTTGACGCCGACGACCCGCTTGTCGCCCTTCTCCAGCGCCTGCTGGTAGCGGAAGGCCGACTCGGCGATCTCGCCGGTGAACCAGCCGTCCTCGATGCCGCGCAGGATGCCGGAGGTGATCGGCCCGATGGGGTGCTGCCCATCCGGGTGGGCCCGCAGGCCCCGTTCCTTGATCTGCTCGAAGATCTTCTCGGCGTCCGCCTCGATCCGGTCCGTGAGCTGCTCGACGTACCAGGAACCGCCCAGCGGGTCGGCGACGTTGCCGACGCCGGTCTCCTCCATCAGCACCTGCTGCGTACGCAGGGCGATCTCGGCGGCCTGCTCGCTGGGGAGGGCGAGGGTCTCGTCGAGGGCGTTGGTGTGCAGGGAGTTGGTCCCGCCGAGCACGGCGGCCAGCGCCTCGACGGCGGTCCGGACGACGTTGTTGTACGGCTGCTGCGCGGTCAGCGAGACTCCGGCGGTCTGCGTGTGGAACCGCAGCCACTGCGCCTTGTCGCTCTTCGCGCCGTACACGTCGCGCATCCAGCGTGCCCAGATGCGCCGCGCGGCACGGAACTTGGCGATCTCCTCGAAGAAGTCGACGTGCGCGTCGAAGAAGAAGGACAGGCCCGGGGCGAACACGTCCACGTCCAGCCCGCGGCTTAGCCCCAGTTCCACGTACCCGAAGCCGTCGGCGAGCGTGTACGCCAGCTCCTGCGCGGCCGTCGCCCCGGCCTCGCGGATGTGGTAGCCGGAGACCGACAGCGGCTTGTACGCGGGGATACCGGCCGCGCAGTGCTCCATCAGGTCGCCGATGAGGCGCAGGTGCGGCTCGGGCTGGAAGAGCCACTCCTTCTGCGCGATGTACTCCTTGAAGATGTCCGTCTGCAGCGTGCCGTTGAGCACGCCCGGGTCGACGCCCTGCCGCTCGGCGGCCACCAGGTACATGCAGAAGACGGGCACGGCGGGCCCGCTGATGGTCATCGAGGTCGTCACGTCGCCGAGCGGGATGTCCTTGAACAGGACCTCCATGTCGGCCGCCGAGTCGATCGCCACCCCGCAGTGCCCGACCTCGCCCAGCGAGCGCGGGTCGTCGGAGTCGCGTCCCATCAGCGTCGGCATGTCGAAGGCGACGGAGAGCCCGCCCCCGCCGTTGCGGAGGATCATCTTGTAGCGCTCGTTGGTCTGCTCCGCGTTCCCGAACCCGGCGAACTGCCGGATGGTCCACGTCCGCCCCCGGTAGCCGGTCGGATACAGCCCGCGGGTGAAGGGGTACTCCCCCGGCCAGCCGATCCGCTCGAAGCCCTCATAGGCGTCCCCGGGCCGGGGACCGTACACCGGCTCCACGGGATCGCCGGAGAGCGTGGTGAAATCCGCGTCGCGCTTGCGCGCGGCGTCGTACCGGGCCTGCCAGCGTCGGCGGCCTTCCTCGATGGCGTCAGCGTCCATACCTTCGAATTTACTAGGACGTCCAAGTAAATGTCGATGGCAGACCGCCGCACGCTGCTCCGTGCGGCGGTGATGTCGCGAAACGTTACGCCTTGGCTACCGCGGGCTCCGCACCCTCGACCTCGCCCTCCAGCTCCCGGCTGATCCGGCGCTCCACGAAGAACGCGGCCGTGGGCACGGTGCCGGCCAGCAGCACCCAGAGCTGCTTCTTCACCGGCCACTTCAGCTTGGAGCCGAGGTCGAAGGCGAAGATCAGGTAGACCACGTAGAGCCAGCCGTGCGCGATGCTGACCACCTGGGTGAAGTCCTCCGCGGCATCCAGCTCGAGCGCGTACTTGCCGATCATGCCGAAGGTCAGCGCGACGAGGAGGACACCGGTGACGTAGGCCATGACCCGGTAGCGGGTGAACACGCTCTTCTTCATGCAGTCGAGCGTAACCGGCCGTCCGGAGAGATCTTGGCCGGGGTCAGTCGCCCTCGAAGTCCCCCGCCGCCAGCCGCAGCGGCCTCAGGATGGCGAAGAGTTCGCCGCACTCCTCGGCGTCGTACGCGCTCAGGCCGAAGTCCATCGCCATCAGGTCGCGGGTGGCGGACTCGACCACCTCGCGGCCCTTGTCGGTGATGGTGGCGAGGGTGCCGCGGCCGTCGTTGGGGTTGGGGCGTTTGGCGACCAGGCCCGAGCGCACCAGGCGGTCCACCGTGTTCGTCACCGAGGTGGGGTGCACCATGAGCCGTTCGCCGATCTTCGACATCGGCAGCTCGCCCGACTTGGAGAAGGTCAGCAGCACCAGCGCCTCGTACCGCGCGAACGTGAGCCCGTACGGCTTGACCACCGCGTCGACCTCGGCCAGCAGGATCTGGTGCGCGCGCATGATCGAGGTGATCGCGGCCATCGACGGCACGCTTCCCCAGCGCTGCTTCCAGAGCTCGTCGGCGCGGGCGATGGGATCGAACGAGAGACTGAGCGGCTTCGGCACGCCCCAGACCCTACCGGCCGGTCATATGTCGGTCAGCCCTGTCTCACTCATCGGGCCGCGGGGTCGTCAGCCGCCGCTCGCCAGATGCCGCTCGACGGTCTCGACCTTCGAGGTGAGGCCGTCCGTCACGTCCGGGCGGATGTCCGCCTTGAGGACCAGGGAGACGCGTGGCGCACGCGCCTCCACCGCGGCCACGGCGCGCTTGACCACGTCCATGACCTCGTCCCACTCGCCCTCCACGGACGTGAACATGGCGTCGGTGCGGTTCGGCAGGCCGGACTCGCGGACCACGCGCACGGCGTCGGCGACGTACTCCCCCACGTTCTCGCCGACGCCCAGCGGTGTCACCGAGAAGGCGACGATCATGCGCTGACGACCCCCTCGTTGCGGGCGCGGGAGGCGATCACCGCGTCGTCGGCCTCACGCTTGAGCCGGCGGTCGGCGAAGAAGCCGCCGGCGGGCAGCACCGACATCACGAAGTAGAAGGCGGCGGTCTTCAGCGGCCACTTGGCGCGGTTCCAGGCGTCGGCCCAGAAGATCACGTAGAGGACGAAGAGGAAGCCGTGGACCGCGCCCATGACCGGGACGGCGTTGAAGTCGGTGGTCCGCTTGAGGACCGAGCAGACGAGCAGCAGCAGGAACGAGATCGCTTCGGGGCCCGAGACCAGGCGGAGGCGGCGGAGGGCGGAGGCGGTCTTGATGTCCACGGGTCACCTTCGGTGGGAGAGACGTCGGCGTCGACGGTTCGGATGGCTTGTGAACCCACGCACAAGCGTGGGCCCATTGTGGCAAACGCCGTAGGCGATCACCGGAGGGGGTCCCGCGGATCCCGTAAGGGCTCGACTCCACCCTCAGGATCTGTCGGCGGGGGCAAAGGTGCCGCTACCGTCGCAAGGGTGGCGATGTTCCGACTTCAGAGCAGCAAGGTGCTCGCCGTCGACATGACCGGGGATGCCGTGAAGGCGAAGAACGGCTCCATGGTCGCGTACGACGGGGAGATGGCCTTCAAGAAGCTCAGCGGTGGCGGTGAGGGCCTGCGGGGGATGGTGACCCGGCGGCTCACGGGCGAGCAGATGACGCTGATGGAGGTGAAGGGGCACGGGACCTGCTTTTTCGCGGACCGGGCCTCCGAGATCAACCTGGTCGGCCTCCGGGGCGACACGCTGTACGTGGAGTCCAGCAATCTGCTGGCGACGGACGGCGGGCTGCGCACCGGGACCACGTTCACGGGCCTGCGCGGGGCCTCGCAGGGCAACGGGCTGTTCACGACGACGATCGAGGGGCACGGGCAGGCGGCGCTCCTGTCGGACGGGCCGGCCGTGCTGCTCCGGGTCAGCCCGCAGTACCCGCTGACGGTCGACCCGGGCGCCTACGTGGCCCACCGGGGCAACCTGCGGCAGTCCTTCCAGTCGGGTGTGACCTTTCGCACGCTGATGGGCGAGGGCGGCGGCGAGGCCTTCCAGATCCGGTTCGAGGGCGACGGGGTGGTCTACGTCCAGCCCAGTGAGCGCAACACGATCGCGGGGGACGTCTGACATGGGCTTCCGGGAGATCAACTCGAAGATGATCGAGGCGACCGTGGCGCCCGGTCAGCGGCTGTTCAGCCAGCGCGGCGCGATGCTCGCGTACACGGGCGAGGTCTCGTTCACTCCGAACATGACCGGCGGTCAGGGCGGAGTGATGTCGATGATCGGGCGTCGGGTGGCGAACGAGGACACGCCGCTGATGACCGTCGAGGGGAACGGGACCGTCCTGTTCGGGCACGGGGGCCATCACATCCAGGTGATCAACCTCGCCGGCGACACGCTGTACGTCGAGGCGGACCGCCTGCTCGCCTTCGAGGGCACGCTGGAGCAGGGCACGGTGTTCCTCGGCGCCCAGGGCGGGGTGATGGGGATGGTGCGCGGGCAGGTCTCCGGACAGGGGCTGTTCACCACCAGCCTGAAGGGGCACGGCGCGGTCGCCGTGATGGCCCACGGAGGGGTGATCGAGATCCCGATCACCCCGCAGCGGCCGGTGCGCGTCGACCCGCAGGCGTACGTCGCCCACCACGGCGACGTCCGCAACAAGCTGTCGACCGCCCTCGGCTGGCGGGACATGGTGGGCCGGGGCTCCGGCGAGGCGTTCCAGCTGGAGCTGAGCGGCAGCGGTGCCGTGTACGTCCAGGCGTCGGAGGAGAAGCTGTGAGCCACACCGTCCACGACCCGATGACGCTGCCGTCCGACGACAACGTCGACGCCTACACCTTCTGCGTGGAGCTCAAGGGCACCCAGTGGTTCATGCAGAAGGGGAAGATGATCGCCTACTACGGATCGATCGAGTTCAACGGCATCGGACACGGACGACTCGACCGGATTGTCCGTACGTCGTTCCATTCGCCTCTGCACGCGAGCGACTGGGTCGTGGCGGAGGGCTCGGGCAAGATGCTCCTCGCCGACCGGGCCTTCGATGTGAATGCGTACGACCTCGAGGACGGCAACCTGACCATTCGCTCGGGCAACTTGCTAGCTTTTCAGCCAAGTCTGTCGCTCAAGCAGTCGATCGTGCCGGGTTTCCTGACCCTGATCGGAACCGGAAAGTTCGTGGCCGCATCCAACGGCCCGGTGGTCTTCATGGAGCCTCCCCTCCGGGTGGACCCGCAGGCACTGGTCGGCTGGGCGGACTGTCCGTCCCCGTGCCATCACTACGACCACGGGTACATGACCGGCGTGATGGGCGGTCTACGTGCGATGACGGGCCTGGGCGGGGCCTCCGGCGAGGAGCACCAGTTCGAGTTCGTCGGGGCGGGTACGGTGCTGCTCCAGTCCTCCGAGGCGCTGATGGCGGAGCAGGCGACGGGGGTCGCCCCGAACGAGCCGGGGGTGCCCGGCGGCGGGGTTCCGGGTGGCCACGGGCAGGGGGCGGGGGCACCGCGTCTTCCCGGACAGCTCGGAGACCTTCAGCGTCGCTTCGGGCTGTGAGCGGTAATGTGCGGGGTGTGACATCGAACGCCTGACCGCGGTGTCACACGGAAGCCTCATTAGTTCGCCTTTCAACTTCCTTAGGTAGACTTCATTCATGGAGACCGAGACGGCCACCCGCTGGCTGACCAATGCGGAGCAGTGCGCCTGGCGCACCCACCTGGAGGTCAACAGGCTGTTGACCTACCAGCTCGAGAAGGATCTGCAGCCGTTCGGCCTGACAATGAACGACTACGAGATTCTGGTGAACCTGTCCGAGTCGGAGGACCGGCGGATGCGGATGAGCGACCTCGCCTCCGCGACCATGCAGTCCAAGAGCCGGCTCTCGCACCAGATCACCCGCATGGAGAACGCGGATCTGGTCCGACGGGAGAACTGCGAGTCCGACCGCCGGGGACTGTACGCGGTCCTCACCGAGCACGGTATGGAAACCATGCAGAAGGTCGCGCCGCACCATGTGGCGTCCGTGCGCAGACACTTCATCGACCTGCTGGCCCCCGAGTCGCTCACCGAGCTCGACAAGGCCCTCAAACCCATCGCCGAGCATCTGCGCGGACAGCGGGGGCGTCCCTGACGTCTCCCTGCCGCTAGGGCCTGTCTAGTCGGCGAGCGGCAGGCGGAGTTCGAACAGGGCTCCGCCGGCCGGTGCCGTACCCGCCGTGAGCGTCCCGCCGTGCCGTACGGCGACGTCCCTCGCGATCGCGAGGCCCAGTCCCGCGCCGCCGTCGTCGCGGCTGCGGGCGGCGTCCAGCCGTACGAACCGCTCGAAGATCCGCTCCCGGTCGGCCTCGGCCACTCCCTCGCCGTCGTCGGCCACCGCGAGCACCGCCCGGGCGCCCTCCCGGCGCACGGTCACGGTGACCCGCTCGCGGGCGTGCCGTCCGGCGTTGTCCAGCAGGTTGGCGAGCACCCGTCCGAGCTGCCCCCGCGATCCGGTGACCTCCGCCGGATCCGCGTCCACCGTCACCCCGGTACGTCCCGCCGCCTCCTCCCGAGCCATCGCCGCCAGGTCGACCCGGGCGTCCGCGGGCCGCTCCCCCGCGTCCAGCCGGGCGAGCAGCAGCAGATCGGCCGCGAGGTGCTGGAGCCGCACGGTGTCCTCCACCGCGCCGTCGAGGTCGAGGAGTTCGGGGTGGGCAGCGGCCACCTCCAGTTGGGTGCGCAGGGAGGCGATGGGGCTGCGCAGCTCGTGGGAGGCGTCGGCGACGAACCGCCGCTGCCGCTCCACGGACGCCTCCAGCGCGGCCAGGGTCTCGTTGGTGGTGCGGGCCAGGCGGGCGATCTCGTCGTGCGTCATCGGTTCGGGGACGCGGCGGGTGAGGTCCTCGGAGGCGGTGATCGCGGCCATCTCCCGGCGGATGCCCTCCACCGGGCGCAGGGCCCGGCCGGTGACCAGCCAGGTCACCCCGGCGACGACACCGAGCAGCAGGGGCAGGCCGATGAGCATGCCGGTCAGCGTGGTGTCCACCGCGCTGTGCTCGGCGGCGAGCGGAGCGCCCGCGGTGACGGTCAGACGGCCCCGGTCCGCGGTCCCCACGTCCACGGCGGCGAAGCGGTAGTCCTCGGCGTCGCCGTCGATCGTCGCCGAGCCGTTGGTGAAGGTCGTTCCGCCGATCTCCCCGGGGGCGAGGGACGTGCCGGAGTCGTCGTCGGAGTCGTCGTCGCGGTCCTCCGCGTCGTCTTCGCCGTCCCCGTCATCGTCGTCGTCACCGTCGGCGGGTGCCGACGGGCGTGGGGTCACCTCGGTCGTGGACGTGCCGTCGATCCGCTGAAGGTCCTCGGAGGCCGCGACCAGCGTGCCGTCCTCGTCGACGATCTGCACCGGCCGGTCGTCGCCGTCCAGCCCGGAGAGCTGGTCGTACGGCGTCCGGGCGGCGAGTTCGGTGGCGACCGCCCGCGCGGACTGCTCCGCCTGGCTGCCCGCCTCGCCGATCAGATTCGACCGCAGGGACATCAGGACGGCGGTGCCGGCCGCGACCAGGGCCACCGCGACGACGAGGGTGGCGGCGAGCGTCGCCCGCGCGCGGACCGAGCCGAACAGGCGGTTCACGGCGCGGTCTCCAGCCGGTAGCCCGCGCCGCGCACGGTACGGATCAGTCCGGCGCGCAGTTTGCGGCGCAGGGCGCTGATGTAGACCTCGACGATGTTGGGGTCGCCCTCGTAGGCGAAGTCCCAGACGTGCTCCAGGATGTCGGCCTTGGACACCACCTCGCCGGCCCGCACCACGAGCTGCTCCAGCACCGAGAACTCCTTGGCGGTCAGCGTCACTTCGTCCTCGCCGAGGAACACCCGGCGGGCCGCGGTGTCCACCCTGAGGTCGCCGTGCACATGGACCGGGGAGGCGCCGGCGCCCTGCCGGCGGCGCAGCAGCGCCTTGATCCTGGCGACGAGGACGACGTACGAGAACGGCTTGGTGAGGTAGTCGTCGGCGCCGGTGTCGAGGCCCTCGGCCTCGTCGTACTCGCCGTCCTTGGCGGTGAGCATCAGGATCGGCACGTCGTGTCCGGCGGCGCGCAGGGCGGCGCAGACCCGGTAGCCGTTCATGCCGGGCAGCATGATGTCGAGGATCAGGAGGTCGTACGTGCCCTCCGTGGCCCGGTGCAGGCCCTCCCGGCCGTCGTGGACGACGTCCACGGCGTAGCCCTCGGCGGTGAGGCCCTTGGCGAGGGAGAGGGCGAGGCGTTTTTCGTCCTCCACGATCAAGAATCGAAAGGGGCGGCGCGAAGCGCCTCCGGCAGGGTGGTGGTGGGCGACGGGCGGGCGCATGCGGTCCAGGGTCGCAAAACGAACCTGAAGATCACTTCAGGGGGCTTCAGGTTCCTCTCAGCGTCGGTCGGCGACATTGATGGTGCACGGAGCGAAACGCAGCGACTCGGGAGGAACTCACATGAAGCGCAACATCGTGATCGCCGTCGTCACGGCGGCGGCTCTGGTCGGCGGGGGTACGGCAACGGCCATCGCGGTCTCGGGGGACGACGACGGCGGGGCGGCGGGGGCGTCGGCGTCGGTGGCGCAGGCGGAGGAGCGGGCGGGGGAGGACGACGGGCGGGACGACGATGGTCGTGATGACGACGGCCGTGGTGACGACGACGGGCGTGGTGACGACGGGCGTGGTGACGACCGGGACGACGACCGCGACGACCGCCCCGTCTCCGGTGACGTGACCGCCGCCGACGCCATCGCCGCCGCGCTGAAGCACAGGCCGGGTACGGCCGTCTCCGCCGAACTGGACGACGGCGCCTGGGAGGTCGACGTCCTCGGCGGCGGGGACACCTGGCACAGCGTGTGGATCGACCCGGCCACCGGCAAGGTCCTCGGTGCCGAGAAGGACGACGAGGACGACGCCGACGAGGTGCGGGCCGCACTGAAGGGGGCGTCGGTGAGCGCCGAGCAGGCGGCGAAGGCGGCTGCCGCCAAGGGAGCGGTCACGTCGGTGGAACTGGACGACGACGACGAGCGGGGCTGGGAGGCCGAGACGCGGGCCTCCGGCGGAGACGACGACGGGCGGGACTGGTGGGTGGACCTGGACAGCGGGAAGGTCACCGCCGACCGGGACGACGACGGGGACGACTCCGACGATTCCGACGACTCCGACGACTGACCGTCCGTCGTGGGTCGGGTGGGCGGTGGGGGGGTTCGCCCCCGCCGCCCCTTCCCGTCCCGTCCCCGGGGGCTACGCCCCCGGACCCCCTTTCGGCCCTTCGGGCCTCGTCCTCAAACTCCCCCGGACGGGCTGGTTGTCAGACCCTCCACCAGTTCGTCCGCCGCCCGGTACGGGTCCAGTTCGCCGGTGATGATGCGTTCCGCGAGGGTGTCGAGCCTGCGGTCGCCGTGGAGGTCGTCGATACGTTCGCGGAGGGCGGTGACCGCGATGGTCTCGACCTCGCGGGAGGCCCGGGCCAGGCGGCGCTGCGCCAGGACTCCCCTCTCCTCCATCCAGGCGCGGTGCTTCTCCAGGGCCTCGACGACCTCGTCGACGCCCTCCTGGCGCGCGGCGACCGTCTTGACGATCGGGGGGCGCCAGTCGCCCGGGGCGCGGGATTCGCCGAGGCCGAGCATGTGGTTCAGTTCGCGGGCGGTGGCGTCGGCGCCGTCGCGGTCGGCCTTGTTGACGACGTAGACGTCGCCGATCTCCAGGATTCCGGCCTTGGCGGCCTGGATGCCGTCGCCCATGCCGGGGGCCAGCAGGACCACGGAGGTGTCGGCCTGGGAGGCGATCTCCACCTCCGACTGGCCCACGCCGACCGTCTCCACCAGGATCACGTCGCAGCCCGCCGCGTCCAGGACACGAATGGCCTGGGGGGCGGCCCAGGCGAGGCCGCCCAGGTGGCCGCGGGTGGCCATGGAGCGGATGTAGACGCCGGGGTCGGAGGCGTGCTCGGACATGCGGACCCGGTCGCCGAGCAGGGCGCCGCCCGAGAAGGGCGAGGACGGGTCGACGGCCAGGACGCCGACCCGCTTGCCCTGCTTGCGGTACGCGGTGACCAGCGCCGAGGTCGAGGTGGACTTGCCCACGCCCGGGGAGCCGGTCAGACCGACCACGTACGCGTTGCCGGTGAGCGGCGCCAGGGCCGCCATGACCTCCCTGAGCTGCGGGGACGCCCCCTCCACCAGGGAGATCAGCCGGGCCACGGCCCGAGGCCTGCCTTCCCTGGCCTGGGCGACCAGCGAGGAGACGTCCTGCATCACAGCTCCGTTCACGAGAAGAAAACCTGCAAGGAAACCGGCTCAGGCCTTGGGTACCCGCACGATCAGCGCGTCACCCTGGCCGCCGCCGCCGCACAGGGCCGCCGCGCCGACACCGCCGCCGCGCCGCTTCAGCTCCAGCGCGAGGTGCAGGACGAGCCGGGCGCCGGACATGCCGATCGGGTGACCGAGGGCGATGGCGCCACCGTTGACGTTCACCTTTTCGGTGGAAACGCCCAGGTCCTTCATTGACTGGACGGCGACCGCGGCGAAAGCCTCGTTGATCTCGACGAGGTCGAGGTCGGAGACCTCCAGGCCCTCCTTCTTCAGCGCGTGCCGGATCGCGTTGGACGGCTGCGACTGGAGCGAGTTGTCGGGGCCGGCCACGTTGCCGTGGGCGCCGATCTCCGCGATCCAGTCCAGGCCCAGCTCCTGCGCCTTGGCCTTGCTCATCACGACCACGGCCGCCGCACCGTCCGAGATCTGCGAGGAGGAACCGGCCGTGATCGTGCCGTCCTTGGCGAACGCCGGGCGCAGCTTGCCGAGGGACTCGGCGGTGGTGTCGCCGCGGATGCCCTCGTCCTTGCTGAACAGCACCGGGTCGCCCTTGCGCTGCGGGATCTCGACCGGGGTGATCTCGGCCTCGTAGATGCCGTTCTTCTGGGCGGCGGCGGCCCGCTGGTGGGACAGGGCGGCGATCTCGTCCTGCTCGGGGCGGGCGATGCCGAGGCGGGTGTTGTGCTTCTCGGTGGACTCGCCCATGGCGATGTTCTCGAAGGAGTCGGTCAGGCCGTCGTGCGCCATCGCGTCGAGCATCTGCACCGCGCCGTACTTGTAGCCCTCGCGGGACTTCGGCAGCAGGTGCGGGGCGTTGGTCATGGACTCCTGGCCGCCGGCGACGATCACGTCGAACTCGCCGGCGCGGATCAGCTGGTCGGCCAGCGCGATGGCGTCGAGACCGGAGAGGCACACCTTGTTGATGGTGAGCGCCGGGACGTTCATCGGGATGCCGGCCTTGACGGCGGCCTGGCGGGCCGGGATCTGCCCCGCCCCGGCCTGGAGCACCTGGCCCATGATCACGTACTGGACCTGGTCGCCGCCGATCCCCGCACGGTCGAGGGCGGCCTTGATCGCGAAGCCGCCGAGGTCGGCTCCGGAGAAGGACTTCAGCGAGCCGAGCAGCCGACCCATGGGGGTGCGGGCGCCCGCGACGATGACGGAGGTCGTGCCGTTCGTTGCGGATGATGCGGAAGTTGCGGAAGACATGAGCTGCGATCCCCTTCCGGCTGCACAGCCGAGGAGTGAACGAGGGTTTACTTCGAATGTACTGACGTGCGGTGGACCCCGTCATCGGCCTTTCGGTGTGATCGCGCGCACGTTGCGTAACCGCCCGGTGAGCGCTCCACTGAAACCATGCTGACGCGAATCGACCACATCGGGATCGCCTGTTTCGACCTGGACAGGACCGTGGAGTTCTACCGGGCCACGTACGGCTTCGAGGTGTTCCACTCGGAGGTCAACGAGGAGCAGGGCGTGCGCGAGGCCATGCTCAAGATCAACGACACCTCGGACGGCGGCGCCTCCTACCTGCAGCTGCTCGAGCCGACCCGCGAGGACTCGACCGTCGCCAAGTGGCTGGCGAAGAACGGCGAGGGCGTCCACCACATCGCTTTCGGTACGGCGGATGTGGACGCGGACGCCGCCGGTATCAAGGAGAAGGGGGTACGCGTTCTGTACGAAGAGCCCCGGCGCGGCTCCATGGGGTCACGGATCACCTTCCTGCACCCCAAGGACTGCCACGGCGTACTGACGGAACTGGTCACTTCGGCCCCTGTTGAGTCGTCCGAGCACTGACCCACGTACATAAGGGCCGGTAGGGTTGGGTCCGGTCGCCGCTCGATCCGTGGCGACCGTCCCGTCGTCTTTGGCGACGGGATCGCCGGGGTCCGGTTTTCGGGGGGCGAGCGCGGGGCAGCGGCCCATGCTCCGCCGTTGATCTGACACCATTCCCCGGGGGCCCCGTTCGGCGGATGGACGGAGCTCGGCCAGACTTGCGACCAGGGGACGGATGGGACCGCGCAGTGCGGGGCTACGAGAGCCAGGAGCGAGAGCCGGCGGCTGACGTCGACCACCTCTCTCGGTTCGAAGCCGAGATGAAGCGGCTGAAGACCGAGCGGGAAAAGGCGATCCAGCACGCCGAGGACCTCGGCTACCAGGTCGAGGTGCTGCGCGCCAAGCTGCACGAGGCGCGGCGCACCATCATGTCCCGGCCCGCCTACGACGGCGGTGACATCGGCTATCAGGCCGAACAGATGCTGCGCAACGCGCAGATGCAGGCCGACCAGCTGCGCGCGGACGCCGAGCGGGAGCTGAGCCAGGCGCGGGCGCAGACCCAGCGGATCCTCCAGGAGCACGCGGAGCAGGCGGCCCGGCTCCAGGCGGAGCTGCACCAGGAGGCGGTGACCCGGCGCCAGCAGCTCGACCAGGAGCTGGCGGAGCGCCGCCAGACCGTCGAGTCGCACGTCAACGAGAACGTGTCCTGGGCGGAGCAGCTGCGGGCCCGCACCGAGGAGCAGTCCCGCCGGCTGATGGAGGAGACCCGCGCGGAGCGGGAGCAGGCGATGGCCGCCGCCCGCGCGGAGGCGGAGCGGCTGACGTCCGAGGCCCGTCAGCGGCTGCAGAGCGAGGCCGAGTCGGCCCGCGCGGAGGCCGAGCAGCTGCTGCGCCGGGCCCGTACGGACGCCGAGCGGCTGCTGAACGCGGCGTCCACCCAGGCGCAGGAGGCCACCGACCACGCCGAGCAGCTGCGGACCTCGACCGCGTCCGAGTCGGAGTCGGCGCGCCGCGAGGCCCAGGAGCTGGCCAAGGCGGCCGAGCAGCGCATGGCGGACGCCGAGACCGCGCTGCGTGAGGCGCGCTCCGAGGCGGAGAAGGTGCTCGCCGAGGCGAAGGAGGCGGCCGCCAAGGCGATCGCCTCCGCCGAGTCCGCCAACGAGACCCGTACGCGCACCGCCAAGGAGCAGGTGGCGCGGCTGGTCAGCGAGGCCACCAAGGAGGCCGAGACCACCAAGGCGGACGCCGAGCAGCTCGTCGCCGACGCCCGCGCGGAGGCCGAGAAGATCGTCGCGGAGGCCGCCGAGAAGGCCCGTACGCTCACCGCGGAGGAGTCCGCCACCCAGCTGTCCAAGGCGGCCAGGACCGCCGAGGACGTGCTCAACAAGGCGTCGGAGGACGCCAAGCAGACCACCAGGGCGGCGGCCGAGGAGGCCGAGCGGATCCGCGGGGAGGCCGAGGCCGAGGCGGACCGGCTGCGCGCGGAGGCGCACGACATCGCGCAGCAGCTCAAGGGCGCGGCGAAGGACGACACCAAGGAGTACCGCGCCAAGACGGTCGAGCTGCAGGAGGAGGCGCGCCGGCTGCGCGGCGAGGCCGAGCAGCTGCGCGCCGACGCGGTCGCCGAGGGCGAGAAGATCCGCGCCGAGGCCCGCAAGGAGGCCGTGGCGAAGATCGAGGAGGCGGCCAAGTCCGCCGAGGAGCTGCTCGCCAAGGCGAAGGCGGACGCCGACGAGCTGCGGTCCACCGCGCAGGGCGACAGCGAGAAGGTCCGCACCGAGGCCATCGAGCGGGCCACGACGCTGCGCCGGCAGGCCGAGGAGACGCTGGAGCGCACCCGCAAGGAGGCCGAACGGCACCGCGCGGAGGCCGTCGAGCAGGCCGACGCGCTGAAGGAGGACGCCGAGCGGGCCGCGCGCGAGCTGCGCGAGGAGACCGAGCGGGCCGTGGAGGACCGCCGCGCGGAGGCGGCCGGGGAACTGACGCGGCTGCACACCGAGGCCGAGGAGCGGCTCGCCTCCGCCGAGCAGGCGCTGAGCGACGCGCGTGAGGAGGCCGCCCGGGTCCGCCGGGAGGCGTCCGAGGAGGGCGAGCGGCTGCGCACCGAGGCCGCCGAGCGGATCCGTACGCTGCGGCAGCAGGCGGAGGCGGAGGCCGAGCGGCTGCGCGACGAGGCCGCGGCGGACGCGTCGGCGTCCCGCGCGGAGGGCGAGTCCGTCGCCGTGCGGCTGCGGTCGGAGGCCGCCGCCGAGGCGGAGCGGCTGAAGTCGGAGGCGCAGGACAGCGCCGACCGGATGCGGGCGGAGGCGCAGTCCGCCGCCGAGCGGATCGGTGCGGAGGCGTCCGAGACGCTGGCCGCGGCGCAGGAGGAGGCGGCCCGGCGGCGCCGGGAGGCCGAGGAACTCCTGGGCGCGGCCCGGCAGGAGGCCGACCAGGAGCGTGAGCGGGCCCGCGAGCAGAGCGAGGAGCTGCTGGCGTCGGCGCGCACCCGTGTGGAGGAGGCGCAGGCCGAGGCCGTACGTCTGGTCGAGGAGGCGGACCGGCGCGCCACGGAGATGGTGTCGGCGGCCGAGCTCCATGCCCAGCAGGTGCGGGACTCCGTCGCGGGGCTGCACGAGCAGGCGCAGGAGGAGATCGCCGGGCTGCGGTCCGCCGCCGAGCACGCGGCGGAGCGTACGCGCCGTGAGGCGGAGGAGGAGGCGGACCGGGTCCGCGCCGACGCCTACGCGGAGCGGGAGCGGGCGGGCGAGGACGCGGGCCGGCTGCGGCGCGAGGCGCACGAGGAGTCGGAGGCCGCCAAGACGCTGGCCGAGCGCACCGTGTCCGAGGCGATCGCGGAGGCCGAGCGGGTCCGCTCGGAGGTGTCCGAGCACGCCCAGCGGCTGCGTACGGAGGCGTCGGACGCGATCGCGGAGGCCGAGCAGGCCGCCGCGCGCACCCGGGCGGACGCCCGTGAGGACGCCAACCGGATCCGTTCGGACGCGGCGACGCAGGCGGACACGCTGATCACCGAGGCGCGCGGCGAGGCCGAGCGGCTCACCGAGGACACCGTCACGGAGACCGACCGGCTGCGCACGGAGACGGTCGCCGAGGCCGAGCGGGTGCGGTCGGAGTCGGTCGCCAAGGCGGAGAAGCTGATCGCGGACGCCACCGGTGACGCGGAGCGGCTGCGGGCCGAGGCCGCGGAGACGGTCGGGTCGGCGCAGGCGCAGGCGGAGCGGATCCGGCAGGACTCCGAGCGCGTCAGGTCCGACGCGGAGTCGGAGGCGGAGCGGCTGGTGGCCTCCGCGCGCGAGGAGGCCGACCGGACTCTGGACGAGGCCCGCCAGGAGGCCAACAAGCGGCGCTCGGAGGCGGCCGAGCAGGTCGACACGCTCATCACGGAGACCACCGCGGAGGCGGACAAGCTGCTCACCGAGGCGCAGCAGCAGGCGCAGCGGACGACGGCGGACGCGGAGTCGCAGGCCGACACGATGGTCGGCGCGGCCCGCACCGAGGCCGAGCGGCTGGTGGCCGAGGCGAGGGTCGAGGGCAACACCCGGGTGGAGAAGGCCCGTACGGACGCGGACGAGCTGCTGGTGGGTGCGCGCCGGGACGCGACGCAGATCCGGGAGCGCGCCGAGGAGCTGCGCGACCGTGTCACCGGTGAGATCGAGGAGCTGCACGAGCGGGCCCGCCGTGAGGCGGCGGAGACGATGAAGTCCACGGGCGACCGCTGCGACGCGCTGATCAAGGCGGCCGAGGAGCAGCTGGCCAAGGCGGAGGCGAAGGCGAAGGAGATCGTCTCCGAGGCCAACTCCGAGGCGGGCAAGGTGCGGATCGCCGCCGTGAAGAAGGCCGAGGGTCTGCTGAAGGAGGCGGAGCAGAAGAAGGCCACGCTCGTGAAGGAGGCCGAGGAGCTGCGGGCCGAGGCGGTCCGTGAGGCGCGGCGCACGGTCGAGGAGGGCAAGCGCGAGCTGGAGGTGCTGGTGCGGCGCCGGGAGGACATCAACGCGGAGATCTCCCGCGTGCAGGACGTCCTGGAGGCGCTGGGGTCCCTGGAGGCGCCGGCGGGCGGCAAGGAGAACGGGGTCAAGGCGGGGGCCGCCGCGGGCGCTACCCGTACGGGTGGCAAGTCAGCCGAATAGTTGGCAAAGTGGGCGAAATCCCTTGTACGGTGGGGCCTTTGACCATGGCGTTGGCAAGCCTTCCGGCGGCGAGCCACTCAAAAGGGGTGTCATTCTCCGTATCAAACGTGCATCCGCTCGATGACACAGCGCTTCGGCCCCTAGGATTCCACCTATCACCTCACCGGTCTCATTCGACAGGAACCCCATGAGCGACACTTCCCCCTACGGCTTCGAGCTTGTGCGGCGTGGGTACGACCGCGCTCAGGTGGACGAACGTATCTCCAAGCTCGTCTCCGACCGTGACAGCGCTCTCGCCCGCATCACCGCTCTGGAAAAGCGCATCGAAGAGCTCCACCTCGAGACGCAGAACGCCCAGGCCCAGGTCAACGACGCCGAGCCGTCGTACGCGGGTCTCGGCGCGCGTGTGGAGAAGATCCTCCGCCTCGCCGAGGAGGAGGCGAAGGACCTGCGCGAGGAGGCCCGGCGCGCGGCGGAGCAGCACCGTGAGCTCGCCGAGTCGGCCGCCCAGCAGGTGCGCAACGACGCCGAGTCGTACGCCGCCGAGCGCAAGGCCAAGGCGGAGGACGAGGGCGTCCGGATCGTCGAGAAGGCCAAGGGCGAGGCGTCCCAGCTGCGTTCCGAGGCGCAGAAGGACGCGCAGTCCAAGCGGGAGGAGGCGGACGCCCTCTTCGAGGAGACCCGCGCCAAGGCCGCGCAGGCCGCCGCCGACTTCGAGACGAATCTCGCCAAGCGGCGCGAGCAGTCCGAGCGCGACCTGGCCTCGCGTCAGGCCAAGGCCGAGAAGCGCCTCGCGGAGATCGAGCACCGCGCGGAGCAGCTCCGCCTGGAGGCCGAGAAGCTGCGCACCGACGCCGAGCGCCGCGCCCGCCAGACGGTGGAGACCGCGCAGCGCCAGGCCGAGGACATCGTGGCCGACGCCAACGCCAAGGCGGACCGGATCCGTTCGGAATCCGAGCGCGAGCTCGCGGCGCTGACCAACCGCCGCGACTCGATCAACGCCCAGCTGACGAACGTCCGCGAGATGCTGGCGACGCTCACCGGTGCGGCGGTGGCCGCGACCGGCGCGCCGGCCGCCGAGGACGAGCCGGTCTCCCGCGGGGTTCCGGCGCAGCAGTCCCGGTAACGGCGACCGAGGGATCGGCGAAGCCCTCTGCCACTGAGGTGGCAGAGGGCTTTGTCCCGTTTTAGCGTGGCCGCATGATCGAGCTCGAGGGGCTGACCAAGCGGTACGGCGAGAAGGTGGCGGTCAGGGATCTGACCTTCACCGTCAGGCCGGGCATCGTCACCGGCTTCCTCGGTCCGAACGGCGCCGGCAAGTCGACCACCATGCGGATGATCCTGGGCCTGGACCACCCGACCGCGGGGGACGTGCGGATCGACGGCATCCACTACGACCGTCTCAAGGATCCGCTGACGCGCATCGGCGCCCTGCTCGAGGCGAAGGCGATGCACCCGGGCCGCAGCGCCTACCACCACCTGCTGTGCCTCGCGCAGAGCAACGGCATCCCGACGCGGCGGGTGCACGAGGTGCTGGACACGGTCGGGCTGACGGCGGTGGCGCGGAAGAAGGCCAAGGGGTTCTCGCTCGGCATGGGCCAGCGGCTCGGCATCGCGGCCGCGCTGCTCGGCGACCCGCGGATCCTGATGTTCGACGAGCCGGTCAACGGGCTCGACCCGGAGGGCATCCACTGGATCCGGACCCTGATGAAGTCGCTCGCCGCCCAGGGCCGTACGGTCTTCGTCTCCTCCCACCTGATGAGCGAGATGGCGCTGACCGCCGACCACCTGGTGGTCATCGGCCAGGGCCGGCTGCTGGCCGACACCTCGATGGCCGAGTTCATCGAGCGCAACTCCCGCTCGTACGTCCGGGTGCGCAGCCCGCAGCGCGAACGCCTGCTGGAGGCGCTGCACCACGCCGGGATCGCCTCCGTGGACGGCGACGGCGGGGCGCTGGAGGTGGACGGCTCCCAGGCGGCGTACATCGGGGAGCTGGCGGCGCGCAACGGGATCGTGCTGCACGAGCTGAGCCCCCAGCAGGCCTCCCTGGAGGAGGCGTTCATGCGGTTGACCGCGGAGTCGGTGGAGTACCACGCCCACTCCGGCACTCCCCCGCCCCCGCAGCCGTGGGGCGAGAGCTGGAAGAAGGGCTGAGCATGGCGGCGACGCAGGTCCTGCGGTCGGAGTGGACCAAGATCCGGTCGGTGGCGTCCACGGTGTGGACGCTCTCCCTGGCGGTGGTCGTCACCATCGCGCTCGGCATGCTGATCTCGGCGCTGTCGAGGAGCGAGTTCGACTCGATGAGCGCGCGCGACCGGCTCTCCTTCGACCCGACCTTCATCAGCTTCGCCGGGATGAGTCTCGGCCAGCTCGCGATGATCGTGTTCGGGGTGCTGGTGGTGTCGAACGAGTACAGCACCGGCATGATCCGCGCCTCCCTGGCGGCCGTGCCGCAGCGCGGCACCTTCCTGTTCAGCAAGCTCGCCGTGGCCACCGCGCTCGCCCTCGTGGTCGCCATGGCCACCAGCTTCGCCGCGTTCTTCCTCGGCCAGGTGATGCTCGGTGAGCACAAGGCGTCCATCGGCGACGACGGGGTGCTGCGGGCGGTGATCGGCGGCGGCCTCTACATGACGCTGATCGCGCTGTTCTCGATGGGCGTCGCCGCGATGCTGCGCTCGCCGATGCTGTCGCTGGGCATCCTGATGCCGTTCTTCTTCCTGATCTCCAACATCCTCGGCAACGTCGACGCCACGAAGAACGTCGGCCGGTTCCTGCCCGACCAGGCCGGCAGCAAGATCATGGAGGTGGTCCCGCCCGTCGACGACGACACCCCGTACGGGCCCTGGGGCGGCCTGGGCATCATGGCGCTGTGGGTGATCGCCGCGCTGATCGGCGGTTACCTGCTGCTGAAGCGGCGCGACGCGCAGTAAGGGGTGCCGGGGCCGGTTTTTACCCGGCCTTGGGCGGAACCGTCAGCGCCCCGATATCCTCCTAACCCTTACGGGGGCGTGTGCCCCGCTGTCCTGAACCTTTCGATGGGTGCGGAGCATGATCGAGGCAGTCGGCCTGACCAAGCGGTACGGCGACAAGACCGCTGTGTACAACCTTTCCTTCCAGGTGCGTCCGGGCGCCGTCACCGGGTTCCTGGGCCCGAACGGCTCGGGCAAGTCGACGACCATGCGGATGATCCTCGGTCTGGACAACCCCACCGCGGGCCGAGTGACGATCGGCGGCTATCCCTACCGCAACCTGCCCAACGCGCCCCGTCAGGTCGGCGCGCTGCTGGACGCCAAGGCGGTGCACGGCGGCCGGTCCGCCCGCAACCACCTGCTGAGCCTGGCCCAGCTGTCGGGCATCCCCGCCCGGCGGGTGGACGAGGTGCTGGGCGTGGTGGGTCTGCACGAGGTGGCGCGCCGGCGGTCCAAGGGCTTCTCCCTGGGCATGGGACAGCGGCTGGGCATCGCCGCCGCGCTGCTCGGCGACCCGCAGGTGCTGCTCTTCGACGAGCCCGTCAACGGCCTGGACCCCGAGGGCATCCTGTGGGTCCGCAACCTGATGAAGTCGCTCGCCGCGGAGGGCCGTACGGTCTTCGTCTCCTCCCACCTGATGAGCGAGATGGCGCTGACCGCCGACCACCTCATCGTGATCGGCCGCGGACAGCTCATGGCCGACATGAGCGTGAAGGACTTCATCTCCGCCAATTCCGCCGACTTCGCCCGCGTGCGCACGCCGGACACCGAGCCGCAGCAGCGGGAGAAGCTGTCGGCCGCGATCACCGAGGCCGGCGGCCATGTGCTGCCCGAGCAGGACGGCGCCCTGCGGGTGACCGGTCTGCCGCTGCCGCGCATCAGCGACATCGCCCACGACAGCGACGTACGGCTGTGGGAGCTGTCGCCGCACCAGGCCTCGCTGGAGGAGGCGTACATGCGGATGACGCAGGGCGCCGTCGACTACCGCTCGACCATCGACCAGAAGGCGGGGCTCCAGCAGCCGCTGCCGCCCGGCATGCAGCCGCCGATGCCCGTGCCGGGCCAGGGCCAGCCCGGCTGGTACGCGCCTCCGCCGCCGCAGCGGGGCGGGCAGCCGTTCGCCCCGCCGCAGGGCCCGCCGGGACAGGCCCCCGCGGGCCCCTACGGCGCTCCGGGCGCCCCCGGCGCGGCCCCGGACGCCGCGGCCCCCAACCCGTACGCGCAGCCTGCCCCGCAGGCGCCCCAGGGCCCGGCTCCGGCCGCTCCGCCGGCCGCCGCGCCCGCGCCCCCCTCCGCCCCCGCCGCCGACCTGACCAAGTCCGAGGACGCCCGATGAGCACGCCCACGCCCCCGATGCCGCAGAGCGCCGCACCCGCATGGCAGGCGGCGCCCGGTGACTCCCTGCCCGGCTACACCTCGCCGATCCCGGTGGTGCGCACGCACCTCGGGCACGCGATCGCCTCCGAGTGGACGAAGATCAAGTCCGTGCGCTCCACGATCTGGACGCTGGGCGTGTTCGTGCTGCTGGTGGTCGGCATCGGTCTGCTGGCCGGTGTGATCGTCGCGGGCTCCGACCCCGACATGGGCGGCGAGAGCCCGCTGGCCCTCGGCTTCTTCGGACTGCTGCTGGGCAGCATGTGCGTCATCACGCTGGGCGTGCTGACCACCGCCTCGGAGTACGGCACCGGCATGATCCGCACCACGATGGTCGCCTGTCCCTCGCGCGGGCGGGTGCTCGCGGCGAAGGCCCTGGTGTTCTTCCTGATCGCCTTCACGGTGACCCTGGTGTGCGCCACGCTCATCGGCTTCCTGCACGTGTCGCTGCTGGAGGACCACAACTCCGGGGCCCCCTCCGGCGAGGAGTGGCTGAAGGGCACGGTCGGCGTCTCGCTCTACCTGGCGCTGCTCGGCACCCTGTCCCTGGCCATCGGGTCGGTCATCCGGCACTCGGCGGGCGCCATCACCATCATGATCGGTGCCGTGCTCGCCCCGCTGGTGGTGGCGCTGTTCATGTTCTCGGCGTCGCTGCGGGACGTCCAGCAGGCGCTGTTCGAGTACTCCATCCCGAACCAGATGAGCATCTTCTACGCCAACTCGCTGAGCGATTCCGGGCCGTCCGGCTGGGACCCGCTGTGGATCATGCTGGTCGTCACCGGGGCCGCGCTCGGCGGCGCCTTCGCCCTGCTGCAGACCCGGGACGTCTAGAGGCGTTCAGAACCTCGGCGCGTTACGGGACCGCCGCACCCGCGTGGTGCGGCGGTCCTTGGCGTTCCAGCAGGCCTTGTGCCAGTGGCGGCGGTCGTCGACGCCCGCGTGCTCCGGCCAGGCGACCACGTGCGGCACCCCGTCGGGGATCAACTGGTCGCAGCCGGGACAGCGGTAGGCCTTGCCCTGCGCGCTGGCGCCCGCCACATGCCGTACGCTCCACTCCTCGTCCTGCCAGCGCTCGGTGGACTGCCAGCCGCCGTAGCGTCCGGAACCTTCGTCCTCGGCGCTCCGGCCGGACGTACCGGCTCCCTTGGGTCGGTTGCGACGCGGGGACACAGGACACCTCACGGGGCTATACAGGATGCTGGGTTCGCGTCCAGCCTACGCGGCACGGGCAGGGGTACGCGTACGGAACCAATCGTCACAAGTCCCCTCCGTGGCGATGCGGCGGCCCCCACAGCGACGCATTCTGCAGACAATCCGCAAAATCGCTCGCCCGGCCGTGTCCTCGGCACGTGTCGGGCGGTTATGCCCTGCGGGGGAGCTCCGCGTCGGAGCCAAGGAAGCAGGAAAGCAATGCGCGTTGGAAGTTTCGTGTTGGCCGCCCAGTTCCCCGGGCAGGGCGAGGGGGAGGCGCTGCACCGCGCGGTCCGCTCGGCCGAGGTGGCCGAGGAGGCGGGGCTCGACACGGTCTGGCTGGCCGAGCACCACTTCGTGCCCTACGGCACCTGCCCGTCGGCCGTCACCCTGGCCGCGTTGCTGCTCGGCCGCACCCGCCGGCTGCGGGTCGGTACGGCGGTCAGCGTGCTGCCCACCGTCCACCCCGTCGCCCTCGGCGAACAGGCCGCGCTGCTGCACATCACCAGCGGCGGCCGGTTCTCGCTGGGGCTCGGGCGCGGCGGGCCGTGGGTGGACCTGGAGGTGTTCGGGGCGGGCCTGGAGGCGTACGAGAAGGGGTTCCCGGAATCACTCGATCTGCTGGTGCGCTGGCTGCGCGAACCGTCCGTCGGGGCGGACGGCGAGCGGTACCGCTTCCGCGAAGTGCCCGTCGTACCGCGCCCGTCGGAGTCCCTGACCGAGACCGACGGCCCGGAGGTCGTGGTCGCCTGCACGTCCCCGGCGAGCGTACGGCTGGCCGCCGAGCGTGGACTGCCCATGCTGCTCGGCATGCACATCGGGGACGAGGAGAAGGCCGAGATGGTCGCCCTGTGGCGCAGCCACGCCCGCGCGAGCGGCCGTCCCGCCCGGGAGATCCACCAGGCGTCCCATGTCTCGGCCGGCGTCTGCCAGATCGCGGACCGGCGCACGGACGCGGCGGAGACCCTCATGAAGACGATGCCGGGCTGGCTGCGGCAGGGCCTGGAGGCCCATGTCACGGTGGACGGGCGGTCGCGGCAGATGCGCGACCCGCTGGCGTACACCGAACTGCTCTGCGGGCTGCACCCGGTGGGCACCCCGCGGCTGTGCGCCGACCGGCTCGCCGCCACCAGCGAGCGGACCGGCATCTCCCGTTTCGCCCTGCTCGTCGAGGGCTCCGGCGACCTGGCGGCCACGGAGGAGAACGTACGACGGCTGGGCGCCGAGGTACTCCCCCAGCTCACCTAGGTGAGCCAGGGTGTCACGGAGGCTTGCCGCCCCGGTACAACCGCACCTCCCGCGTACGGAGCGGCAAGCACACGAGGGCGCGTCAGCAGTCGCGCAGTTCCGGCGACTGGTTCAGCAGCTGATTGCGCACCGAGGTGAAGCGGGCCAGCGTCTCGTCGACCGAGGAGTCAAGCGGGAACACGGCCACCCGGTGGCAGTTCTGGAAGGCCAGCCGTACACCGAAGTGCCGTTGCAGCGCGCCGCGTATCGCGTCACTCGCGAGCGCACGCAGCAGCTGACCGCGTGCCTGCTCGTCCGGCGGGGGCGTCTGGTTGTCGGCGAAGTCTCCGCCGTCCACCTTCAGCTGGGCCACCAGGGAGCTGATCATCTCCCATGCGTAGGGCAGGGAGGTCCGGACGCAGTCGACGAATTCTGCTTCGTCGACCTCGCCTCGCTCGGCCTTCTCGAGTAGGGCCGGTGAGACGTCGAGCGACATGGGTTCTCCTCTCGCACCCCCAACGAACAGGGGTTGCCTGACAGATAAGGGAGTGCGCGATATCGGACACGCTGCGTACACAGTTCGCGACCTCCCGTTCAATACCGTAAGCAACGGACGGTGACGGCACCAGGCGAATGCCCGGATGCGGGACTTCCTGTGGGCCGGTATCCGGCCATCGCGGAACACGCGTTTTCCAGGAGATACAGGACGCGCCACAGGGGTCGTACGGGGCGGCTGTGAGGGCGAATCGCATCGACCCCCGCCGGTCGAGTAGCGTTGCCGACCATGCGTCTCGTCATTGCCCGCTGCTCCGTGGACTACGCCGGGCGGCTCACCGCGCACCTGCCCACGGCACCCCGTCTGATCCTCGTCAAGGCCGACGGCAGCGTGTCGATCCACGCCGACGACCGGGCCTACAAGCCCTTGAACTGGATGTCGCCGCCCTGCACGCTGAAGGAGGGCACCGGCGAGGAAGAGGGCGTCTGGACCGTCGTCAACAAGGCGGGCGAGAAGCTCATCATCACGATGGAGGAGATCCTCCACGACTCCTCGCACGAACTGGGCGTCGATCCCGGCCTGATCAAGGACGGCGTGGAAGCGCACCTCCAGGAGCTGCTCGCCGACCGTATCGAGACCCTCGGCGAGGGCTACACCCTCATCCGCCGCGAGTACATGACGGCGATCGGACCGGTCGACATCCTGTGCCGGGACGCCGAGGGGCAGACCGTCGCCGTGGAGATCAAGCGGCGCGGCGAGATCGACGGCGTGGAACAGCTCACGCGCTACCTGGAGCTGCTGAACCGCGACCCCCATCTCGCGCCGGTGCGCGGGGTGTTCGCCGCCCAGGAGATCAAGCCGCAGGCCCGGGTCCTGGCGACCGACCGGGGCATCGGCTGCCAGGTCCTCGACTACGACGCGCTGCGCGGCATCGAGGACGACAAGCTGCGGCTTTTCTGAGCCGCGGGACGCCGTCGGGATCAAGGGCCGGATTCCATCGTGGGATCCGGCCCTTGCGCGTGCCCGCGAGGGGTCAGATCACCGTCTCCGGGTCGCTGGGCGTCCCCGTGTCGCCGCCCTGCGGGGCGCTTGCGGAGGTGTTCGTCTCCACGGGGTCGGAGGAGACCGGGCCGCTCGCGGAGTCGCTGGTGGACGGTTCCTCCGGCGTCGTGGTCTCCGTCTCGGTCGGCTCCGGCGTGGTCTCGGTCTCGGTCGGCTCCGGCTCGGTGTCGCTCGGATCGGGCGAGGTTGGGGTGGACGGCTTGGACGTCTTCGTGGGCTGGGAGGTCTGCGACCGGGACGGCGACGTCGACGGACCGTCCGGCTCCGTCGTCCCGCTCGCGTCGTCCGACGGCTCGTCCGAATCCCCCGCCGTCGGTGTCGGGTCGTCCGACGTGCCCGGGGTGCCGTCCGGGCCCGGGTCGGTGGGCCGGCTGGTGGCGTCGCCGGTGTCACCGCCGTCGCCCCCCGCCGCCGGGTCCGCGCCGAGGCTGCCGTCGTCGACGCCCTGGCTGGCGGACGGGTTGACGCCGACGTTCTCCGACGGTGTGCCGGCGTCGTTCTCGGAGGTGGCGCCGAGGGTGACCACCGTGCCCAGCACGGCGACGAGCAGCGCGCCCGCGCCGGCCGCGACCAGATTGCGCTTGGCCAGGCCCTTCAGGCCGCCGCCCGCCCTGGCCGGCGGTGCGGCCGGCGAGGGCAGGGTGCGGCCGATGACCAGGGCGGTGTCGGCGGGCGGCTGGAGCGCCGGGAACGCCGTGGGCACCCCGCGCGGCGGTGAGGCCGACTCCTCGACGTGGGCCTCGGGCACCTCCTCGCCCGCCGTCGGCGCGAACGCCGGCGGAGTGCCGGAGCGGTCGGCGACCAGGGCGAGGGCCCGGCGCCCGGCGACGGTGCCGCGCTTGTCGGCGAGGGCGCCGCGCAGCCCGATGGACGCCTCCAGTTCGGCGCGCGCCCGGTCGAGCTGTCCGGCGCACAGCGCGTGGATGCCGAGCTCGTGGTGGAAGTAGGCCTCCTCGCCGACGTCACCGGCGAGCCGGGCGGCCTCCGCACCGGCCCGCAGCGCCCGTTCCCAGGCGCTCCAGTGCAGTCCCGAGGCGAACGCGGGCGCGGCGGTGCGGGCGAGCTGTACGGCGGTGCTGGGCTCGCCCTCGGTGGTGGCCGAGGTGAGCGGCGACAGCACGGCGAGCGCGGCGAGGACCGCGTCGGCCTCGGCGCACACCCGTTCCGGGGTGACCGAGGGGTGCCCGGTCCACCAGGCGTAGTGCTGGGCGGCGGCACGGACCTGGGCCTCGGCCTCGTCGGCGTACCCGGCGGCCTCCAGCTGGGCCTGGACCCCGGCGGCGAGCCGGTAGCGGGAGCCGGCCGGGGAGACCAGCCCGCAGCCGGCCAGCTCGCCGAGGGCGGCGTCGGCGTGGGTGTCGCCCACCAGGGCGGGCAGGTGCGCCTGGTGGGGCACCTCGCCGCCGAGCGCGACGGCGAACCGCAGGGTGGCGCGGGCGGAGGCGCTGAGCCGGGAGGCGAGCAGCGGGGCGGGTGCGGCGGCCTCGCCGAGCGAGGGCAGCGGTACGTCATCGCTGACGTCGTCGGCGGGGTCGTAGGGGGTCTCGTCGGGCCGTGCGTCCTCGAAGACGCCGAACTCGTCGACGGCGCCGGCGCCGGCCCGCAGCCGGTCGCGCTGCCGCAGCAGGGCGCCGGCCTGGACGAAGCGCAGCGGCAGTCCCTCGGACTCGAACCAGAGGTCGCCGGCCCAGTTCGACTCCTCCTCGGTGAGGCGGCGGCCGACGGCGTGTTCGAGCAGGTCGAGTCCGTCCGCCCGTTCGAGGCCGGGGAGGGCGACCTCCTCGATGCCGGCGTCGGCGGACGGCTCGGGCACCTCGGGTGCGGCGCCGAACAGGAAGGCGCATTCGGGGGTGGCGTCCAGCAGTTCGTCGAGCGCGGGACCGCCGAGTTCGAGGTCGTCCAGGACGACGACGGCGCCGATCTCCCGGACGTGCTCGACGAGTTCGTCCCGCTCGGGGCGGTGCAGGGGCGCGTCGTGGACGGCGTAGAAGAGGTCGTGCAGCAGGTCGTCGGCGGAGCGGCGCAGGCCGTTCAGCCGGATCACGCCGTCGGGCGCGAGGTCCGCGCAGTCCTCGGCGACGACGTCGAGCAGCCGGGTGCGGCCGGAGCCGCCCGGGCCGGTGAGGCGTACGGAGCGGCCGCGGGCGAGCAGCCGGACCAGCTTCTCGCGCTCGTCCTGGCGGGCCAGCAGCGGCAGCGTGGGCTGTGCGGGCCCGGGCGGGACGGGCGGCGCCGCGGCGCGCTCGACCTCGGCGCGCTCGGCCCCGGTGAGCTTCACGGGGCGGGCCGGCCGTTCGGCGGGCGGGCAGGGCTCGATCTCGCTGCCGTCGACGGGGTTGACGGTCAGCAGGAAGTCGCCGGAGACCAGCTGCACCGTGCGGGCGAGCGCGGGCGCGTGCTGTCCGAAGTCGGCGGTGAGGGATTCCCGGGGAGGACGCTGACGCGGCGCGCCGCCGTCGCCGTCATGGCCGTACTCCTCGGGTCCCGGGTTGTTCGGGTCCATAGGTCCTAGCCCCCAAAAGCGTCGTGGCTGAAGCCCTCCCCGGCCTCGCTGCACACCGCGCTGTCGCTTCTGGTCCGGGCCCGCTCGAGGGTTGCAAGGCAGCGGGCAGCCGAACCCTAAACCTTCGCTCAGTATCTACGACAGTCCGGGGTGCCGCGCGGTCCGAGACGTCACAGTCTCGTGAGGATTGTGCGCCGGTCGCACGGTTCGCCGAGGCCGGCCCGGGTCCGCGGGTCGTGCGCCGCGCATCCGTGACGGCCTCACACACGGGGCAGTGTGTCCACCCCGATGCCCCCCTCGATCGCCAGGATGCGGTGCAGCCGGGTGGCCACCAACAGGCGCTGCATCTGCGGCGGTACGTCGCGCAGCACCAGGCGCCGGCCGCAGCGGCCGGCCCGTCGGTGGGCTCCCATGATCACGCCGAGTCCGGTGGCGTCCCAGGAGTCCAGTTCGGACAGGTCCAGGACCAGGTCGCCGACTCCGTCGTCGACGGCCGAGTGCAGGACCGTACGGGCGTCCGCCGCGCTGCGGACGTCGAGGCGGCCCCCGACGACCAGTTCGGCGTGGTCGCCCCTGATGTGCATATGCGCTCCCCGTGATCCGTCTCGTGCTCCGTAAGTGTTCATCCAAGGCCGGTATTGCAAGCTCTGACTGCGTGGCGCCCGCAGAGGTTGCTGCCTGTAAGCGAACCGATACCGAATTCACCCCGGCGTGTGATGCACGCCGGGGCGAGTGCGCGGTGTCAGTGCTCGTAGAAGCCCTGCCCGCTCTTGCGCCCGATGTCACCGGCGTCAACCATCCGGCGCATCAGCTCGGGAGCGGCGAACTTCTCGTCCTGGGACTCGGTGTAGATGTTGTCCGTGGCGTGCAGCAGGATGTCGACGCCGGTGAGGTCGGCGGTGGCCAGCGGCCCCATGGCGTGGCCGAAGCCCAGCTTGCAGGCGAGGTCGATGTCCTCAGCGCTCGCCACGCCCGACTCGTACAGTTTGGCGGCCTCGACGACGAGGGCGGCGATCAGGCGGGTGGTGACGAAGCCGGCGACGTCACGGTTGACGACGATGCAGGTCTTGCCGACCGACTCGGCGAACTCCCGGGCCTTGGCGAGGGTTTCGTCGCTCGTCTTGTAGCCGCGGACCAGCTCGCACAGCCGCATCATCGGCACCGGCGAGAAGAAGTGGGCGCCGACGACCCGCTCCGGGCGCTCCGTCGCGGCCGCGATCTTGGTGATCGGGATGGCGGAGGTGTTGGAGGCGAGTACGGCGTCCTCGCGCACGATCTTGTCGAGCGCCCGGAAGATCTCGTGCTTGACCTCGAGCTTCTCGAACACGGCCTCGACGACGACGTCGGCGTCCGCGCAGGCGTCCAGGTCGGTGGTCGCGGTGATCCGGGCGAGGGCGGCGTCGGCGTCGTGCGCCTCCAGCTTGCCCTTGGCGACGAACTTGTCGTACGACGCCTTGATCCCGTCGGTGCCCCGCGTCAGCGCCTCGTCGGTGACGTCGCGCAGGACGACGTCCCAGCCCGCCTGAGCGGAGACCTGGGCGATGCCGGACCCCATGAGACCGGCCCCGATGACGGCGAGCTTGCGTGCCACTGTGCGACTCCCCTGATACGCGCTGTCTTGTTCTCCAGGAGCGGACATTAGCGGGCGGGAGGGGCTCTGTGACCGGTAAGTAACGCGCGTCACGTCTCACATGACGGACATCACACTAGGCTGGCTCCATGGTCAACCTGACACGCATCTACACCCGTACCGGCGACAAGGGCACCACCCACCTCGGTGACATGAGCCGGGTCGCCAAGACCGACCTGCGGATCTCCGCCTACGCCGACGCCAACGAGGCGAACGCGGTGATCGGTACGGCGATCGCGCTGGGCGGGCTCGAGGAGGAGGTCGTACAGGTCCTCACCCGCGTGCAGAACGACCTGTTCGACGTGGGCGCCGACCTGTCGACGCCGGTGGCGGAGAACCCGGAGTATCCGCCGCTGCGGGTCGAGCAGTTCTACGTCGACCGGCTGGAGGCGGACTGCGACCGCTTCAACGAACGGCTGGAGAAGCTGCGCTCCTTCATCCTGCCCGGCGGCACCGCGGGCGCGGCCCTGCTCCACCAGGCCTGCACGGTCGTGCGCCGGGCCGAGCGGTCCACCTGGGCGGCGATGGAGGTGCACGGCGAGACCATGAACCCCCTCACCGCCACCTACCTCAACCGCCTCTCCGACCTGCTGTTCATCCTGGCCCGCATCGCCAACGAGCAGACCGGCGACGTGCTGTGGGTGCCGGGCGGGGAGCGCTAGCCCCGGATCCGGATCCGGCTCGCGGGGCCCGGGTTCGGGCGGGCCTCAGCGGCCCGCCCGCTCCCGCTGCTCCTGCTCCCGCTCCTGCCCGGCCGTCGTGCCGGCCGGGGCCTTCTTCGGCCAGATCGCGTACGTGAGCGCGATGACGCCGTGGATGGCGGTCACGCGCCAGGCCAGGGACTGCCAGCTCTCCAGGGAGCCGATGCGGCTCGGGTCGTCGACGTACCACATGGCGGCCTGGAGCAGCACGGTCGCCACGGCGGCGCCGAGCAGCGTGCCCAGCCACACCTTGCCCTCGTGCCGGGCGCGGGCCATGCCGTGGCGCGGTGGGCCGAGCGGCCTGGGCGCGCCGCCCAGGCGGTGGGCGGCGTGTCCGTCGAGCCACTTCACCGTGCGGTGGCCGTGGCCCACGGTGTAGCCGATGTACAGCGCGGCCAGCCCGTGCGTCCAGTTCGGCTCGGCGCCGTTCTTCAGGTCCAGGGCGGTGACGACCAGCAGCACGACCTCCAGCAGCGGCTCGCACAGCAGCAGCGCCAGGCCGGTGCGCGGCATCTTCAGCAGGTAGCGGAAGGCCAGTCCGGCGGCCAGCAGCACCCAGAAGCCGATCTCACAGGCGGCGATCAATGCGACGATCACGGTTCGCTCCTCTCGGTCACCCTTCCAGGCTCCCGTCCGGATCGGCCCGGGGCGTCGTCGCCACCGGTGAACTCGCCGTACATCGAAAGATGCAGTCCAGGACCGTCCCCCCGGATCAGGCACCGGGCGCGCGCACCGTGTTGGATGGTGCCATGGCCCTTCGACCGCCCCGACCTCCCCGCTTCGACGTGTGGGTGGCGCTCTCCGGACTCGCCGGCGGGCTGCTCCTGTGGGCGTTCGGGCTGGGCGTCCGGCCGGACGACGACCCGGTGGTGCTCTTCGACAGCCGCTGGGCGCCCCTGGTGCCGCTCGCGGTGACCGCCGGCTGCGAACTGCTGCGCCGCACCGCCCCGCGCACCGCCCTGCTGGCCGGCACGCTGGCGCTGGCCGCGGACGTCATGACCCGGGGCAGCATCGCCACGATCGTGATGTACACGGACCTGATGTACGCCGCCGTCGTGTACGGCACGCCCGCCACCGCCCGCCGTCTGCCCCGGATCACCGGCATGGTCACGATCGCGGCGACGCTCGTCCCCTACGCCGTGTGGCGGGTGCCGGAGGCGCTGCTGATCGGACTCGTCGTCGCCGCCGTGACGTTCGCGCCCGCGTCGACCGGTCTCATCGTGCGCAGCCACCGCGACGCCGCCGACGCCGCCCGGCTGCGGGCCGAACAGACCGCGCTGCTCTCGGAGATGGACCGCACCCAGGCGGTCACCGCGGAACGTGCCCGCATGGCGCGCGAGTTGCACGACATGGTCGCCAACCACCTCTCCGCGATCGCGATCCACTCCACGGCCGCCCTCTCCCTGGACGACCCCGCGACCTCCAGGGAGGCGCTCGGTGTGATCCGGGAGAACAGCGTCCAAGGACTGTCCGAAATGCGACGCCTCATCGGCATCCTGCGCGACGGGGAGGGCGACCGGGAACCGGCGGCGACCCCCACGCTCGACGGCCTCGGCGCCCTGGTCGAGGGCGCCCGCGCCAACGGCCTGGACGTCACCCTCGACGCGTCCTGCGGCGACGTCCCGGCACCGGTCGAACTCGCCGCGTACCGGATCGTGCAGGAGTCGCTGACGAACGCGCTGAAGCATGCCGCGCCGGGGAAGGTCACCGTGTGCCTGCGCCGCCCGCCCGAGGCCCTCGACATCCGGGTGAGCAGTCCCTACGGCGGGCGGGACACCCCGCGCGCGCCGGGGTCGGGGGCCGGCCTGGTGGGCATGCGGGAGCGGGTGGCGCTGCTGGACGGCACGTTCGAGGCCGGTCCGGAGAACGCCCCGCAGGGCACGCTGTGGGTGGTGCGCGCCACCCTCCCCGTCACCGACGCCGTACAAGGAGACACCTGATGATCCGCGTCCTGGTCGCCGAGGACCAGTCCGCCGTCCGCGCCGGACTGGTGCTGATCCTGCGCAGCGCGCCCGACATCGAAGTGGTTGGCGAGGCGGGCGACGGCGAGCGGGCGGTGGCACTCGCCCGTGAGCTGCGGCCCGACGTGGTGCTGATGGATGTGCAGATGCCGCGCCTGGACGGGGTGTCGGCGACCCGGCAGGTGGTCGGCGAGGGGCTCGCCGACGTGCTCGTGCTGACCACCTTCGACCTCGACGAGTACGTGTTCGGGGCGCTGCGGGCGGGGGCGGCCGGGTTCCTGCTGAAGAACACGGAGGCGAAGGACCTCATCACGGCGGTGCGCACGGTGGCGGCCGGTGAGGGCATCGTCGCCCCGGCCGTCACCCGGCGGCTGATCGCCGAGTTCGCCGCGAAGCCCACGCGTCCGGCGACGGGCGATCCGGCGGTGCTGGACTCCCTGACCCGGCGTGAGCGCGAGGTGCTGTCGTGTCTCGGCGAGGGGCTGTCCAACGCGGACATCGGGGTACGGCTCGGCATGGCGGAGGCCACGGTGAAGACGCACGTCAGCCGCCTGCTGGGGAAGCTGGAGCTGCGCAGCCGGGTGCAAGCGGCGGTGCTGGCGCAGGAGTTGGGAATCTAGCGGGCGTCCGGGACGAACCGGCGGCACAGTGGTCCAGACCTATTGACCCGTGGTCCAGACCTTTCTATTCTCGCGGCACTGCGGGCGTGATGGCTCAGTCACGTCCACGACGGCTTCTCCCCATAAGGAGGCGCACCATGCGCTTCAGACACAGAGCCGCCGCAGGGTTCGCGACCCTGCTGCTTCCCGTCGCCGGCCTCGTCGGCCTCGCAAGCCCCGCCCAGGCCGCGACCTCGGCGACCGCCACCTACGTCAAGACCCAGGACTGGGGCAACGGCTTCGGCGGCAAGTGGACGGTGAAGAACACCGGCACCACCACCATCAACTCCTGGACCATCGAGTGGGACTTCCCCTCCGGTACCAAGGTCACCTCCGCCTGGGACGCCACGGTCACCAACTCCGGTGACCACTGGACCGCCAAGAACGTCGGCTGGAACGGCACCCTCGCCCCCGGGGCGTCGGTCAGCTTCGGCTTCAACGGCAGCGGCAGCGGCGACCCGTCCGGCTGCAAGCTCAACGGCGGCAGCTGCGACGGCGGCAGCGTCCCCGGCGACGAGGCCCCCTCCGCGCCCGGCACCCCGACCGCCTCGGACGTCACCGACACCTCGGTGAAGCTGTCCTGGGCGGCGGCGACCGACGACAAGGGCGTCAAGAACTACGACGTCCTGCGCGACGGCACCAAGGTCGCCACGGTGACCGGCACCACGCACACGGACACCGGTCTCTCCAAGGGCACCGACTACTCCTACACCGTGCAGGCCCGTGACACCGCCGACCAGACCGGTCCGGTCAGCGGCGCGGTGAAGGTGACCACCACCGGCGACGGCGGCGGGGACCCGCCCGTCGGCGACCAGGTCAAGCTCGGCTACTTCACCAACTGGGGCGTCTACGGGCGCAACTACCACGTGAAGAACCTGGTCACCTCCGGGTCCGCCGAGAAGATCACGCACATCAACTACGCCTTCGGCAACGTCCAGGGCGGCAAGTGCACCATCGGTGACGCCTACGCCGACTACGACAAGGCCTACACCGCCGACCAGTCCGTCGACGGCGTCGCCGACACCTGGGACCAGCCGCTGCGCGGCAACTTCAACCAGCTGCGCAAGCTGAAGGCCCAGTACCCGCACATCAAGGTGCTGTTCTCCTTCGGCGGCTGGACCTGGTCCGGCGGCTTCCCCGACGCGGTCAAGAACCCGGCCGCCTTCGCCAAGTCCTGCCACGACCTGGTCGAGGACCCGCGCTGGGCCGATGTCTTCGACGGCATCGACCTGGACTGGGAGTACCCGAACGCCTGTGGTCTCAGCTGTGACACCACCAGCGCGAAGAACGCCTTCAGCACCATGATGAAAGCCATGCGCGCCGAGTTCGGCGACGACCTGGTCACCGCGGCCGTCACCGCCGACGCCTCCGACGGCGGCAAGATCGAAGCCGCCGACTACGGCGAGGCCGCGAAGTACATCGACTGGTACAACGTGATGACGTACGACTTCTTCGGCGCCTGGGCGAAGAACGGTCCCACCGCTCCGCACTCGCCGCTGACCTCGTACGACGGCATCCCGCAGCAGGGCTTCAACTCCGCCGAGGCGATCGCGAAGTTCAAGGCCGCGGGCGTCCCGGCGAGCAAGCTGCTGCTGGGCATCGGCTTCTACGGCCGCGGCTGGACCGGCGTCACGCAGTCCGCGCCGGGCGGCACGGCGACCGGCCCCGCGGCCGGCACCTACGAGGCGGGCATCGAGGACTACAAGGTCCTCAAGAACAGTTGCCCGGCCACCGGCACCGTCGCGGGCACCGCGTACGCCCACTGCGGCCAGAACTGGTGGTCGTACGACACCCCGGCCACCGTGAAGTCGAAGATGGCCTGGTCGAAGAACCAGGGCCTGGGCGGCGCCTTCTTCTGGGAGTTCAGCGGAGACACCGCCAACGGTGAACTGGTGAGCGCCATCGACAGCGGACTGAAGTAGCCGACACGGCAACGAAGGCCCGCAAGCTACAAGGAAACGCCCCCGGACTCACTCGTCCGGGGGCGTTTCCCCTGTTCCGGCACGGCCCGCCGACCGGGCCTACGCCACGTTCACCCTCTGTCCGGGCGGGGCCGCCTCCAGCCACGCCAGGAAACCGGTCAGCGCGTCCTCGCTCATCGCGAGCTCCAGGCGCGTGCCCCGGTGCAGACAGGCGAGGATCACCGCGTCCGACAGCAGCGCCAGCTCCTCCTCGCCCTCGGGGACGCGGCGGCCGGCCACCTCGATGGCGGAGCGCTCCAGGATGCGGCGCGGGCGGGGCGCGTACGAGAAGACGCGGAACCACTCGACCCGGTCGCCGTTGTAGCGGGCCACCCCGTACGCCCAGCCCTTGCCGCCGGAGTCACCGGCGGCCTCGGGGGCGTCCCAGCGCAGGCTGCAGTCGAAGGTGCCGCCGGAGCGCTGGATGAGCCGGCGCCTCAGGCCGAAGACGAAGAGCCCCACCACCACGAGCACCACGACAATTCCGCACACAGTCAGAGCGAGGACCATCGACACCGACCTCCTCGTCTCCTAGGTAACGGAACGGAAAAATCATCCAGATCTGCCTCAGCCGCGACCGGCTCCGGATCGCTCCGGTGCCGGTCGCGGCTGAGTGACGTCATCGCACCTCGTCGGGGTCAGCGCCCCGCCGTCGCCGCCCGCAGACGGACATCCGCGCGGCGCTGGCCCTCGGTGTCGTCCTCCGACTTCGCACGGGCGAGCTCCCGCTCCACGCTCTGGAGGTCGATCTCGTCGGCCAGCTCGGCGGTCTCCGCCAGCAGCGACAGCTTGTTGTCGGCGAACGAGATGAAACCGCCGTGCACCGCGGCGACGACCGTCTCGCCCTCGGGCGTACGGATGGTCACCGGGCCCGACTCCAGCACACCGAGCAGCGGCTGGT
The DNA here is from genome assembly GCF_055571535.1 of Streptomyces sp. NPDC030893. Lineage (NCBI taxonomy): Bacteria > Bacillati > Actinomycetota > Actinomycetes > Kitasatosporales > Streptomycetaceae > Streptomyces > Streptomyces sp. NPDC030893. The sequence continues at coordinate 272,602 of NZ_JBVIFC010000006.1, read as the reverse complement.
GACCGGGCATGACGCCGATGTCGCCGGACGTGGTGCGCGCGACGACCAGGGTGGCCTCGCCGGACCAGACCTCTCGGTCGGCCGCGACCAGCGCGACGTGCAGCTCAGCAGCCAAGGTGGCTCCTCGGGTCACCACCCGGCGGTTGTGCCGGGTGTTGGTTACAAGTCTAGTGGTCGAAGAGGGGGCGGGACGCGCCCGCCCCCTCAAGGACGAGCCGTGAGGCTCGTCTCAGAACCCGGGAGTCAGGAGACGCCCAGCTCCTTCGCGTTCTTCTTCAGGTCCTCGATGCCACCGCACATGAAGAACGCCTGCTCCGGGAAGTGGTCGTACTCGCCGTCGCAGATCGCGTTGAACGCGGCGATCGACTCGTCCAGCGGCACGTCCGAACCGTCCACGCCGGTGAACTGCTTGGCGACGTGGGTGTTCTGGGACAGGAAGCGCTCCACGCGACGGGCACGGTGGACGACGAGCTTGTCCTCCTCGCCGAGCTCGTCGATACCGAGGATCGCGATGATGTCCTGCAGGTCCTTGTACTTCTGCAGGATGTTCTTCACGCGCATCGCGGCCTGGTAGTGGTCCGCCGCGATGTACCGCGGGTCGAGGATGCGGGACGTCGAGTCCAGCGGGTCCACGGCCGGGTAGATGCCCTTCTCCGAGATCGGACGGGAGAGCACCGTCGTCGCGTCGAGGTGGGCGAAGGTGGTGGCCGGGGCCGGGTCGGTCAGGTCGTCCGCGGGGACGTAGATCGCCTGCATCGAGGTGATCGAGTGACCACGGGTCGAGGTGATGCGCTCCTGGAGGAGACCCATCTCGTCGGCCAGGTTCGGCTGGTAGCCCACCGCGGAGGGCATACGGCCGAGCAGGGTCGACACCTCGGAACCGGCCTGGGTGAAGCGGAAGATGTTGTCGATGAAGAACAGCACGTCCTGCTTCTGCACATCGCGGAAGTACTCCGCCATGGTCAGACCGGCCAGGGCCACGCGCAGACGGGTGCCCGGGGGCTCGTCCATCTGGCCGAAGACGAGCGCCGTCTTGTCGATGACGCCCGACTCGCTCATCTCGTCGATGAGGTCGTTGCCCTCACGGGTGCGCTCACCGACACCGGCGAACACCGACACACCGTCGTGGTTGTTGGCGACGCGGTAGATCATCTCCTGGATGAGCACCGTCTTGCCGACGCCGGCACCGCCGAACAGACCGATCTTTCCACCCTTGACGTACGGGGTGAGAAGGTCGATGACCTTGACGCCGGTCTCGAACATCTCGGTCTTCGACTCGAGCTCGTCGAAGTTGGGCGCCTTGCGGTGGATCGGCCAGCGCTCGCCGGTGTACTCCTCGTCGACGTTCAGCACCTCACCGAGGGTGTTGAACACCTTGCCGGTGGTGAAGTCGCCGACCGGCACGGAGATCGAGGAGCCGGTGTCGGTCACCGGGGCCTGGCGGACCAGACCGTCGGTGGGCTGCATGGAGATGGTGCGGACCAGGCCGTCACCCAGGTGCTGGGCGACCTCGAGGGTCAGCGTCTTGAGCTCGCCCTCCTTGGCCGGGTCGGCGACCTGGACGTGCAGCGCGTTGTAGATGTCCGGCATGGCGTCGACGGGGAACTCCACGTCGACGACCGGGCCGATGACCCGGGCGACGCGGCCCGTAGCCGTCGCGGTCTCAACAGTGGTGGTCATTAGTTGTCACTCCCCGCGTTCGCGTCGGCCAGGGCACTGGCGCCACCGACGATCTCGCTGATTTCCTGGGTGATTTCGGCCTGGCGGGCCGCGTTGGCAAGACGGGAGAGCGTGTTGATCAGCTCGCCCGCGTTGTCGGTGGCCGACTTCATCGCGCGCCGCGTGGCGGCGTGCTTCGAAGCGGCCGACTGGAGCAGCGCGTTGTAGATCCGGCTCTCGACGTACCGCGGCAGCAGCGCGTCGAGGACGTCCTCCGCCGAGGGCTCGAAGTCGTACAGCGGCAGGATCTCGTCCTTGGTGGTGCTCTCCGCCGCGACCTCTTCGAGGCGCAGCGGAAGCATCCGGGAGTCGACCGCCGTCTGCGTCATCATCGACACGAACTCGGTGTAGACGATGTGGAGCTCGTCCACGCCGCCGTCCGCCGTCTCCGTCTCGAGCGCCTCGATCAGCGGGGCCGCGACCTTCTTGGCGTCCGCGTACGAGGGCTCGTCGGTGAAGCCCGTGAACGTCTCCGCGATCTTGCGCTCACGGAAGTTGTAGTGGGCCACACCGCGGCGGCCGACGATGTACGTGTCGACCTCCTTGCCCTCGCGCTCCAGGCGCTCGGTCAGCTGCTCCGCCGCCTTGATGGCGTTGGCGTTGAAGGCGCCGGCCAGTCCGCGGTCGCTCGTGAGGAGCAGGACCGCGGTACGGGTCGGGCTCTCCGCCTCCGTGGTGAGCGGGTGCTTGGTGTCCGAACCGGTTCCGACCGCCGTGACCGCGCGGGTGAGCTCCTGCGCGTACGGCGTGGAGGCCGCCACCTTGCGCTGCGCCTTGACGACGCGCGAGGCGGCGATCATCTCCATCGCCTTGGTGATCTTCTTGGTCGCGGTGACGGATCGGATGCGACGCTTGTAGACCCGGAGCTGGGCTCCCATGAGTCAGGTCCCTTCCTTACGTCACTTGGCGGCGGACGGGGCGTCCTCGCCGAGCAGCTTGCCGTCGCTGGTCTCGAACTGCTTCTTGAACTCCGCCACCGCGTCGGCGACCGCCTGGATCGTGTCGTCCGACATCTTGGCGCCCTCACGGATGGAGGTCATGAGGCCCTGCTCCTTGCGGTGCAGGTACTCCAGGAGCTCCTTCTCGAAGCGGCGGATGTCGGCGACCGGCACCTCGTCCATCTTGCCGGTGGTGCCGGCCCAGACGGAGACGACCTGGTCCTCGGTGGCCATCGGCTCGTACTGGTTCTGCTTCAGCAGCTCGACCATGCGCTGACCGCGCTCCAGCTGCGCCTTGGACGCGGCGTCCAGGTCGGAACCGAAGGCGGCGAACGCCTCCAGCTCGCGGAACTGGGCGAGGTCCACGCGCAGACGGCCGGAGACCTGTCGCATCGCCTTGTGCTGGGCGGAACCACCGACTCGGGAGACGGAGATACCGACGTTCAGCGCGGGGCGCTGACCGGCGTTGAACAGGTCCGACTCCAGGAAGCACTGGCCGTCGGTGATGGAGATGACGTTGGTCGGGATGAACGCCGACACGTCGTTGGCCTTGGTCTCGACGATCGGCAGACCGGTCATCGAGCCCGCGCCCATGTCGTCGGAGAGCTTGGCGCAGCGCTCCAGCAGACGGGAGTGCAGGTAGAAGACGTCACCCGGGTAGGCCTCACGGCCCGGCGGGCGGCGCAGCAGCAGGGACACGGCACGGTAGGCGTCGGCCTGCTTCGACAGGTCGTCGAAGATGATCAGGACGTGCTTGCCCTCGTACATCCACTGCTGACCGATGGCCGAACCGGTGTACGGCGCCAGGTACTTGAAGCCGGCCGGGTCGGACGCCGGGGCGGCGACGATGGTCGTGTACTCCAGCGCGCCGTTCTCCTCCAGCGCGCGGCGGACCGACGCGATGGTGGAGCCCTTCTGGCCGATGGCGACGTAGATGCAGCGGACCTGCTTCTTCGGGTCGCCGGTGCGCCAGTTGTCACGCTGGTTGATGATCGTGTCGACGGCCAGGGCGGTCTTGCCGGTCTGGCGGTCGCCGATGATCAGCTGACGCTGACCACGGCCGATCGGGGTCATGGCGTCGACGGCCTTGTAGCCCGTCTCCATCGGCTCGTGCACCGACTTGCGCTGCATGACCGTGGGGGCCTGCAGTTCGAGGGCGCGGCGGCCCTCGGTCTCGATCTCGCCGAGGCCGTCGATCGGGTTGCCGAGCGGGTCGACCACACGGCCGAGGTAGCCCTCGCCGACCGCGACGGACAGCACCTCGCCGGTGCGGGAGACCGGCTGGCCCTCCTCGATGCCGCTGAACTCACCGAGGACGATGGCACCGATCTCGCGCTCCTCGAGGTTGAGGGCGAGGCCGAGGGTGCCGTCCTCGAACTTCAGCAGTTCGTTGGCCATGGCCGAGGGAAGGCCCTCGACCTTGGCGATGCCGTCGCCGGCAAGGGTGACCGTACCGACCTCCTCGCGCGAGGCCGCGTCCGGCTTGTACGACTGGATGAAATTCTCCAGCGCGTCCCGGATCTCCTCCGGCCGGATCGTGAGCTCCGCCATCTGAGTTCCCTGCTCTCCTTGTTGGGCCCGAAGTTTCACTTGGGGGGATGGGGACTCCCCCCTGAAAGAGGTGAATCCTCTGCACGGCCCAACGCGGGCCGTTGTACATACGTATGGAGTTGCTGCTGCTAGCTCGCCATGTGGCGGGCGACGTCCTCGAGCCGGTCCGCGACCGAGCCGTTGATGATCTCGTCGCCGACCCGGACCCGGATCCCGCCGAGGACCTCGGGGTCCACGTCGAGATTGAGGTGCATCTCGCGGCCGTAGAGCTTCGCCAGGGCGGCGCCGAGGCGACGCTTCTGGGTGGCGCTCAGCGGGACCGCCGAGGTGACGACGGCGACCGTACGGTCGCGGCGTTCGGCGGCCAGCCTGGACAGGGACTCGAGTCCCGTCTCCAGGCTACGTCCCCGCGGGGCGGTGACGAGACGCGTCACCAGACGCTCGGTGGTGGCGTGGGCACGGCCGCCGAGCAGCTGACGCAGCAGCTCGCCCTTGGCCGTTCCGCTCGCGGCGCGGCTGGTCAGCGCGGCCCGCAGTTCCGTGTCGGACGACACGATCCGGGCGAACCGGAACAGCTCGTCCTCGACGTCGTCGAGGTTGCCGGCCCGCTGGGCCGCCGTGAGGTCGGCCGTGGTGGCCAGCTCCTCCAGCGCGTCCACCAGGTCACGCGACTGCGACCAGCGGGAGCGCACGGTCCCGGCCACCAGGTCGGCGGTCGGACCGCCCACCTGGCCGCCGAAGATGCGTCCGGCCAGGTCGGCCTTGGCGTCGGCGGCCTGCGCCGGGTCGGTGAGGACCCGGCGCAAGCTGACCTCGCGGTCGAGCAGCGCGGTGACGGCGGCCAGCTCGTCGGCGAGCTGCGCCGCGTCCACGGACGTGGAGTCCGTCAGCGCGTCGAGTCGCTCCCGTGCGGCGGCCAGGGCCTCGCGGCTCGCTCCGTTCATCGTGCGGCCTCGGCCTTCTCGTCGAGCTCGTCGAGGAAGCGGTCGATCACACGGCTCTGCCGGGCGTGGTCCTCCAGGGACTCGCCGACGAGCTTGCCGGCCAGGTCGGTGGCGATCTTGCCGACGTCCTGGCGCAGCGCGGACGCGGCGGCCTTGCGGTCCGCCTCGACCTGGGTGTGACCGGCGGCGATGATCTCCTCACGCTGCCGCTGGCCTTCCGCACGCATCTCGGCGATGAGCGCGGCGCCCTGCTCCTGCGCCTCCTGGCGCAGGCGCGCGGCCTCGTGGCGGGCCTCGGCGAGCTGAGCCTTGTACTGCTCCAGCACGCTCTGGGCCTCGGTCTGAGCCGCCTCGGCCTTCTCGATCCCGCCCTCGATCGCCTCGCGACGCTGCTCCAGAACCTTGTTGATGTTCGGGAGGAGCTTCTTGGCGAGGAAGCCGAAGACGATGACGAAGGCGAGCAGGCCGATGACGAGCTCGGGAATCGGCGGGACGAGGGGGTTCTGCTCCTCGGCCGCGATATGAAGCAGTGGGCTCATATCAGAGTGCCTTTCGTCTAGTGGGTCGGTCGCAGATCAGGTGATCAGGTGCCGTAGACGAACGGCATGACCAGGCCGATCAGGGCGAGCGCCTCACAGAAGGCGAAGCCGAGGATCTGGTTGGCACGGATCAGGCCGGCGGCCTCGGGCTGACGGGCAATGGCTTCGGTGCCCTTACCGAAGATGATGCCGACGCCGATGCCGGGGCCGAAGGCGGCGATGCCGTAGCCGATGGAAGCGATCGAGCCGCTGACGGCAGCGAGGGTCTGGGACATGCCAGTTCTTCCTTTTCTTCACGGTTCCGGTGGGGGGTGGACCACCGGACGACTGGGGCGGGTGCGGGACGCTCAGTGGTGCTCGGCGAGCGCGCCCTGGATGTAGGTAACGGCCAGCAGGACGAAGACGTAGGCCTGCAGAGCCTGGATGAAGAGCTCGAAGCCGGTCATCACCAGGACCATCACGAACGAGACGCCGGCGTAGGCGATCCCGATGCCGTTCAGCAGGTACCAGCTGGCGATGGTGAACAGCACCAGCAGGATGTGGCCCGCGAACATGTTCGCGAAGAGTCGCACGGCGTGGGTGAAGGGCCGCACGAGCAGGTTCGAGAAGGCCTCGATGAGCATGACGACCGGCAGGGCGGCGCCGAGCGACTTGTCGTAGCCGGTGAAGTTCTTCAGGGCGCCGACGAAGCCGTGCTTCTTGAAGGTCAGCGAGACCCACACCACGTAGACGATCAGCGCGAGCGCCATCGGGTACGCGATGATCGACGTGACCGGCATCTGGGCCAGCGGGATGATCGCCCAGAGGTTCAGCATCCAGACGAAGAAGAACAGGGCGACGATGAACGGGACGTACTTCTCGCCCTCGCGCTTGCCCATCGTCTCGTAGACGACGCCCCTGCGGACGAAGTCGTAGCCGGCTTCGGCGACCATCTGGAGCTTGCCGGGGACGACCTTGGGCCGGCGGAAGGCCGCCCAGAAGAAGCCGATGATGACGATGGAGCCGAGCAGTGCCAGCAGCATCGTCTTGTTGAAGTACAGGTTGCTGTCGCCGTCGCCCCAGAGGGGCTCGAACAGGAACGAGTGCAGGCCGGGAGACGGGAAGCCACAGCCGTCGAAGATGTGGCAGTCGGTCTCGAAGGCGAGCACCTGCGTCGGGTCAGCACTCACCGCGGGCTCCTTCGGCGTGGCGCATGGATTCGGCAACCTCGTGGTGTCGGCGCGGAACGGGGCCGCGGTTCGGCACGGGACTGGTGTTACGGATGTGGGGGCGGCTGTGGGGCATCTCGCCTCGCGATGTGGCAGGCGTCAGCTCGGATGCCCGCGCCCGCGATGCCGCAGTTGGCACCGGACGATAGCAGGGTCTTCCGTGCGCCTTTATCCCGGCCCTACGGCTCACGACGAGTGCCCCTGGGTTTTCTTGCTCTCGTCCGCCGACGAATCGGGTTCCACGTAAAGGGTCTTGGCCGTCATGGTGGCACGTGCCTGTGCCGCGACCCAGGTCAGGGTGGCGGCGAGCAGGCTCAGCGCGAACACCTTCGGGTGGAAGAGCGTCGTGTCCTTGAAGAGCGCGATGAAGACGAAGATCAGCAGCAGCTGAGTCATGTACATCATCAACCCCATCGCCTGGAACAGATGAGGCAGTTGCCGGGCGATCCTCTGGAGCGTGTACAGCCCGGCCCCCATGAGGAGGATGACGAGCACGGCGCCGATCACCGCTCCGATCGCCCCCTTGCCGCCTTCGACGGCAGCACCGATCGCGACGGCGACCGCGCCGACGGCAGCGGTGGGTACGGCGGCCTGGACCAGGATCCGGACGTCGTTGGACGGCATGGCGGCAACTCCGCTTTTTACAGGGGGCACAACAAGAAAGGGGGGGTGCAAAAGGTGTCGTCGTGAACGAGCGTAACCCCCGCGCGGGGTGTGGTTTTCCCTGCGCCCGCGAACCGTCGCACCACGGTCCGTCGGCCTCACCCGGCGGGACTCGTGAACGGTATCACAAACTATTTGATGCAGTCTTTACCTGCCGAGTGTGCCAACCGTCACGCATGAGAGTGAACTCGCGCCCCTGAGCGCATAGCCGGACCCTTTGTCTGGTATTGGGACGTTTCATCGCACCAACGGGGCCCCATCGAAGCCCCACGACTTGGCAATGCTCTAGCCGGATTCTTACCTTGGCCGTGAGCGGCCGGCCAAGCGGGCGCGGGAGCCGACGGCGGTCGCACCGTTGGCACCCGCGACGCCCGAGACGCCCGCGGCCACCGGGGTGCGGTCGCCCTCGGAAGCCTCTCCGGCCGCCTCCCCGGCCGCCTCGGGGACCGAGGTGTCGGAGGCGGGCTCCGCGGCCCGCCGGCGGCGGTAGCGCGGCGGCACGACGGCCTCCGCCCAGCGCGGGGCCCTCGGCCTGAAGCGGGGCAGCAGAAGCAGGATGAGGCCGAGCGTGGAGAGAACCACCACACTCAGCACGATCCACATCGACGCCGAGTTCACCGAGTACGTGAGCGCCCCGAAGGCGATCAGCGCCGACCAGAAGTACATGATCAGCACCGCCCGGCTGTGCGAGTGGCCGATCTCCAGCAGCCGGTGGTGCAGATGACCCCGGTCCGCCGCGAACGGCGACTGACCGCGCCAGGTGCGCCGCACGATCGCCAGGATCAGGTCGGCGGCCGGCACCGCGATGATGGTCAGCGGCAGCAGCAGCGGGATGTACACCGGCACCGTCTGGTGCACGGCCTCCTTCTCCGAACCGGCGAACAGCTTCAGCGCGTCCGGGTCGACCTGCCCGGTGACGGAGATCGCGCCCGCGGCGAGGACGAGACCGATGAGCATCGAGCCGGAGTCGCCCATGAAGATCCGGGCGGGATGCATGTTGTGCGGCAGGAAGCCCAGGCACATGCCCATCAGGATCGCCGAGAACAGCGTCGCCGGGGCGGCCGCCTCGATGCCGTACGAGTACCAGATCCGGTAGGCGTACAGGAAGAACGCCGCCGCCGCGATGCACACCATGCCGGCCGCGAGACCGTCCAGCCCGTCCACGAAGTTGACCGCGTTGATGGTGATCACGACCAGCGCGACCGTGAGCAGGGTGCCCTGCCACTGGGTGAGCGCGACCGAGCCGACGCCCGGGATCGGCAGCCACAGGATCGTCAGACCCTGCATGACCATCACACCGGCGGCGATCATCTGGCCGCCCAGCTTGATCAGGGCGTCGATCTCGAACTTGTCGTCCAGCACACCGATCAGCCAGATCAGCGCGGCCCCGGAGAGCAGCGCGCGCGGCTCGTTGGACTTCTCGAAGAGCTGGTTGAGGTTGGTGAGGTGGTCGGCGACCAGCAGGCCCGCGCACAGGCCGAAGAACATCGCGATACCGCCGAGCCGCGGAGTGGGTTCCCGGTGCACGTCACGTGCCCGGATCTCCGGCATCGCCCCGGCCACGATCGCGAATTTCCGCACCGGCCCGGTCAGCAGGTACGTCACCGCGGCCGTGACGAGGAGCGTCAGCAGGTATTCACGCACGGGCTTCCCCACAGGTCTCGCTGGCCATCACAGCCCCTCACCCTAGCGAGGCGCGCATATGGGTGGGGACTTCCGGGTAGCGACGATGGTTGCACGCACGGCTGTGCATCCGGTGCGTCTACCCCGTGCAGGGGCTTCTCAGCGCGGGTACGGCGGGAAGGCGGCGGCCAGTTCCCGTGCCTCCTCCCGGGCCCGTGCGGGGTCCCTGGCGCCCCGCAGGACCGCCGCCAGCAGCCCCGCGACGGCCGCCATCTCCCGGGCGCCCATGCCCTGCGTGGTCACCGCCGCCGTGCCCAGGCGCAGCCCGCGGTCGTCGCCGTGCGGGAGCGCACAGCAGTCGAGGACGATGCCCGCCGCCGCGAGCCGGCCGCGCGCGGCGCGTCCGTCGACGCCGAGCGGCGCCGGGTCGGCGGTGATCAGGTGGGTGTCCGTGCCGCCGGTGGTGACGGCCAGCCCCTCGGCGGCCAGGGCGGCGGCCAGCGCCCGCGCGTTGGCGACCACCTGGTGCGCGTACGCGGCGAACGCCGGGGTGGCCGCCTCCCCGAAGGCGACCGCCTTGGCCGCGACGGTGTGCATCTGGGCGCCTCCCTGGGTGAACGGGAACACCGCCCGGTCGACCCGCTCGGCCAGGTCGCCGCCGCACAGGATCATCCCGCCGCGCGGTCCCCGCAGCACCTTGTGCGTCGTCGCGCACACGATGTCCGCGTACGGCACCGGACTGGGCGCCGCTCCCCCGGCGACCAGGCCCATGGGGTGCGCGGCGTCCGCGATGAGGTGGGCGCCCACCTCGTCGGCGACCTCGCGGAAGAAGGCGTAGTCGATGTGGCGGGGGTAGGCGATGGAGCCGCAGACGATGGCCTTGGGGCGGCGCGTACGGGCCAGGGCGCGGACCTGTTCGTGGTCGATCAGCCCGCTCTCCGGGTCCACGCCGTAGCCGACGAAGTCGAACCAGCGGCCGGAGAAGTTGGCGGGCGAGCCGTGGGTGAGGTGACCGCCGTGGGGCAGGGCGAGGGCGAGCACGGTGTCACCGGGGCGCAGCAGGGCCGCGTACGCGGCGAGGACGGCGGAGGAGCCCGAGTGTGCCTGCACGTTGGCGTGTTCGGCGCCGAAGAGCTGCTCGGCCCGCTCGACGGCGAGCCGCTCGGCGACATCGACGATCTCGCAGCCGCCGTGGTACCGGTTGCCCGGGTAGCCCTCCGCGTACTTGTTGGCGAGGGGCGAGCCGAGGACGGCCAGCACGGCCGGCGACATGAAGTTCTCGGCGGCGATCAGCTGCAGCGTCGTCGCCTGCCGCTCACGCTCCCCGAGCAGCACCTCGGCAAGCGCGGGATCCTGCCGCCACAGCACATCGTCCCCAAGGGCACGGCCGACCGTCATACCGCCAATGTAGGCCCGCCCCACCAAGACCGCCCGAGTTCCCACCCTGGGCAGCCGCTCGGCCCGTCGCTATGGGCAGCCGCCGGCCCACCGCTGCGGGCAGTCACCCCCACCGCTGCGGGCAGTCACCCCCACCGCCGTGGGCAGTCACCCCCACCGCCGTGGGCAGTCACCCCCGCCGCTGCGGGCAGTCAACCCGCCGCTGCGGGCAGTCGTCCCCACCGCTGTGGGCAATCGTTCCGCAGGGCGGAACGGGTGGGCACAGCGGGACAACGCCGGAGGCCCTGTAAGCCCACCCCCGCAGCCGGACACCTACGCCCGCGCCGCAACCCCCGTCAGCGCCGTCACCACAGGATCCAGCGCCTGATGTATCTCGTCCCCGATGGACCGGAAGAACGTCAACGGCGCCCCGTACGGGTCGTACACCTCGTCCGCCTCGAGCGTCGGCGCCAACAACCACCCCCGCAGCGCCGCAGCCGCCCGCACCAGCGCCCGCGCCCGCATGACCAGCCCCTCGTCCAGCGACGGCAACGTCGCCGGATCGATCGCGTTCACCAGCCGCGTGAACTCTTTCAACGTGAACGTCCGCAACCCCGCCGAATGCCCCATCGAGATGACCTGCGCCCGGTGATCGCGCGTAGCCGTCAGCACCAGATCCGCCCGGATCACGTGATCGTCCAGCAGCTCCCGCCCCACGAAGCCGGAGGCGTCCGCCCCGAACTCCTCCAGCACGGTCTCCGCGTGCGCCTCCATCGCCGCACCCTCGTGCCCCCACGTGCCCGCGCTCTCCACGATGAGCCCGCCGCCCAGGATGCCCAGCCGCTGGCTCACGAAATGCCGGGTCAGCCGCTCGGTGATGGGTGAGCGGCACACATTTCCGGTACTGACGTGGAGGATGCGGAAGGTGTCGCGCGGAAACCCGAAGGTCGTCGTCATCTCCGCGCTGGATTCCTCGTTGCCTATGCCACGCCCCGCCTCAGGGGCCGTCAATTCGCCACCTCGAGGTCGGGTACCACCTTGCGCAGTTCGTCCGGGGAGAGCGCTCCCTCACGCAGCAGCACCGGCACGGGGCGCGTGACGTCGACGATGGAGGAGGGCACGTTGCCCGGGGTGGGCCCGCCGTCCAGGTACACGGAGACGGAGTCGCCGAGCATCTCCTGCGCGGCGTCGCAGTTCTCCGGCGCCGGGTGGCCTGTCAGGTTGGCCGAGGAGACGGCCATGGGCCCGACCTCGGTGAGCAGCTCGATGGCGACGGGGTGCAGCGGCATCCGCACGGCGACCGTGCCCCGGGTGTCCCCGAGGTCCCACTGGAGCGACGGCTGGTGCCTGGCGACGAGCGTCAGCGCGCCCGGCCAGAAGGCGTCGACCAGTTCCCAGGCCAGCTCCGAGAAGTCGGTGACCAGGCCGTGCAGGGTGTTCGGGGAGCCGATGAGGACGGGCGTGGGCATGTTGCGGCCCCGGCCCTTGGCGTCCAGCAGATCGGCGACGGCCTCCGAGGTGAACGCGTCGGCGCCGATGCCGTACACCGTGTCCGTCGGCAGCACCACGAGCTCGCCCCGGCGCACGGCGGACGCGGCCTCGCGCAGACCGGTGGTGCGATCGGTCGCGTCGTTGGTGTCGTATCGCCGAGCCATTTAGCGGGCCTCCTCGTACACGTGCTGCTGGGGGGATGAAGTATGCGGGACGCTCACGGCAGTGCCTTGCGGGCGGTGGCGAACCGGGGGCGGTTGTTCAGGTCGGGGTGGTCGGCGGCATCCGCCCAGCCCCGTTCCTCGGCGAAGATCCACGGGACTTGTCCGCCCTGGGTGTCGGCGTGCTCGACGACGACCACCCCGCCGGGGCGCAGCAGCCGGTGCGCGGTGCGTTCCAGGCCGCGGATCAGGTCGAGCCCGTCCTCGCCGGAGAACAGCGCGAGGCCGGGGTCGTAGTCGCGGGCCTCCGGTGCGACGTACTCCCACTCGGTGAGCGGGATGTACGGCGGGTTGGAGACCACCAGGTCGACCTGTCCGTCGAGGTCCGGGAAGGCCGTCAGGGCGTCTCCCTGACGCAGTTCGACCCTGGACCCCTCCATGTTCTTCCGCGTCCACGTCAGGGCGTCCTCGGACAGCTCCACGGCGTACACGCGCGAGCGCGGCACCTCCTGCGCCAGTGCCAGCGCGATGGCGCCCGAGCCGGTGCACAGGTCGACGATGCACGGCTCGACGACGTCCATGGCCCGCACGGCGTCTATCGCCCAGCCGACCACGGATTCCGTCTCGGGCCGCGGCACGAACACCCCGGGGCCGACCTGGAGCTCCAGGTAGCGGAAGTACGCCCGCCCGGTGATGTGCTGGAGCGGTTCGCGGGCCTCGCGGCGGGCGATGACCTCCCAGTAGCGGGCGTCGAAGTCGGAGTCCTTCACACCGTGCAGCTCGCCGCGCTTGACGCCGTGCACGAACGCGGCGAGTTCCTCCGCGTCGGTGCGCGGCGAGGGCACGCCGGCGTCGGCGAGCCGCTGGGTGGCCTGGGCCACCTCGGCGAGCAGCAGGTTCACTGGTCCTCCGGGCTGTCTACGGGGCTTACGCGGCGGCGAGCTTGGCTGCCGAGTCCGCGTCGACACAGGCTTGGATCACCGCGGCGAGTTCGCCGTCCAGGACCTGGTCCAGGTTGTACGCCTTGAAGCCGACGCGGTGGTCCGAGATGCGGTTCTCCGGGAAGTTGTACGTACGGATCTTCTCGGAGCGGTCGACGGTGCGGACCTGGCTGCGGCGGGCGTCGGCGGCCTCCCGCTCCGCCTCCTCCTGCGCCGCCGCGAGCAGCCTGGAGCGCAGGATACGCAGGGCCTGCTCCTTGTTCTGGAGCTGGCTCTTCTCGTTCTGGCAGGAGGCGACGACTCCGGTCGGGATGTGCGTGATGCGCACGGCGGAGTCGGTGGTGTTGACGGACTGCCCGCCGGGCCCGGAGGACCGGTAGACGTCGATGCGCAGGTCGTTCGGGTTGATCTCGACGTCGACCTCCTCGGCCTCCGGGGTCACCAGGACGCCCGCCGCGGAGGTGTGGATGCGCCCCTGGGACTCGGTGGCCGGCACGCGCTGCACGCGGTGCACGCCGCCCTCGTACTTCAGCCGCGCCCACACGCCCTGGCCGGGCTCGATCTGCCCGCGGGCCTTCACGGCGACCTGGACGTCCTTGTAGCCGCCCAGCTCGGACTCGGTGGCGTCGATGATCTCGGTCTTCCAGCCGACGCGCTCGGCGTAGCGCAGGTACATGCGCAGCAGGTCGCCGGCGAACAGGGCGGACTCGTCGCCGCCCGCGCCCGCCTTGATCTCGAGGATGACGTCCTTGTCGTCGCTGGGGTCGCGGGGGACGAGGAGCAGGCGGAGCTTCTCGGTGAGCTCCTCGCGCTGCTGCTCCAGTTCCTTGACCTCGGCGGCGAAGTCGGGGTCGTCGGCGGCCAGTTCGCGCGCGGCCCCGATGTCGTCGCCCGTCTGCTTCCAGGAGCGGTACGTGGCGACGATCGGGGTGAGCTCGGCGTAGCGCTTGTTCAGCTTGCGCGCGTTGGCCTGGTCGGCGTGGACCGACGGGTCGGCGAGCTGCTTCTCCAGGTCGGCGTGCTCGGCGACGAGTTCCTCGACGGCCTCGAACATCTTGGGCTCCTGCTGGTACGTGGGTGAAGGGGCGGGCGACCAAAAACGCCGGTCCCGGCCTGCCCCCGGGCGGGGGCGCGGCCGTGGACCGGCGGTTGGTGGCTCGCTACTTCTTGGAGCCGGCGGCCTTGCCGAAGCGGGCCTCGAAGCGGGCCACACGGCCACCGGTGTCGAGGATCTTCTGCTTGCCCGTGTAGAACGGGTGGCACTCGGAGCAGACCTCGGCGCGGATGTTGCCGCTGGAGATCGTGCTGCGGGTGGTGAACGACGCGCCACAGGTGCAGCTGACCTGCGTCTCGACGTACTCGGGGTGGATGTCGCGCTTCAAGGTGTCTCCTAGGTTCGGGAGGGCGCCGGGTCGCTTCCGCTCGGTGCGGGAGCGTGAACCGGGGCCGACGTACCAGTCTGCCAGGACTGGGGCCGTCACCCAAAACCGGGGGTTCGCGCCGTGTATTCCCTGCGGGCCGTCCGTGGTTTCCCGCGCCCGCGCGGCGGAGCCGTCGATGGATGCGGTCCCGCGCCCCTCACGGGGCGCTCACGACGCCCCCCGCTTCACCCGCGGCCGTGTCCTCGGTCGCACTCGCGGGGATCGACCGGTCGTTCCTCAGTGCGTCCCACACCTGCCGGGCCTTGTTCTTCTCGATCAGGACGCGGTTGGCGTCCGCGGGGTCGTAGACGACCGGCATGGTGATCATGTGCATGTTGTCGGCGCCGATGCCCTTCAGGCCATTGGCGAAGGACATCAGGGAGTTGACCGAGCCGAGGCCGGAGTCGGTGGTGACGGCCTTGGTGGCGGTGTCGGCGAGGTCGTACAGCTTCTTCGGGCTGGTGAGGACGCCGACCTCCTCGACCTGCCGTACCAGAGCCTTGATGAACGCCTGCTGGAGCTGGATGCGGCCGAGGTCGGAGCCGTCGCCGACGCCGTGCCGGGTGCGGACCAGGCCGAGGGCCTGTTCGCCGTCGAGGCGGTGGGTGCCGGCCGGCAGGTCGAGGTGGCTGTCGGGGTCCTCGATGTCCTCGGTGGTGGTGACCTCGACGCCGCCGAGTTCGTCGACGAGCTTGCGGAAGCCGGTGAAGTCGACCTCCAGGTAGTGGTCCATGCGCAGGTCGGTGATCGACTCGACGGTCTTCACCGCGCAGGCCGCTCCGCCCGTCGCGTAGGCGGAGTTGAACATGACGCCGTCCGCGGCCGGGTGGGTGCCGCCCTCGGTGTCGGTGCATTCGGGCCGGTCGACGACCGTGTCGCGCGGTATGGAGACCACGTCGGCCTTCCTGTGGCCCTCGTGGACGTGCACGATCATCGCGGTGTCGGAGCGGGCGGTGCCGTCGTCGCTGCCGCCGCCGAGGTCCCGGTTGCCGCCGGCGCGGGTGTCGGAGCCGAGGACGAGGATGTTCTCGGAGCCGTCGTCCGCCTTCTCGGGCCGGGCGGCGCCGAGGGCCTGGTCGATGTCGACGCTCTCGATGTTGCCGTTGAGCTTGACGTACACGGCTCCGGCGCCGGCCCCGCCGAGGGCGACGATGCCGGCCGCGGTCCAGGCCACGGCCTTCCAGCCCCTGTGCCGCTTCTCCCGCTCTGTGCGGCGGCGCCCCTTGCCCCGGTGGCGCGCGCCGGGTGTGCTCTCGGCAGACATGTGCTCCTCAGCTCATCCTCGGACGGTTACCCCCTGCCGTCGGCGCCAGACATGGCCGTCAAAGGCCCGTATGGCGCCAATCGTCCAGTAGTCGCATCGGACGGGGAATCCCGGCGCAGGGTCGCACGGCGTCCTGTGCCCCTCCGGTGGCCGCCTCCGTGCCGGGCGCCGTGCCCGGGAGCCGCTGCCGCCCGTCCGACCTGCGGTTCCGGTCGCCCGCGCCGCGCCTGTCGGCCCGGCCGGGCGGGGTGGTCCCTGTGGCGAACGTCTCGTGACACGCGCGAAGGGCCGCTTCCTGCGCGGAAGCGGCCCTTGGCGGAAAAGCGTTCTTGCGGACGGTCGGACGTCAGTCGCCGTTGCCCGGCGTCGGCGTCGTCTTCTGGATCTGCATCAGGAACTCGACGTTCGACTTGGTCTGCTTCATCTTATCGAGGAGCAGCTCGATGGCCTGCTGCTGGTCGAGCGCGTGCAGCACCCGGCGCAGCTTCCAGACGACGGCGAGCTCCTCGGCACCGAGCAGGATCTCCTCCTTGCGGGTGCCGGACGCGTCGACGTCCACCGCGGGGAAGATGCGCTTGTCGGCGAGCTTCCGGTCGAGCTTGAGCTCCATGTTGCCGGTGCCCTTGAACTCCTCGAAGATCACCTCGTCCATGCGGGACCCGGTGTCCACCAGGGCGGTGGCGAGGATGGTCAGCGAGCCGCCGTCCTCGATGTTGCGGGCCGCACCGAAGAACCGCTTCGGCGGGTACAGGGCGGTCGAGTCGACACCACCGGACAGGATGCGGCCGGAGGCCGGGGCGGCGAGGTTGTACGCACGGCCCAGACGCGTGATCGAGTCGAGCAGCACGACGACGTCGTGGCCCAGCTCCACCAGGCGCTTGGCGCGCTCGATGGCGAGCTCGGCGACCGTGGTGTGGTCCTCGGCCGGGCGGTCGAAGGTCGAGGAGATGACCTCGCCCTTCACCGACCGCTGCATGTCGGTGACCTCTTCCGGACGCTCGTCGACGAGGACGACCATCAGGTGGCACTCGGGGTTGTTGTGGGTGATCGCGTTGGCGATCGCCTGCATGATCATGGTCTTGCCGGTCTTCGGCGGGGCCACGATCAGACCGCGCTGGCCCTTGCCGATCGGCGACACGAGGTCGATGATCCGCGTGGTGAGGACGCCGGGGTCCGTCTCCAGGCGCAGGCGGTCCTGCGGGTACAGCGGGGTGAGCTTGTTGAACTCCGGGCGGCCGCGGCCGTGTTCGGGCGCCATGCCGTTGACGGAGTCCAGGCGGACCAGCGCGTTGAACTTCTCGCGCCGCTCGCCTTCCTTGGGCTGGCGCACGGCGCCGGTGATGTGGTCGCCCTTGCGCAGGCCGTTCTTGCGGACCTGGGCGAGGGAGACGTACACGTCGTTGGGACCGGGCAGGTAGCCGGAGGTCCGGATGAAGGCGTAGTTGTCGAGGATGTCGAGGATGCCCGCGACCGGGATCAGGACGTCGTCCTCGGCGATCTGCGGCTCCTGGCCCATCTCGTCGCGGCCACGACGGCCACGGCGGTCGCGGTAGCGGCCGCGACGGCCACGGCGGCCGCCTCCGTCGTCGTCGTAACCGTCGTCCTGACGGCCGCCTCCGCCGCCCTGCTGGTTCTGCTGACGGCCCTGGCCGCCGCCCTGGTTCTGCTGGTCGTCGCCCTTGTTGCGACGGTCCCCGCGGTCCCCGCGGTCGCCGCCACGGTCGCCGCGGTCCCCGCGCTCACCGCGGTCACGGCCGCGGTCTCGGCGGTCGCGGCGGCGGCCCTCGCCGCCGTCGTGGTCGGACTTGCCGTCGCCCTGCTGCGACTGCTGCTGCGGCTGGGCGGACGTCTCGGTCCTGCTGTCGGACTTCCCCTCGGCGGTGGCCGTCTCGGCCGCGGCCGGGGCACCGGCCTCGGCGGTGGCGCGACGGCGGCGGCGCTCGGCGGGGGCGGCCTCCTCGGCCGGCTCGGCGGCGGCCTTCGGGGAGGGCTGGCCGGGGATGTCGATCTGCTGCTGGGCCGCGGCCTTCTCGGCGGGGGCCTGCTCGTCCTTGGCCTCGGCCTGCTTCTCGGCGGCCTCACCCGTACGGGTCCGGGAGGTGGCGCGGCGCTTGGGCTTGGTCTCGGTGTCGGACTCGGCCTTGGCCGGGGCCGCTGCGGCGGGGGCTCCCCCGCCGGCGGCCTGCGCTTCCTTGATGACCTCGATCAGCTGGCTCTTGCGCATGCGCGCGGTGCCCCTGATGCCGAGGCCGGACGCGACCTGTTGCAGCTCGGCCAGCACCATGCCCTCGAGGCCGGTACCGCGGCGACGCCGGGAGCCGGCACCGGTGGCAGGCGCGGAAGCGTCCGTGGCGGGCGCGGCAGCGGTCTCCTCGACACGTGCGCCCATCAGATCGGTGGTGTCGCTCACGAAGGGTCCTTCCCTGGAGCGGGCGTCGGCCTGTCTGGCTCGGCGACCGGTTGTGCTGTCCGGCATCGGTCCTCGATGTGTGAACTGAGCCGGGGCGGTTGTCCGCCTGAGCGGCGGAAGAAATATCTGGTGATGGCGCTTCCTCGAGCCGTGGCATCGCGTGTCACGTGGCGTGGTCGCACCGGTTCCGAAGCTCCCCCAGAGGGGGTACCCCCACCGTCGGACCGTTCAGTGTCCGCGTACGACGTACTGCCTGCGTACGTAGCAGTGAACACAGTGCGGCTTGGGGAGCTCCCGGAAGAATGTCTGTCCCGGACGGGGACACGAGGCACCTCGCCATGGTGGGGTCGGGTGCAGACTTGAGGTTAACACTACCGGATCCAACAAACATTCCCCCTCTCCTCATCCGGCAACCGTGTGTCAGGTGGCGAGCGGAAGCACGCTCGCTCCCTGCACATCGAGGCTGAGCCGATTGGCGGCCCAGTCGTTGCCGGCCAGTGCTTCGACCTTGTCGGCCGTGTCCGCGTCCGCCAGCGCCATCACCGTGGGTCCGGCGCCGGAGATCACCGCGGGGATGCCGTCCCCGCGCAGCCGCTCCACCAGGGCGGCGCTCTCGGGCATGGCCGGGGCGCGGTACTCCTGGTGCAGTCGGTCCTCGGTGGCGGGCAGCAGCAGCTCGGGGCGCCTGGTCAGGGCCTCGACGAGCAGGGCGGCACGGCCCGCGTTGGTGGCGGCGTCGACATGCGGCACGGTGCGCGGGAGCAGTCCGCGCGCGGTCTCGGTGAGGACCGGCTTCCCGGGCACGAAAACCACCGGAACGATGGAATCGGAGGGCTCCATCCTGATCGCGCGGGCGGCGCCGCGCTCCATCCAGGACAGGGTGAATCCGCCGAGCAGACAGGCGGCGACGTTGTCGGGGTGGCCCTCGATCTCGGTGGCCAGTTCGAGCAGCGCGGTGTCGTCGAGCTTGGCGTCGGCGCCTATCGTCACGGCGCGCGCGGCGACGATCCCGGCGCAGATGGCGGCCGAGGAGGAGCCCAGGCCCCGGCCGTGCGGAATGCGGTTGGCGCAGACGATCTCGAGGCCGCGCGGCTGTCCGCCGAGCAGGTCGAAGGCGGTGCGCAGGGAGCGTACGAGGAGGTGGCGCTCGTCCCGCGGGAGGGTCTCGCTGCCCTCACCCGCGATGTCGATGTGCAGTCCGGAGTCGGCCACCCGGACGACCACGTCGTCGTACAGCCCCAGCGCGAGGCCGAGGGCGTCGAAGCCCGGGCCGAGGTTGGCGCTGGTGGCGGGGGTGCGCACCCGGACGGCGGCGGCGCGGAAGGCGGGACCGGCCATCGCTCGAAGACTCTCCTTGAGCTGCGTGACTGTCGAATGACGTTCGATGGACATTCGATGACGTACGAAAACCCCTGGGGCCGCCGCCGACCGGGCTGGCCGGCCGCTTCCCGGGCCGCTCCCGGCCGCTTTCCGGACCGTGGAGACGACGCACTACCGCGGCATATGCGGCGGGCGGGTTTCAGTACAGCCTATCGAAGGAAGGTTGACTGGCGACATAGGGCGCACAGGAGGCGCACGATGCGTGTCGAGAGCCCCTTGTGCACCCCCCGTAGGTAACTTCCCCAGGTGAGGCCGCCTTTACGCCCGGCTGCCCTCCCCCTGCTGTTTTACGCCCGGCTGTGCCGATTCCGGCGCGGTGTCGGGCGGGACGGGGCCGGGAAGGGGCCGGAATCGGGCCGGGATCGGCTGCGGTCGGTCGGTCGGTCGGAACCGGGCCGGATTCGGCTGTTTCCGGTCGCCCGAGACCGAGCCGGACGCAGCCGCACCCGGTCACCGCCGACCGAAACCGAACGCTGCCGCACCCGGATGCAACCACGCGCGGCCGCCACCGGCCAAAGCCGAATTCAGCCGCACCCGGCCGCCACCGGCCGAAACCGGTGCAGCCGCGCCCAGTCGCCGCCGACCGAGACCGAGTTCAGCCGCCGCCCGTCAGACGAGGCCGAGCCGCTCCGCGGCGGTCGCCGCGTCGACGGGGACGGTGACGGGCTGCGGCGCGCCCGCGACGGCCCAGTCCGGGTCCTTCAGACCGTTGCCGGTGACCGTGCACACGATCCGCTGCCCCGGGTCGACCTTGCCCTGCTCGGCGGCCTTCAGCAGACCGGCGACCGACGCGGCGGACGCGGGCTCGACGAAGACGCCCTCCTGGGAGGCCAACAGCCGGTAGGCGCGCAGGATCTCACGGTCCGTCACCTCGTCGATGGCGCCGCCGGACTCGTCCCGCGCGGCGAGCGCGAGGTCCCAGGAGGCGGGGTTGCCGATACGGATGGCGGTGGCGATGGTCGACGGGTCCTTGACGACCTCACCACGCACGATCGGCGCGCTGCCGGAGGCCTGGAACCCCCACATGCGGGGCGTCCTACTGCTCACCCCGTCGGCGGCGTACTCCTTGTACCCCTTCCAGTACGCGGTGATGTTGCCCGCGTTGCCCACCGGGAGGACATGTATGTCGGGAGCGTCGCCCAGCATGTCCACGATCTCGAAGGCGGCCGTCTTCTGCCCCTCGATACGCACCGGGTTGACCGAATTGACCAGCGCCACGGGGTAGTTGTCGCTGAGCGCGCGGGCGAGGGCGAGGCAGTCGTCGAAGTTGCCGTCGACCTGGAGGATCTTGGCACCGTGGACCAGCGCCTGCCCCATCTTGCCGAGCGCGATCTTGCCCTGCGGCACCAGGACGGCGGAGACCATCCCGGCCCGCACCCCGTACGCGGCGGCCGAGGCGGAGGTGTTGCCGGTGGAGGCGCAGATGACCGCCTTGGCCCCCTCCTCCTTGGCCTTGCTGATGGCCATGGTCATCCCGCGGTCCTTGAAGGACCCGGTGGGGTTCGCGCCCTCGACCTTGAGGTGCACCTCGCAGCCCGTGCGCTCGGAGAGCACCTGCGCGGGCACGAGCGGCGTACCGCCCTCACGGAGCGTCACGACCGGCGTGTTGTCGGATACCGGCAGCCGGTCCCGGTACTCCTCGATGATTCCGCGCCACTGGTGGGTCATTGCTGGTTACTCTCCTTCAACCCGCATGATGCTGGCGACACCACGCACGGTGTCGAGCTTGCGCAACGCGTCGACGGTCCCCCCGAGGGCCGCGTCGGACGCACGGTGGGTGACGACGACGAGGGAGGCCTCACCGTCCTTGCCCGACTGGCGCACCGTGTCGATCGAGACACCGTGCTCCGCGAACACGGTCGCGACCTGGGCGAGAACACCCGGTTTGTCGGCCACGTCGAGGCTGATGTGGTAGCGCGTGACGACCTCGCCCATCGGCGAGACGGGCAGCGCGGCGTACGCGGACTCGCCGGGCCCGGTGGTGCCGCTGATCCGGTTGCGCCCCACGGCGACGAGGTCCCCGAGCACGGCGGAGGCGGTCGGCGCACCGCCCGCGCCGGGCCCGTAGAACATGAGCTGCCCGGCGGCGTCCGACTCGACGAACACGGCGTTGTAGGCGCCGCGCACGGAGGCCAGCGGGTGGCTGAGCGGAATCATCGCCGGATGCACCCGCGCGGTGACGGACGCCCCGTCGCCGGCCCGCTCGCAGATGGCGAGCAGCTTGATGGTGCAGCCCATCTCCTTGGCGGAGGCGAAGTCGGCGGCGGTGACCTCGGTCATGCCCTCGCGGTAGACGTCGTCGAGGCGCACCCGCGTGTGGAAGGCGATCCCGGCGAGGATGGCGGCCTTGGCGGCGGCGTCGAAGCCCTCGACGTCGGCGGTCGGGTCGGCCTCGGCGTACCCGAGGGCGGTGGCCTCGTCGAGGGCCTCCTGATAGCCGGCGCCCGTGGTGTCCATCTTGTCGAGGATGAAGTTGGTGGTGCCGTTGACGATGCCGAGCACCCGGTTGACCTTGTCGCCGGCGAGGGACTCGCGCAGCGGGCGGATCAGCGGGATGGCGCCGGCGACGGCGGCCTCGTAGTAGAGGTCCTTGCCGTGCTCCTCGGCTGCGGCGTGCAGCGCGGCGCCGTCCTGGGCGAGCAGCGCCTTGTTCGCGGAGACGACGGAGGCGCCGTGCTCGAAGGCGGTGGTGATGAGCGCCCGGGCGGGCTCGATGCCGCCGATGACCTCCACGACGATGTCGAGGTCGCCGCGTTTGACGAGGGCGGTGGCGTCGGTGGTGACCAGGGCCGGGTCGATGCCCTCACGCACCTTGTCCGGCCGCCGCACGGCCACGCCCGCGAGCTCCACCGGAGCCCCGATCCGGGCGGCGAGGTCGTCGGCGTGCGTCGTCATGATGCGCGCCACCTCTGAGCCGACCACTCCACAGCCCAGCAGCGCCACCTTCAGCGGACGCGTACGCATCATCCGACCTCGTTTCCTGATTACCGTCTCGGTTGCACCAGTCTCACTCACCGGACGGAACTTTCTGCCATAAGTCCGGATCGTGAGACGTCTATTTCATTTTCATGACCGGAAAGACCGAAGATCTTCCGTCACCCGGCAGATCTTCCGTCACCCGGTCGTCGTTCCCGTCACCGCCGCCACCTCACCCGACATCGAGCCGGAGGAGGTCCTCCTCCGTCTCCCGCCGGACGATCACCCGCGCCTCGCCGCCGCGGACGGCGACGACGGGCGGCCGCAGGACATGGTTGTAGTTGCTGGCCATGGACCGGCAGTACGCCCCGGTCGCCGGTACGGCGATGAGGTCGCCCGGCGCCAGGTCCCCCGGCAGGAAGGCGTCCTTCACCACGATGTCACCGCTCTCGCAGTGCTTGCCGACGACCCGGCACAGCATCGGCTCGGCGTCGGAGTCGCGGGAGACGAGGGAGACGCTGTACTCGGCGTCGTACAGCGCGGTGCGGATGTTGTCCGACATCCCGCCGTCGACGGAGACGTACGTCCGCAACCCGTCCAGCGGCTTGACGGTGCCGACCTCGTACAGCGTGAAGGCGGTCGGCCCGACGATGGCCCGCCCGGGCTCGACGGAGATCCGCGGCGTGCGCAGCCGCGCGGCCTCGCACTCCCGGGTGACGATCTCGGTCAGCGCCTTGGCGATCTCGTGCGGCTCACGCGGGTCGTCGTCACTGGTGTACGCGATGCCGAGCCCGCCCCCGAGGTCGATCTCGGGCAGCTCGACGCCGTGCTCGTCCCGGATCTGCTTGAGCAGCCCCACCACCCGGTGCGCGGCGACCTCGAACCCCGACATGTCGAAGATCTGCGACCCGATGTGCGAGTGGATCCCGATGAGCTCCAGACCGTCGAGCTTCAGCGCCCGCCGCACGGCCTCCGCCGCCTGCCCCCCGGCCAGCGGGATCCCGAACTTCTGGTCCTCGTGGGCGGTGGCGATGAACTCGTGCGTGTGCGCCTCGACACCCACGGTGATACGGATCTGCACCCGCTGCCGCGTACCGAGCTCCTGCGCGATGTGCGCGACCCGCACGATCTCCTGGAACGAGTCGAGCACGATCCGCCCGACCCCGGCCTCGACGGCCCGCCGGATCTCGCCGGTGGACTTGTTGTTCCCGTGGAAGGCGATCCGCTCGGCCGGCATCCCGGCCGACAGCGCGGTGGCCAGCTCCCCACCGGAACACACGTCCAGGTTCAGCCCCTCCTCGTGCAGCCACCGCACGACGGCCCGGGACAGGAACGCCTTGCCAGCGTAGAACACGTCGGCGTCGTCCCCGAAGGCGGTACGCCAGGCCCGCGCCCGGGCCCGGAAGTCGTCCTCGTCGAGGAAGTAGGCCGGCGTGCCGAACTCCTCGGCGAGACGCTTGACGTCGATCCCGCCGACGGTGAGCACACCGTGCTCGTCACGCCCGACGGTCTGCGACCACACCTTGGGGTCGAGGGCGTTGAGATCGGCGGGCGGCGCGGAGTAGTGCCCCTCGGGAAGGACGTCGGCGTGACGGGGCCCGGCGGGGTGTGCGGAACGGCTCATGGTGGTCTCTCTGGGCTCTCTCAGAGGTGGTCGGGTGCGTCGATGCCGAGCAGGGACAGGCCACCGGCCAGCACCGTCCCGGCGGCTTCGGCGAGGGCGAGCCGGGCACGGTGGGCGGCCGAGGGTTTCTCCTCACCGAGCGGCAGCACGTCGGAAAGCAGCGGCAGCACGGCATCGGCGACGGTCACCAGATGCCGGGCGAGCCGGTCGGGCGCCCGGTGGGTGGCGGCGGCGACGAGGACACGGGGATGGTCGGCGAGGGCCTGGAGCAGCGCGGGCGCGTTGACGGGCCCCGGCTCGGGCCCGAACCCCAAGTCGGCGGCATTGCGCACAACCGCCCGGCTCCGGGCATGCGCGTACCGCACCCGGAACAGCGGATTGACCTCCCGCTGCACCAGATGCTCCTCCCCGATCCGCGGCCGGTCGTGCGAGGCGGGATACAACAGCGCCCAGCGCCCGGCATCACGACCGAGGGGCAGGGGATCGGCGGGCGCGGGAACGGGCCGGACACCGACGTGGACGTCCCCGTCGGCACGGCCGTCGACGCGCACGCCGAGCACGGTCCCCCACTCCTCCTCGAGCGGGCCCACGCAGGCGGCGTACACGAGGGCCCCCTGCGACCGCAGGATCCCGGCCACGACATCGAGCTGAACGACAGCCCGCACTTCCCGCGCCGCGGTCAGCCGTACGCCGCCCTCCCCCGCGAGGGAGTCGCCGTACCCGTACCGGACCCCACGCCGCAGCACCTCACGCACGAGATCGACGGGCGCGGTGCCGGCAAGCGAGATATTGATGAACCCGGGCCCGGTAACCACGACATCGCTGATACCCCCGACGCCCAGCAGATGGGGCCGGATGATTTCGGCGACCCTCTGCGCCGGCTGCCCGGCCGGACGGGCGAGCTGAAGGGCGACGTTGGTGGCGTAGTCCCCGCACCCCCCGGGCCCCGGCGGCGCGACCAGCACCCGCTCGGGCGGCTCCACGCTCAGCTGCCCCTCGTCGACGGCACGGCGCACCGCGTGCAGCACGGTGCGGGAGAGCTCGACGGGGGTCACGGGACAAGCGTATGGGAGGAGGGGGGTGGGTAGGCGAACGGGTTAGGCCGCCATCCCGGGATATGGACGCCCCTGGACACCCCCGGCCTCACCCACCGGCATGCCCGGCGGCCGGCGCGGCATCCCCCGGCCCCCGCACCCCGGGCACCCGCCCGAGAGGATCCACGATCAACCCGCGCACCAGCCGGACGAGTTCCTGCGGATCGAAGGGCTTGGCGAGAAAAGCGTCGACCCCGACATCGAGCCCGCTCTCCACCTCGTGCTGCGTACACGCACTGACGATGACGAGCGGAAGGTCACGCGTACGCGGATCGGACCGCAGCAGCCCAGCCGTCCGCAGCCCGTCCAGCCTCGGCATGACGACATCGAGGGTGACGAGGTCGGGCCGCACCTGATGAACGACTTCCAGACACTCGGCACCATCGGCCGCGGTCACGACCTCGATGCCCTCCAGCTCGAGGTTGACCCTGATCAACTGCCGGATGACCTTGTTGTCGTCCACCACAAGGACCCGGCCCGATGCGTCTGGCACAACTCGAGAGTAGGTCGACACCAGCCACCGCGTCCGGCGTTTCCCCACTTCCACCCCGACCGAGCGACACCCCGCCCCGCCCTCCTGCGAAAACGGGTTCCTGACCACCCCCGGGGAACTGGTAGTGTTCTACCCGTCGCCGCGATCACCACGCGGGCGACACGCCCCCGTAGCTCAGGGGATAGAGCAACGGCCTCCGGAGCCGTGTGCGCAGGTTCGAATCCTGCCGGGGGCACACTGTGTAAGTGTGACCTGAACCCCGTCACCAGCGGAAACGCTGAGGGCGGGGTTTTCGCGTATGTGCAGGCGCGCTCCGCCGGAAGCAGCCGTTTGCCAGTGATCACGTTGTAATAGCGTGTTGATCTTGGAAGGCTTCACCGCAGGTCAGAGGGAATGCCGCGGCTCCCTGAAAGCACCTCCGTGGACCATTTGTGGGCAGGGCAAGCCCTCGAGACGATCGCCCTGGAACTCCCAGAAGTCCAGAGGCTGACGCACACTTCGAGGGCTTACCACCCTTCGCCGTCAGTCGCAGTCCGTCTCAACCCGTTCGGCGCGGCTCAGCCTTTGCGCAACGTCCTGCAGGAAGTACGCGGCAGCGGCTGGACGATGTTTGAACGGGCCCTCCAAGCGTGCTGCGTTGATGTACACGCCGATTGGAGAGGAGGGCCTGTACAGCACCACTTCTTCAACCTCCCTCGACGGCAGGGGCGACGGAAGGTGTGCAACTTCATGCTTCGCGAGCCAGCGACTGATCTCCGCAGCTCGGCTTGCGCTGAGACGTCCCCACTCGGAGTCGTAAAGCTCTCGGAGCCATCCCATCGAAACAGCAGTAACTCCGTGGTCTGTGTCGATCTCGCTCAAAATCTCAGCACGCCGGTCCTGCATCTACCCCCCCTGTTCTGTGCTGGAGAGATTTTGACACTCGGAGCCGCTACGTTGCGACGGGGGGAGCCGGCTCGGCCGTGACCTGCATAGTTGTCGTCTCTTGGAGGTACGCATGCAGGAGCCCCGGAGGCTTCCGGGGCTCCTGCTGAGGTCATAGCAAGCAGGCTTCTGACCTACGCAGACGCCAAGAGTTCTAACGGCCTCCGGAAGCCGTGTGCGCATGTTCGGATCCTGCCGGGGGCACTCGCTCTGGCACCAACCAGCCTTGAATGTTTAGGTGTGGTCACCAGGGCGGATGCCAGCGAGAGAGGGCGGGAGTCGGTCTCACTGGCTCCCGCCCTCTCTCGTTGGCTCTCAGCAGTCCCGTCAGTGACTGGCCACACCGTCGGCCGTCATCCGGTGCCAGACCTCTTGTGCGCGCCGTCGCAGCGCGAGAACGAGTTCGACGTTGTCTCCGCGTTCGGCGCTTTGCAGGAGTTCGGTGATGACCACCAGTTCTGCGAAGCGCCCGTCCTCGTTGTCGAGAACGGTGGAAAGTTCCTGACGGACCCGCTCGGCGGTCTGCGGCATGCCGATGCTGTAGGTGTGGAGCAGAGCAGCGTCGTAGCCGGCCGGGGCCAGGCCCCAGCCCTCCCAGTCCAGGATGCCGAGTTCAGGGCCGACGAGGTTGGCCCAGTGGAGGTCGCCATGTGCGGTGGACCACGCGCGCGGCACCGTAGGGACGGGCCCGTTGAGGAAGGCGAGGTGCTTCGGCATGGCGCGGTCCAGGTATGCCTGGCGTACGGCCGTACGGTCGGCCCGGACCGCCGAGAGGCAGGCGAGGGCCGTGCGCAGGTCGCTCCACCAGGCTGTTGTCGGAAGAGGTTCGGCGGTGACGAGCGCCGGGGTGGGTGAGACGACTTCACCGACGGCACGGGCGTACAACTCTGCCTTGTACGCGTTTCCTCCCTCCGTCCACTGCCGTACGAGATGTAGGCGAGGGCGCGGTACCTGCTGAGGCACCAGTCGTTCGGCGTCTTCCGGCCCCGTCCACAATTCTCCGGTCGCCTTGTCCAAGGGGCTGTGGACGACACGCAGCCATCCTGGCCCGCAAGGACCGGTGACCGGTCGGCCCAGCGTGCGCCCTCTCCACCCCCATGCCTCCCGCGCCTCTCCGCCGGACGGCCGAGCGTCAGGAGCTGCCCCGAGGAGACCGCACGCCGCGGTATGGGCACTCCGCATGCGCGCGGCGGTCTCGGGGACGTCGGGTTCCGAGGACATCGACAACTTTTCTCAGATGATCGGATGAGAAGGGCGCACAATTCGCGGCATGTCTCGGTGATACCGGTCCCCGCACTCTTCATCGGCCTGAACTGCAGGTATGTCACCTCAGGGGCGGAATCAGCATCACCATCCCATGATCCAACCCGATGTCACGGTTTCACATTTTCTTCACACGACGCTACCGTCGGCCCGTCCGCACCCACCTGACGGGGAATCAATGACCAACCCATACATACCCACGCCTCCCGCCGCCGGCCGCTCCGCCCCGAAGTGGGCCCGTAAACGCTACGTGCTGCCCGCGCTCGGCCTCGCGTTCTTCATCGGCATCGGAGCCGGCGCCAGCGACTCGCAGCCGAAGGACGACGCCAAGCCCGCTGCGGCCAAGGCAACCCCGTCCGCGACGGTCACCGAAACCGTCACGGCGAGCCCCACCGCCGAGCCGAAGCCCGCACCCACCGTCACCGAGACCGTCGAGGTAGAGGTGGAGGTGACGAAGACCGTCACCGAAGAACCCGACAGTGGATCCGGTGGCGGATACAGCAGCGACGACGACGGCAGCGGCGGCAGCGGCGGCAGTGTCTATTACCGGAACTGCGATGCCGCCCGCGCCGCCGGCGCCGCACCCGTCCACCGCGGCGAACCCGGATACGGCAGGCACCTCGACCGTGACGGCGACGGCACCGGCTGCGAGAGCTGACAGGCCCGCCAGGGCGGGGGCGAGGCTCACCTATTGCCCGAGCCGCCGAGGGAGCTGGGCGATGTGCCGGTCGGCCCGTCTGGCAGGGTCGGGCCGACCGGCCGGGCAAGCCCTGGGCGACCTGCCCGGTGCCGGCCGGCCGATCGCTCCGCCGGGTCAACCGCCTCGACGGAAGGAGAGGCCCGCGATCACGGATGTTCCACGTGTGGGGCGGGAGCGGACGGTCCAGGTGGTGGCGAGGTGGTCGACGAGGAGCAGGCCCCTGCCGTTCTCGGTGTCCGCGTCCGGGTGGGTCAGTACGGGCTTGCCGGTGCCGGGGTCGGAGACTGCGAGCCAGTAGTGGCCGTCAGCGGGCCACAGGACGAGTTCGATGAGGTCTTCGTCCTCCCTGTGGGCCCCGTGACGGATGGCATTGGTGACCAGTTCGGAGGTCAGCAGGCCCAGGTCGTCGCCGAGGTGTGGGCGGAGGGCGTTCGGCAGCGTTTCGGCGACGGCGTGGCGGGCCCGCCGTACGGAGGTGGGGTGGGCGGGGAAATGCCAGTGGACGGGTACCAGGGGGATTTCGGGCATGGTGAACTCCAGTGCTGTGTGAGGGGTTTGGGGTCGCCGGTGGCCTACCGCCCTGGTCGCGGGCGCACCCGTCCCAGGGCAGGCGGGCATGCTCGCGCGGTGCGCTTCCGGCATCGCTGTGTGTAGCTTGCGCGATACTGACAGTAGAGCAGTCGGTGGTAAATTTCCCACGCGCTCAAGAGAATTCACCACGGGGAGGTACGTCGGCCTCCAAGCGCCGCCGAGCGGCCCCTGCCCCGGATGGAAGGAATCCCGATGCCCCCGAGGACGACCCCGACAGAACGACAGAAGCGGCTGGGAAGTGAGCTACGGCGCATCCGTACCGTGTCAGGGATGTCGGCGGAGTTCGCGGCGGGCCTACTGGGTGTGGACCGAGGCAAGATCTCCAACATCGAGTCCGGGGTCAGGGGTATCAGCGCCGACCGCCTGCGGACACTGGCCTGCAACTGTGACGTGACCGATGAGACGTACATCGAGGCGCTCGTCGAGATGGCTCAGGCGAGTACGGGATGGTGGGAGCGCTACCGAGGCATCCTGCCGCAAGGCCTGCTGGATATCGCGGAGACGGAGAGCCACGCCGTGCGCATGCGCGGCGCCAACACCGTGCACGTGCCCGGCGTACTCCAGACCTCGGAACAGGCGATGGCCATCTTCCGGGCTGCGGTCCCTGCCTTGCCCGAGCACGAGGTCGCTCTGCGACTTGCGCTGCGCGCCGAACGCCAGCAGGTGATCACCGGCGACAGGGCGGTCCCGTACGTCGCGGTCATCCACGAGGCCGCTCTCCGAATGCAGTTCGGCGGTCCCGGCGTGGCCCGCGCACAGTTGGAGTACCTTCTGGCGGTTTCCGAGCGGGACAACGTCACCGTGCTCGTTCTGCCCTTCGCCCATGGCAGCTTCCCTGGTGCCGGGCAGACGGTCGTCCACATCGAAGGGCCCGTACCGCAGCTCGATACGGTTCAGGTGGACAGCTCCCACGGCCCCACCTTCCTTCATGCCGAAGGTCAGTTGGTGAAATACCGGGCACAACTCAACCTGTTGGAAAGTCTGGCTCTGTCGCCCGAGCGGTCCAGAGACTTCGTCCGCGACATCTCACGCCAACTCTGAGGAGTTCCGATGGCCGACATCACCTGGGAAGCCCCGTTCTGCGCCGAGGGCAGCTCCTGCTTCCGTCTCGGTACCGACGCCGACGGGAACGGGTACATAGCTGTTGCCGGTCAGGAGGAGAGTCCTCTCACCGACTCCCTCGAAGCCCTGCGCACCCTCATCACCGACATCAAGGCCGGTAAGGCCGACCACCTGTTGTAGGGCTCGCAGCGCATCGATACCAAGCTCGTTCCCAGCCCTGCGCCACGTCAGCCGACGGCAGGCCCGCGAGCATTGATCTTGCACAGTTTGCGGTGATAGCCGACGTGCGCCTCGTCCATCGGGTGTCTGGGGTCGCGGCGGAGGGGGCGGGGTTGCCTGTCGTGCCTCGTCCCTCTGACCAGGCCGTCGGAGTCGATGTAGATCTCCAAACCGTCGAAGAGCACGTGGCAGTTGGCACACAGGCACAGGAGGTTCTGCAGTTCGTCGGGGCCGTGGTGGGGCCTGCCCAGGCCTCTTATGTGCGCGGCCTCGCTGTACGGGCGGTTCAGGTGGCGGAGCGCCGTGCCGCAGATCTGGCACCGGTCGTCTTCGAGCTCCTTTACCTTCCTGGCCAGGGCTTCGTCGCGGACGATGACGGAGCGGGTCGTGTCACGGCGTGGTGCCGGGCCGGTCGCCCGCCTGTGCTCGTTGCCCAGGTCGGCACCGCTGCTGTCGCCCTCCGAGGGGCTCAACAGGCTGCCTGCCGTGGTGTATCCGTTCAGGCCTATCCGCTCGAAGAGGGCCTGGCGGTCAACGTTTTCGAGATAGGTCTCGCAGATCGCGGTGATGGCTTCGAGGCGGGTCACCGGGTCCTGGAGGAGACCGGCGGTCTCTTCCTTGAAGCCGGCCTGTGGGTGGTGCGCGTCGAGGATGCTCGTCTTCGGCATCCTCTTGGCCGGCTCGGTGGGTATGCCCCGGACCTCCCACAGTCCGCTGCCCCGGAGATGCCAGAACGGGTACTCCGGTGTGGCCTTGGCGTTGGGAAGCCCGAACTCGGTCAGGAGCGGGCCGACCTCGTCCCGGAACCGGAGCCATGGGGTCATACGGGGCCGCTCGTCGACAACGCCGGATATGGCCCACAGGAGGGTCAGCGGCTGGTGACGGCTGGGCGCCGGGTTGCCGGGGCCGCGGGAGACCTTGAGTTTCCGGAGGTGCTTCAGGAGGGCGGCGCGGTCGCCGGGCGTCTCCCCGGTCTCCACCACGAAGCCGAGGTCGCGGAGGCATCGCGCCACCGTGGCCGCGCCGCCGCTGAAATCCCGTGGGCGCAGGAAGTCGCCTGTGGCATGCCCGTGGGCGACACCGGCTATGGCCTTCGAGTCGTAGCGAAGACCGTCCAGGACCAGCTCGTAGGACGTGGCTCGCCCGAAGCCGTACGTCTGGAGGAAGTCGTCCCGGCCCAGGCGGCGGAACTCTTCGGTCGCCGCGATGACGTCTTCGTGTCTGATGTCGCCAAGCCCCATATGCCGAAGGCTAGTCGGACAGTATGAGAATCCATGTGACGTGGTGGGAGGGGTGCTCGTTCGGACATCGCGTTCCCCTGGTGGACGGGGGGGCTGACGCCCGAAGGGGCATCGGGCTGGTCGGCAGCGGCGTTGGGTCGCGTGCACAGCGTTCGGGCGATGGGCACGATTTCAACACAAACTCTCCACAAGCCCGGCCTCACCAGGAATGATGCATCGCACAAGGAGCACGCCCTGGGGGGATCATGAGTTACAACGCCACGCCACCGCCGGTGCCCGGCTTCCCACCGATGCCGCCGGCGCCGCCGCAGAAGGACAGGAAGACGAACACGATCGTCATCGCTTCCGTCTCCGCGGCGGTCGCGGCCGTCGTCGCGGCCACCATCACGGCCGGTGTGACGAGCAGCGACGAGGCCAAGCCCGCACCCACGGTCACCGTCACCGAGACGGCGAGCGCCGAGGGCGAGGGCTCGGCTTCGGACACCGCCGCGGACTCCGAGCCGGAACCGGCCGCCGAGCCGAGCGGCAGCGATGCGTACAGCCTCAGTGACACCGTGACCTACGAGAACGATGTCGAGGTCAGCCTGTCGAAGTTCTCCCGGAGCGTCTCCAGCGAATACGCCGCTCCCGAGAACACGCCCTACGCGAAGTTCACCATCAAGGTCGTCAACGGTTCCGCCGAGACGGTCGACGCGACCGAGTTGTCCGTCAACTGCGCGTACGGCGATGAGGGCAGAGAGGGTGAAGAGATCTTTGACGACG
Source organism: Streptomyces sp. NPDC030893 (assembly GCF_055571535.1). Taxonomy (NCBI): domain Bacteria; kingdom Bacillati; phylum Actinomycetota; class Actinomycetes; order Kitasatosporales; family Streptomycetaceae; genus Streptomyces; species Streptomyces sp. NPDC030893. Next base: position 240,083 of record NZ_JBVIFC010000006.1, on the reverse strand, counting down.
GGCTCGACGGGATTCCCGACACACGCATCCTCGCGGGACGTTCCCTGTCCATCACGTGGGGCTGTGAGCTCCCGAAGAACGAGAAGTACCTCCAGGTCGAAGTCTCGCCCGACTTCGAATCGGAGACGGCGATCTTCGTCGGCAACGTGAAATAGTCCGGCCTCGGAGACGGAGGTAAATCATCATGCAGGTTGAAAGAAGGGCGTATATCGGATGATCCTTGGCGGCATGAGTCTCGTATCCCCTTCCTTCAACGCACCCGCCATGGGCGACTATGCCCACGAATGGGCCCTGGTCGACGTGGAGACCTCGGGACTCATGGCCCGGCGGGACCGGGTGCTGTCCGTTGCGGTCATCACGGTCGGTCCGGACGGTGAACAGACCGGGGAGTTCTCGACGCTGCTCAACCCGGGGTGCGACCCGGGGCCGGTGGAGGTGCACGGGCTCACCGCCGAGCGGTTGCGGGACGCACCGACCTTCGAGCAAGTCGCCGGGCGGATCGGAGCGATGCTCCAGGACCGGGTGCTGGTGGCCCACAACGCCCAGTTCGATTACGACTTCCTGGCCCACGAGTTCGCCCGCGCGCGGATGTGGCTGCCGGTGTCGAAGCGTCTGTGCACCCTGGCTCTGAACCGCCAGGTGGACCCGCCCACGGACGACATGAAGCTCGGCACCCTCGCCGCTCACTACGGCGTCTCCCAAGAGCGCGCTCATGACGCGCTGGACGACGCCCGGGTGCTTGCCGGGATCCTGCGGGCGTCCTTGCGCGAGGCAGCGCGGCTCGATCTGCCCTTGCCGCTGGTGACCTGCCCGCCGCGGGCGGAGTCCCAGTTCACGCCGAAGCCGCCGAAGACTCCCTGCGCCTTCCGTAATCCGGGACGTCTGGCTCCCGGCGGGCCGCTCCTCCAGGGGATGAAGGTCGCGGTCACCGGTGAGACCGCCCACGCCCGGGCGGAGCTGATCGGGCGTGCGGTCGCCGCCGGGCTGAACATGATGTCCTCCGTCAGCCGGCACACCAGCGTTCTGGTCACCAACGAACCGGCGGCCGGTTCCGCGAAGGCCCGACGCGCACTCGCCGAAGGCGTGCCGGTCATCGACGAGCAGACCTTCCTGCGGCTGCTGGCCGACGTACGGCCGGGGACAGCACACGAGGTGACGGCCGTCAAGGTCGGTCGTCCGGCGGCTGCGCCGGAAGCGGAACAGGCCGCGCCCGTCGAACCGGTGCCCACCACGGCCGCTGCCGTACCCGCCCCGGAGGCGGTGGCCGTCACCGCGGCCTCCGGCGACGTATCGATCCCCGCGCCGCGCCCGTCGGAGCCCTCCGCCGGCAGCTCGGACAAGCCCCTGGCGGGACGTCGGGTGCTGGTGCTCGGTGGCATCCATGCCGATGCGGCGGCGGCTCGTACGCGCGTGGTCGAGCTGGGCGGATCCGCGGCGATCAACCTGTCCGCCAGCGTCACCGACGTCGTACTCCTGCCGGGCGGGGAGAACGACCGGCGCATGAGGCGCGTCACTTCCCTCGAACTCCCCGTGCACGAACCGCACTGGCTCATCTCTCCGACCGCGACCGGCCGGGATGGGGAGGCTCTCCGGCCTCGGGGACCGCAGGTGATGCCGAGGGGCGGCGTCGTCGACCTGCCGGTGCCGCACGGCAGACCCGCGCCGGAGTGGTACGTCACCGCCGGCTGGGCCCCGCAGTCCGACTGCGAGATCGACGTCGTCGCCTTCCTCCTCGACGAGGACGAACAGGTCACCTCCGACGGGGACTTCGTCTTCTACGGAGCCCCGGAGAGCCCCGCCGGGACGGCGCGCCTGCTGACCGGAGGCCCTGCCGAACAGACCATCGCCCTCGACCTTGCATCCCTGCCACCCGCGACACGGAAGGTCGTCGTCGCCGCGGCCATCGACGGCGCCGCCACCTTCGGGGCCGTCGGTGCGATCCAGGTCGGTACGGCTCCGGGCAGTAGCGGAGCACCTGTCGCCCGGGCCACCCTGGACGCGGCCACCACCGAACGCACGATGCTGCTCGCGGAGATCTACCGCCGCGGTCCGGTCTGGCGCCTACGTGCCGTCGGCCAAGGCTACGACCACGGCCTCGACGCCCTCGCTCGCGGATACGGGGTCGACATCGCCGACTGAACGACGGCGCCGGATGCCAATACCTGTGCCCAGATCGGGGCGGCATCCCTGGGCCTCTCCCTTGCCGGTCAGCGCGCCTGGATCTCCGAGGGCTCCGTCAGCGGACGTCCCGCCACTCCTCCGGAGGGTGGAGGCGGCTCCGGGTCGTTCTGTCGGTCCACTCGTCGTGCATTGCCGGAGGAATCGCCATAGACCGTACCCGCGACTATCCCGCCGCGGAGCACTATGGACGAGCAGGAGTTAAGGGGAGGCCCTACAATTCTTGTTCAGGTGGGCCTGGACAAGAACGGAGGGGCTGTGAGTGAACGGATGGTAAAGCCGGAGCGGCTGCTGGGCCGTGATCACGAGTGGGCCCTCCTGGACGACTTTCTCGCCGATCCGGCCACCGAACTGCGGCTGGCCATCGTCTCGGGGCGCCGGAGGAACGGGAAGTCGTTCCTGCTGGAGGCGCTCACAGATGCCGTGGGCGGGCTGTACCTGACCGCTGTGCAGGAGGAAGGCCGGGTGCCCGCGCTGCACCGGTTCACCGAGGCGATCGCCGCGCACGCGGGTGTGCGGCCCGGGGCGATGCGGCTGGACGACTGGCGGGACGTACTCACCGCCGCGCTGGATGTGGTGAACCGGGCGCCGGGAGCGCCGCTGATCGTCATCGACGAGCTGCCGTACCTGATGGAGCACTCCCCGGAGATCCCCGGGTTTCTGCAACTGCTGTACGACCAGTCGCAGTCCGGCAAGGCACCCGGAGGCCGGATCATCCTGTGCGGCTCGGCGATGAGTGTGATGTCCGAGTTGCTGTCCGGGACCAAGCCCCTGCGCGGCCGAGCGGTTCTGGATCTGCGTCTGCCGGCTTTCGACTACCGCACCTCCCGCACTCACTGGGGCATCGCGGACCCGGCAGTGGCACTTCAGGTCGACTCCGTGCTGGGCGGCGCCCCCGGCTATCGGCCACTGGCGGCGGGGCGGGCGCCGCAGCGGGAGGAGGATTTCGCCCCCTGGGTGGAGCGCACCCTGCTGGACCCGGGACGAGCCCTCTACTCCCGGGTCGAGGCGGAATTCCTGCTGCGTGAGGACCCGCGGATCACCCACCGGACGCTCTACTACGACGTACTGTCCGCGGTCGCCCGGGGCGCCTCGACCCCGGCGAAGGTCGGTTCGATGCTGGAACGGTCCCGCTCCGCCATGGTGGGCCCGCTGGAGGTGCTCGAGTCCACCGGCTACGTCCGCAAGGAGCAGGACCTGCTCAAGGCACGGCACCCAACCATCAGGGTGGCCGACCCGGTGATCCGCTTCAACCAGCTGATCACGCTGCCCATGGTGGACCTGGTGGAACGGCGACGCGGTGCCCAGGTGTGGCAGTCGTCCCGGCCGACGTACCACTCGAAGATCCTCGGCCCGCATTTCGAGGAGACCGCGCGCGAATGGGTCCGCTCCTTCGCCTTCGACGAGACGGGGCTGGGGCTCGGCGCGGTCGGTGGGGCAGAGATCGCCGATCCGACTGCCCGGACCAAACACGAAGTCGACGTGCTCGCCATGGCGCCCGGCGAACGCCCGCAGAACCCGCGAGCTGCCATCGCCCTGATCGGCGAGGCCAAGGCCACCGTCCAGCCCCGGGGGCTCAAGGACCTCGAGCGTCTCGAACATATCCGGAACCTGCTCGCCGCCCAGGGGCACCGGCCGGACGACGCGGCCCTCGCCCTGTTCTCCCTGCACGGTTTCCATCCCGATGTCATCGAGGCCGCCGGGCACCGCCGCGATGTCCTCCTGGTAGACATCGACGCGCTGTACGGCGACGGACCTGTCCGCGGGCTGACGTGAGCTGACGGGGGCTGCCGGCTGTCCGGCCCGGCTTCCGGTCGCTGGAAGTGCAGTGCGCCCTCCTCAGCCGTCGGACGCGTGCGTCAGCCGGTGGTGTCGGGGGCGCAGGCCGGGTGGAAGGCTGTCGGGGTGGCGCGGGGCATGTCGGTGGGGGTTTGTTGGTCGGTCTGTTCGGCGTACTCGCTGTACTCGGCGTTCTTTTCGTTGCGGTCGCTGTCGAGGCCGTCCTCGCTGCCGAGGCGGGCTGTCGTCGAGTAGACGCCGTCGCCCGCGTGGCCGTAGGCGGCGAGGTCCGGGTAGCGGTCGTTGTTGTAGTCGGCCACGGCGAGGGCTCGTGGCTCGATCAGGGAGACGGGATGTGTGCTCTGGCCGGCTCCGCTTGCCGAGAAGGGGCCCAGGCGTAGTTCGGAGACGTCCGGTTTCTCCGGGTTGTCGCCGCTGAACTCGGGGGTGGCGACGACGAAGAGGTCGTTCCAGCCGTCCTGGTCGAAGTCGGCCACGACGGCCAGCACGTCGTGGGCCTCCTCGCCGTCGTCTCCTACGAGGTCCCGGGGGCCCACCCTCGTGTCCTTCCCGCCGTCCTCCGCTCCGAAGGTGATGGTCAGGTCGTCGCTGGTGAGGGAGCCGGGTGAGACCCGGTCCGGTGTGCCGTCGGCGTTAAGGTCGGCCACGAGGTCGTCGAAGGGGGTCACACAGCTCTTGACGGTCGGCCCGGAGGCCGGGTTGGGGGGCGGATCGCCCAGGCCGTCGCCGCAGCCGGCCACCAACAGACCCATCGACGCCGTCAGCGCCAGTGTGCGGCCTATTCGCCGGGCCGTACCTTCCCCACCGTGCACTGTATGACCGCCTTTCCGCGAACTCGATCGTGGACGAGGCAGATGGTACGGGCGGGCAGTGATCGGTGTTCCCCGTCAGGTTGTTCTCCGGGGCGGGGGTCGCCCAGGCGGAGGACGGGAAGGAGACGCCTTCGAGGAAAACGTCGGCCGGCGCCAACGCCGCCGGTCCGGCTCTGCGGTTGGATGTTCGGATGACCGTTCATGACGTTGCCCGAGGCCTGCCCGAGATCGCCGTACTCCGGGAGCATTGCCGCTCGTTGGCCGTGCTGGAGATGCTCCTGAGCCATGACTCCGCACACCGCCGGCACTTCTTCGACGACCGCTGGTCCGAGACGGAGTCGATGGCCTCGATGGAGAACGGGTCCGGGGACGGGTACTCGATAGTTTTCTCCCCGGCAGGCGCCTGCATCCGGGGGTTCGATCACGAGTCGCCCATGAGCCCGTACGGGGAGGCGGACGGGCCGTGGCCCGGAGTGATCGACGAGGTTCCTGAGGTCTTCCGGTCGTGGGTCGAGGAGCCGGCGTTCTCGGACGAGTACGGGATGCTCCTCGTGACGGCGTGTGTGTGGCGGGAGACGGGTGACGGCGGCTGGAATGCCGGGAGGATCGATTTTCCCGACGCCGCATCGGGGGATCCGGACGGTGCCGGATCCCTCTTCCGGCTGTTGGTGGACCGTTCGCCGGAGGCGTTCCAGCGATGGGCCGAGGACTACTACGAGGTTCCGGTCGACTTGGACGCGGTCCGTCACGTTCTCTCCTCGCGGCCTCTGACCGGGGAAGTGGTTCGCGCATTGAACCCGGGGGGCGTTGTGACGGACCACCTTGTAAAGGACGTCGGGGCGGTCGGGTACCCCACGAGGTGAGGGATCGGTCTCCCCGGGCCGTCCCGTCTGTCACGGGGACGGCGAGGTGCCGGGCCAGTTGGCCGTCACCAGCCAGTAGCGGGCCGTGAGGTGTACGCCCTCGGCCGTCGCGTAGGTGCGGAAGGCGGTCTCTGCCGCCTGGCGGGCCCTGGCGACGTCCTCGGGGGTGGCGTCGCGGAGCCAGTGGCGCATGGGGCCCCAGCCGAAGAGGAAGGTGGTGGCGTCCGTGGCGTCCGTGCCCCATTGCTGGAGCACTTCGAGCGGCGTCACGGTGAGGGAGTCGAAGCCGGCTTCGGACAGGACGTGGGTGGTGCGGGCGGGGTCGGCGAAGGAGGCGGGGCCCGTTTCCTGTTTCTCGGAGAAGTCCGGCAGGGTCACGTGCTCGGCTACGGCCGCGAAGATCACCGACTGGTCCAGTTCGGAGAACGGCTGCGGGCAGACGAAGGCCAGGCGGCCGGCCGGGCGCAGGGCGCGGCCGATGTTGGCGAACGCGGCGATGGGGTCGGCGAAGAACATCACGCCGAAGCGGCTCACGGCGACGTCGAAGGAGGCGGGTTCGAAGTCGTGGACCTGGGCGTCGGCCTGGAGGTGGGTGACGTTGGTGAGGTGTTCGGCGGCGGCGGTCTCGCGGGCGCGTTCCAGCATGGGGGCGGAGAGGTCGATGCCGACGGCTCGGTGGGCGGTGCGGGCGGCGAGTCTGGTGAGGTGGCCGTTGCCGCAGCCGATGTCCAGGACGGTGTCCGTGGTGTGGATGCGGGCGGCGTTCAGGAGCGGGGTGTTGGCGGGGTCGTTGAGGGCGTCGTAGCGCGCCTGGTGTTCGGCCCAGTGGCGGCCCTCGTAGCCGTTCCACGCCTCGAACTGGTGGGTGTTCACGATCCGGTTGTCGTCGGCCATGGGGTCCATGGTGCCGTGCGGGGGCGGTTGTGGGGGCGGCGTCGTCCCCGGCGGGTCCGTACGGGGCGGGCGCGGGACCTCCGGTTTGCGCGGCGCCCGCGCGTCACCGACCCCGCCCCGCCCCGTACACGCTGCCGCCGGCGTTGCGCTCCCTGCGCTCGGACGACGAGGCGGGCATCGGGGTGCTGCTGGTGGGGCGCCTTCCCGGCGTTGCAGCGGTCCTTCATCCGAGGGCTGACGTCGGGGGCGGTCAAGGGGGAGGAGGCGACATGGTTCCCCCGGCCGCGCGCGGTCGGGGGGTGCTCGGCGCCGGCATCGGCGTCGAGGTGAGGTCGATTCCGTCGCCGACCCGGACGCGGCGGTAGAACCACTCCGCGTCCGTGACGCTCATGCCCACCCAGCCCGAGTCGGTGTCCAGTCCCACGAGTGCCTTGGTGTCGAAGGCGAGGCCACCGGCGTAGACGGGTTCCTGGCCGGGGGTGCGCAGCTCCACCAGGTAGGGGACCTCGACCTCCTTGCGGGCCGCGGGGCGGCCTTCGAGGGGCAGCAGGTCGGATTCCGCCTTGGCTTTCACGGTCAGCCGGGTGCCGGGCGGGAACCGGCCGAAGGAGTGCGAGTCGACGCGCAGCACGCGGTCGCCGACCGTGAGGGTGTGGCGGCCCAGGTCGAGCACTCCCGTGGACGCGGGGAGGAGCGGGGTCGGGGTCGCCGCGCCCGGAACGGCCGGGGCGTCGGCCGCCGCGCCCGGGAGGTGCCGGTCGTCCGCGCGGTCCTTGGTGTGCAGCGTGACGACGGCGGCCGTCAGCGCACAGGCCGCGGTGGCCAGGGTGGTGAGGGTGAGGGCCGCTTTGCGGCGGCGGGAGCGGCGACCGGCGCGGCTGCGGATCTCCGCGGCGTCCACGCGGGGCGGGGTCTCGTGCCGTGCCGCCAACTCGCGCAAGGCGGTGCCGAGTTCATCCGACACGGCCGCCCTCCCTCCAGGCCGGCTCCTCGGCCTCGTCCACCGCCAGGTGTCTGGCCAGTGCCGCCCGTCCGCGGGACAGTCTGACCTTGACCGTCCCCACGGGTGCGCCGGTCTCGGAGGCTACCTGCTCGACACTGAGGTCGCACAGGTGATGGAGCACGACCGCCATGCGCTGCGCCTCGGGCAGCAGGCGCAGCGCGGCGACCAGGGCGGTGCGGTCGGGGCCGGGGCCGGGGGCCGGTTCGGGTGGCGGGGTGTGCCGTACCAGTTCCAGCCAGCGTCTCGCCCGCCGCCAGCGGCTCACCGCGAGGCGCATGGCGACGGTGCGCACCCACGCCTCCGGGGCCCCGTCGGCGTGCAGTTTGCGGCGCCGGTCCCAGGCCCGTACGAACGCCTCCTGGACCACGTCCTGGGCCTCGCCGAGGTCGCCGGTGAAGGCGTAGATCTGCCCGGTCAGGCGGGGGAACGCGGCGGCGTAGAAAGCGTCGAACTCGTCCTCGGTCATGCCCTCCACCGCAGTCTCGGAATTCCCCCACGTCCCGTCCCCCACCGCCACGCGTACGGGTTTCGCAGATCGCGCACATCGAAGCACACCCCCGGAGGAAGACGGCGAACACGGGTGCCGGGATCCATCGGACCGGCGTGCGGGGAGCGGGGGGGCGGCGCGTGGTTGTAGGGGATCGTGAGAGCGAAGGACGGAAGGCGGCGGACCCGGCCGGTGCGGGGTCTACGCCGAGCGTTTGCGGGAGGGGGTCTTCTTTGAGGTGGTTTTCTTTGCGGGAGTCTTCTTCGCCGGCGTTTTGGAGGTGGTCTTCGCCGGGGTCTTCTTCTCCGCGTCGCTCGACTTCGGCGATGTGGACTTCCGGGTCGAGGACGTTGTCTTCTTCTTCGCCGTCGCTGTCTGCTTGCCGCCGCCGCTCTCCTTGGCCGCGCGCTGCGGCAGCCGTTTGACCTCGGCGTCCTCGGGTTCCTCCCCCCGGGACTCGCGGGCCGCTCGGACGCTGTTCTCCAGGGCGGCCATCAGGTCCAGGACCTTGCCGCCGCGCTCCGGTGCGGGCGCCTCCGGCGGGGCCTCGCCGGAGGCCTTGGCGGCGATGACCTCCTCCACCGCCTCCCGGTACTCGTCGTGCAGGTCCTCCAGATCGACCTCGCCGAGGGTGTCCATCAGGGCGTCGGCGAGGTCCAGCTCCTTGTCGCGGACGGTGACACTGGTGTCGGGTGCGACGCCCTCGGGAGCGCGGACCTCGTCCGGCCAGAGCAGTCCGTGCATGGCGATGGCGTCGCCGACCACGCGCAGCATCCCCAGCCGCTCCCGGCCGCGCAGGGCGAACTTCGCGATGGCCACCTTATTGCTCCGCTTCAGCGCCTCCCGCAGCAGCGTGTACGGCTTGGCCGCCGGCGCCCCGCCCGCCGCGAGGTAGTACGCCGCGTCCATCTGGAGCGGGTCGATCCGCTCCTCGGGGACGAAGGCGACGATCTCGATCGTCTTGGCGGTGGGCAGCGGCAGTCCGGCCAGGTCCTCCTCGGTGATCGGGATGATCGTGCCGTCCGAGTCCTCGTAGCCCTTGCCGATCTCCTGGCCGGTGACCTCGCGGTCCTCCAGTTCGCAGAACTTGCGGTACCGGATCCGGCCGCCGTCCTCCGTGTGGATCTGGCGGAAGGAGATCGAATGGCTCTCGGTGGCGTTCACCAGCTTGATCGGGATGCTGACCAGGCCGAAGGAGATCGCGCCGTTCCAAATGGATCTCACGTGCAGCACCTTTCCGGTCGTCGTCCGATCACTGTCGGGGTGTTTGTCATGCTTTGCGTGAGATTCTCATCGTATGGCGCCTATCACTGAGGTGGAGGGGCGGCGGCTCGCGCTCCGCAATCTGGAGAAGGTGCTGTATCCCGCCACCGGGTTCACCAAGGCGGAGGTACTGCACTACTACGCGACCGTCGCCGACGTGCTGCTGCCGCACCTGCGGGACCGACCGGTGTCGTTCCTGCGGTATCCGGACGGGCCCGACGGGCAGGTGTTCTTCACCAAGAACGTGCCGCCGGGTACGCCCGAGTGGGTCACCACCGCCGAGGTGCCGAGGTCGGAGGGGCCGGCCCGGATGGTGTTGGTGCAGGATCTGCCGAGCCTGATGTGGGCGGCGAACCTGGTCACCGAGTTCCACACGCACCAGTGGCTCATCGACGACCCGGGCGAGGCCGACCGGATCGTGTTCGACCTGGATCCCGGGCCGCCGGCGACGATCGTGCACTGCTGCGAGGTCGCGGTGTGGCTGCGGGAGCGGCTGGCGGCGGACGGCATCGAGGCGTACGCCAAGACCTCGGGGTCGAAGGGACTGCATCTGCTCGCGGGGGTGCGGGGCGCTTCCTCCGATCAGGTGTCGGAGTACGCCAAGCGGCTGGCCGTGGAGGCGGAGAAGGCGATGCCCCGGCTGGTGCTGCACCGGATGACCCGCAGCCTGAGGCAGGGGAAGGTCTTCGTCGACTGGAGCCAGAACGCCGCCCGCAAGACCACGGCCACCCCCTACACCCTGCGCGCCCGCTCCGAACCCCTGGTGTCGGCGCCGGTGACCTGGGGCGAGGTCGAGGACTGCCGCTCCCCGGACCTGCTGACCCTCAGCGCCCCGGACATCGGCCCGCGGGTGCAGGACTACGGCGACCTGCTGGCGCCGCTGCTGGACCGCGCCCACGCGGGCCCGCTGCCGTGACGGTCGCGCGCCGCTGCCGTGAGGGTCGCGCCGGCGGCGCTCAGAGGCCGGTCCAGGTGTTCCGGTCCCGGGCCATGGCGTGCAGGGCCTCCACGTCGGCCGGTTTGAGGACCCCGCCCGTACGGGTCAGGGACGGCACGTCGGTGTCCGTGAGGACGCGCACGCCGTGGGGCGGGGCCGGGACCGTCACGTCCGACGCGCCGACCAGCACGAGCACCGGGCGGACCTCGGCGGTGAGGGCGTGGGAAGCGCGGTCGGCGTCGGAGCGGACGCGGTGCAGCAGGGGGCGCGGCTGGTGCCGGCCCAGGGCGACACGGGGGCCGGTGACCGTGACCCGCCGCCGGTGGGCGTACAGGGCGTGGACGGCGTACAGGCCGCCGGGGCCGATCAGCAGGTGGTGGATGCGGTCGCCGCCGGGCAGCGGGACGGAGTGCAGGGTGTGCCAGCCCGCGCCGTCCGTGCGGTCCAGGGCCTCGCCCACCGCCTGCTGCGCGGTGAGCGCCCGGCGGCGCGGGTCGGGGCGCAGTCGGCGGACCGGGCCGGGATCGCGGTCGAGGGCGATCAGCAGGGCCTCGCCCGGGCGGTTCGGCGCGAGGTCGTCGTCGGGGTGCAGGGAGAGGCGTAGCAGGTCGGCGGGGGTGGGGGCCGGGGGCGGGCCGACCGAGACGGGGCCGGTGAGGTAGGGGCCGAGCGCGGTGAGCACCGCTTCCTGGTGGCCGGCGCCGAGCAGCAGGTTCACGCGGGCCGTCGAACGGTCGTACCAGGCGAGGTTCCGGCCGTCCGGGAGGCAGACGTAGAGCCGTTCCCGGCCGTGCCGCCGGCTCGGTACGACGCGCAGTCCGTCCATGCCCATCACTCCCCCGTCCATGGGAACAGGCGGGTGCCGCGGGGGCAAGAAGCCGGTCGCCGCCGGAGAGGCGACCGGCGGGCGCGCGTGACCCGGAGGGCGCAGTGCCGTCCCCGATGGCGCAGCAGGGCGGGCGGGCCGGCGGGGGGCGCTCCTAGTCTGGCGACAAGTCAGCTTCGACCTGTTTTCTCCCTACATGGAGGTACCGCCATGGCCCCGCGTCCCCCGATCGCCCGCCGACTGCCCATAGCTCTTGCCGCCGGGGCCCTCGCGATCGCGACCGCCGTCACCCCGGCCTTCGCCGCCGACGACCCGAACCAGGGCGGCGGTCAGGGCAACTGGAGCCAGCAGGGCGGAAACGGCAACGGCTCCGGCCAACAGGGCGGCGGCCACGACAGCGGCTCGGGTCAGGAGAGCGGCGGCAACGGCGGCCACGACAGCAACTCCGGCCAGCAGAGCGGCGGCAACGGCGACTGGAACAACCAGGCCGGTGGCGACCACGGCGACCAGGGCCAGTACAAGGGTGTCGTCACGGCGAGCAAGCTGGCGCTGCGCACCGCCCCGAACCGGGGTTCGCACATCATCCGGTACGCCCATAAGGGCGAGGTCGTCTCGATCTTCTGCAAGGTCCCCGGCGACAAGGTGAACGGCAACCCGCTCTGGTACCTCCTCACGGACGGCACCTGGGCCTGGGGCCCGGCCGGGCACATCGACAACATCGGCCCCGCGCCACGCTGGTGCTGATGACCGAAGCCCGCAATCCGCACCATGTGGGTAAGTTCCGGACATGAGCAAGGCCGGTATCACCCTGGCGACGGCGGATACGCCGACGCCCACCGTCCGGGGCCTCCCCCGGCGCCGCGGCGTCGAACTCGCCCTGATCGTCCTGGCGGTGGCGCTGTCGGTGTACGGATACTGCGCCGTCGGCCTCGCCAGGAACGGCACCGTCCCGCCCGGCGCCGCCGGTTACGGCGCCGGGCTCGGTGTGCTCGCCCTGGTCGCGCATCTCGCGGTGCGCTGGCGCGCCCCGTACGCCGATCCGCTGCCGCTGCCCATCGGGGTCCTGCTCAACGGCCTGGGCCTGGTGCTGATCTACCGGCTCGACCTGGAGGCGCCGGGCGAACCGGCCGCCCCGACCCAGCTGATCTGGTCGTCGCTGGGCGTGGCGCTGTTCACCTCGGTCGTGCTGGTGCTGCGCGACCACCGGGTGCTCCAGCGCTACACCTACGTCTGTGTCACCGTCGCGCTGGTGCTGCTGACGGTCCCGATCCTCTTCCCGGCGGTGAACGGGGCCCGGATCTGGATCCGGGTGGCCGGATTCTCCATCCAGCCGGGCGAGTTCGCGAAGGTGCTGCTGGCCGTCTTCTTCGCCGCCTACCTCGCGGCGAACCGGAACGCCCTCACCTACGCGGGCCGCCGGGTCTGGGGACTCCAGCTGCCCACCGGTCGGGTGCTCGGCCCGATCCTCGCCGTCTGGCTGGTCAGTGTGGGCGTCCTGGTCCTGGAGCGGGACCTCGGCACGTCCCTGCTCTTCTTCGGCCTGTTCGTGGTCATGCTGTACGTCGCCACCGGCCGCACGGGCTGGATCGCGGTGGGGCTGCTGCTGGCCTCGCTGGGTGCGGTGGCCGTGGGGCGGCTGGAGCCGCATGTGCACCACAGGATCGAGACGTGGCTGCATCCGTTCGCCTCCATCGAGGCGGGCGAGGGCCCGGGCCAGCTCGCCCAGTCGCTGTTCGCCTTCGCGGAGGGCGGGATCCTCGGCACCGGGCTCGGCCTCGGGCACTCCGTGCTCATCGGCTTCGCCGTGAAGTCCGACTTCATCCTGGCGACGGCCGGTGAGGAGCTGGGCCTGGCCGGGCTGTCCGCGATCTTCCTGCTGTACGGGCTGCTGGTGGAGCGCGGCTACCGGGCCGGGCTCGCCCTGCGCGACCCCTTCGGCCGGCTGCTCGCGGTGGGCCTCGCCTCGCTGGTGGCGCTCCAGGTGTTCGTGATCGCGGGCGGGGTGACCGGGCTGATCCCGCTGACCGGGATGGCGATGCCGTTCCTGGCGCAGGGCGGCTCGTCGGTGGTGACCAACTGGACGATCGTGGCGCTGCTGGTCCGGCTGAGCGACCGCGCGCGGCGGCAGGGCGACGGGGGTGGCCCGCGGTGACCCGTCACATCCGGCACGCCGCGCTGTTCTGCGCCCTGCTGCTGGTCGCGCTGCTGGTCAACGCGGCGCGCGTGCAGGTGCTGCACGCCGGGGACTACGAGACCAACCCGGCCAACCGCCGTGACGCCATCTCCCGCTACCAGCAGCCGCGCGGCGACATCCTGGTCGCCGGCCGGCCGGTCACCGGGTCGCGGGACACCGGGGAGCACCTGCGCTACGAACGGACGTACGCCGACGGGCCGTTGTACGCCCCGGTGACCGGTTTCGCCTCGCAGGAGTACGGCACGACGCTGCTGGAACACACGGAGGACGGGCTGCTCTCCGGCGCCGCCCCGCTGCTCGCGCCGCTGCCGCGGTGGAACGAGCTCACCCGCTCCCGCAACGCGGGAGGCAACGTGGTGACCACGATCGATCCGGCGGCGCAGCGCGCGGCGTACGACGGGCTGCGCGGGCGGAAGGGGGCGGTGGCGGCGGTGGAGCCGTCGACCGGGCGGATCCTGGCGCTGGTGTCGGTACCGTCGTACGACCCGGCGCTGCTGTCGGGGAACGGCACGGCGGCGCGGGAGGCGTGGGCGCGGCTGAACGCCGACCCGGACCGGCCGATGCTGAACCGGGCGGTGCAGCGGACGTATCCGCCGGGTTCAACCTTCAAGGTGGTCACCGCGGCGGCGGCGCTGGACGCGGGCGTGGTGAAGGGCCTGGACAAGCCGACGGACTCCCCCGACCCGTACACCCTGCCGGGGACGACGACCCGGCTGACCAACGGGTCCGAGGGCTGTGGCGACGCCACACTGCGGGAGGCGTTCGTGTGGTCCTGCAACACGGTCTTCGCCAAGCTCGGGGTGGACACGGGGGTGGCGAGGATGAAGGGCATGGCGCAGAGCTTCGGCTTCAACGACGACGGCCTGCGGATTCCGTTCCCGGTGGCGCGCAGCACCTTCGACACCACGGTGGACCGGGCGCAGCTGGCACTGTCGTCGATCGGGCAGTACAACACGCGGGCCACACCGCTGCAGATGGCGATGGTGGCGGCGGCCGTGGCGGGCGGGGGGCAGGTGCGGGAGCCGTACCTGGTGGAGCGGACCACCCGGGCCGGTGGGGGCACGGTGTCGTCGGCGGGTTCCCGTCCGGTACGGCGGGCCATGCATCCGGCGACGGCGATGCGGATGCGGGACCTGATGCGGGGTGTCGTGGAGGACGGTACGGGGCAGAAGGCCGCGATCCCCGGTGCGGTGGTCGGCGGCAAGACCGGGACCGCGCAGCACGGGCTGGGCAACTCGGGTATGCCGTACGCCTGGTTCATCTCCTGGGCGCAGCACGAGGAGGACATGGAGCCGAAGGTGGCGGTGGCGGTGGTGGTCGAGGACGCGGCGGCCGACCGGGGTGAGATCAGCGGCGGCGGCACGGCCGCGCCGATCGCGCGGGCGGTGATGCAGGCGGTGCTGAAGCCGTAGGCGGGGCCGGACCGGTCAGCGTCGGCGGTCGACGGCGGTGAGGTCGATGTCGACGGGGAACGGGACGGTGAGCTTGAGCCGGTTGTGGAAGATGCCCATGGGGACGTACGACTTGGTCATCGGGTCGAGTTCGTAGACGTAGACGACGGGGAGCCCGTCGTTCTCCTCGACGCGCCAGTAGTGCGGGATGCCGGCGCCCGCGTACTTGCGGGGCTTGACCTCACGGTCCCGGTCGACCGAGTCCTGCGAGACCACTTCGGCGGCCAGAACGACGTCCTCGTGCAGAAGCCTGGTCTGCTTGGGCCCGGTGTCCGCCCCGGCGCGGGCGATCAGCACGTCAGGCTCCGGACGATTCCGGCTGTTGAGTGTCACGGTGAACTCTCGGTAGACCTCGAACTCGTCCGGCGCCTGGTGGAAAAGGGCATGGTCGAGCAGGCGGATCGTGCGCATGTGGAAGGTGGTCTGCGGACTCACGAAGACAAGGTTCCCGTCGATCAGCTCCGTGTGCGGAGGCAGGTTGGGGAGCTCGTCGAGGTCGTCCGCCGTCCAGCCGGCTGCGGGCGGACGCGGCCACTCGTAGTCGTCGTCCAGCCCGTAGTCGCGTGCGGCGCTCATGATCGCTCCCATGTGCCGGAGTCTGACGGACGCCATCAGCGTACTCGGACTGATCGCGGATGGTGCGCTCCGTCGTGTGGCCGTTCGGCGCTGTGTTGACGCCCCCCGTGGTTCTGTCGTCGACAAGTCCCGCCCAAGGGATTGACGGGCTTGCTGACAGGCAGTCTCATAAGTGGGTGACCCGCCGGTAACCCGAGACGCCCCCGAGGTGGAACCGTCATGACGACCCTGTCGGAAGCCGACGCGATCGATGGCCTGCGGGACGCGCTCGGACTGCTCAAGGACCGGGAGCAGGTGGCCCAGCGGCTGCTCGAGTCGTCCGCCCGGCACTCCTTCGACCCGGACGAGGAGCTGGACTGGGAGGCCCCCTTCGAGGAGGGCAAGTGGTTCTGGCCGCCCGAGCTGGTGTCGCTGTACGACACCCCGATGTGGCGGCGGATGAGCGAGGAGCAGCGCATCCTGCTCTCGCGGCACGAGGCGGCGGCGCTGGCCTCGCTCGGGATCTGGTTCGAGCTGATCCTGATGCAGCTGCTGGTGCGGCACATCTACGACAAGGCCGCCACCAGCGCGCACGTGCGCTACGCGCTCACCGAGATCGAGGACGAGTGCCGGCACTCGAAGATGTTCGCCCGGGTCATCACCCGCGGGGGCACGCCCTGGTACCCCGTCAGCCGGGTGCACCGGAACCTCGGCCGGCTGTTCAAGACGATCTCCACCACGCCCGGTTCGTTCACCGCGACCCTGCTCGGCGAGGAGGTCCTGGACTGGATGCAGCGGCTGACCTTCCCGGACGAGCGGGTCCAGCCGCTGATCCGGGGCGTCACGCGCATCCACGTCGTCGAGGAGGCCCGGCACGTGCGCTACGCCCGTGAGGAGCTGCGGCGGCAGATGGTGACCGCCCCGAAGTGGTCGCAGGAGTTCACCCGGGTCACCTCCGGGGAGTTCGCCCGGGTGTTCTCCGTGGCCTTCGTGAACCCCGAGGTGTACGCGAACGTCGGCCTCGACCGGCGGGAGGCCGTCGCCCAGGTGAAGGCCAGCGGGCACCGCCGGGACGTGATGCAGCAGGGGTCGAAGCGGCTGACGGACTTCCTCGACGACATCGGGATACTGCGCGGGGCCGGGCGGCGGCTGTGGAAGTCGTCGGGGCTGCTGGCGTAGCGGGACCCCGGGCGGGCACCGTGCGCGGACGGTTACGCTGCGGGTATGACTCCGCAGGCCCCCACCCCCGCCTACCGGCGGCTCGGCGTCGAGGAACGGCGCAGTCAGCTGCTCGAGGCCGCGCTGTCCCTCTTCGCCCACCGCGCCCCGGAGGAGGTGTCCCTGGACGACGTGGCGGAGGCCGCCGGTGTGTCACGGCCCCTGGTCTACCGGTACTTCCCCGGCGGCAAGCAGCAACTGTACGAGGCGGCCCTGAGGTCCGCCGCCGACGAGCTGCGCGACTGCTTCGACGAGCCGCACGAGGGCCCGCTGCTGCCCCGGCTGTCCCGCGCCGTCGACCGCTACCTCACCTTCGTCGACCAGCACGACGCCGGGTTCAGCGCGCTGCTCCAGGGTGGCAGCGTCGTGGAGACCTCCCGTACGACCGCGATCGTGGACGGGGTGCGCCGGGCCGCCGCCGAGCACATCCTCAGCCATCTCGGCGTGGCCGGCCCCGGCCCCCGGCTGCGGATGACCATCCGGATGTGGATCACCGCCGTGGAGGCCGCCTCGCTGATCTGGCTCGACGAGGAGAAGCAGCCGCCGCTGGAGGAGCTGCGGGACTGGCTGGTGGAGCAGTTCGTGGCGCTGCTGACGGTCACCGCACGGCGGGACGCGCAGAGCGACGAGCTGGTGCGGACCCTGGCCGCGGAGCTCTGAGCGGGCGGGACGGCCCGTGCGGCCGGTACCGGGCGCCATGTCCGAAACTGGTGAGGTGAAGAGCCAAGACACCCCCTTCGAGGGCGGGCCCATGGACGGGCGCGTCCTGCCCGTGCTGCTGGGCATCACCGGGCACCCGCCCAAGACGTACCGCATCCCCGTCCCCGCTCCGGACGGCGGCCCGCCCACGGTGCTGGTCTACCGGCGGGTGCCCCGCGCGCAGAGCTCGCGCACCGGGCTGGCCCGGGGGTGGAAGTATCTGTACGACCCGGCGGGACGGGCCGGCGAGCGGCCGAGGTGGCCGTGGTCGAAGCCCGCGCCCGTGCCGGACGCCACGCCGGAGGGCAAGCCGGACGACGCCGACGGGTGACGCCGTTGCGCCGAACCGCGCACACTCGGCGAGCGGGCCCCGCCGGCCCGCCTCATGCTCGCGATGCGGAGCGGACGGGCCGCCCCGTGTCGGAGGTGATGGCGTGTCAGGAATGCTCCCGCGTCTGGTCTGTACGGTGGCGCTGGCGGCCGGGACCGCACTCGTACCCGTGTCCGCGCCGGCCGCGCCGGAACCGGGCGGGGGCGCGGAGGGCCCCGGCGCACGCTCCGTCGCCGAGCTGCTGACGGAGCTTCAGACCCGTTACCGGGAGGCGGGAAAGGCCACCGAGGCCTACAACGCCACCGAGGAACGGCTGAGGAAGCAGCACGCCGAGACCGCACGGCTGGAGCGCGCCCTCGCCCGCACCCGCGTCTCACTGCACGACAGCCGGTCGGAGGCCGGACGGCTGGCCCGGCAGCAGTACCAGAGCGCCGGCGGGCTGTCCCCGTACGTACGTCTGCTGCTGGCGCGCGATCCGCAGCGCGCGCTCGAACAGGGGCATGTGATCGGCCGGTTGGCACGGGACCGGGCGGCGACGGTGGGCCGGCTCACCGGTGAGGAGAGGACCGCCGGCGAACTGGCCCGCCGGGCCCGCGAGGCACTCGACGTCCGGCGCGCCCTCACCGAGCGGAGCCGGGAACAGCGGGACGAGGTGCGGACCCGGCTCCACGAGGTCGAGGAGCTGCTGGCCTCGCTGACCGCCGGGCAGCTCGCCGCGCTGGCCGAGCTGGAGCGCGGCAGGGTCGCCGAGGCGCAGGAGGAACTGGTCGCCTCCGGCGCCCTGGGCAGCGGCGGCGCGCCTCCCACGGCGGCGGGCGAACGGGCCGTGCGGTACGCCGTGGAGCAGCTCGGGAAGCCGTACGAGTGGGGAGCGGAGGGGCCGGCGACGTACGACTGCTCGGGGCTGACCTCCGAGGCGTGGGGCGCCGCGGGGACGCCGATCCCCCGGACCAGCCAGGAGCAGTGGGCCCGGCTTGAGCGGATCGACCTGGCGGAGCTGCGGCCGGGGGACCTCGTCGTGTACTTCCCGGAGGCCACGCACGTGGCCCTCTACCTCGGCGACGGCATGGTGGTGCAGGCACCCCGCCCCGGCGCGAGGATCAAGGTCTCCCCCGTCGCGGCCAACCCGGTGCTCGGTGCCGTACGCCCCGACCCCGACGGGGAGCCCCTGGCACGCTACGACATGCCGGAGCTCCCCGAGGGGGCGACGGAGGGGTCCGACGCGGGGTACTCCGCCGGTTACGCGCCCGAGATGTCGGCCAGGTAGGCGCCGGTCCGCTCCGGGTCGTAGAAGAAGTTCTCGAAGTCGGCCGGGTCGTCGAAGCCGTTGGCGAAGCGGTCGGCGGCCGACTGGAGCCGTCCCGCGGCGCCGATCAGGTTCAGCACGTGCTCCGGCGGCGGGGCGAGCATGGCGTTGGTCCACTTGGTGACGTGCCGGGCCGTCTCCCAGTAGCGGTCGAAGGTCGCCCGCATCCAGGTCTCGTCGAACTCCTTCTCGCCGTGCTCCAGGATGGAGGCGAGGTAGGAGGCGGCGCACTTGGACGCCGAGTTGGAGCCCTGGCCGGTGATCGGGTCGTTGGCGACGACCACGTCGGCGACGCCGAGGACGAGTCCGCCGGAGGGGAGCCGGCCCACGGGATTGCGGACGGTGGGGGCGTAGCGGCCGGCGAGGGTGCCGCCGGCGTCGGTCAGTTCGACCTTGGTGGCCCGCGCGTACTCCCAGGGGAGGAACTTCTCCATGAGCGCCAGGGTCAGGGAGAGGTGTTCGGCGGGGTCCCTGACGTCCTTGAAGGCGTCCAGCGGGCCGCCGGGTATGCCCTCCCAGAACAGGATGTCGGCGCGGCCCGAGACGGTGAACGTCGGCATGATGAACATCTCGCCGACACCGGGGACCAGGTTGCAGCGGACCGCCTCCGTCTCCGGGTGCTCCGGACGCGGGCCCATGCCGTGGACGTAGGCGACGGCGAGGGCGCGCTGCGGCTCGCTGTACGGGGAGCGCTCCGCGTCCCGGCCGAACATCTGCACGAGCTCGCCCTTGCCCGCCGCGACGAGCACGAGGTCGTAGGCGCGGGAGAAGTAGTCGAGGTCGCCGACCGCAGCGCCGTGGATGACCAGCTGGCCGCCGCGCTGGGCGAAGGTCTCCATCCAGCCGGCCATCTTCACCCGCTGGTCGACCGACTGGGCGAACCCGTCGAGCCGGCCCAGCCAGTCGACCGCGCGCTGTGTCGGACCCGGGTCGTACGAGCCGGGGGCCGCGACGGAGACGCCGAGCCCCTGGATCCTCGGGGCCTGCGACTCCCAGAAGTTCAGCTGGAGATCGCGCTCGTGCTGCAGGGCCGTGTGGAACATGCACTGCGTCGACATGACCCGCCCGGTGCGGATCTCGTCCGCCGTCCGGTTGGACATCAGGGTGACCTCGTACCCGTGCGACTGGAGGCCGAGGGCGAGCTGGAGACCGGACTGGCCGGCTCCGACGACGAGTATCTTCCGCATGCGGGGGACGCTCCTAAGAGGGCTGCTCGGGGACTGCTCGGGGGCGGCTACTCGGGGGTTTCGTCGAGCGCGTGGCCCACGAGGGACAAGAGGGTCTCGATGGCCGAGATCCGGCGGCGCGCGTCCATGACCATCACGGGTATGTGCGCCGGGATCGTCAGCGCCTCCCGGACGTCCTCGGCGTCGAACTGCTCACTGCCGTCGAAGTGGTTGACCGCGACGACGTACGGCAGTCCGCAGCTCTCGAAGTAGTCCAGCGCCGGCCAGCAGTCCTTCAGACGGCGGGTGTCGGCCATGACGACGGCGCCGATCGCGCCGCGCACCAGGTCGTCCCACATGAACCAGAACCGCTGCTGGCCGGGGGTGCCGAAGAGGTACAGCACCAGGTCGTCGTCGAGCGTGATGCGGCCGAAGTCCATGGCCACGGTGGTGGTCAGCTTGTCCGGCGTGGCGGTGAGGTCGTCGGTGTCGGCGCTGGCCTCGGTCATCAGCGCCTCGGTCCGCAGGGGCGTGATCTCCGAGACGGCGGTGACGAGCGTGGTCTTGCCGACACCGAAACCGCCCGCCACCACTATCTTCGTGGCGATCGGCGCGCGGGTGCGGTCCGTCTGCCAGGGCAGCAGGGGCTCGTCCTCGTCGACGAGCGGGGAGACGCCGTGAGCGGCGTCAGAGACGGCGGAGTCCACTCAGCACCCTTTCCAGCAGCGCGCGGTCCGGGCGGCCCGTGCCGTGGCCGGTTCCCGTTCCGTAGACACGGATTCTTCCCTGGTCCGCCAGGTCGCTGAGCAGCACGCGGACCACGCCGAGCGGCATCCTCAGCAGCGCGGCGATCTCGGCCACCGTGCGCATACGGCGGCACAGTTCGACGATGGCCCGCATCTCCGGCATCACGCGGGAGGTGAGGCCGCCGTTGGTCAGTTCCTTGCGTTCCCCGGCGGCTTCGAGCGCGGCGGGGCCGGTCGTGGCGCCGACGAACGTCTCGACGAGGAGGACGTGCCCGAAGCGGGTACGGCCGCCGGTGAGCGAATAGGGGCGGACGCGGGCGGGTTTGCGGTCGCCGCCGCGCACCGGCAGGTTCTTCCTGGGCTTGCTGCTCAACGGGAACTCCCGGTGGACTCGGACTCCAGGTTCTTGCGCAGCTCGCTGCGGAGCTCGGGGGTCAGGACGTGGCCGGCGCGGCCGACGAACAGGGCCATGTGGTACGCGACCACACTCATGTCGCAGTCGGCCGCGCCGTGCACACCGAGCAGCGAGCCGTCGCTGATCGACATCACGAAGAGGCTGCCCTCGTCCATCGCGACCATCGTGTGCTTGACCGGACCGAAGTCGATCAGCTTGGCGGCGCCGACGGTGAGGCTGCCGATGCCGGAGACGACGGTGGCGAGGTCGGCGACGGAGCCGCGCGGTCCGGAACGGTTCGCGGTCCGCGCGTCACGGGCCGTGCTGTTGCGATCCTCGTCGGAGGAGAGCAGCAGCAGCCCGTCGGAGGAGACCACCGCGACGGAGAGGATGCCGGGCACCTCCTCGACGAGGTTGGTCAGCAGCCAGTGCAGGTTGCGGGCCTCACTGCTCAGTCCGAAGGTGCTGGGCGCGGTCAACTGCTTGCCTCCTCGACGGTGCCCCCCGTGGCTTCTGCGGATGGTGCGCCGGTGCCGTCCGGCTCCGGGTGGTGGCCGGTACGGGACCGCTCGGCGATCTCCGCCTCGACGTCCCGGCGGCCGGCGTCCGCCCCCCGGCGGAACCCGCCCAGCCTGCGGCGCAGCGCCTCGGCGTCCACGGACGCCGCACGGGGGCGCGGGGCCGCGACGGGCGCGCTGATCTTCGGGGTGCGCTTGGGCAGCCCCTTCGCGGTGACGGGCCCCTCGTCCACGACACGCGCGTGCTCCGCCGGGGACGCGTCTCCGCCCCGGGGCGCCTGCGGCCCCCCGAGAACCGGCTCCTCCCGGCCCCCCGGACGCACGGAACCAGCCTCCGGCCGGTCAACAGGCCTTGCCGGATCCACACCGCCACCGTGCCCGCCACCCGGACGCACGGCCTCGGTCTCCGGCCGGACAACAGACCCGGACGGATCCACACCGGCACCGTGCCCGGCACCCGGGCGTGCAACCCCGTCCTCGGCAGGTCGCGGAGCCCCGACACCCGGCTCCTCATCGGCCTGCGGACGGTGCGCAGTCCCCGGCGAGCCCGCAGCGGGCGCCGGTGCCCCGGCACCCGGGCGTGCAGCCCCGTTCTCGGCAGGTCGCGGGGGCCCGGGGGCCGGGTCCTCGTCGGGGTCCGGACGGTCGGTGGGCCGTCCCGGCGCGTCCGCGGAGGGTTCCTGCGGTCCGCCCTCGTGTCCGGCGCCCGGGCGTACGGTCTCGGTCTCCGGCCGGTCGGCCGGTTCGGGCGCAGCGGCTCCGGTGTCGAGGCTGGGTTCCGTGGCGGGACCGTGGTCCCGGAGGGCTGCCGGTGCGGACGGGTCCGGCTGGGCCGGGATCAGCAGCTCCATCGTCGTCTCGGCGAACCGCTCGGGCGGCACGTCCGCGTCCTCGTCGCCCGGCGCCTCGGGCCGGCCCGCGGCGTCAGCCGCACCGGCCTCGGCGGAGCCGGCCGCGTCGACCGGCGCGGCAGTCCCCGTGTGTTCGGGTGCGGCGGGGGCCTCCGCCGGTCCGTCCGTGCCCGCGTCGGGCGACTCCAGCGCCTTCTCCGCGAGGGCGACCAGCGGGTCGTGGTCCGACTGCGTGCGGCCGGGCACGACGTTGGAGTTGGCCTCGGCGTCCGCGCCGGGCAGGGAGACGGCGCCGCCGGAGACCGAGGCGGGGACCGCGGTGGGCGTGGCGGGGGCCAGTACGGGGTCGGGGAGGACGACGACCGCCGCGATGCCGCCCTGCTTCTGCTCGCGCAGCCGGACCCGGACACCGTGCCGGTGGGCGAGCCGGGCCACGACGTACAGGCCGAGGCCGAGACCGTCCTCGCTCTCCGTGTCGTACGTGCTCTCCGGATCGAAGTCGGACAGGCGGGAGTTGAGCCGTTCCAGCCGGTCGGCGGTCATGCCGATGCCCTCGTCCTGGACGGAGAGCATGACCTCGCCGTTCTCCAGCAGCCAGCCGGAGACCTCGACGGGCAGGTCGGGCGGGGAGAACGACGTGGCGTTCTCCAGGAGTTCGGCCAGCAGATGCGAGAGGTCGTCCGCCGCGAACCCGGTGATGTGCGCGTGCGGCGGCAGCGCGGCGATCCGGACCCGGTCGTACCGTTCGATCTCGCTGACCGCGGCCCGTACGACGTCGACGAGCGGGACCGGGCCCGCCGTCTGCCGGCCCTGTTCGGTGCCGGCGAGGACGAGGAGGTTCTCGCTGTGCCGGCGCATGACGGTGGCGAAGTGGTCGAGCTTGAAGAGGGTGGCGAGGCGGTCGGGGTCGTCCTCGCGCTCCTCCAGGCTCTCGATCACGCCGAGTTGGCGTTCGACCAGCCCCAGCGTGCGCAGCGCGAGGTTGACGAAGGTGCCGCCGATGCCGGCGCGCAGCCGCTCCAGGTGGGCGGCGGACTCGGCGAGTTCGGTGCGCAGTTCCTCGCGGGCGTCGGCCATCTTCTGCCGCTGGCCGACGAGATGCTTGCGGTCGGCCTCCAGTGTGGCGATCCGCTCGGCGAGTCCGGCGGCGTGCGCGTGCAGGGCGTTGACGGAGCGGACGACCTGGGCGAACTCGTCGTTGCGGCCGGTGAAGGCGACCGGTTCCTGGCCGGCGGGGTCCTCCGCCTCGGCGAGGCGGGCGGAGCCGCGGCGCAGCACGGACAGCGGGCGCGTGAGCGTGCGGGCCATCGCGGTCGCGATGCCGACCGTGAGCAGCATCAGGGCGCCGAGGACGGCGACCCGGATCTCCAGTTCGGTGACGTCGTCGTCGCGGAGCCGGGCGAGGTCCTTGGTGCGCTGGTCGAAGAGCGCGGACTCGACTCCGCGCATGGTGTCGATGCGCGCGGTGAGCGCCGCCGCGAGCTTCTTGGTGCTGGTGTCGAGTTCGGAGTCGGAGAGGGTCGGCTCGTCGGTGAGGCGGGCGAGGTACTTCTCGGCGGATTCGACCTCGGGGCCGTTGACCGTGGAGTCGTAGGAGTTGCGGGCGGCCCGGGGCGCGGTGTCGCGGAAGTCGGCGAGGGCGGCGTCGGAGCGCAGCCGGGCCTGGAGCGCGGCGGCGCTCAGGGCGTCGCGCTGCTCGGTGTCGGCGTCCGAGGATCCGGTGGAGGTGGTGGGCAGGCCGGTGACCGGGTCGATCACGGTCTCGGTGGTGCTGGGCACGGCGAGCGCGGCGAGCAGCAGTCCGCGGGTGGCGGCGGCCTGCTGGACGGCGGCGTCCAGTTCGGCGAAGGCGTGGGCTCCGGAGCCGGCCCGGGGCGGTGTCCGCTCGGCCAGCCGTTCGGCGAGCCGGTGCAGCTGGGTGATGGCGGCGGAGTACGCCTGATGCGCTTCGAGAGCGCTGCTCTTGCCCGTGAGCGCCGCTCTCCGTACGGCCGCTACGGCGTCGAGCTCCTCGCGCAGCACCTCCGAGGTGTCGGTGTCGGCGCTCAGTTCCTCGACCTGCCGGTCTACCCGGGCGCTGTGTTCCTCGGAGGGCGCCTTGGACTTGGGCCGGCCCGCCGCGATGTAGGGGACGACCTCGTCGCGCTCGTCGGCGAGGGAGTGGGCGAGGGCGAGGGCGTCCTCGGTCTGCCCGGCGAGCGTCACCAGGCTCTGGGAGTCGCTGAGCTGCCCGGAGGCGGCGATCACGGAGGGTGCCCCGGCACCGGCTATCGCGGCGGCCACCACGGCCACGGCGACGATGAGCCGGTTGCGTACGTGGGTGGGGCGGCCCCTGCCGACGGTGGGCGTCTGCTCCGCGTCCCCCGTGGGGGCCGTCTGCTTGTCCTTGCGACGAGGCCGCGTCTTCTGCACCGGTGCTCGCATTCCTGACTCGTGTACCCGTGGGCCCGGGGTGACGCTCCGTCAACAGGTGCGGGCACTTCCGCCGAGCTTCTGACCGCGCTCGGGCAGCGAGGCGCCCCCGTCGCTCCCCGACCCTCCCAGTGCCCGTGGACAGTGGATGCGCATCACCTGACCCGCCACTCGAAGGAGTGAACCCCGGAGGTGAGTTGGGGGGCAAGTTCCGCCGGGTCGCACAGCGGCCGTGCACGGAACGCCGGTTGGACGTCTGCGGGCGGCGGTGGCAATATTCGCCGCCACGTCTTCCCGGAGGGCTTCATTACGTCCCAAACCAGGCGGTTGACCTGCGTCGCCGCGGGGATCCGGCGACCGTTGCCCGCCTTTCGCGGTCGTTGTGGAGGGCTCGTGCAGACTGGCCGGATGCGTACGGAGCTTGTTTCGGAACCGGGTGATCCGGGCCGCCCCAACGAGGACTTCGCCGGTGTCGCGCTCCCCGCTTCCGGGCAGGGCGGCTCCCTCGTGGTGCTGGACGGGGTCACGCCGCCGTCCGACGGGGGCGGCTGTCTGCATTCGGTGCCGTGGTTCACGGCGCGGCTGGGCGGCGCCCTGACCGAACTGTCCGTTTCCCTCCCGGACGCCCCCCTGGCGGAGGTGCTGTCCCGCGCCCTCGCGCGTACCGCCGGGAGCCACGCGGCAACCTGTGACCTTTCTCACCCCCGCACGCCGCAGGCGACGGTGGTGCTGGCCCGCTGGTCGCCGGTCTCGGTGGAGTACCTGGTGCTGTCGGACTCGGTGCTGCTCGTCGAGTCCCCGGACGGGGCGGTCACCCCGCTGCTCGACGACCGGCTGGACCGGCTGCCGCGCTCGGCCCTGGCCACCCACGCCCTGGTGGACACCACGCTGCGCAACAAGGAGGGCGGCTTCTTCACCGCGGCGGCGGATCCCTCGGTGGTCTCCCGCGCGGTCACCGGCACGCTGCCGCGCGGCGAGGTGCGCACGCTGACGGCGCTGACGGACGGTGCGGCCCGCTGGGTGGAGAGGTTCCACGAGGGCGACTGGGCGGACTGCCTCGCCCTGGTCCGCGAGGAGGGGCCGCGGGCTCTCGTGGAGCGCGTACGGGCCCTGGAGCGGGCCGACGCGGACCGGGTGCCGCCGCGCCGGGGCAAGACGCACGACGACGCGACCGTGGTCTACGCCGAGCTGTCACCCTGTTGGGGCCCGGCCGCGCGCGTCACCTCTCCATGCCGCGGTTCAGCTGGTGCAGCAGCCGGGCGAGCTCGGTGACCTCCGCCGGGTCCCAGTCCGCGAGCCGGCCGGCGTACCGCGCGCGGCGGGCCTCGCGGACCTCCCTCACCCGCCGCTGTCCCTCCTCGGTGAGGGCGACCAGCCAGGCGCGGCCGTCGGCCGGGTCCGGCTCGCGGCCGACCAGGCCGAGCTCCTCCAGCGCGCGCAGCTGACGGGACATGGTCGCCTTGCCGACGCCGATGTAGCCGGCGAGGTCGGTGGCCCGCTGCCGGCCGCACTCATCCAGACGGACCAGCAGTCCGTACGCGGACGGCTCCAGGCCGGGGTGGACCGCGCGGGCCATCTCTCCCTGGCTGGCCCGGGCGCGCCGCAGCAGGACCGTCAACTCGCGTTCCAGCGCGAGGAATCCGGGCTGGTCGAAACCGGGCTCGGGCCCCGGGGAGGCGGCGCGGTCCCCGCCGCCGTTTCCGTCTTCGTGCACGTCTGCCCCTGCCTCGGTCTCCGGTTGTGAAAGCTCTCCGCCGAGTGGCGACGCCGCCGCGGCCCCACCAGTATTTCGCAGGCGTGGACCCATGGCGGCTGTGGGCACCTCCCACGTCCTTCGGGCGGTACGGGAGGCCGTTCCGCCCGTCGTCGTGGTCCGCGTGCGCCATGGCTCCACCAGGCGACTACGTGGCATGCCCGCCACATGGGATGCGGTTCACACGTTCCGGGTTCGCCCCACCGACCTTCGGAGATGCGTCATGCCTGTGCACAGATCCGGCCCCACCCGTACCTCCGCGCTGACGGCCGCCGGAGCGGTCCTGGTCGCGCTCCTCGCCCTCCCCGGCACGGCCGCCGCGGACGGGTCCTCCCCCACCGTCCCGCCGCGCGGCTCCGCCCACATGGGCATGGGCGTCCTCGCGCACGACGGCGCGAGCGGCGTGCCCACCGTCCGCTCCACCCAGACGGAGGGCGTGGACGTCTCCAGCCACCAGGGCAACGTGGCCTGGCCGACCCTGTGGAACAGCGGGGTCCGCTGGGCCTACGCCAAGGCCACGGAGGGCACGTACTACACCAACCCGTACCACCCCCAGCAGTACGACGGTTCCTACGACGTCGGCATGATCCGCGGCGCCTACCACTTCGCCACCCCCGACACGGCGAGCGGCGCCGCGCAGGCCGACTACTTCGTGGACCGCGGCGGCGCCTGGACCGCCGACGGACGGACCCTGCCGGGTGTGCTGGACATCGAGTGGAACCCGTACGGCGACGCCTGCTACGGCAAGTCGCCGAGCGGCATGGTGAGCTGGATCCGCGACTTCCTGGACCAGTACCGGGCCCGCACCGGCCGGCACGCCGTCATCTACACGGCCACCAGCTGGTGGAAGCAGTGCACCGGCAACTACGCCGGTTTCGCCGCCACCACACCGCTGTGGGTCGCCCGGTACGCCTCCACCGTGGGCGAACTGCCCGCCGGCTGGAGCGCGTACACGATGTGGCAGTACACGTCGACCGGCCCGACCGTCGGCGACCACGACCGCTTCAACGGCACCGTCGACCGGCTGCGGACCTTCGCGGCCGGCTGACCCCGGACCGGCGGCGGGGGGCCCGGGCGTCCCTCACGGGACCCGGGCCCCCGCCTCCGGCCGCCTCCGTCACGCGGCGACCGGAACCTCCGGCGCCGCGCCGTTCACGGCCGGCGAGAGCGCCAGTTCCAGGACCTGGCGGACATCGGTGACGGCGTGCACGTCGAGCTTGTCCAGCACCTCCGCCGGGACGTCGTCCAGGTCGGGCTCGTTGCGCTTGGGGATGATCACCGTGGTGATCCCCGCGCGGTGCGCGGCGAGCAGCTTCTGCTTCACCCCGCCGATCGGCAGCACCCGCCCGGTCAGCGACACCTCACCGGTCATCGCCACGTCCGTACGGACCAGCCGGCCGGAGAGCAGCGAGGCCAGGGCGGTGGTCATGGTGATGCCCGCGCTCGGGCCGTCCTTGGGCACCGCGCCCGCCGGGAAGTGGATGTGCACGCCCCGGTCCTTCAGGTCGCCCACCGGCAGCTCCAGTTCGGCGCCGCGGCTGCGCAGGAAGCTCAGCGCGATCTGCGCCGACTCCTTCATCACGTCACCGAGCTGGCCCGTCAGGGTGAGCCCCGAGGCGCCCGTCTCCGGGTCGGCCAGGGACGCCTCCACGTAGAGGACGTCCCCGCCGGCGCCGGTCACCGCGAGCCCGGTGGCGACACCGGGGACGGCGGTGCGGCGCTCGGCCGGGTCCTGGGCGGACTCGGGCACGTGGTGCGGCCGGCCGATCAGGTCCCGCAGATCTCCGGCGGTGACGGTGAAGGGCAGTTCCCGCTCGCCCAGCTCGTGCCGGGCGGCCACCTTGCGCAGCAGCCGCGCGAGGGAGCGCTCCAGGGTGCGCACGCCCGCCTCGCGCGTGTACTCGCCGGCCAGCCTGCGCAGCGCGCCCTCCTCGACGGTCACCTCGTCGGTGTCCAGCCCGGCGCGCTCCAGCTGGCGCGGGAGCAGGTGGTCGCGGGCGATGACGACCTTCTCGTCCTCGGTGTAGCCGTCGAGGCGGACCAGCTCCATGCGGTCGAGCAGGGCCTCCGGGATGGCTTCGAGGACGTTGGCGGTGGCGAGGAACACGACGTCGGACAGGTCGAGCTCGACCTCCAGGTAGTGGTCCCGGAAGGTGTGGTTCTGCGCCGGGTCGAGGACCTCCAGCAGGGCGGCCGCGGGGTCGCCGCGGAAGTCCGAGCCGACCTTGTCGATCTCGTCGAGCAGGACGACCGGGTTCATCGAGCCGGCCTCCTTGACCGCCCGCACGATCCGGCCGGGCAGCGCGCCGACGTACGTACGGCGGTGGCCGCGGATCTCGGCCTCGTCGCGGACGCCGCCGAGGGCGACGCGGACGAACGTGCGGCCCATCGCGTGGGCGACGGATTCGCCGAGCGACGTCTTGCCCACGCCCGGCGGGCCCACCAGGGCCAGTACGGCGCCCCCGCGCCGTCCGCCGACGACGCCCAGGCCCCGGTCGCCGCGCCGCTTGCGCACCGCCAGGTACTCGGTGATCCGCTCCTTCACGTCCTGCAGGCCCGCGTGCTCGGCGTCCAGCACGGCCCGGGCGCCCCGGATGTCGTAGGCGTCCTCGGTGCGCTCGTTCCACGGCATCTCCAGGACCGTGTCGAGCCAGGTGCGGATCCAGGAGCCCTCCGGCGACTGGTCGGAGGCACGCTCCAGCTTGTCGACCTCCTTGAGCGCGGCCTCGCGGACCTTCTCCGGCAGGTCGGCCGCCTCCACGCGGGCGCGGTAGTCGTCGGACTCCTCGCCCTCCTGTTCGCCGTTCAGCTCGCGCAGTTCCTTGCGTACGGCCTCCAGCTGGCGGCGCAGCAGGAACTCGCGCTGCTGCTTGTCGACGCCCTCCTGGACGTCCTTGGCGATGGTCTCGGCGACGTCCTGCTCGGCGAGGTGGTCGCGCAGCTGCTGGGTGGCGAGCTTCAGCCGGGCCACCGGGTCGGTGGTCTCCAGCAGGGCGACCTTCTGGTCGGTGGTCAGGAACGGCGAGTAGCCGGAGTTGTCCGCGAGCGCGGAGACGTCGTCGATGGCCTGGACGCGGTCGACGACCTGCCAGGCACCGCGCTTGCGCAGCCAGGCGGTGGCGAGCGCCTTGTACTCCTTGACGAGCTCGCTCACGTGCCCGGGCAGGGGCTCGGGCACGCTCTCGTCGACGCGGGTGCCCTCCACCCACAGCGCCGCGCCCGGCCCGGTGGTGCCGGCGCCGATGCGCACGCGGCCCCGGCCGCGGATCAGGGCGCCCGGGTCGCCGTCGGCCAGCCGGCCGACCTGCTCGACCGTGCCCAGGACGCCGGTGCCGGCGTAGGTCCCGTCGACGCGTGGCACCAGGAGCACCCTGGGCTTGCCCGGTTCCGTGCGGGCGGCGGCCTGGGCGGCCTCGACGGCGGCGCGCACCTCGGTGTCGCTCAGGTCCAGCGGAACCACCATCCCGGGCAGCACGACCTCGTCGTCGAGCGGCAGCACGGGCAGGGCGAGCGGTGTGGACTCAGCAGCCATGATCTCCCCTTCGGCAGTCAAGTTGAGCTATGCCGACTCAATGCAGGGGAGCGGCCGAATGTTCCCAGGAGGTAGTTCGCTCTGAGCGATCACCTCCGCCGGGGTTCCGGAGCCCCCGGCCGCCGGGAAAGCGGAGCTGCCAGGATGAACGCATGTCCACCCCGTACGACATTCCCGAACCTCCCGAAGTCCTGGACCGCCGCGAGGGCCCGTACGGCGAGGTCGTGCTGCGCAGGCACGGTGACCTGCTGCAGATCATCGCCAACGGCTGCTTCCTGATGGACACCTCCGACGGCCGTTCGGAGCGGCGGCTGGTCGACGCCGCCCTGGCCGCGCTCGACACGCGCGTGACGCACCCGCGTGTGCTGATCGGCGGTCTCGGGGTGGGCTTCTCGCTCGCGCACGCGGCGGGACAGCCCCGCTGGGGGCGGATCACCGTGGTGGAACGCGAGCCGGCGGTCATCGGGTGGCACTGCGCGGGGCCGCTGGCGGAGATCTCCGCGCGGGCCCTCGCCGACCCCCGCGCGGAGATCGTCGAGACGGATCTCGTCGCGTACGTCAATGAGACATCCGACACGTTCGACGCGCTCTGCCTCGACATCGACAACGGGCCCGACTGGACCGTCACCGAGGACAACGAGGGGCTCTACGCACCGGCCGGACTGGCGGCCTGCGCACGGGTGTTGAATCCGCGCGGGGTGCTCGCGGTGTGGTCGGCCAAGCCGTCCCCGGAATTCGAGGGAACCTTGCGGAATGCCGGGTTCCGGCAGGTGCGTACCGAAGAGATCCCCGTTGCCCGGGGCGTTCCGGACGTCGTCCACATCGGCGTCCGCCCTGGATAGCAAAGCCACGGTGAATCCCCGTACGCTGCTGCCCTGACGCGGATCATTCAAGCGTCAATCGCAGTGATGCGCAGACGACGGATCACCCCACGGATTCCGGAAAAAGCACACCTCAGGGGCGGGCGATGGAGCAGACACAGACCTCCCACAACGGCACGGCGACGACCGCGCCCGGCGCACAGCGCCGGATCCTCGTGGTCGAGGACGACGCGACGATCGTGGACGCCATCGCGACCCGCCTGCGCGCCGAGGGGTTCCTGGTGCAAACGGCGGGCGACGGCCCCTCCGCGGTGGACACGGCGGAGGCCTGGCAGCCCGACCTGCTGATCCTCGACATCATGCTGCCGGGCTTCGACGGCCTGGAGGTCTGCCGCCGCGTGCAGGCCCAGCGGCCGGTGCCGGTCATGATGCTCACCGCGCGGGACGACGAGACCGACATGCTGGTCGGCCTGGGCGTCGGCGCCGACGACTACATGACCAAGCCGTTCTCCATGCGGGAGCTGGCGGCACGCGTGCATGTGCTGCTGCGCCGCATGGAGCGCGCGGCCCTCGCGGCCACCACGCCGCGCAGCGGCATCCTGCGCCTGGGCGAACTGGAGATCGACCACGCGCAGCGCAGGGTGCGCGTGCGCAGTGAGGACGTCCATCTGACGCCCACCGAGTTCGACCTCCTGGTGTGCCTGGCGAACACGCCCCGCGCGGTGCTCTCCCGGGAACAGCTGCTGGCCGAGGTCTGGGACTGGGCGGACGCCTCCGGCACCCGCACCGTCGACAGCCACATCAAGGCGCTGCGCCGGAAGATCGGCGCCGAGCGGATCCGCACCGTGCACGGCGTGGGCTACGCCCTGGAGACGCCGACGCCATGAGCGGCGGGCCGGCCGGACGCGGAGGCCCCGGGGGCTCACAGCCCTGGGGCGGTGTACGACCCTTCTCGATCAAGACCAAGCTGGGTGCGCTGGTCGTCGTCTCGGTGCTGATCACCACGGGCCTGTCGGTGATCGCCGTGCACACCAAGACGGAGCTGCGCTTCATCACGGTCTTCTCGATGATCGCCACGCTGCTGATCACGCAGTTCGTGGCGCACTCGCTCACCGCGCCGCTGGACGACATGAACGCGGTGGCCCGCTCCATCTCGCACGGCGACTACACCCGCCGGGTGCGGGAGAACCGCCGGGACGAGCTGGGCGACCTGGCCCAGACGATCAACGTCATGGCGGACGAGCTGGAGGCCCAGGACCGCCGGCGCAAGGAGCTGGTGGCCAACGTCTCGCACGAGCTGCGCACCCCCATCGCGGGGCTCCGCGCGGTGCTGGAGAACATCGTCGACGGCGTCACCCGGGCGGATCCCGAGACGATGCGCACGGCCCTGAAGCAGACCGAGCGGCTCGGGCGTCTGGTGGAGACGCTCCTGGACCTGTCCCGCCTGGACAACGGGGTCGTCCCCCTGCGCAAGCGCCGCTTCGAGGTGTGGCCCTATCTGTCGGGCGTGCTCAAGGAGGCCAACATGGTCGCCTCCGCCCGCGCGGGCATGGCCTCCGGCTCCGGCAGCCACACCCGTACGGACGTCCATCTGCACCTCGACGTGTCGCCGCCGGAGCTCACCGCGCACGCCGACCCCGAGCGCATCCACCAGGTCGTCTCCAACCTGATCGACAACGCGGTCAAGCACAGTCCGCCGCACGGCCGGGTGACGGTCCGGGCGCGGCGCGGCGACCGGCCGGACTCGCTGGAGCTCGAGGTGCTGGACGAGGGGCCGGGCATTCCGCGCGCCGAGTGGCACCGGGTCTTCGAGCGGTTCAACCGGGGCAATGTCAACCGGCCGCACGGGCCGGGCAGCGACGGCGGCACCGGTCTCGGGCTCGCCATCGCCCGCTGGGCCGTGGATCTGCACGGCGGCCGGATCGGAGTGGCCGAATCCGAGCGGGGATGCCGGATTCTCATCACTCTTCCGGGAACGTCTTCCGTACCGGGTTGACGTAAAGTTCGAAGCGGAGCCACAAGATCCATCCGTGTTCGCGCCGACGGACACGTGTGATCAGGCACAGGCCCGCGTGAGCTGCGCGCCGGGCCACGGCCGAGCGATGCCCAAAGGCGCCGGCAGAACCGGAACCCCGCTTGTTTCCCGCCATTTCCCACGCCGAAACACGCTCAGGGATGTGACTTACACGACGATGAACGGGCCCGGCCTGACCTTCTCGCCCTCGGGGGCGTAGCCTTTATTTCCGCTGTCCATCATCTTGCGAAGCGGAAGAGGGCGGTTGACGCCGTGTCGCCACAGTCCCCCAGTAACTCGAGCATCTCGACCGACACCGACCAAGCGGGCAAGAACCCCGCTGCGGCCTTCGGTGCCAACGAATGGCTCGTCGACGAGATCTACCAGCAGTACCTCCAGGACCCGAACTCGGTGGACCGAGCCTGGTGGGACTTCTTCGCCGACTACAAGCCGGGCGCGCCTGCGACCTCGGCCCCGGCGGGTACCGCGGCCGCGGGGGCCGCGGGAACCACCACCCCCCCGGCCCAGCCGGCCGCACCGGCCCAGCCCGCCGCGCCCGCCGCCGCACCGGCGCCGGCCGCCAAGGCCCCGGCCGCCAAGGCCCCGGCCGCCGCTCCGGCGAAGGCCGCCGCTCCCGCCGTGAAGCCTGCTCCGGCCAAGGCGGAGGCCAAGCCCAAGGCGGAGGCCAAGCCCAAGGCGGAGCCCGCCGGTGAGGCCAAGAGCGGCCCCGAGCAGGTGACCCTGCGCGGCCCGTCCGCCGCCGTCGCGAAGAACATGGACGCCTCCCTGGAGCTGCCCACGGCCACGTCCGTGCGCGCGCTGCCGGTGAAGCTGCTGTTCGACAACCGCATCGTCATCAACAACCACCTCAAGCGGGCCCGGGGCGGGAAGATCTCCTTCACGCACCTCATCGGCTACGCGATGGTGCAGGCCATCAAGGCCATGCCGGCGATGAACCACTCGTTCGCGCGAGTGGACGGCAAGCCGACCCTGGTGAAGCCGGAGCACGTCAACCTCGGTCTCGCCATCGACCTGGTGAAGCCCAACGGCGACCGCCAGCTGGTCGTCGCGGCCATCAAGAAGGCCGAGACGCTGAACTTCTTCGAGTTCTGGCAGGCCTACGAGGACATCGTCCGTCGCGCCCGCGACAACAAGCTGACGATGGACGACTTCACCGGTGTCACGGTCTCCCTGACCAACCCCGGCGGCCTCGGCACCGTCCACTCCGTGCCGCGTCTGATGCCCGGCCAGTCGGTGATCCTCGGCGTCGGCTCGATGGACTACCCGGCGGAGTTCCAGGGCACCAGCCAGGACACCCTGAACAAGCTCGGCATCTCCAAGGTCATGACGCTCACGTCGACCTACGACCACCGGGTGATCCAGGGCGCCGCCTCCGGCGAGTTCCTGCGCCAGGTCGCCAACCTGCTGCTCGGCGAGAGCGGCTTCTACGACGAGATCTTCAAGGCGCTGCGCATCCCCTACGAGCCGGTCCGCTGGCTCAAGGACATCGACGCCTCCCACGACGACGACGTCACCAAGGCCGCCCGGGTCTTCGAGCTGATCCACTCCTACCGGGTCCGCGGCCACGTCATGGCCGACACCGACCCGCTGGAGTACCGCCAGCGCAAGCACCCCGACCTGGACATCGTCGAGCACGGCCTCACCCTGTGGGACCTGGAGCGCGAGTTCGCCGTCGGCGGTTTCGCCGGCAAGTCCCTGATGAAGCTGCGCGACATCCTCGGTGTGCTGCGCGACTCGTACTGCCGCACCACCGGCGTCGAGTTCATGCACATCCAGGACCCCAAGCAGCGCAAGTGGATCCAGGACCGCATCGAGCGCTCGCACACCAAGCCCGAGCGCGAGGAGCAGCTGCGCATCCTGCGCCGGCTGAACGCGGCGGAGGCCTTCGAGACCTTCCTGCAGACCAAGTACGTCGGCCAGAAGCGCTTCTCCCTGGAGGGCGGCGAGTCCGTCATCCCGCTGCTCGACGCGGTGCTGGACTCGGCCGCCGAGTCCCGCCTGGACGAGGTCGTCATCGGCATGGCCCACCGCGGCCGGCTGAACGTGCTGGCCAACGTCGTGGGCAAGTCGTACGCGCAGATCTTCCGCGAGTTCGAGGGCAACCTCGACCCGAAGTCGATGCACGGCTCCGGCGACGTGAAGTACCACCTGGGCGCCGAGGGCACCTTCACCGGCCTGGACGGCGAGCAGATCAAGGTCTCGCTCGTCGCCAACCCCTCGCACCTGGAGGCGGTCGACCCGGTCCTGGAGGGCGTCGCCCGCGCCAAGCAGGACATCATCGGCAAGGGCGGCACGGACTTCACGGTCCTGCCGGTGGCGATCCACGGCGACGCGGCCTTCGCGGGCCAGGGCGTGGTGGCCGAGACCCTGAACATGTCGCAGCTGCGCGGCTACCGCACCGGCGGCACGGTCCACGTCGTCATCAACAACCAGGTCGGTTTCACGGCGGCGCCGGAGTCCTCGCGCTCCTCGATGTACGCCACCGACGTGGCCCGCATGATCGAGGCGCCGATCTTCCACGTGAACGGCGACGACCCGGAGGCCTGCGTCCGCGTGGCGCGGCTCGCCTTCGAGTTCCGCCAGGCGTTCAACAAGGACGTGGTGATCGACCTCCTGTGCTACCGCCGCCGCGGTCACAACGAGACCGACAACCCGGCCTTCACCCAGCCGCTGATGTACGACCTGATCGACAAGAAGCGCTCGGTGCGCAAGCTCTACACCGAGTCCCTCATCGGTCGCGGCGACATCACCCTGGAAGAGGCCGAGCAGGCGCTGCAGGACTACCAGGGCCAGCTGGAGAAGGTCTTCACGGAGGTCCGTGAGGCCACCGCGCAGCCGATGACGGCCGAGCCGTCGGATCCGCAGGCCGAGTTCCCGGTCGCCGTGAACACGGCGGTGACCACGGAGACCGTCAAGCGGATCGCCGAGTCCCAGGTGAACATCCCCGACCACATCACGGTCCACCCGCGTCTGCTGCCGCAGCTGCAGCGCCGGGCGACGATGGTCGAGGACGGCACCATCGACTGGGGCATGGGCGAGACCCTCGCCTTCGGCTCGCTGCTCCTGGACGGTGTCCCGGTGCGCCTCGCCGGCCAGGACTCCCAGCGCGGCACCTTCGGCCAGCGTCACGCGGTGATCATCGACCGCAGCACGGGCGACGAGTACACCCCGCTGCAGTACCTCTCCGAGGACCAGGCGCGGCTGAACGTCTACAACTCCCTGCTGTCCGAGTACGCGGCGATGGGCTTCGAGTACGGCTACTCGCTGGCCCGCCCCGACGCGCTCGTGCTGTGGGAGGCGCAGTTCGGTGACTTCGTCAACGGCGCGCAGACGGTCGTGGACGAGTTCGTCTCCTCGGCCGAGCAGAAGTGGGCCCAGACCTCCGGTGTGGTCCTGCTCCTCCCGCACGGCTACGAGGGCCAGGGCCCGGACCACTCCTCGGCCCGTCCGGAGCGGTTCCTGCAGCTCTGCGCGCAGAACAACATGACGGTCGCGATGCCGACGTCGCCGGCGAACTACTTCCACCTCCTGCGGTGGCAGGCGCACAACCCGCACCACAAGCCGCTGGTGGTCTTCACCCCGAAGTCGATGCTGCGCCTCAAGGCCGCGGCCTCGAAGGCGGAGGAGTTCACCTCGGGCCAGTTCCGCCCGGTCATCGGCGACAGCTCGGTCGACCCGGCCGCGGTCAAGAAGGTCGTCTTCACGGCCGGCAAGGTCTACTACGACCTGGACGCCGAGCGGAAGAAGCGCGGCACGACGGACACGGCGATCATCCGCATCGAGCGCCTGTACCCGCTGCCGGGTGCGGAGCTCCAGGCGGAGATCAAGAAGTACCCGAACGCCGAGAAGTACCTGTGGGCCCAGGAGGAGCCGGCGAACCAGGGTGCCTGGCCGTTCATCGCGCTCAACCTGATCGACCACCTCGACCTGGCGGTCGGCGCGGACCTCCCGCACGACGAGCGCCTGCGCCGCATCTCGCGGCCGCACGGCTCGTCCCCGGCGGTCGGCTCCGCGAAGCGCCACCAGGCCGAGCAGGAGCAGCTGGTGCGCGAGGTCTTCGAGGCGTAACCGGCGGCATCGCGCGGGCGGGCCGCACCCCTCTCACGGGGGGTGCGGCCCGCCCGTTTTCCCGCACATATCCTGTCCTCATGTACTTCACGGACCGTGGCATCGAGGAACTGGAGAAGCGGCGCGGGGAGGAGGAGGTCACCTTCGAGTGGCTGGCCGAGCAGCTGCGCACCTTCGTCGACCTGAACCCCGACTTCGAGGTCCCGGTGGAACGCCTGGCCACCTGGCTGGCCCGCCTCGACGACGAGGACGACGAGTAACCCTCCCGCCCCACCCCCCGCAGCCGCGGGCAGTCGTGCCGCTGGGGCGGCACGGGTGGGCGCGACGGCACCCCGCTCGCGCCGGGCTGCGCGAACACCCCCCCCGGCCCACACCAACGCCGGGCATCCACCCGCGCCGGGCTGCGCGTAGCCCGCCCACACCAACGCGGGGCACCCTCAGGCACCGGGCAGACGCACCACCGCACCCCCACCCACCCCTCACCCGAACGTGTGCCTTGACTTTCCCCTGCCGCGATATATCGTGAATCACGTAAGACGCGATATGGCGCGTCCCGCCCACACCCCCGGGCTTCCCAGGAGGTCGGAACCCATGCCCGAATCGTCCGTAGCGGAACCCACCAAGCTCTCCTTCGACGCCCCCGTGACAGAACTCCACGTCCGCATCGTCAACGGAACGGTGAACGTCGTGGGCACCGACGAAGGTTCCGCCCGCCTGGAGGTCTCCGAGATCGACGGCCCGCCCCTGGTCGTCACCCAGAAGGACGGCACCCTCACGGTGGCCTACGAGGACCTGCCCTGGAAGGGCTTCCTCAAGTGGCTCGACCGCAAGGGCTGGCGCCGCACCGCGGTGGTCTCCCTCGCCGTCCCCGCACAGACCCGCGTCGAGGTCGGCGTCGTCGGCGCCACCGCCGTCGTCTCCGGCATCCGCGGCCCCGCCGCCGTGAAGGGCGTCGCCGGCGACACCACCCTCGTCTCCCTCTCCGGCCCCGTCCGCGCCGACACCGTGTCGGGCAACGTGGAGGCCCAGTCCGTCACCGGCGACCTCCGCTTCGCCTCCGTCTCCGGCGACCTCACCGTCGTCGAGGGCTCCGGCTCCGCCGTGCGGGCGGACACCGTCAGCGGCTCCATGATCGTGGACCTCGATCCCGACGGCCCGACCGATGTGAAACTGACCAGCGTCTCCGGCGAGATCGCCATCCGCCTCCCCGACCCGGCGGACGCCGAGGTCGAGGCGAACACCGCCAGCGGCGCGATCTCCAACGCCTTCGACACCCTCCGGGTCCAGGGCCAGTGGGGCGCCCACAAGCTCACCGGCCGACTGGGCGCGGGCAGCGGCAAGCTGCGCGCCACCACCGTCTCCGGCTCCATCGCCCTGCTGCGCCGCCCACCCGGTGAGGACGAGCCGGACCCGCGGGACACCCCGGGAGACCGTGCCGGTACGACCGACAAGAAGGTGCTCTGACATGCCCCCCGTCTTCGCCCACGGACGCCTGCGCCTCTACCTGCTGAAGCTGCTGGACGAGGCCCCGCGCCACGGCTACGAGGTGATCCGCCTCCTCGAAGAGCGCTTCCAGGGGCTGTACGCGCCCTCGGCCGGCACGGTCTACCCGCGGCTGGCCAAGCTGGAGGCGGAGGGGCTGGTCACCCACACCACCGAGGGCGGCCGCAAGGTGTACTCGATCACGGACGCCGGCCGCGCCGAACTCGCCGACCGCAGCGCCGAACTGGCCGACCTGGAGCTGGAGATCCGGGAGTCGGTCGCCGAACTGGCCGCCGAGATCCGGGCCGACGTCAGCGGCGCGGCGGGCGATCTGCGCCGCGAGATGCGCGCCGCCGCAGGCCAGGCCCGCCAGTCCCGCAGCAACGGCGCCTCCGCCGAGGAGGAGGGCCTCCTCGGCGGCGACTTCTCGGTCTTCGGCGACAAGGACGCCTGGCGGGCCGCCAAGGAGGAGATGCGCCGCGCCAAGCAGGAGTGGAAGGAACAGGCCCGGCGCGCCAAGGACGAGAGCCGCCGCTCCCGCGAGGAGGCCCAGCGCGCCCGCCGCCAGGCCAAGGAGGCCCAGGACAGGGCGCAGGAGGAGGTGCAGCGCGTGATGCGGCAGGTCCAGGAGCAGGTGCAGGGCCACTTCGCCCGCGGCGACTGGCCGACCGGACTGCGCGAAGGGCTGGGTGAACTGGCCAAGGAGATGGGCGAGTTCGGCAAGGACTTCGCTTTCGGCCGCAGCGGCACCGGCGCCCCCGGCAAGGACTCCGAGCCGTCGTACTCCCAGACCCCCGAGGACTTCCCGGCCGACTACATCCCGGCGTGGGCGCACGAGGACGCCTCGGACTCCACCGGCGACCCGGCCCGCGACCTGGACCGGCTGCTGGACCGCTTCCGGGACGACATCCGGGACGCGGCCCGCGACCACGGGGTCACCGGTGACCAGCTGCGTGACGCCCGCCGCCATCTGTCGACGGCGGCGGCGCGGATCGGGGCGATACTGCGCACCCCGAAGGCCTGAGCCGCCGTCACCCCGCCTTGGCCTCCCCGCCGTCCCCGTACAGCACCCGGGTCACGGACTGGTACGTCACTCCGTGATCGGCGAGGACCTCGGCGGGGACGCCGGGGCGGACGGTGAGGGCCAGCAGGATGTGCTGGTCGCCGATGCGCCGGTCCCGCCGGGCGGTGGCGGCGCGCAGGGCCCCGGTCAGGATGTCCTTGGCCTCCTGTTCGAAGGGGCGGTGCCCCGACCACCGGCCACCGTCCCGGCGGCCACCGGCGCGCCGATCACCGGACAGCGCCCCGGCTCCGTGCGTCTCCTCCACGCGGGCGACGATCTCCGGCACATCGATGCCCAGCCCGGCGAGGGCGTCCGTCTCGGCCTGGGTCAGCCCGGCCCGGCGCCGCGCCCGCTCCAGCGCCTCCCGTACCGACTCCCGCCGCCCGTCGAGCCCCAGCGCCGCCAGCGCGAAGGAGGCCCGGCTCCCTTCCCGGTCGAGCAGGGCCAGCAGCAGATGCTCCGCGCCGACACTGCGCGCACCCGCCCCCTCCGCGTGCGCGACCGCCCCCTTCACCACGTCCCGGGCGTCCTTCGTGAACCGCTCGAACATCAATGCCTCCCGTACTTCTTGTGCACGGCCTGCCTGCTGACCCCGAGTTCGGTGGCGATCTCCTGCCACGACCAGCCGTGGTTGCGCGCGTTGCGCACCTGGACGGTCTCCAGTTGCTCCAGCAGCCTGCGCAGCGCGGCGACGGCCCGCAGGCCGACCCGTGGATCGCGGTCGCCCGCCCGCTCGGCGAGATCGGTTGCCTCAGTCATGATGTCAACCTACGTTGACATTCCTCGGCTGTCAACCCCAGTTGACACACCGACGGCCGGCCCGGAGACCCGGACCGGCCGTCGACACGAACCCCGCCCCCCTCAGGGGTTGGTGAGCACGATCTTCCCGAACAGTTCCCCGGACGCCATCCGCTCGAAGCCCTCCCGCGCCCGGTCCAGCGGCAGCACCTCGTCGATGACGGGACGTACGCCCGTGGCGGCGCAGAAGGAGAGCAGGTCCTCCAGCTCGTCCTTGGTCCCCATGGTCGACCCGACGATCTTCAGCTCCAGGAAGAAGACCCGGGTCAGCTCGGCGTGCGAGGGGCGGTCGCCGCTGGTGGCCCCGGAGAGCACCAGCGTGCCGCCGGGACGCAGCGACTTCACCGAGTGGGACCAGGTGGCGGCGCCCACCGTCTCGATGACGGCGTCGACCCGCTGCGGCAGCCGCGCGCCGGGCTCCACCGCCTCCACGGCGCCGAGCTCCAGCGCCCGCTTGCGCTTGGCCTCGTCCCGGCTGGTGGCGAAGACGCGCAGTCCCGCGGCCTTGCCGAGCACGATCGCGGCGGTCGCGACCCCGCCGCCCGCGCCCTGCACCAGGACGGAGTCACCCGGACGGACCCCGGCGTTGGTGAACAGCATCCGGTACGCCGTCAGCCAGGCGGTCGGCAGACAGGCGGCCTCCTCGAAGGAGAGCTCCTTCGGCTTGGGCAGGATGTTCCAGGTGGGCACGGCGACCTGCTCGGCGAAGGTGCCCGGGTAACGCTCGGTCAGGATCGACCGGGGTTCCTTCGGCCCCACCCCGTGACCGCTCTGGCCGATCACCGAGTGCAGGACGACCTCGTTGCCGTCCGCGTCGACACCCGCGGCGTCGCAGCCGAGGATCATCGGCAGCTTGTCCTCCGCGAGGCCGACGCCCCGCAGGGACCAGAGGTCGTGGTGGTTGAGGGAGGCGGCCTTGACCGTGACGGTGCTCCAGCCGGGCCGGGTCTCGGGAGCGGGACGCTCCCCCGACTCCAGGCCGTTGAGCGGCTCGTCGCGGTCGATTCGGGCGGCGTAGACAGCGAACATGACCTTGACGATAGGTTGCCCGCACCGCCGGCGGAACCAGGCCCCGCTGTGACACACGCCCTCTTGCCACCCGAGAAGGACACGGGAAAGACGTCGGCCCCGTCCACGGGGGACGGGACCGACGGGGAAACCCGCGCGCCTCAGCGGCGGGCGACACCCTCCGCCCGGGCGGCCGCGGCCACGGCCGCCGTCACCGCGGGGGCGACCCGCTCGTCGAACGGGGACGGGATGACGTAGTCGGCGGCGAGATCGTCACCGACCACCGACGCCAGCGCCTCGGCCGCCGCCAGCTTCATCCCCTCGGTGATCCGGGAGGCCCGCACCTGGAGCGCGCCCGCGAAGATCCCGGGGAACGCCAGCACGTTGTTGATCTGGTTCGGGAAGTCCGAACGCCCGGTGGCCACGACCGCCGCGTACTTGTGCGCGACCTCCGGGTGCACCTCCGGGTCGGGGTTGGCCATGGCGAAGACGAACGCGCCCTCGGCCATCGACGCCACCGCCGACTCCGGCACCGTGCCGCCGGAGACCCCGATGAACACATCGGCCCCGGCCAGCGCCGACTCCAGCGATCCGGAGAGACCGGCCTTGTTGGTGAACGACGCCAGCTCCGCCTTGATCGGCGTCAGGTCGCCGCGGTCGCGCGAGACGACGCCCTTGCGGTCGGCCACGGCGACATCGCCGATGCCGGCCTCGACCAGCATCTTCGCGATCGCCACACCCGCGGCGCCCGCGCCCGAGATCACGGCCCGCAGCTCGCCCAGCGCGCGCCCGCTCAGCCGCGCCGCGTTGCGCAGCGCCGCCAGCGACACGACCGCCGTGCCGTGCTGGTCGTCGTGGAAGACCGGGATGTCCAGCCGCTCCTGCAGCCGGCGCTCGATCTCGAAGCACCGGGGTGCCGAGATGTCCTCCAGGTTCACTCCGCCGAAGGACGGGGCGAGGCGGACCACGGTCTCGACGATCTCGTCGACGTCGGTGCAGTTCAGGGCGATCGGGACCGCGTCCACACCGCCGAACTGCTTGAAGAGGATGGCCTTGCCCTCCATCACCGGGAGGGAGGCCTCGGGCCCGATGTCCCCGAGCCCGAGCACGGCCGTGCCGTCGGTCACGACGGCGACGACCTGCGACTTCCACGTGTAGTCGTGGACGAGGTCCGGCTGCTCGGCGATCGCGCTGCACACCTTCGCGACGCCGGGCGTGTAGGCCAGGGACAGATCTTCCTTGTCACGGACCGGCACGGTGGCCTGCACGGCCATCTTGCCGCCGCGGTGCAGCGCGAACGCCGGGTCGAAGGAATCCAGGGGCTCTGCCCCGCTCTCCGGTTCCTTATGACCGTCACGGCTTTCGCTGTCGCTGCGAGGATTGACAATCTCCGCTGCCACTTGGTTTTACCCCTTAAGTGTTCATGGTTTGAGGGTTGCCACTCCTGGTGAGGGGTGGGCGGGACCGCGCAAGGCCCGATGGGTTGATGCGTACGGGCCGAACACGACGGGCGCGCCGCACACGCGCCCTCGAGCCCCGGATGAGGGGTGTAAAGAACCTTCTTACCGGACGGACGCCGTCGGCGACGAGTCCATAACGTGAAGGTCACATGCCGAGCCCCGGAATCTTCGCCCGATATCAGGACAAGACCCGGACGAACCTCCAGCAAGCCCGCAACTGCCCCAAAGGTCACCGCAGTCGCTTTCGCAACACGCATCTCGCCGAAGATCTTCCGGCCGGAATGCAGGATTCCCGCAGACTGTCCGGTCGCGATGTACCGGAGTGGTCGGGTTCGAGCGTCACCCGTTATCCGATTTTGACATCGCGAGCCCCCTGAATGGAGCAGTCCGAATGGCAAGATGCGGTAATCACACGAGGTCGCGACACTCGAAGGCGTGTGCTCTCGACGACCCATGGCGATGCCGTTCCGGCAGTCGCCGGCCCCATCGGCAACTCCACCCATCCGCCGGAGGAACCCACCATGACCGCAAGCACCACCCGTCGTACCACCGCCGCGCGCTCCCGGATTGCAGCGGTCGGCGCGATCGCGGTCGCAGGCGCACTGCTTCTCACCGGCTGCGGTGACCAGACCAAGGACAGCGGCTCGGACAGCACCGACGCCGAGGCGACGAAGTCCGCCCCGCTGGCCGACAAGCTCCCCAAGGAGATACGCGACGCGGGCGTCGTCAAGGTCGGCTCCGACATCGCCTACGCCCCCGTCGAGTTCAAGGACGACTCCGGCAAGGTCGTCGGTATCGACCCCGACCTGGCCGACGCCATGGGCAAGCAGCTCGGCGTGAAGTTCGAGTTCGAGAACGGCACGTTCGACACGCTGATCACCGGTCTGCGTTCGGGCCGCTACAACATCGCCATGTCCGCGATGACCGATACCAAGGACCGCCAGAACGGTGTCGACTCCGAGACCGGAAAGAAGGTCGGCGAGGGCGTGGACTTCGTCGACTACTTCACCGCCGGTGTCTCGATCTACACCAAGAAGGGCGACGACCAGGGCATCAAGACCTGGTCCGACCTGTGCGGCAAGAAGATCGTGCTCCAGCGCGGCACGGTCTCCGAGGACCTCGCCAAGGCCGAGGCGGAGAAGTGCCCGGCGGGCAAGAAGCTCGCCATCGAGGCCTTCGACAACGACCAGCAGGCACAGACCCGCCTGCGCGCGGGCGGCGCCGAC
Organism: Streptomyces sp. NPDC030893; assembly: GCF_055571535.1. Taxonomy (NCBI): domain Bacteria; kingdom Bacillati; phylum Actinomycetota; class Actinomycetes; order Kitasatosporales; family Streptomycetaceae; genus Streptomyces; species Streptomyces sp. NPDC030893. The sequence goes on along the minus strand of NZ_JBVIFC010000006.1, from coordinate 195,933 downwards.
GCCGGCTCCTCCGACTTCCCGGTCGCCGCGTACGCGGTGAAGACCTCCGGCGGCGGCAACGACTTCCAGCTGGTCGGCGAGCAGGTCGAGGCCGCCCCGTACGGCATCGCGGTCGCCAAGGACGACACCCAGCTGCGGGACGCCCTCCAGGCCGCGCTGGACGCCATCATCGAGAACGGCGAGTACCAGAAGATCATGGACAAGTGGGGCGTCGCCGAGGGCGCCGTCGACAAGGCCACCGTCAACGGCGGCAAGTGACCGCGACGGCGCGGCACTGAAAGGCAACACCCGTGACTGCTGACATCGACAAGACGGCGGGGCCGGACGGCACACCGCCGGCCGGACCGGAGGCCATCAAGGCCGTCCCGGTCCGGCACTACGGGCGGTACGTCTCCGCCGTCGTGGCCCTCGCCCTGCTGGTCGGGGTCGTCTACGCGTTCTCCCAGGGCAGGATCAACTGGGGCACGATCCCCGACTACTTCTTCGACGACCGCATCCTCAGCGGTGTCGGCAAGACGCTGCTGCTCACCGTGCTGGCCATGGCGATCGGCATCGTCGGCGGCATCCTGCTGGCCGTGATGCGCCTGTCGAAGAACCCGGTGACCTCGTCGATCGCGTGGTTCTACATCTGGTTCTTCCGCGGCACCCCGGTCCTGGTCCAGCTGATCGTCTGGTTCAACCTGGGCCTGGTCTTCGAGTACATCAACCTCGGGCCGTTCTACAAGGACGAGTGGTCGGACTTCATGACCCCGTTCCTGACGGCGCTGCTGGGCCTCGGCCTCAACGAGGCCGCCTACATGGCGGAGATCTGCCGGGCCGGCCTGCTCGCGGTCGACGAGGGCCAGACCGAGGCGTCGCACGCCCTGGGCATGAGCCACGCCAAGACGCTGCGCCGGATCGTCATCCCGCAGGCGATGCGCGTGATCGTGCCGCCGACGGGCAACGAGGTCATCAACATGCTGAAGACGACCTCGCTGGTGTCGGTCGTCCAGTATCCCGAGCTGCTCCGCGCGGCCCAGGACATCGGGCAGACCTCCGGCGCCCCGGCCGAGATGCTGTTCCTCGCCGCCGCCTGGTACCTGCTGGTGACGTCGGTCTTCAGCGTCGGCCAGTACTACCTGGAGCGCCACTACGCCAAGGGCTCCACCCGCCAGCTGCCGCCGACGCCGTGGCAGAAGGTGAAGGCCAACACGTTCTCCTTCGGCCGCCCGAAGGGAGGCACGGCATGAGCGAGAAGCTCGGCAAGACGGACGCGCCCGTGAAGGACGCCGCCGTCCCCATGGTCAAGGCGGAGGGTGTCCACAAGTCCTTCGGCCACGTCGACGTCCTCAAGGGCATCGACCTGGAGGTGAGGACCGGCGAGGTGTTCTGCCTCATCGGCCCCTCCGGCTCCGGCAAGTCGACCTTCCTGCGGTGCATCAACCACCTGGAGAAGATCAACGCCGGCCGCCTGTACGTCGACGGCGATCTGGTGGGCTACCGCCAGAAGGGCGACAGGCTGTACGAACTCAAGGACAGCGAGGTCGCCCTGAAGCGCCGGGACATCGGCATGGTCTTCCAGCGCTTCAACCTGTTCCCGCACATGACGGCCGTCGAGAACGTCATGGAGGCGCCGGTCCAGGTCAAGGGCAGGAGCAAGGCCCAGGCCAGGGAGCGTGCGATGCAGCTCCTGGAGCGGGTGGGCCTCGGCGACAAGGCCGGCAACTACCCCTCGCAGCTCTCCGGCGGCCAGCAGCAGCGGGTGGCGATCGCGCGGGCGCTCGCCATGGACCCGAAGCTGATGCTCTTCGACGAGCCGACCTCGGCCCTCGACCCGGAGCTGGTCGGTGACGTCCTCGACGTCATGCGCGACCTCGCCGAGTCGGGGATGACGATGGTCGTGGTCACCCACGAGATGGGCTTCGCGCGCGAGGTGGGCGACAGCCTGGTCTTCATGGACGGCGGCGTGGTGGTCGAGTCCGGCAACCCGCGCGAGGTGCTGACCGACCCGCAGCACGAGCGCACCAAGTCGTTCCTGTCCAAGGTGCTCTGACCGCGGCCCGGCACACGGCGGAAGGGGCGGTACGGATCTTCCGTACCGCCCCTTCTCCCTGTGCTACTTCAGGGCCAGCAGCAGCGTGTCCGACGGCGAGCACCAGACCGGGCGGGCCTCGCCGAAGCCCTTCTCCCGCAGTACGCGCGCGTGCCAGGCGGCCGACGGCGTGTCACCTTCGGCGTGCTCGCCGTAGATCTCGAACCGGCGGGCCGTGGGCCGCGCGAGGACCGGGTCCTTCGCGGCGAGCCGCCACCATTCGGCCCAGTCGACGGCGCCGTCCGCCCTGGCCTGTTCCATCCGGGCGTGCCGCTGGGCCCGCTCGGCCGCGTTGATCCGGGGCGTGGTCTCGTCGATCATGTGGTCCGCGTTCATGAAGACACCGCCGTCGCGGACCAGTCCCGCGAGGTGCCCGTACAGGTCCGCGAGGGGTTCCCGGTGCAGCCAGTGGAGCGCGGTCGCCGTCAGCACGGCGTCGTAGGAGTCGTACGGCAGTGTCTCGGCCCAGCCGGGGTCCTTGAGGTCGGCGGTGACGAAGGTGACCCGCTCGTCCTGCGCGAAGGTGCCCTCGGCGATGGCGAGCAGCGCCGGGTCCAGGTCGACGCCGGTACTGGTGGCCTCGGGGAAGCGGGCGAGCAGCCGGGCGGTGATGGTGCCGGTGCCGCAGGCCAGGTCCAGCACGCGGGGGGCGGTGCCGACGAGGGCCTCGACCATGTCGAGCATGACCCGCAGCCGCTCCTCGCGGTCGGGCATGTACCACTCCTGCTGCCGGTCCCAGCTCTCCTGCCAGGCGTTCCAGTCGGCGTCCGCCGTGGTGGTGTGCGCGTCCGTCATCGAGCCCCTCCCTCGCCTACGTCACGTAATACCCTTGCAGCACGATCGTCTGTTACCGACCGCGCTCCTGACGATAGACTCCCCTACGTAAGGACTACAAGTGGAACTGGCCTATTACTCCGACTACGCCGTGCGTCTCGTCAACACGGAGGAACCGGCCCGGGGCAAGGACACCCTCACCTCGGTCGAGACCGTGCGCGATCTGTTCGGCGGGAACCAGTCGGCCGCCCGGCGCGCCACCGACGCCGATGTGACCCGGTTCCGCTCCATGAGGGCCAGGCTCCGCTCGGTCTTCGAAGCGGCGGACGGCGGCGACGAGACCCTCGCCGTGGACCTGCTGAACTCACTGCTGCTGGAGTTCCCCGTCAGCCCGCAGATCTCCGGCCACGACTTCCGCGACGACGACGGCCGCCCGCTGTGGCACATGCACCTGGCCGACCACCCCTCCAACGCGACCGCCGGCTACGCCGCCATCGCCGCGATGGGCCTCGCCTTCCACCTCACCGAGTACGGCGTCGACCGGCTCGGCCTGTGCGAGGCCTCGCCGTGCCGCAACGCCTACCTGGACACCTCCACCAACCGCTCCCGCCGCTACTGCTCCGACCGCTGCGCCACCCGGGCCAACGTGGCCGCCTACCGCGCGCGCAAACGCCTGGAGGCCGACCGGGCGGAGAGCACGGGCCGGGCCGACGACAGCGCCCAGCCCACCACGGCCAGCGGCGAGCGCCGCTCCGGCGTGCGCGGCCGGTAGCGGAACCGGACCCGGCCCAGCACCAGCTCGTCGGGCACGACCCCGTAGTCGGTGCTGTCACCTCCCGCGTACGCGTTGTCCCCGAGCACCCACCAGCCGCCGTCCCGCCGCTCGACGGCCCGCTTCACCACGAGCAGGTCCTGCTGGAACGGATGCCGCAGCACGATCACGTCCCCGCGTCTGATCCGGGCACCGTAGTGCACCAGCAACTGGTCCCCGTGGTGCAGCGTGGGCACCATCGACGGCCCGGTCACCTCGGCCACCCCGAAGGGCAGCGGCGTCCTGGCCCGCTCGGCGTCCTGCGGCAGCTCCGGCATCTTCCGGCACCTCCTCCCCGGTTCTTCCTCCACCAGTCTCAGTCTCACCCCGGACTTTTGTCCTAAGCCCGCGGGGGCACCCGCGAAAACCCGTCCGGCACGGAGTAATGTCCAGTGTGAGAAGACGATCACGAGGAAGGAAACGCTCCATGCTTTCCCGCCTGTTTGCCCCCAAGGTCAAGGTCAGCGCCCACTGCGACCTGCCCTGCGGCGTGTACGACCCGGCCCAGGCCCGCATCGAGGCGGAGTCGGTGAAGGCCATCCAGGACAAGATGGCCGGCAACGACGACCCGCACTTCCAGGCCCGTGCCACGGTCATCAAGGAGCAGCGCGCCGAGCTGGCGAAGCACCACGTCTCCGTGCTCTGGAGCGACTACTTCAAGCCCCCGCACTTCGAGAAGTACCCGGAGCTGCACCAGCTGGTCAACGACACCCTGAAGGCCCTGTCGGCCGCCAAGGGCTCCACGGACCCGGCCACCGGCCAGAAGGCCCTGGACTACATCGCCCAGATCGACAAGATCTTCTGGGAGACCAAGAAGGCCTGACCTTCGTCTCCTGCGACCTGCGATTCCTCACGATTTGCAGCGTCCCTCCCCCGCACCCGGCCCGCGGAACGCCGTCCACGGCACCTCCGGCGGTCCGGGTGCGGTCCTTTGGGGCGGCAGGGCGGGGGCGGGGGTGACGTTCCCCGACATGTCACGCGGTGCGCGGCTGCGGACTCATGGCGCCGTCTCCGCGTTCCTCGCGCGGTGCGGTGACCGCGCGCTGCGGGAGCTGCTGGACGGGGCCGTGCCGGCCGGTGCCGGTATCGGCGGGAAGGCCGCCCTGGTGGAGGTCGCCGGGACGCCGGTCTTCGTGAAGCGGGTGCCGCTCACCCGGCCGGAGCTGCGACCGGAGCACCTCCGGTCCACGGCGAACCTGTTCGACCTCCCCCTCTTCTGCCACTACGGCGTCGGCGCCCTGGGCGGGCCGGGCTTCGGGGCCTGGCGTGAACTCGCCGTGCACACCATGACGACCGGCTGGGTGCTGGGGGCGGAGCACGAGGGGTTCCCGCTGATGTACCACTGGCGGGTGCTGCCGGACTCGACGCCCCTGCCGGACGAACTGGCCGATGTCGAGCGGGCCGTGGCCTACTGGGGCGGCGGGCGGCGGGTACGCCGCCGGATCCGGGCCCTGGAGCGGTCCCCGGCCAGTGTGGCGCTGTTCCTGGAGTACATCCCGCAGAACCTGCACCGGTGGCTGGGCGCCCGGGTCGCAGCGGGCGGCGAGGCCGCCGGCCGTGCCTGCGCCATGGTGGAGCGGGACCTGGCCGACGGCGTCTCGTTCATGAACAGCCGCGGCCTGCTGCACTTCGACGCGCACTTCGAGAACGTCCTGACCGACGGCCGGCGCCTCTACTTCGCGGACTACGGCCTCGCCGTCTCCTCCGGGTTCGCTCTGTCGGCGGCGGAGGCCGCCTTCTTCGACGGCCATCGGACGTACGACCGCTGCTACACCGCCGCGTACCTGGTGAACTGGCTCGTCACCGCCCTGTGCGGGCTCCGCCGGGAGGACCGGGAGGGCCGGCGGGCGCTGGTGCGCGGGCTGGCGGAGGGCAGGCGCCCCACGGGCGTTCCGGCGGAGGCCGCGGCGATCCTCGCCCGGCACGCGGTCGCCGCGGTGATGTCCGACTTCATCCTCGCGTTCCGGGACGGGAGCAGGCGGACGCCCTACCCGATGGAGGAGTTCCGCCGGCTCGGCGTCACAGCGGACGGACCGTGAGGATCTGGTGGGCGTGGCCGACCGGGCCCGTGGTGTCGTGGAGGACGGTGCTGGTGACGCCCTGCCCGGTGGGGCCGAAGGTGACGGTGGTGTCGAGGCCGGTCCAGCCGCCCTCCGGTTGGCGGTGGAGGTGGACGGTCAGGTCGACGTTGGGGAAGATCCACGCGGTGGGCGGCTGGCGTACGGCGATGCCGTTGGCGGTGTCGACGAGCGCGAGGTAGGACGCGAGCGGCCCGGCCTGCTGTCCGGCGACGAGGTCGAGCGGGGTGGAGACCCAGACCGTCGCACGGCCCGGCTGCGGGGGTGCGAGCGGGCGCACGTCCAGGGAGGCGATGTATCCGCCGGGCCACAGCTCGTCCATCGGCCACCGGGTGAGGGCGCCGGGCGGGGTGAGGGCGGGGACGGGCCCGCCCGCCACGGCGGCGGTGTCGCCCGGGGCGAGGAGCCAGGCCCGCGCCCGTACCACGGGCCGGCCGGCTATGAGGGCGACGGCCTCGATCAGTTCGATGGTGCGGCCCGGCCGGATCGTCTCGACCCAGATCTCGCACTCGTCGAGGGCCAGGCGCCCCAGGATGTCGAAGCTGATCCGGGACAGGAGCAGACCCGTCCCCTCGGGACGGGCCGCCAGATGGCGCTCGATGGCGTGGACGACGAGCCCGCCGAGGGGACTGAAGTGCTGTTCGTTCGTGTCCCAGGCGCCACCGGCGTGGGCCGTGGGCTTGTAGCGGTGCGCGTCGATGGGCTCGTAGTAGCTGCCGGTGCTCAACGGTGCTCTCTCCTGGACGTGCGGATGCGGAAACGGCGCCGCGGTGGTACGTGCCGTCCCGGCCAGGATCACATGGACCCCCGTACCGGCCGTCACACGCCTGCGATGGCCGTGCGGGGCGTGGGATGCTGGGCGGATGGAGCTGGAGGATCTGGTACGGCTGCGGCGGGCCCGGGACCGGATGGACCGGGAGTACGCCGAACCGCTCGACGTCTCCGAGCTGGCGCGGACCGCGCTGATGTCGCCGGGGCACTTCCAGCGCAGCTTCCGCGCGGCGTACGGGCAGACTCCGTACGCGTACCTCATGACCCGGCGCGTCGAGCGGGCCAAGGCGTTGCTGCGGCGCGGCGATCTGACGGTGACGGAGGTGTGCCTCGCGGTCGGCTGCACCTCGCTCGGTTCGTTCAGCTCGCGCTTCACCGAGCTGGTCGGCGAGACGCCGAGTGCGTACCGGGCCCGGTCGCACGAGGAGAGCGCGGTGATCCCGCCGTGCGCGGCACGGAGGTACACCCGTCCCGTTCGCGGCCGGAACCGCGCCGAGACGGGCGGAACCTTCTAGCGTGGGCACATGGACACAGGAACGGACGCGAAACTCGCCCAGTGCTTCATCGCCGTGGACGATCACGACAAGGCGCTGGCCTTCTACCGGGACGTCCTGGGGCTGGAGGTCCGCAACGACGTGGGGTTCGAGGGGATGCGGTGGGTGACCGTCGCCTCGCCGGAGCAGGACGTGGAGATCGTGCTGGAGCCGCCCGCCGCGGATCCGGACGCCTCCCCCGGTGACAAGCAGGCCATGGCGGAACTGCTGGCCAAGGGCATGCTGCGCGGGGTCAACTTCACCACCACCGACTGCGACGCGCTCTTCGAACGCGTCCGGGCCGCCGGCGCGGACGTGATCCAGGAGCCGGTGGACCAGCCGTACGGGGTGCGTGACTGCGCGTTCCGGGATCCGGCGGGGAACATGCTGCGCTTCATGGAACGCCCCGGACGGTGAGCATCCGCTGGACCTACGCCTTCCTCGACCGGCCCGGCGCACGGGCCGGCCGGGCCGGGGCGTTCTGGGCGGCGGTCACGGGCACCCGGCCGTCCGAACCGAGCGGGGACAGCGGGGAGTTCGTGACGCTGGCCGCGGACGGCGCCGACGCCTGTGTGGGGGTGCAGCGGATCGTCTCGGGTGAGGGCGGGGTGCATCTCGACTTCTCCGTGGACGACATCCCCCGGTTCGTGGCGGCGGCGCTGCGGTGCGGTGCGGTGACGGTCGCCGAGCACGAGGGGTGGACCGTACTGCGGTCGCCGGCCGGGCAGTTGTTCTGTGCGATTCCCTGGCACGGGGAGTCGGTGCGACAGCCCGTGGTGCACGGCAGCCGGCTGGACCAGGTGTGCCTCGACGTTCCGCCGTCCCGCCATGACGCCGAAGTCGCCTTCTGGAGCGCGCTGCTGGACGGCTGGAGCTCCGGGCCCGGCTCGCTCCCGGAGTTCCATGTGCTCGGTCCGCCGGCCGGGCTTCCGCTGCGCATCCTGCTCCAGCGGCTCGAACAGGAACGGCCCGTCTCCGCCCACCCGGACCTGGCCTGCGCCGACATCGCCGCGACCCGCGCACGGCACGAGGAGTCCGGGGCCGTGCTCGTCGCCGAGTTCACCCACCGGACGGTGATGCGGGACCCGACGGGCGCCGCCTACTGCCTGACCGACCGCGATCCCTGAAGGGGCGGCAGGCCGTCCACGCCGCCGGACGTGTCGTAGGCGTAGAGGCAAGCGGTGGCCACGACGCCGTCCTCGACGTCCGGGGGGATCTCGGGGAGTGGGCACCGGGACTCCATCCAGTCCTCCGGGACGCCGGCGGGAGAGGGGCGCGTCTCCTCCCAGCCGGCCGGACGCGGCGGCTCGGCCGCCTCCTGCAACCACCAGGTGAGTCCGCCCGCGACGACCACCGCGGCCGCCCAGACACCCGCACCCCACCGCCATGAAGCCCGGCGCCTGCTCCCCCTGCCCGCCATGCCGCAACGCTAACGCGTCCAGCGCCTTCTGCTGTACGCGGGTTTCCTGATGGTCCGTCGCTCGTGCGGGCCGCTAGCCCGGGTGCGGGCCGTGGCCGGCCATCACCAGGAACAGGGCGGCGAGCATGACGGGGGCGACGGCCACGACGACGGCCACCGCGCGAGGGCGGCGTTGGCCGCCCGCCTGCGGCGGGCCGTGCGAGAGCCACGCCCACTGCCGGGCCGCCTCCCGCTGCTCGGCGGCGTGCAGCAGTACGGCGTGGAGGCGCAGGGCGGCGGCGGCCGAACCGCCCGCGGCCGCCACCGCCGCCGGCATCCACCACACCGGGGCCGCGAACAGCGCCACGGCGACCGCGGCGAGCGTGCCCCAGCCGGTGAGGCAGGCGAGCGCCGCGGTACGGCGGGACAGCGGCCGGTCGGCTCCGGCGCGCAGGTCGGCGAGGGCCGGCAGGAACCAGACGCTGCCGGCGGCCGTCACCGCCGTGCATCCCAGGGCGAGCACGGGCTGCGGCACGGCTCACCGCTCCGTTTCGAGGGCGACGATCTCCGGGTGGTGCAGGTCGAACGCCGGGGACTCGCTGCGGATCTTCGGCAGGCGGACGAAGTTGTGGCGCGGCGGCGGGCACGAGGTCGCCCATTCCAGGGAGCGGCTGTAGCCCCAGGGATCGTCCACGCCGACCGGCTTGCCGTACTTGGCCGTCTTCCAGACGTTGTAGAAGAACGGCAGGATCGACATGCCGAGCAGGAACGACCCGATCGAGGACAGGGTGTTCAGGGCGGTGAAGCCGTCGGCCGCGAGGTAGTCGGCGTAGCGGCGCGGCATGCCCTCGACCCCCAGCCAGTGCTGGACGAGGAAGGTCAGGTGGAAACCGGCCGTGAGGGTCCAGAAGGTGATCTTGCCGAGGCGCTCGTCGAGCATCTTGCCGGTGAACTTCGGCCACCAGAAGTGGAACCCGGCGAACATCGCGTACACGACCGTGCCGAAGACGGTGTAGTGGAAGTGCGCGACGACGAAGTACGTGTCGGAGACGTGGAAGTCCAGCGGGGGCGAGGCCAGCAGGACGCCGGTCAGGCCGCCGAAGAGGAAGGTGGTCAGGAAGCCCACCGTCCACAGCATCGGCGTCTCGAAGGAGAGACTGCCCTTCCACATGGTGCCGATCCAGTTGAAGAACTTCACGCCCGTCGGCACCGCGATCAGCATCGTCATGAAGGAGAAGAACGGCAGCAGTACACCGCCGGTGACGTACATGTGGTGCGCCCACACGGTCACCGAGAGGCCGGCGATGGCGATGGTCGCGCCGATCAGGCCCACGTAGCCGAACATCGGCTTGCGGGAGAAGACCGGGATCACCTCGGAGACGATCCCGAAGAACGGCAGCGCCAGGATGTACACCTCGGGATGGCCGAAGAACCAGAACAGGTGCTGCCACAGCAGCGCCCCGCCGTTGGCCGAGTCGAAGATGTGTCCCCCGAACTTGCGGTCGTACTCCAGCGCGAACAGCGCCGCCGCGAAGACCGGGAACACGAGCAGCACGAGCAGCGCCGTCAGCAGCACGTTCCAGGTGAAGATCGGCATGCGGAACATCGTCATCCCGGGCGCCCGCATGCAGATGATCGTGGTGATGAAGTTGACCGCGCCCAGGATCGAGCCGAAGCCCGACAGGGCCACGCCCATGATCCACAGGTCGGCTCCGATGCCCGGTGAGTAGACCTCGTTGGACAGCGGTGCGTACAGGAACCAGCCGAAGTCGGCGGCGCCTCCGGGTGTGAGGAAGCCGCCGGCGGCGATGAGGGAGCCGAACAGGAAGAGCCAGAAGGCCAGCATGTTCAGCCGGGGGAACGCCACGTCGGGCGCGCCGATCTGCAGCGGCATGATCCAGTTGGCGAAGCCGGTGAACAGCGGCATCGCGAACATCAGCAGCATGACCGAGCCGTGCATCGTGAACGCCTGGTTGAACTGCTCGTTCGACATGATCTGCAGTCCGGGCCGGGCGAGTTCGGCGCGCATCACCAGCGCCATGACCCCGCCGACGACGAAGAACACGAACGCGCTGACCAGGTACAGCGTGCCGATCTTCTTGTGGTCGGTGGTCGTCAGCCAGTCCACCCACGCGGTCCGGCCCGCCGCGGGCGCTGCCGCGGCCTCTTTCCCGCGGTCCACGACCGCCGTGTTCCGCACCGGAGCCGTCCGGTCCTCCGCCGCGGTGTCCGCGTGGTCCATGCGTATCTCATCCACCGGATGTCTTCCTCCCCAGCTGTTTCGCGCGCCCCATGATCGGCGGCCTGGGGAGGGATCCACATGGGTCGAAGGGGCCCTGCGGAGGTCCCGGGACGGGGACCAATGGTCCCTGTGTTCAGTCCAGGGGGCCCGCCGCCCGCGCGTCCTGCCGGGCGGCGCCCTCGGGCCACACGACCTCCACGGGGACGCCTCGCGCGCGGGCGTAGGTCACCAGGTGGGCCGTGGCGTCGCGGCCGTCGGACGGGGAGCCGTCCCAGACGGCCAGCAGGAGACCGCCGGCCGCGACGAGGCGCTCGTCGGCGCCGATGCAGGAGTCGCGGTCCGCCGGGTCGTAGGTCAGCAGGCGCACCTGGTCGGCGAGGGTGAGCAGTTCGCCGGTGGCCATCCGGTCGGGCCGGGGCGGCATGGCCGGCACCCCGGACCGGGTGGGGATCACCACGGCCAGCGGGCAGCCCGACGCCCGCGCGGCCCTGCCGGACACCAGGGGCGTTCCGGCGCCCGTGCGCACCATGGCCATGCCCCGGTCCGGGTGGCGCGCCAGCCGGGTCCGCAGCGCGGACTCCACCAGCGGGTAGGTGTCCGGGGCCAGATCGGCGTGCCCCACCACCACGATGTCCCCGTCCGTCCTGCCGCCGTCGCCCGCCGCCGCACCCATCGTGCCCCCGCCCGCCTCGTCGTCCGCCGCCCCGCCGGATCCCTCGGGACGGTCGGCGGGTGCCGGGGCCCGTCGTCACCTTCCCGTCCGCCGTGCGACGCCGTGCAGACGCTCCCGGCGGCCCCTGGGGGCGGACGGCGACGGGGTGAGGACTGGGCCCAGCCACGGGCCAGTGAAGCCGGGACGGCCGCCGGCGACCAGGGCCGAACGTCCCTTTCCCGGCGCCGATGGGCCGTGTCCCGGACCGGGCGGTCAGCCCTGCGGGCCGGCGGCCGGGCCGGTGGACGCCGTCCGGGGTTCGCGCCACATCGGCCACATGTACGGGCCTTCGGGGAGGGCCAGGGGCTCACCGGCCGCCTCGAAGCCGAGGCGTTCGTACAGCAGACGGCTGCGCTCGCTGCTCGCCTCCAGATACGCGGCCCGTCCCTCCCGGTCGCAGCGGTCGAGCACGGAACCGATCAGCGCGGTACCGAGGCCCTCGCCCTGACGGCCGGGGACGACACCGATCATCCACAGGTACTCGTGGGCCCGGTCCGAGGGGTGGACGCCGGCCGTGAGCCGGCCGATCAGCTCCACCCTCTCGTTGCCGGGGTCGACGTCCTGGCGCATCCGCGCGAAGCCGTCGTCCTCCGCCCCTCCCCCGCCCCCGTGCCCGTCGCCGGGGTCGTCGGCGGGGTCGTCGGCGGGCACGGACATCCACAGGGCACAGGCCGAGCCGTCCTCGGTGATGTCGACACGTCCGTCGGCGAGAACGATGTCGGTGAAGGCCGCCATGAGCCGGTGGTGCGTCGTACGGCGGTACTCCCGGCCGGGGAAGACCCAGCCGCTGACCGGGTCGTCCTGGAACGCCTCGTCCAGGAGCCGGACGATCAGCTCCCGGTCGTCGTCCCCAGCCGTCCGGATCGCCACACCCATGTCCACCCCTTCGCCTCAACCGTCCATGTCCGTACGGGGGTTGAGCCTAACGGGGACGGCTGCCGAAAGGGCGGGCCCCGCACATCGTGGGGAAGTGCGGGACCCGCCGGGCCGGAGCCACGGTGCCGTGCGGAGTCAGGGGCCGCACGGCACCGGCTGGTTCCGGGGCCTCGGGGACGGCCGGCGGGCCGTCAGGTGCTGCGCCGGGTGACGAACTCGGCCAGGGCCAGCAGTCCGCCCGCCGCTTCCGGGTCGGGGATCGCGCGGGCCACTTCCTGCATCGCCCGGGCCATCCGGTCGGCCGCCTCGGTCTGGGCCCAGTCCCGGCCGCCCGCCCGTTCCACGGTCTGGACGATGAGCTCCAGGTCCTCCTTCCGGTGCGGCGTCGCGTACACCGCGGCGAGTTCCGCGGCCGCCGGGGTGCCGGAGGTGAGCGCGGCCACCACCGGCAGGGACTTCTTGCGGGCGGCCAGGTCCGCACCGGCCGGCTTGCCGGTGCGGCGCGGATCACCCCATATGCCGATCACGTCGTCGATCAGCTGGAAGGCCAGTCCGGCCTCCCGGCCGAAGGCGTCGAGTGCCGCCACGTCCGCGTCCCCGGCGTCCGCGTACAGCGCCCCGATCGCGCAGGCGCAGCCGAGCAGCGCACCCGTCTTGGCCTCGGCCATGGCGAGCGTCTCGGCGAGGGTGACCTCTCCGGGGGCGCGCCGCTCCATGTCCGTGTCCGCGTGCTGCCCCGCGCACAGCTCGATCACGCAGTCCGCGAGCCGGGCCGACGCGGCACGGGCTGCCGGGTGGGGGTCCTCCGCGAGCAGCCTCAGGGCGAGCGCCTGGAGGGCGTCCCCGGCGAGGATCGCCGCCGCGTCCCCGAACACCGTCCACGCGGTGGGCCGGTGCCGGCGGGTGGTGTCACGGTCCATCACGTCGTCGTGCAACAGCGTGAAGTTGTGCACCAGTTCCACGGCCGCGGCCGCCTGCAGGGCCGCCGCCCGGGCGGCGGGGCCGCCCGCCGCGGTGGCCGCGGCGAGCACCAGCGCGGGCCGGATCGCCTTCCCGGAACCTCCCTGGGCCGCCGTGCCGTCCGCGTCCTGCCAGCCGAAGTGGTAGAGCGCGATCCGGCGCATCGGGCCGGGCAGCGAGTCGAGGGCCGCCCGCAGCACCGGGTCGACGGCGGCCCGGGCCCGGTCCAGCAGCATCGTCGCCTCGTGCCCGTCGCCGGCGCGCTGTTCCGGCACCATGGGGCTCTCGCCCGTACGCTCCGTCGTGCGCCCCGTCTGCGGCTCGGTGATGGACTCCGTCATCGGCTTCCCCCTGGGACCGACTCGGTGGAGGCGCGGAGGGGTGGCGCTTCCGCACCCGTCGAGCACGTTCCTCCGAGGTGTACCCGCCCCGGCGGGCGGGGACACGGCGTGCGGCGCGGGAGCTCTCGGACGGTCACCGCCAGCGGCCGATCTCGACGTTCTCCAGGACGCCCAGCGCGTCCGGCACCAGCACCGCGGCCGAGTAGTAGGCCGTGACCAGGTACTTGATGATGGCCTGTTCGTTGATGCCCATGAAGCGCACGGACAGGCTCGGCTCGATCTCGTCGGGCAGGCCGGTGGCCCGCAGGCCGATGACGCCCTGGTCCTCCTCCCCGGTGCGCAGCGCGATGATGGAGGTCGTCCGGGCCTCGGTCACTGGGATCTTGTTGCACGGGAAGATGGGCACCCCCCGCCAGGTGGGAATGCGGTTGCCGCCCATGTCGATGGTCTCCGGGACGAGTCCCCGCTTGTTGAGCTCCCGGCCGATCGCGGCGATCGCGCGGGGGTGGGCGAGCAGCAGCCGGGTCCCGCGGCGCCGGCTGAGCAGCTCGTCCAGGTCGTCGGGGCCCGGCACCCCGTCGTGCGGCTGGATCCGCTGGTCGTACTCGCAGTTGTGGAGCAGACCGAAGTCGCGGTTGTTGACGAGCTCGTGCTCCTGGCGCTCCTTCAGCGCCTCGACGGTCAGCCGGATCTGCTGTTCCGTCTGGTTCATGGGCTGGTTGTAGAGGTCGGCCACGCGGGAGTGGATGCGCAGCACGGTCTGGGCGACGCTGAGTTCGTACTCGCGGGGCCGCGCCTCGTAGTCGACGAAGGTGTGCGGGATGTCGGGCTCGCCGCTGTGCCCGGCCGCGAGGTCGATCTCCTTCTCGCCGTACTTGTTGGTGCGCTGCCCGGGGACCGCCAGCCGCCGGCGAAGGTGCTCGCGCAGGGTGTCCGACCGCTCGGCGACCTGCTCGACGGCCTCCCTGGGCAGCACCAGGACGGTGCAGGCGGTGAGGGTGCGGGCCGTGTACTCCCAGATGGGGTCCTCGCCCTCCAGGGCCTGCTCGCCGAAGTAGGCGCCGTCGGCGAGGATCCCGAGGGACTCGTCCTGGCCGTAGGGGCCGGTGCCGACCCGCTCCACCCGGCCGTGCGCGAGCAGGTACACCTCGTCGGCCGGGCTGCCGAAGGAGGCGATCACCTGTCCGGCCTCGATCTCCCGCTGCCGGCAGCGGGAGGCCAGCTCGGTCAGCACCTCCTCGTCCTCGTACGACCGCAGCACCGGCAGCTCGCCCAGCTCCGCCGGGATGATCTCGACGCGGTCGCCGGTCTTCACGAACGTCATCCGGCCATCACCCACGGCGTACGTCAGCCGCCGGTTCACCCGGTAGGTACCGCCCTGCACATCGACCCAGGGCAGCATCCGCAGCAGCCAGCGCGAACTGATCTCCTGCATCTGCGGCACGGACTTGGTCGTGGTGGCCAGGTTCCGCGCCGCGGCCGTCCCGAGGCTCTGCTGCTGCCTGGTCTGCTCCGTGCGGACCTCTTCGCCTACCGACATAAGGAATTGCCCTCCCCAAATGATGATCGGCGCCCGGCCTCGCCGGCCGTCGCCCTGCGTGATCAAGCGTTCCTCACGCAGCGTCCCCGCGCCATTACCCGATCGAGCGGGGTTGGATCTTGGGACAGCTGGGCACACTGGGGCGCCCGTTCACCGGCGCGGTAGCGGAACGAGATTGTCCGGATCGGCTCGCACAGGATGCGAACGAGTAGTTGAACTCGCTCCTTTTAGGTATAGGCCCTGTACCAGGCGGTCGCGTACGGCGGCTGCCGCCCGGCACGAAGGAGGGCGGTCATGGCCCCACCCATGTCCGCGAGCGCGTTCCTGCGGGCTCTGAAGGCGGAAGGGCTCACGGTCGTCGAGGTAGGCGACTGGCGCGACCACAACCGCAACCACAAGGGCCCCTGGGGCCCGGTGCACGGCGTGATGATCCACCACACGGTCACCAAGGGCAGCGCCAAGACCGTGGAGCTCTGCCGCAAGGGCTACTCGGGCCTGCCGGGCCCGCTGTGCCACGGCGTCATCACCAAGGACGGACGGGTCCACCTGGTCGGCTACGGCAGAGCCAACCACGCGGGGCTCGGCGACGACGACGTGCTGCGTGCGGTGATCGCCGAGAAGCGGCTGCCGACGGACAACGAGGCGAACACCGACGGCAACCGGCACTTCTACGGCTTCGAGTGCGAGAACCTGGGCGACGGCGAGGACCCCTGGCCGGCGGCCCAGCTGGAGGCGATCGAGAAGGCCGCGGCCGCGGTCTGCCGCCACCACGGCTGGAACGAGCGGTCCGTCATCGGGCACCTGGAGTGGCAGCCGGGGAAGTCGGACCCGCGCGGATTCACCATGACGTCGATGAGGAAACGAATCGGCGACCGGTTGAAGTGAGGCGCGGCGCGGGGTGCGGCACGGACGTGGAGTGAGGCACGGACGTGGGGTGAGGCCGGCGAGATGAGGCCGGCGCGGGGTGAGACGCGGAGCCCCGTGGGGTCGCCCGCCCCGGCACCCCCGCTGCCGCGCGGGCGGTCCCCGGGCGACAATGTCCCGGTGACCAGCTCCGACGTCGACCCCGGCTCCCTCCCGGCGCTGCGTCCGCGGCTGCCCTCGCCGCTGCGGGAGGTCGTGGACGGCCGGTTCGAACGGCACGGCGTCCGGCTCCTGCTGAAGCGGGACGATCTGATCCACCCCGAGCTGATCGGCAACAAGTGGCGCAAGCTCGCGCCGAACCTCCGCGAGGCGGCGGGGCGGACCGTGCTCACCTTCGGCGGCGCGTACTCCAACCATCTGCGGGCCACGGCCGCCGCCGGCCGGCTGCTCGGCCTGCGCACGGTCGGCGTGGTCCGCGGCCAGGAACTCGCCGGCCGCCCGCTCAATCCGTCACTGGCCCGGTGCGCGGCGGACGGTATGCGGCTGCACTTCGTCGACCGCGCCGCGTACCGCCGCAAGACCGAGCCGGAGACCCTGGCGGCCGTCCTGCGCGCGGCGGACGCCGAGGATGCGTACGTGGTGCCCGAGGGCGGCAGCAACTCCGCCGCGGTACGGGGCTGCCGGGCCCTCGGTGCGGAACTGGCCGGCCGCGCGGACGTGGCCGCGGTGGCCTGCGGCACCGGAGGCACCCTCGCGGGACTGGCCGCCGGGGCCGGCGACGGGGTGCGCGTGCTGGGCGTACCCGTCCTCAGGGGCGGCTTCCTGGCCGACGGGATACGGGCCCTGCAGACGGAGGCGTTCGGCGGCCCGCGCGGCGACTGGAGCCTCGAGGAGCGTTTCCACTTCGGCGGCTACGCGCGTACCGCACCGGAACTGGAGGCGTTCGCCGAGGACTTCGAACAGCGCCACGGCGTCCCGGTGGAGCGTGTCTATGTCGCCAAGTTGCTTTATGCCCTTGTCGCCCTCGCGGAGGAGAACGCGTTCCCGCGCGGGAGCACGGTCGCGGCGGTGATCACCGGGCGCCCGTTCCCCTAACGGCAGACCTGGGCGTACCGGGCGGTCAGGTCGTCTCTCGGTGGGCCGCCGCCTCCTCCAGGTCCAGGCGGCGCAGCAGCGTCCGCAGCATCTCGTCGTCGATGTGGCGGCCGTCGCGCAGGCGGACGAAGACCTCGCGCTCGGCGCCGATCATCTCCCGTGACAGCCGCCGGTAGGTGTCGTCCACGGACTCCCCGGTGACGGGGTTGACCTGCCCGAGCCGTTCCCAGACTGCGTTGCGGCGGCGTTCCAGGACGGTGCGCAGCCGTTCGGCGAGCGGGCCCGGCAGGGCGTTGCGCTCGTCGGAGAGGAGTTCGTCGAGCCGCTGCTCGGCGACTCTGGAGGCCTGCGCCTGGGCGTTGGCCTCCGCCAGGGTCTCGGCCCGGGTGTCCCGCCCGGGGAGGCGCAGCACGCGGATCAGCGGGGGCAGCGTCAGGCCCTGCACGACCAGGGTGCCGATGACGGTGGTGAAGGTCAGGAAGAGCAGCAGGTTGCGGTGCGGGAAGTCCTCGCCCTCGGCGGTGACCGGGATCGAGAAGGCGATGGCCAGCGAGACCACTCCGCGCATGCCGGCCCAGGCGACGACGAACGGGCCCTTCCACTCGGGTCTCCCCTCGCGTTCCCGGACCCGTGCCGAGAGCACCGACGGCAGCCAGGTCGCCGGGTAGACCCACAGGAACCGCACGACGACGACCACCACGAAGACGACCGACGCGTACCAGGCGGAAGCGAAGCCCTCGTGCTCGCCGAGGCCTCCGACGACGACGGGCAGCTGCAGTCCGATGAGGGCGAACACGGCGGACTCCAGGACGAAGGCGACCATCTTCCACACCGCCTCCTCCTGGAGCCGGGTGGCGAAATCGACCTCCCACGCGCGATGCCCCAGGTAGAGGGCGACGACCACGACGGCGATGACGCCCGAGGCGTGCACCTGTTCGGCGACGGCGTAGGCGGCGAACGGGATGAGGAGGGAGAGCGTGTTCTGCAGCAGCGCCTCCCTCACGTGGGTGCGCAGCCAGTGCAGCGGGGCCATCAGCACCAGGCCGCACACCACTCCGCCGACGGCCGCGAGCAGGAACTCCCCGATTCCCCCGGCCCAGGTCGCGCCCTCGCCGGCCGCCGCCGCCAGGGCCACCCGGAACGCGGTGATCGCGGTGGCGTCGTTCAGCAGGGACTCGCCCTGGAGGATGGTGGTGATGCGCGAGGGCAGGCCGACCCTGCGGGCCACCGCCGTCGCCGCGACCGCGTCCGGCGGGGCCACCACGGCGCCGAACACCAGGGCGGCGGTCAGCGGCAGGGCCGGTACGAGCAGGTACAGGACCCAGCCGACGGCGAACGTCGCGAACAGCACGTATCCCACCGACAGCAGCGCCACCGGCCGCAGCTGGGCCCGCAGGTCGAGGTAGGAGCTCTCGGCGGCGGCCGTGTACAGCAGCGGGGGCAGGATCAGCGGCAGGACGACGTGCGGGTCGAGCGTGTAGGCGGGCACCCCGGGGAGGTAGCTGACCGCCAGGCCGGCCGCGACCAGCAGCAGCGGGGCCGGTACGGGGGTGCGCCGGGCCGCCGCGGCGACGGCGGCGCTGCCCGCCACCAGCAACAGCAGGCGCATCGCGTCCATGTCCGGCCGCCCTCGGTTTCCGGCGCGGTCGTCCGCGCGCCCGTCGTAATGTGGCAATCATGAAACAGTGCACGCACGCCGACGCGCTGCCGGACCCGGAACCCGCCCCACTGGGCGAGACGTGTCCGGAGTGCCTGCGCGACGGCACCGATCCGGTGCAGCTGCGGCTCTGCCTGACCTGCGGTCATGTCGGGTGCTGCGACTCCTCGCCGCACCGGCACGCCACGGAGCACCACATCAGAACCGGCCACCCGGTGATGCGGACCCATGAGCCGGGTGAGGACTGGCGCTGGTGCTTCGTCGACCACGTGCTGCTGTGACCGGATGCGACCGGGGTGCCGGACGGTTCGACCGTCTGACGTCTGGGTACGTCAATCCGGCGCGCGCTCTTCCCATTTGGGAGCCGCAGACCCCTAGCCACGGAGCGTATCCGTAGTTTTACTATGAGTGACGGCATGGTGGGCCGGGGTCCCGGGACAGGACCGCTGAGAGCGCGATAGCGTCACCGCTGAACCACGTAGCGCGTTACCCGGGGGCGAACCGGCCCTGAAACGCTTGTACCACCTTGGAGGTGAGGGTGTCCCAGATCGCAGGCGAGCCCGCGACCCAGGACTTCGTGGAAGTCCGGCTGCCGGCCGCGGGGGCCTACCTGTCGGTGCTGCGTACGGCCACGGCCGGCCTCGCGGCCCGTTTGGACTTCACCCTCGACGAGATCGAGGACCTGCGCATCGCGGTCGACGAGGCCTGCGCGATCCTGCTCCAGCAGGCCGTGCCGGGGTCGGTGCTCAGTTGTGTCTTCCGCCTCGTCGACGACTCGCTCGAGGTGACCGTCTCGGCGCCGACCACGGACGGTCACGCCCCGTCGCGGGACACCTTCGCCTGGACCGTCCTGTCGGCGCTCGCGGGCAAGGTGTCGTCGGCCGTGGACGAGGACAAGACCGTTTCGATCAGCCTCTACAAACAGCGCGGCGCGGGACCCGGGCCGGCGTGAGGAGCGAGGACGGGCCGGTGCGGGACGAAGAACGCGGCACACGGGAGCTGCCGGCCGAGCGCGTGCCGGACGGCATCGACGGTATCCCCGAGCAGGCCCGGCCGCATCCGGAGGACGACTCCACGGAGGCCGTCTCCCCGGGCGGCGGGCAGCCCGGGGATGCCGCGCGGGACAGGCCCGGGGCCGGTGCCGGCCGGGGCGACGGGGGTGCTCCCGCGCGGGCGGAGTCCGCGACGGGGGACGAGGCGAGCGCTCGGGGAAGGGCAACGGGCCAGGCGATGAGCGAGCACGAGCGACACGCCGAGGACGAGGCGCCGCGGGCGCCCGGTCCGCAGAGTGCGCGGAGCACACCGGGCGCGCCGGCGACCCACGGCGCGCACGCGCATCACGACCCCCAGGACCGCAGCGGGGCGCGTGCCCTGTTCCACGAGCTGCGCACGCTGCAGGACGGCACCCCCGAGTACGCGGAGCTGCGCAACCGGCTGGTGCGCATGCATCTGCCGCTCGTCGAGCATCTCGCGCGCCGCTTCCGCAACCGCGGGGAGCCGCTGGACGACCTCACGCAGGTCGCCACCATCGGGCTGATCAAGTCGGTCGACCGCTTCGACCCGGACCGGGGCGTGGAGTTCTCGACGTACGCCACCCCGACGGTGGTCGGCGAGATCAAGCGGCACTTCCGCGACAAGGGCTGGGCGGTGCGGGTGCCGCGCCGGCTCCAGGAGCTGCGGCTGGCGCTCACCACGGCCACGGCGGAGCTGTCCCAGCTGCACGGCCGCTCCCCCACGGTGCACGAGTTGGCGGAGAAGCTGGCCATCTCGGAGGAGGAGGTCCTGGAGGGCCTGGAGTCGGCGAACGCGTACTCCACGCTGTCCCTGGACGTGCCCGACACCGACGACGAGTCCCCGGCGGTGGCCGACACCCTCGGCGCCGAGGACGAGGCGCTGGAGGGCGTGGAGTACCGCGAGTCGCTCAAACCGCTGCTGGAGGATCTCCCGCCGCGCGAGAAGCGGATCCTGCTGCTGCGCTTCTTCGGCAACATGACCCAGTCGCAGATCGCGCAGGAGGTCGGCATCTCGCAGATGCACGTCTCCCGGCTGCTGGCCCGCACCCTGGCCCAGCTGCGGGAGAAGCTGCTCGTGGAGGAGTGACCCGGGCGCCCGGGCCGCCCTCTAGTTTCCGGCGTTGCCGGGCCCTCGGATGCCGAGGGCCCGGGTCGTCTCGGGGTTGACCAGCAGGACGAGCGCGGTGACCGCCACGAGGGCGAGCGCGATGCCGGCGGGGATGGCCACCCCGTCGGAGACCAGCAGGTTGTAGGCCACCGGCAGGGCGATGAGCTGCGTGATGACGGCGGGGCCCCGGCTCCAGCTCCGCCGCGCGAACAGTCCCCGCGCGGCGATCAGCGGGAGCAGCGCGAGCGCGATCAGCGTCACTCCGCCGGTGACGGCCTGCTGACGGTCATCCGGTTCACCGGTGAGGACGAACACCGCCATCCACACACCGATGGCCACCAGCGCGACCCCTTCCAGGGCGGCCAGCGCCGCGGCGTACGTCAGACGGCGCGGGCGAGGGCCGGTGCCGTCCGGGGCGGTGGTGGTGGGGGTCGTGGGGTTCCGCTCACTGCTCACCCCTGAAGGGTAGCCCTCGCCGCGGGCGCCCCCCGTGGTGAGGTTCACGCCCTCACCACCGGGCGGGGTCGGCCTCGGTCTGGGCCCGGTACCGCTCAGTAGGTACCCTGCACGTCATGCGTGCTCTTCTCGTGGTCAATCCGGCGGCAACCACCACAAGTGCGCGCACGCGCGATGTGCTGATCCACGCGCTCGCCAGCGAGATGAAGCTGGAGGCGGTCACCACCGAGTACCGCGGGCACGGTCGCGACCTGGGCCGGCAGGCGGCGGAGAGCGACGACATCGACCTGGTGGTCGCCCTCGGCGGGGACGGCACGGTCAACGAGGTCGTCAACGGCCTGCTGCACGCGGGACCGGACCCGGAGCACCTGCCCGGCCTCGCCGTGGTCCCCGGCGGCTCCACCAACGTCTTCGCCCGCGCCCTGGGACTGCCCAACCAGCCCGTGGAGGCGACGGGTGTCCTGCTGGACGCGCTGCGCGAGGGCCGTGAGCGGACCGTGGGCCTGGGTCTGGCCTCCGGCACCCCGGGCACCGAGGACGAGGCGGTCCCGGCCCGCTGGTTCACCTTCAACGCGGGACTGGGCTTCGACGCGGGCGTCGTCGGCCGGGTGGAGCAGCAGCGGGAGCGCGGCCGGAAGTCGACGCACGCGCTGTACATGCGCCAGGTCGTCCGTCAGCTGCTCGGAGAGCCGCACCGCCGGCGCGGGGTGATCACCCTGGAGCACCCGGGCGAGGAGCCGGTCGCCGATCTGGCGCTGTCCATAGTCTCGAACACCTCGCCGTGGACGTTCCTCGGCAATCGCCCGATCTACGCGTCGCCCCAGGCCTCGTTCGACACGGGTCTGGATCTCTTCGGTCTGAGCCGGATGTCCACCGGCGCGGTTGCCCGGTATGGCACGCAGTTGCTCGCTTCGTCCCCGGAGCGCGGACCCCGTGGCAAGCATGTGGTCTCCCGGCACGATCTGACCCGCTTCACCTTGCATTCGAAGGTGCCGCTGCCGCTCCAGATGGACGGTGACCACCTGGGGCTCCGAACCAGCGTGACGTTCACAGGCGTACGCCGTGCACTGCGTGTGATTGTGTGAGCAGAAAGGGCGAAAGTCCTTTCACTCGAACGTTTAGGCCAGGATCCACCCCATGGAAGTACGGCTGTGACCTAGTCGACACCGAAGAATCAAAAAAAACTTTCCGGAAGGGGTTGTATCCGCCGCCGAGGTTTGCGAGTCTCTTCTTGGCGATCGGGACGGCCCGCAACACCGGCCTCCACAGATCACCGGAACCCCTCTTCAGAACCCAAGGACCACGCCAGGGAACCTGGCGGTCGGCCCTTCACTTGTTGGGGGATTCGTGAAAGCGTTCACATTCACAAGCACGTGCAGTTATACCAAGGAGAGGTAGCAGCCATGGACTGGCGTCACAACGCCGTTTGCCGCGAGGAAGACCCCGAGCTCTTCTTCCCCATCGGCAACACCGGTCCCGCGCTGCTGCAGATCGAGGAAGCCAAGGCCGTCTGCCGTCGCTGCCCGGTGATCGAGAGCTGCCTCCAGTGGGCGCTCGAGTCCGGTCAGGACTCCGGCGTCTGGGGTGGTCTCAGCGAGGACGAGCGTCGCGCGATGAAGCGCCGCGCCGCCCGCAACCGGGCCCGTCAGGCCTCCGCCTGACACCCCTGCTGACAGCCTGAGCTTGGCGGCGCGTACACCGCGTACGCATCTCCCGCCCCCGAGCCGCAGCGCGCAGTTCCCCTGATGCCCGAAACAGCTCGGGCGGGGAACTCCGAAGAAACGAGCATCAGCCCCGGACCGCTTACCGGTCCGGGGTCTTTTGCCGTGTCCGCACGCGCCCCGCGGGCACGGGCGGCGCTACTTGTCCGACTGCACGGGGATGTCCAGGATCACCCGGGTCCCCCGCTTCGGGGCGGGCACCATGCCGAAGGTGCCGCCCAACTCGCCCTCCACCAGGGTGCGTACGATCTGCAGGCCCAGGTTGCCCGCGGTGTGCGGGTCGAAGCCCTCGGGCAGTCCCACGCCGTCGTCCTGCACGGTGACCAGCAGGCGGGCCTCCTTCGTGGTGCCACCGCGGACCGCGGACACCTCGACCGTGCCGGTCTCCCCCTCGGTGAAGCCGTGCTCCAGGGCGTTCTGCAGGATCTCGGTCAGCACCATCGACAGCGGGGTGGCGACCTCGGCGTCGAGTATCCCGAAGCGGCCCGAGCGCCGGCCGCTGACCTTGCCCGGGGAGATCTCGGCGACCATCGCCAGGACCCGGTCGGCGATCTCGTCGAACTCCACCCGCTCGTCCAGGTTCTGGGACAGCGTCTCGTGCACGATCGCGATGGAGCCCACCCGGCGCACGGCCTCCTCCAGCGCCGCGCGGCCGCGCTCGGACCCGATGCGGCGGGCCTGGAGGCGCAGCAGGGCCGCCACCGTCTGGAGGTTGTTCTTCACGCGGTGGTGGATCTCCCGGATGGTCGCGTCCTTGGTGATCAACTCGCGTTCGCGGCGGCGAAGTTCGGTGACGTCGCGGAGCAGCACCAGCGAGCCGATGCGCGTTCCCTTGGGTTTGAGCGGGATCGCCCGGAACTGGATCACCCCGTCGTTCGCCTCGATCTCGAACTCGCGCGGCGCCCAGCCGCTGGCGACCTTGGCCAGCGCCTCGTCCACCGGGCCGCGCGAGGGCGCCAGTTCGGCGGTGGTGGTGCCGAGGTGATGGCCCACCAGGTCCGCGGCGAGCCCCATCCGGTGGTAGGCGGACAGGGCGTTCGGGGAGGCGTACTGGACGATGCCGTCGGCGTCCAGCCGGATCAGCCCGTCACCGACGCGCGGCGAGGCGTCCATCTCCAGCTGCTGGTTCGCGAACGGGAAGGCGCCGGCCGCGATCATCTGCGCGAGGTCGGAGGCGCTCTGGAGATAGGTGAGCTCCAGCCGGCTCGGGGTGCGCACGGTGAGCAGGTTGGTGTTGCGCGCGATGACGCCGAGGACGCGGCCCTCACGCCGGACGGGGATGGACTCGACCCGTACCGGGACCTCCTCGCGCCACTCCGGGTCGCCCTCGCGCACGATCCGGCCCTCGTCCAGGGCCGCGTCCAGCATGGGCCGGCGTCCGCGCGGCACGAGATGACCGACCATGTCGTCCTGGTACGAGGTCGGGCCGGTGTTGGGCCGCATCTGCGCGACGGAGACGTAGCGGGTGCCGTCCCGGGTGGGGACCCACAGGACCAGGTCGGCGAAGGAGAGGTCGGAGAGCAGTTGCCACTCCGAGACCAGCAGATGGAGCCACTCGAGATCGGTGTCGTCGAGGGCGGTGTGCTGGCGTACGAGTTCGTTCATGGAGGGCACGTCAGCGAGCGTACCCGGGGGTCGGTACGGGCCCCGGAAACACCCGCGGGCCGCGGCGCCTGAGAGGGACCCTCAACCCTCCCGGCACCGCAGCCCGGAGCAATTCCGGCCGGCGGGGTGTGCGGTCCCGGTCGGCCGTGGATGAGGAGCCGGGGCAGTCAGGGCAGAGAGCTCCGGATCCTCGGTCCGCCTTCCTGTGCGGGGAAGGCAGGCTTACTGTGTTCTGCTACGCATTGTGGACTAGACCACTGTCCCTGTAAATGCGCGGGACGCCGTTCTTTGCCGCCGGGCGCCGATCCGCCCCGGCGCACACGCGTCCGCCATGCAGCCTATCCCGTAGGACTTCACTCGCGGGCGGGAGCATCATGGCAATTTCGGCGGACGGCCCCGCGGGACGGCTCCCGGAGCGGCTCCGCCTGGGAGGGGAGCGTGCCTCTCTGCTAGATTGAGATTGGTCTAAACCACCTGGTCCCGCCGGTCGGGACCCGTCCCAGTCGAGTCCTCCTGAAGATCGGCAGGCCCACCGTGGAAGTTGTCATCGTTGCGGACGCCGAGGCGGGCGGCGAGCTCATCGCCGAGGCCATGGCCCAGCTGCTGCGGCGCAGACCCGACGCCCTGCTGGGAGTCGCCACCGGTTCGACCCCGCTGCCCGTCTACCGGGCCCTCGCGGCCCGGGTGAAGTCCGGCGCCGTGGACACCTCCCGGGCGAGGATCGCCCAGCTCGACGAGTACGTGGGGCTGCCCGCCGACCACCCCGAGTCCTACCGCTCGGTGGTCCGGCGCGAGGTGCTGGAGCCGCTCGGCATCGGAATGGACGCCTTCATGGGCCCCGACGGCGCGGCCGAGGACGTGCAGGCGGCGTGCGAGGCGTACGACAGGGAGCTGGCCGGGGCCGGCGGCGTGGACCTCCAGCTGCTCGGGATCGGCACGGACGGGCACATCGGGTTCAACGAGCCGTGCTCCTCGCTCGTCTCCCGCACCCGGATCAAGACGCTCACCGAGCAGACCCGGGTGGACAACGCCCGCTTCTTCGACGGTGACATCGGCCAGGTCCCGCACCACGTCATCACCCAGGGCATCGGCACCATCCTGGACGCCCGTCACCTGGTCCTGCTGGCCACCGGCGAGGGCAAGGCGGACGCGGTGGCCGCCACCGTCGAGGGCCCGCTCGCGGCGGTGTGCCCGGCGTCCGCGCTCCAACTGCACCCGCACGCCACGGTGGTCGTCGACGAGGCCGCCGCCTCCAAGCTGAAGCTCGCCGACTACTTCCGCCACGCCTACGCCAACAAGCCGGACTGGCAGGGCATCTGACCGGCGATCGTGGTCTGGACCAGCCCTCGCCCCGGGGGTATACAAAGGGGATCACGGAGCGTGCGGGACACACCCCCGCCCTGAGCCGTGCCACGATGTCAGCCGCGGCCGATGGGGATGTCGGTCGTTTCGGCACCCGGAGCCGGGAAGGCAGAGCATGAGCACCGACGTCAGCAGTGCGGAGAACGAGGGCGGGACCACGGTCCGTACGGCGCGTGTGCCCAAGTACTACCGGCTGAAGAAGCACCTGCTCGACATGACCGAGACGGCTCCGCCGGGCACACCGGTCCCGCCCGAGCGCACGCTGGCGGCGGAGTTCGACACCTCGCGCACCACCGTGCGCCAGGCACTCCAGGAACTGGTGGTCGAGGGGCGCCTGGAGCGGATCCAGGGCAAGGGCACCTTCGTCGCCAAGCCCAAGGTGTCCCAGGCGCTCCAGCTCACCTCGTACACCGAGGACATGCGCGCCCAGGGCCTGGAGCCCACCTCGCAACTGCTGGACCTCGGCTACATCACGGCCGACGACCGGCTCGCCGGGCTGCTCGACATCACGGCCGGCGGGCGGGTGCTGCGCATCGAGCGGCTGCGCATGGCCAACGGCGAGCCGATGGCCATCGAGACCACCCACCTCAGCGCCAAGCGCTTCCCGGCGCTGCGCCGCAGCCTGACGAAGTACACCTCCCTCTACACCGCCCTCGCCGAGGTGTACGACGTCCATCTCGCGGAGGCCGAGGAGACGATCGAGACGTCCCTGGCCACCCCGCGCGAGGCCGGACTGCTCGGCACCGACGTCGGCCTGCCGATGCTGATGCTGTCCCGGCACTCCCGGGACCGGGACGGGCAGCCGGTGGAGTGGGTGCGGTCGGTGTACCGGGGCGACCGGTACAAGTTCGTCGCGCGCCTCAAGCGCCCCCAGGAGTGACGGCGGCGCGCCGGCGTGCCCCCCGCGCCCCGGGAGTGACCCCGATGCCCCCGGAACCGGTTTCACGCCCTCCCAGAACCCGACAAAACGGGTGGTTGACAAGGTTTTCGTTGCTGTTGCCTCTCGGTTGAGCCGCGCCTGAATACCGCTGTGCCGACGAGGGGTTACGACCCCGCCGCGCCCTCACCTAGATTTCCCTGCGCCTTACCGCCGGTGATCAGTGAGGGGACGGAACCGTCAGATGTCACAAGCCCCGGAAACCGAAGGAGGGCCGGTGGTGACGCCCGTGCGCGTCGTCATCGCCCTCTGTCTCGTCGCACCGTTCGTGGCCATGCTGTGGGTCGGTTCGTACGCGAAGACCGACCCCGTCGTCATCGGCATCCCGTTCTTCTACTGGTACCAGATGCTGTGGGTGCTGCTCTCCACCCTGCTGACGATGGTCGCCTACAAGCTCTGGCAGCGTGACCAGCGCGCCCGCCGCCCGGCCTCGAAGGGCGGTGACCCTCGGTGAACGACGGCGTGAACGGCGTGGCACTCGCCGTCTTCATCTTCTTCTTCCTGCTCGTCACGGCGATGGGCTTCCTGGCCGCACGCTGGCGCAAGGCGGCCAACGAGCACACCCTCGACGAATGGGGCCTGGGCGGGCGCTCGTTCGGCACCTGGGTGACCTGGTTCCTGCTGGGCGGCGACCTGTACACCGCGTACACCTTCGTCGCCGTGCCGGCGGCCATCTACGCGGCGGGCGCGGCCGGCTTCTTCGCCGTGCCGTACACGATCCTGGTCTACCCGCTGATCTTCACCTTCCTGCCCCGCCTGTGGTCGGTGTCGCACAAGCACGGCTACGTGACGACGTCCGACTTCGTGCGCGGCCGGTTCGGCTCGAAGGGACTCTCGCTGGCCGTCGCGCTCACCGGCATCCTGGCGACGATGCCGTACATCGCGCTCCAACTGGTCGGCATCCAGGCCGTGCTGGACGTGATGGGCGTCGGCGGCGGCGAGAGCACCCACTGGTTCGTCAAGGACCTGCCGCTGCTGATCGCCTTCGGCGTGCTGGCCGCGTACACCTACTCGTCGGGGCTGCGGGCCCCCGCGCTGATCGCCTTCGTCAAGGACACCCTGATCTACCTGGTGATCGCGGTGGCGATCATCTACATCCCGGTGAAGCTGGGCGGCTTCGACGAGATCTTCGCCTCCGCGCGGGAGGCGTACAGCGAGACCAACCCGGCCACGGGAGCCCCGCGCGGTTCGCTGGTACCGGGCGAGGCGGGCCAGTGGACGTACGCCACGCTGGCGCTGGGCTCGGCGCTCGCGCTGTTCATGTACCCGCACTCGATCACGGCGACGCTGTCCTCGCGCAGCCGTGAGGTGATCCGCCGCAACACCACGATCCTGCCGCTGTACTCGCTGATGCTGGGTCTGCTCGCGCTGCTCGGTTTCATGGCGATCGCGGCCGGGGTCGAGGTCGACAACGGCCAGCTGGCGATCCCGCAGCTCTTCGAGAACATGTTCCCGGCCTGGTTCGCGGGCGTGGCCTTCGCGGCGATCGGCATCGGCGCGCTGGTGCCGGCGGCGATCATGTCGATCGCGGCGGCGAACCTGTTCACCCGCAACATCTACAAGGACTTCATCAGACCGGACGCCACCCCGGCGCAGGAGACCAAGGTCTCCAAGATCGTCTCGCTGCTGGTGAAGGTGGGCGCGCTGGCGTTCGTGCTGACCATGGACAAGACGGTCGCCATCAACTTCCAGCTGCTCGGCGGCATCTGGATCCTGCAGACCTTCCCGGCGCTGGTGGGCGGCCTGTTCACCCGCTGGTTCCACCGCTGGGCGCTGATCGGCGGCTGGGCGGTCGGCATGGTCTACGGCACGGTCGCCGCGTACGGGGTGGCCTCGCCCACGCAGAAGCACTTCGGCGGGTCCGCGAAGGAGATCCCGGGCATCGGTGAGATCGGCTACATCGGTCTCACGGCCTTCGTGCTCAATGTCGTGGTGACGGTCGTGCTGACCTTCGTCATGCGGGCCCTCAAGGCGCCCGAGGGGATCGACCGGACCGCGCCGGAGGACTACACGGCGGACGCGGGCGACCCCGGCGTCGCGGCGGAGCTCCCGCCGGCCACGGCGGGCAGCAGCCACTGACACCCCGTCGGGTGACGGGCCGCCGGGAAAAACCGGCGGCCCGTTGTCGTACCCGTCCGGCACACTCCCCTCATGGACATCGTCATCCGGCCGGCGCGGCCCGGCGAGTACGGGGAACTCGGTGAGATCACCGCGCAGGCCTATCTGCGGGACGGGCTGCTGGACTTCGGGGAGAGCGACCCGTATCTCGACCGGCTCCGGGACGTGGCGGAGCGGGCGGCCGCCGCCGAGGTGCTGGTCGCCGAGGAGAACGGGACGGTGCTGGGCGGGGTGACCTTCGTGCCGGGCGGCGGGCCGATGGGCGACATAGCCGGGCCCGGCGAGGCGGAGATACGGATGCTCGCGGTCGCCCACGCGGCCCGGGGCCGGGGCGCCGGGGAGGCCCTGGTGCGGGCCTGCGTCGACCGGGCACGGGCCACCGAGGGCTGCCGGGCGATCGTGCTGTCGACCCAGCCCACGATGCGCTCCGCCCACCGCATCTACGAGCGGCTGGGCTTCACCCGCGCACCCGAACGCGACTGGAACCCGCTGCCGGACGTGGACGACCTCATGCTCCTCGCCTACACACTGACGCTCTGACACCGACGCGACACAAGATATGGGGCTGTCGGCGGCACCCGGCACAAGATGTATGCTCGTGCTCGCTGTCGCCGCAGGGGAATCCGGTGTGAATCCGGAACTGTCCCGCAACGGTGTACCCATGCCCGCGTGTGCGTGGGCGTCAGTCCGAGGACCTGCCGACAGTGCGCCCGGCCGTCCGGTCCGGGTGCCCGACGTCCGGGCCTCGCGGAATGGGCCGGTGGACGCGACGCCCCGTGCGTTCGTGTACTGCCCCCTGCGCTCTTCGAGGCCCCGTGCCGAGCGAGGGAGAGCCCCACGTGACCATCGCGCCAGCCGATCCGGCTTCAGCGATCGACGTGACCCGGGAGAGCGAGGGCCCCGGTGCCGCGCTGCTGCGGACCCTGACCGAGCTGTCCGCCGACCTGCGGGGCGCCGACCCCGGCCGGGTCGCCGCCGCCGCGCTGCGCGGCCGGTCCGCGTCCGCCGACGAGGCGGAGCTGCGGGAGCTGGCCACCGAGGCGGCGGCCGGGCTCATCTCCGAGGACCCCGCCTACTCGCGGCTCGCCGCCCGGCTGCTGACCCTCTCCGTACGCGCCGAGGCCGCCTCGCAGGGCGTCACCTCCTTCACCGGGTCCGTCGCGACCGGGCACCGCGAGGGCCTGGTCGCCGACCGGACCGCCGCGTTCGTCCGGCTGCACGCCGGCCGGCTCGACGCGCTGATCGACCCCGGCGCCGACGACCGCTTCGGCTACTTCGGCCTGCGCACCCTGCACAGCCGCTACCTGCTGCGGCACCCGGTCACCCGCAAGGTCGTCGAGACGCCCCAGCACTTCCTGCTGCGGGTCGCCGCCGGTCTCGCCGGGGACGACAGCGCCCGCTCGGTGGACGAGGTCGCCGCGCTCTACGGGCTGATGAGCCGCCTGGACTACCTGCCCTCCTCCCCCACGCTGTTCAACTCCGGCACCCGGCACCCCCAGATGTCGTCCTGCTACCTCCTCGACTCCCCCAAGGACGAGCTGGACTCCATCTACGACCGCTACCACCAGGTCGCCCGGCTCTCCAAGCACGCCGGCGGCATCGGCCTGGCCTACTCCCGCATCCGTGCCCGGGGTTCCCTGATCCGCGGCACCAACGGCCATTCCAACGGCATCGTCCCGTTCCTGAAGACGCTGGACGCCTCGGTGGCCGCCGTGAACCAGGGCGGGCGGCGCAAGGGCGCGGCGGCGGTCTACCTGGAGACCTGGCACCTGGACGTCGAGGAGTTCCTGGAGCTGCGCGACAACACCGGTGAGGACGCCCGCCGTACGCACAATCTGAACCTCGCGCACTGGGTGCCGGACGAGTTCATGCGGCGGGTGGACGCCGACGGGCAGTGGTCGCTGTTCTCCCCGTCGGACGTGCCGGAGCTGGTCGACCTGTGGGGCGAGGAGTTCGACGCCGCCTACCGCGGGGCCGAGGCGGCGGGGCTGGCCCGCAAGACCCTTCCCGCGCGTGAGCTGTACGGCCGGATGATGCGCACCCTCGCACAGACCGGCAACGGCTGGATGACCTTCAAGGACACCGCGAACCGCACGGCCAACCAGACCGCCGAGCCGGGCCATGTCATCCACTCCTCGAACCTGTGCACGGAGATCCTGGAGGTCACCGACGACGGGGAGACCGCGGTCTGCAACCTGGGGTCGGTCAACCTCGGCGCCTTCGTGGAGCGGGGGGACATCGACTGGGAGCGCCTGGACGAGACGGTGCGTACGGCCGTGACGTTCCTCGACCGGGTCGTCGACATCAACTTCTACCCGACCGAGCAGGCGGGCCGTTCCAACGCCCGCTGGCGCCCGGTCGGCCTCGGCGCCATGGGTCTGCAGGACGTCTTCTTCCAGCTGCGGCTGCCCTTCGACTCCCCCGAGGCCAAGGCCCTCTCCACCCGCATCGCCGAGCGGATCATGCTCGCCGCGTACGAGACCTCGGCCGACCTGGCGGAACGCCACGGCCCGCTGCCGGCCTGGGAGAAGACGCGCACCGCGCGGGGCGTGCTCCATCCCGACCACTACGGCGTCGAGACCACCTGGCCGGAGCGCTGGGCGGCACTGCGCGAGCGGATGGCCAGGACCGGGCTGCGCAACTCCCTGCTCCTCGCGATCGCCCCGACCGCCACCATCGCCTCCATCGTGGGCGCCTACGAATGCGTCGAGCCGCAGGTGTCCAACCTGTTCAAGCGCGAGACGCTGTCGGGTGAGTTCCTCCAGGTCAACTCGTACCTGGTGGACGACCTCAAGCGGCTCGGCGTGTGGGACGCCCGCACCCGTGAGGCGCTGCGCGAGGCGGGCGGCTCGGTGCAGGGCTTCACCTGGATCCCCGAGGACGTCCGCGCCCTGTACCGCACCGCCTGGGAGATCCCGCAGCGTGGCCTGATCGACATGGCCGCCGCCCGTACTCCGTACCTCGACCAGGCGCAGTCGCTGAACCTGTTCCTGGAGACACCGACCATCGGCAAGCTCTCCTCGATGTACGCGTACGCCTGGAAGCAGGGCCTGAAGACCACGTACTACCTGCGTTCCCGCCCGGCGACGCGGATCGCCCGCGCCGCCGCCCGGTCCACCGTCCCCGTGCAGGCCGCCCCGGACCCCGAGGCGGTCGCCTGCTCCCTGGAAAACCCCGAGTCCTGCGAGGCCTGCCAGTGATGACCGACAAGAACCTGCTCGACCCCGGCTTCGAGCTGACGCTGCGCCCCATGCGCTACCCCGACTTCTACGAGCGCTACCGGGACGCGATCAAGAACACCTGGCACGTGGAGGAGGTGGACCTCCACTCGGACGTCGCCGACCTGGCGAAGCTCAGCCCCGAGGAGCAGCACCTCATCGGCCGGCTGGTCGCCTTCTTCGCGACCGGTGACTCGATCGTGGCGAACAACCTGGTGCTGACCCTCTACAAGCACATCAACTCCCCGGAGGCGCGGCTGTATCTGTCGCGGCAGCTGTTCGAGGAGGCCGTGCACGTCCAGTTCTATCTGACGCTGCTCGACACCTACCTGCCCGATCCGGACGACCGGGCGGCGGCCTTCGCGGCCGTGGAGAACATCCCGTCCATCCGGGAGAAGGCGGAGTTCTGCTTCCGGTGGATGGACTCGGTGGAGAAGCTCGACCGGCTGGAGACACAGGCGGACCGGCGCCGGTTCCTGCTGAACCTGATCTGCTTCGCCGCGTGCATCGAGGGCCTGTTCTTCTACGGGGCGTTCGCCTACGTGTACTGGTTCCGCGGCCGGGGTCTGCTGCACGGTCTGGCGACCGGCACCAACTGGGTGTTCCGGGACGAGACGATGCACATGTCGTTCGCCTTCGACGTGGTCGACACCGTGCGCAAGGAGGAGCCGGAGCTGTTCGACGAGGAGCTCGGACAGCAGGTCACCGACATGCTGCGCGAGGCGGTCGAGGCGGAGTTGCAGTTCGCGCGTGACCTGTGCGGGGACGGGCTGCCCGGCATGAACACCGAGTCGATGCGGCAGTACCTGGAGTGTGTCGCGGACCAGCGGCTGGTGCGGCTGGGCTTCGCTCCGGTGTACGGCTCGGAGAACCCGTTCTCCTTCATGGAGCTCCAGGGCGTCCAGGAGCTGACGAACTTCTTCGAGCGGCGCCCGTCCGCGTACCAGGTCGCCGTGGAGGGCACGGTCGACCTGGACGAGGACTTCTAGCGGGACGTGTTCCCCGGCGCCGCCTCACGCCGCACGTGCGGTGCGGTGGGAGGCGGCGCTCCGTTCGGGGCGGGCCGGGCCGGCTGCGGCACGGAGGGTCTCCGGTCCGGTCTCGGCCCGGCGGAGCTGCCGGTCGATGCGACGGTCGTGCACGATGCCGAACACGGCGGGCAGAACCATCAGCGCCAGCAGTCCGAGAACGGTCAGCATTCCGATCAGTGCTTGTGCGTGTGTCGTATCCATGGACACCACTGTCGCGCCCTACGCTCCTTACCGGCAGTGGCAGGGCTGCCGTACACCCTCGATTTACTGCCAATCGCGCGGCACACTGGGGTCATGCTCCGGAACGTGGCCGCCGTGCTCCTCGACGGTGTGAACCCCTTCGAACTCGGCGTGGTCTGCGAGGTCTTCGGGATCGACCGCAGTGACGACGGGCTGCCGTCCTACGACTTCGCCGTCGCCTCGGCGGACGGCCCCACCGTGCGCAGCAGCACCGGCTTCGCGCTCCAGGTCGAGCACGGCCTGGAGCGTCTGGAGACGGCCGACCTCATCGCCGTGCCCGCCGGTTCCTCCTACGTCTCCCGGGAGTTCCCGCCCGAGCTGCTGGACGCGCTGCGCCGGGGAGTGGACCGGGGCGCCCGGGTGCTCAGCGTCTGCTCCGGGGTCTTCGTGCTCGCCGCCGCCGGGCTCCTCGACGGCCGGCACGCCGCCGTCCACTGGAAGCACGCGGGGGAGCTGACCAGGCAGTACCCCCATCTGACCGTGGAACCGGACGTGCTCTACGTCGACGAGGACCCGGTGATCACCTCCGCCGGCACCGCCGCGGGCATCGACGCCTGTCTGCATCTGGTGCGCAAGGAGCAGGGACCCGAGGTCGCGAACAAGATCGCCCGGCGCATGGTGGTGCCCCCGCACCGGGACGGCGGCCAGGCCCAGTACATCGAGCGTCCGCTGCCGCGGCCCGGGGGCGACACCGTCTCCGAGGTGCTGGTGTGGATGGAGCGGCATCTCGACGAGGAGACCACCGTCGAACAGCTGGCCGCCCGCGCCCACATGTCCCCGCGCACCTTCGCCCGCCGCTTCCAGCAGGAGACCGGCACCACGCCCTACCGCTGGATCCTGGGCCAGCGGGTGCTGCTCGCCCAGCGGCTGCTGGAGGCGACGGACGAGACCGTGGACGCGATCGCGGGCCGCACCGGCTTCGGCAACGCGGCGGCGCTGCGCCATCACTTCGTACGCGCCGTGGGGACCACCCCGCAGGCCTACCGGCGCACGTTCAGGGGCCCGGAGGCCGCCTGAACGCGCGCCGTGCCGCCGGTCAGCGGGGCAGTGCCCGCAGCATCAGCCGGCGCGGCCGCAGCGTGATGCCGATCCGGGGCCGGGCGTCCGAACCGGACACGTGCTCGAACCGGTGGGCCGAGGCGATCACCGACGTGAGGAGCGTGAGCTCGGCCATCGAGAAGTGGTCGCTGGGGCACTTCCGGTTGCCCACGCTGAACGGGCTCATCGCGTACTTGGGCACCTCCCCCGACCGCTCGGGG
Source organism: Streptomyces sp. NPDC030893 (assembly GCF_055571535.1). Lineage (NCBI taxonomy): Bacteria > Bacillati > Actinomycetota > Actinomycetes > Kitasatosporales > Streptomycetaceae > Streptomyces > Streptomyces sp. NPDC030893. The sequence goes on along the minus strand of NZ_JBVIFC010000006.1, from coordinate 161,141 downwards.
AGCCAGCGGTCCGGGTCGAACTCCTCGTGCCGCTCGTACGACCGCCGGTCGCGCTGGATGGCGTACGGACTGTAGATGACATCCGCCCCCTTGGGAATGCGGTATCCGCCGAGTTCCGTCTCGGCCACCGCACGGCGGGTCAATATCCATACGGCCGGATAGAGCCGCAGGGTCTCCGTGACGACATTCGCGGTGTACGTCAGCTTTCGGACGTCATCGAATGCGACCGGACGGTCACCGACGACGGCTTTCACCTCGTCGCGGATCTTGTCACCGAGTTCCGGGTGCTCGGTGAGAACCAGGAGGAGCGACATGATCGTGGACCCGACGGTTTCACTTCCGGGGGTGAGGATGGCGATGACCTGATCGTGGATCTCCTGTTCCCCGATGGGCTCGCCATTGTCGTCCTTCGCCTCCAGCAAAGCCGTCAGCAAATCGTCCGGCTTTTGACCGCTTGCCCGTCGGTCGGCGACGATCTCGTCGACCAGGACGTGCAAATCGGCCAAGGCCCGGTTGAATTCCCGATTGGCGGGAAGCGGAACCTTGTAGAGCGGTCCCAGCGGTACCACCATGCGCTGGTACATGCCGCTGAACAGTGCGGCGAGGTCGGTGCAGATGCGCTCCGCGCGGGCGTCCATGTAGCTGCCGCGCATCAGGCAGCGGGCGGCGATCCGCACGGCCACCCGGAAGGACTCCGCCGTGATGTCGAGTTCCTCGCCGGAGCTCCAGCGCTCCACGAGCGCGTACGCCTCCTCCGCCATGATCGGCCCGTAGGCGGGGATCGCGTCGAGTCGGAAGGCGGGCTGGATGGTGCGGCGCTGGCGCCGGTGGAGCGGGCCGTTGGCGGTGGCCACGCCCTCGTCGCCGAGCAGGTCCCCCAGGGACTCCCACAGCGGTCCGGCGATGATGTAGTCCGGGCTCAGGGCCACCGCCCCGGTGAGGGCGGGGGTGGTGACGGCGTACACCGTCTTCGGTCCGAGCTTCAGCCGCACCACGTCACCGTGGTCGCGCAGCGCGGACATGAACGCCAGGGGGTCGCGCGCCAGCTTCCAGCCGTGGCCGAGGACCGGGAGTCCTCCGCCGGCCAGGGGCGGCTCGTGCAGTGCGGTCGTCCCGGACTGACCGGGCTTCACCGATTCGACGGTCATTTCTCACCTGCCGCTTCGTTGTCGACGTACGGGGGTGTGGACCGGTCGTCCCAGCTGTCGACCCGGTACCGTCCGGACTCGTGGTGGAACCAGTAGACGGAACTGAACCAGTTCCGCATATTGCCGACGCATGTGCGTACGGCAGCGCCCGTCTCCTTTCCTCCCACCGTGCCGTCGTCCAGGACGTCGGCGAACCGTAAGGCTTCCCTCTCGGCTTCCTGGAATTCGCGGATGCATTCCTCCACGCGATGCCTGATATCGGCGATCGCTTCTTCGAGCGTCAGCCCTTCGTGGACGACGAGACTGATTCCGAGATTGTGCACCTCGTTTCCCGCTATTTCCTTCGGGAGTGAGCACAGGTCGTTGTACCAGGCGGCGAATTCCTGACTGAGCAGTGCCGCCTTCCGGTATGCCGGGTTCTCCCGCACCGTCTCCGGGAGTTCGCTTCCGGCGCTCGGTTCGAGCAGATCGGTCCAGATCCGGTGCGCGAAAGTGAGCCGACGCAGTTCCAGGTACTCCTCGACGGTGGGGACGATCCCCTCCGTACGGTTGTGGAATTCTTGGTCGTACGCCTCGATCACGGCATGGAAGTGCCGGGCGAACCGGGTGTTCCAGCTGTCCGGCAGGAACCCGTACAGCCGCAGCACGCTGTCCGCGAGCCCCGCGACCACCGGATCCTCGTGGCGGAGGTGGTCCCCGGGGCTGTCGAGGGCCGTGTGCAGCCTGTCCTTGAGCCGCCGCCAGGCGGCGGGGCGGCCGTGCACGATGTCGCGGTCGTGCCGGTCGTCCCAGACGAAGAACCACGCGCTGTAGTCCGCTATCGCCTGGAGGACCTCGTCGGGGGCGCCCATGTAGTACCCCGCCATAAGGTCGGTGTAGCACAGGCCGTCGGCATATTCCTCCACCTTGTCCGCGGGCATGAGCCGCTTTTCGAGCAGCCACGCCCTGGTCGTCACCTGAAGCGTCGGCCAATACGGATGGAGTTGCCGGGGAAACGCCGTCTCGATCACCGGAAGAGACAGCGCCGGTGGAACTGCGATGGTGGTCGGTGTCGATGTGGTGCCGTGTGACAAAGCATGCACGAACAATCCCCTCTCAGCCGCCAGTCGGCGCGCGCCCGCCCCCCGAGCCGGGCGCACGCCGCGCGTATCCCCGCACCTCCATTCAGCACCACAACTGACCGTTGTGGGAACGGATTTGCTTCTTTCACTACTTCTCCGCACACGAAGACGCACGGCGCCCGGCCGGAGAGGGGTCCGGCCGGGCGCCGTGCGCGGGGCGGTGGAGGGGCTCCCGCCGCCGTCAGTCGTTGGCGACCACGGGGTAGCGCGGCTCGTTCTCGGCCATCTGCCGCAGCGCGTCCTTGCGTTCCCGCTTGGAGAGCCGGTCGATGTACAGGTAGCCGTAGAGGTGGTCGGTCTCGTGCTGCAAACACCGTGCGAAGTAGCCGGTGCCCCGTACCCGGACCGGGTTGCCCTTCTCGTCCTGCCCGGTCACTTCGGCGTAGTCGGGGCGGGCCAGCGACGCGTACGCGGTGGGCACCGACAGACAGCCCTCGCTGCTGTCGTCCAGCCGGCGCCGCTCGGCGGGCAGTTCGACCAGCTTCGGGTTGCAGATCACCCCGGTGTGCCGCACGCCCTCGTCGTCCGGGCAGTCGTAGACGAAGACCTTCCGGTCGACGCCGATCTGGTTGGCGGCCAGGCCCACGCCCTCGGCGGTGCGCTGGCTGGCGAACATGTCGGCGACCAGCTGCTGGAGCTCCTCGCCGAAGTCGGTGACGTCCTTGCACTCCTGGTGCAGCACCGGGTTGCCGACCACCGTGATCGGGCGCGAGGTGCCGCGCTCCCGCCAGGCCGCCTCGCGCTCCTCGCAGTCCTCCGTATCGATGACGTACCCCTCGTCGTCGACAGGGAGCACGCCCGCGTGCTGCTGATCGGTGTCCTGCTGAGCCATGACCGAGGTGTGCCTTCCTGGGAAAACGGGGTTTGACCTGACAAGGGTACGGTGCGGCGCCCGAGCTCAGCAGACCTCTTCGAGATCCCGCCAGTCCCGCGAGTCCGGGCTGTCCGCGACCCAGCCGTCGAGCAACCCCCGGACCAGCGAAGCCGGCGCGGCCAGACCGCACTCGCGCTCCGGGACCCACGACTGCCCGTCCGTGACATGGCCCAGCGGCCCGGGATGCCCGGGCTCGCTGTGGTCGTGCGGGTCGAGGTGCTCGCCCTCGCCCTCGTCGGACGGCATCCGGGACTCCGAGCACATCCGGCACAGCAGCCGCACCGAGGAGGACCAGTCCTCGGCGGCGAAACCGGCGTCGGAGGCCAGCTGTTCCAGCGCGTCCCGGTCGGCCTCGGTCGCGGCCTCCAGCAGCACCACCCAGGTCGGCACCGGCGAGGGCGCCCACAACTCGATCTCGTCGAACACCGGGTAGGTGTGGCCGGCGGCCGTGCTGCGCTCGCCGTGCGGCACGCCGTCGTGCAGCACGACCTCGCCCCAGCGGCGCCCGGAGGACGGCAGCGGAATGGACAGCACCTCGATCCGCGCGGGGTCCAGACGCCGGCCCCACACGACCTCCGCCTCGCCCTCCGGGGACAGCCGGACGGCCGCGCTGCCCAGCTCCATGCCGAGGGGCTCACCGGAGTCGGTGGCCGGGCCGGGCACCTTCAGTCCGTAGGCCTGCCAGGCCCGCCGGGCCAGCGGCCAGTCCTGCAGGGCGGTGGCGGCGATGCCGACGTTCCACCAGTCCGGAGCGCCGGTGTCGCGGTCGAGCAGCGCCACGGCACGCAGACCGGCGGCGCGCGCCTGCTCCCAGTCGTGGCGGAACTTGTGCAGCAGGGCGAGGTTGAACCAGGACTCCGACAGCCAGGGTTCCAGGTCGGCGGCACGTGTCAGCAGCGCGCCCGCGTCCTCGTACCGGCCGTCGCCGATGAGCGTGAACGCGCGGTCCGTGGCCTGCCGCCAGGAGGCGGAGGGCCGGTGCCGTCCCTTGCCGAAGATCCTCACGATTCCCGCCTGCCAGTTCCGTTCGGTGGGCCGGCCGATCCGATCCGCGCCCCCGGACACCCTCTCCTTCGCATCCAACCACGTACGGCCACGAGGACGCTCATTACCCATGGGTTACCCAGCCTCGTACGGGGTCAGACAGCCCTGTTCGCGGCTGTCACCGCGGGCTTTCCGGGTACTCACGCGCCTCCTCCGCATTCCGTGACAGGACCCGGGCCAGTGCTTCGACGACCTCCGGCGCGTACTCCCCGGCGGCAGCGAGCCGCAGTTCCTCCAGCGCGGTCAGCGGCCCGCCGGGACCTCCTTCCCTGGACTTCTCCTCGTACGCGTTCACCGCCCGCACGATCCGCGCGGCGAGCGGCTGCTCCCCGTGCGGATCGGCCTGGCGTTCGACGATCCGGGCCACCCGGGGATCGACCCCGGTCCGGCGTACGACCGCGCCGCCGAGCAGTGCGATCCGCCGCTGTTCGGTGACCGGCAGGACGGCGGTGGCTCCGGCGGGGACCGGGTCGACGAGGCTGAGCTGGCCGATGTCGTGCATCAGGGCCGCGTACTCCAGGACGGTCAGCTCCGGTTCGGTCAGTCCGAGGTCCCGGCCCACCGCCTGGCTGAGCGCGGCGACCCGGCGGGCGTGCCCGGCGGGGGTGTACCCGGCGATCTCGGTGGCCCGCGCGAGGGAGGCGATGGTCTGCCGGTAGGTGGCGCGCACGGCCGCGTACCGCCGGTAGGACAGCTGGGCGAGCAGCAGGGGCACGGAGAAGACGGGCAGCGCCCACAGCCCGACGACCGCGACGCCGAGGGCCATCACCGCGCCGGTGGCGATGACGGCGGCGCCGATGCCGGGGACGGCCCGCAGTTCGTCGCGCAGCAGCGGCGGGAAGGGCCAGCCGGTGCGGGAGTGGGCGAGCGCGGCGGCGAGCACGGCGTCGCACAGGGCGGTGAGGGACAGCAGGGCGAGCAGCAGCAGCGCCTGCGCGGGCCCGCCCCAGTCGTCGAACACGCCCCGCGCGGAGAGGGGCTGGAAGCACACGGCGACGCAACCGACGGTCAGCACCCGGCGGGCCGCCGTGTCGAGGGTGGGTCCGTCGCCGCGCCCGACCCGCGGGACGCTGCCGAGCAGGGTCGCGGCGAGCACCACGGTGACGACCTGGGCGGCGCCGTGGTGGGCGGGGCGACCGGCGATCTCCCCGAGCAGCGCGTACGACAGCGATCCGGCGGCGGCGAGCGGGGCGGCCTCCCGAATCCGGGTCCCGCCGCGCCGGGTGACTTCGCCGACGGTGACGAGCACCCCGAAGGCCAGGGCGGCGCCCCGTTCCCCGACGCCGTCGCGGAGGGTGCCGGCGAGGGCGGCGGCGGCGAGGAGGGCGGCGAGGGCGTGCACGGCGGTGTGCAGGCGGGGCCTCACCGGTGCGCCCCCGGCCGGTCGGTGACCGGGGCGGCGGGGCCGGGCACGGCGGTGGCGCGGGCCTCGTCGGCGGTCACCGCGGGATGCCATCCCGTCCGGCCGATCGCCCGTACCAGCGCGCCCACCATGCGCGGGTCGAAGTGGCTGCCCGCGCAGCGGCGGAGTTCCTCCAGCGCGACCGGCACGGGTCGCGCCCTGCTGTAGGAGCGGGTGGAGGTCATCGCGTCGAAGGCGTCGGCGACGGCCACGACCCGGGCGGACTCGGGGATCTGACCGCCCGCCAGCCCGTAGGGGTAGCCGGAGCCGTCGAGGCGCTCGTGGTGGTGCAGCACCGCCGCGCGGGCCTCGCCGAGGAAGGAGATGCCCCGGACCATCTCGTGCCCGTACTCGGGGTGCAGTTCGATCACCCGGCGTTCCTCGGGGGTCAGCGGGCCGTCCTTGGTGAGCAGCCGGGTGGGCACGCCGAGTTTGCCGACGTCGTGCAGGATGCCCGCGAAGCGCAGCACCTCGACGCGTTCGTCGTCCAGGCCGAGTTCGCGCGCGATCATCATGGAGGCACGTCCGACGCGTTCGCTGTGCCCGCGCGTGTAGCCGTCCTTGATGTCGACGGCCTGGACGAGCGCGCGGATCGTGGCCCGATGGGCGGCCCGCTCGCGGTGGTACTGGGCGAATGCCCACCACGAGACGCCCATGGGCAGCAGCACGAACAGCGCCGCCACGGGGCCGTACGCGCTGCGCCACAGCAGGGCCATCATCAGCCCGGCGAGACCGTGCACGGCGAGCGGTGCCAGCGACCTCGCAAACCGCCGCCACCATGCGGCGGGCACCGCCCCGAGCCGTCCGCGCGGGCTGCCGCCGACCGCCGGCCCCGGGACGCCGTCGAGCAGGGTGAGCACCAGGCAGAACGCCACGACCGCGGCCCCGGCCGCCGCGAGCGCGCCCGGTACGTCGCAGTCCGCCACGGCGTCGCGGCCCCCGGCCGCCAGGTGGGCCCGGCTCGCGGCGGCCACGGCGAGCACCAGCCGACCGGCCCGCCAGAGCCTGCGCACCGGGTACGGCCGCTGGTCCACGGGGAGCAGCAGCGCCCCGGGCAGCGCGACGAGCGCCGCGGCCTGCGGCGGCAGCAGGAAGGCCCCGGCCAGCAGCACGGGGTGGAAGATGCCGCCCGGGTACGGGGCGGGGACGAGGCGCGACCGGGCGAGACGCTCGCACCCGGCGTACAGCGCGGCGAGCAGGAGGACCGGCGTCCAGGGGATCGGGGCGTCCGGCGGGAGTCCCGGTGACGGGAGCGCCGGGAGGGGCGGCAGACAGAGCAGGGCCGACAGGGTCACACCGGCGACATACGCGCGGGCCCGTGCCGGTAACGCCTCCATGAGCCCCTCCCCGACCGTGCCCGCCCCGTCTCGGCCTGCCGTCCGCCAGGCTCAGGAGCCTAGGGCGGCGGGGGCTGCCTCCACGGGCGGACAGCCCGCGGATTAGCACGTACGAGTGACACGGGGGCCGGGGTGCGGCGGGAGGTCAGGACTCCTGCGGGGTGGCCGTGACGTCCTGGTCGGGGACGGCCTGGCCGGAGCGGATCAGGTCGATCCGGCCCATGACCTTGGAACGCAGGTCGCCGGGCACGTCGTCCTGCCCGCAGCAGCGCTTGACCAGCTTCTTCACCGCCTGCTCGAGCCCGTACTTCTCCAGGCAGGGCGAGCATTCCTCGAAGTGGTGCTCGAACTTCGCGCAGTCCGAGTCCGGCATCTCACGGTCGAGGAACTCGTAGAGATGATCGAGGATTTCGCTGCAATCCGTCTCGTGCGGCTCTCCGCAGCTCATGACCCCGAGCCTTTCGCTTCGTTCGACTCCCCGGCACCCGCCGGGACCAGTCCGCGCTCACGCGCGTAGTCCTCGAGCATGCCGCGCAGCTGGCGGCGCCCCCGGTGCAGCCGGGACATCACCGTACCGATGGGTGTCCCCATGATGTCGGCGATCTCCTTGTAGGCAAAGCCCTCGACATCGGCGAGGTACACCGCGATGCGGAACTCCTCGGGGATCGCCTGAAGCGCTTCCTTGACGTCCGAGTCGGGCAGGTGGTCCAGCGCCTGCGACTCGGCGGAGCGCAGTCCCGTCGACATGTGCGACTCGGCACGCGCGAGCTGCCAGTCCTCGATCTCCTCGGCCGCGCTGCGCTGCGGTTCACGCTGCTTCTTGCGGTAGGAGTTGATGAAGGTGTTGGTGAGGATCCGGTACAGCCACGCCTTGAGGTTGGTGCCTTCGCGGAACTGGTGGAAGGACGCGTACGCCTTGGCGTACGTCTCCTGGACCAGGTCCTCCGCGTCGGCCGGGTTGCGCGTCATGCGCAGTGCGGCCGAGTACATCTGGTCGAGGAACTCGAGCGCGTCCCGCTCGAAGCGCGCACTGCGCTCCTCGGCCGACTCCGCTCTGCCGCCCCCGCCTTCGGGCCGCTCCGCCTGGCCGTGTTCGGTCCCTGCGTCGGTACCGGGAACCGGACCCACCTCCTCCAGTGTCGTCGTGAGACCGAAGCCGGTCTCACCCGAATCGGAGGATAGACGACGATCCGGTCCGCCCGCCGCCCGAACAGGGGCGGTCTTCGCCGCGTGCAGCACCGTCCAGTCCAGGTCGGCGCGAGCACTGGGGCGCGGGCACAAGGTGGAACCCATGCGGCGGACTTCCTCTCCTACGACGGTGGTGCCGTCACCGGCACGTACGACCGTCCCAACAGCCGGAGCCGCCGGGGCATTCCCGGCGCACGTCTCAGCGGAGCGTGCCGGTCCACCGCACGACGGCGCCGGTGACGACCGCCAGGGCCCGGTCCTGGCTGATGTCCGCCCGCTTGGGCACGGCGAGGCCGTGATCGGCGTGCGGGACCTCCACGAGTTCGTAGGCCCCCTCGGGGAACTCCCCGGGCCTGCCGAACGGGTCGTTGCCGCCCTGGACGACGAGGGTGGGCACGCCCGCGCCCAGCAGCTCGTCGGCGCGGGACTTCTCGGGCCTGCCCGGGGGGTGCAGGGGGAAGCTCAGGGCGAGCACCGCGCGGGCGCCGAGTTCCGCAGCGGTGCGGCAGGCGACGCGGGCGCCGGCGCTGCGCCCCGCCGAGATCACCGGCAGGCCCGGTTCCGCCAGCGCGGGCCAGATGCCGCGCCAGCCGGTGTCCAGGGTCTTCGGCGCGGGGGCCACCTTCTTGCCGGCCACCCGCCAGGGCTGCTCGACGAGGGCGACGCTCACTCCGTGCGCGGGCAGCGCGGCGGCGAGCGCCCTCAGGTCCCGGGCCTCGATGCCGCCGCCGGCGCCGTGGCTCACCGCGAGGACGAGGCGGGCGCGGCCGTGGGCACGGTGCCAGGTGACGCGGGCGGTGCCCGCCTCCGTCTCGACGGTCTCGGCCGTGACGGGCGTGCCTGGCGTGTCTGTCGTGTCTGGCGTGTCAGTCATGTCTGGCGTGTGGGGGGTCACGTCAGAAGAGTGTGCCCTCTTCGGGCGCGGCCAGCTCCTTCAGCAGCTCCGGTCCGTTGTTGCGGACGTTGCTGACCGCCGTGGCGACCGGGTAGGCGCGCATCAGGCCGGCGGGCGGCGGGGCGAGCAGCTCGCGCAGCTCGTCGACGTCGGTGCGGGCGGGGTCCAGCCAGGCGTCCCAGCGGTCGGGGGTGAGCATCAGCGGCATGCGCGGGTGGATCTCGGCGAGGGCGTGCGGGCCGTCCTCCGGGGAGACGGCGAGCGGGCTGCTCTCCGCCTCCGTGGTGATGACCGAGCACGTCACCCACCAGGCCTGGGGGTGGTCGTCGGGCAGCGTCCGGTCGCGCCAGAACTCGTACAGCCCGGCCATGGCGAAGACGGAGCCGTCGGCCGGTGTCACGAAGTAGGGCTGCTTGCGGGGCCGCTTCTTCCTGCCCTCGACCTCCAGCTCCCGCTCCTGCTTGCCGGTGACCCACTCGTAGTAGCCGTCGGCGGGCAGGATGCAGCGCCGGGTCGAGAAGGCCCGGCGGTAGGACGGCTTCTCGTGGACGGTCTCCGCGCGGGCGTTGATCATCCGGGCGGCGCCCTCGGGGGTCTTCGACCAGGAGGGCACCAGTCCCCACTTCAGCTTGCGCAGCTGCCGAACCGGGCGCGGGTCCGGCACGTCTTTGAGGGCACGGTCGAGAACGGCGTAGACCTCCTTGGTCGGCGCCACGTTGAAATCGGGCTCCAGGGTCTCCTCCGGCTCCCACGTCTCGATCTCGAAGATTCCTGCGAGATCCTCGGGCCTGCGACTCGCTGCATACCGTCCGCACATACGTGCAACACTGCCAGACTCCGTACGCACACAGGGAGCGATCCGAAACACATGGAAAGCATGGTCAGCACCGCGTCCGCGTCGCTCGGCTCCCTCTGGGACGAGGTGTCCGGCACCCAGCCCGACCCCGATGTGTGGGTCGTGGTGGCCACTCTGGTCGTCGCGGCCGCCGTGGTCGTGCCCCCCGGGCTGTGGCGGGTGTCCCGCAACGCCATCACCATCGCGCACGAGGGCGGGCACGGTCTGGTGGCGCTGCTCACCGGCCGCACGCTGACGGGGATACGGCTGCACTCGGACACCAGCGGCCTGACGGTCAGCCGCGGCAAACCGCACGGCATCGGCATGATCCTCACCGCCGCCGCCGGCTACACCGCTCCCCCGCTGCTCGGCCTGGGCGGCGCCGCCCTGCTCGGTGACGGGCGCATCACGCTGCTGCTGTGGCTGGCGACGGCGCTGCTGGTGGCGATGCTGGTGATGATCCGCAATGCCTACGGGGCGGTGTCGGTGCTGGTCACGGGCGGCACGTTCGTGCTGGTGTCGTGGCTGACCGGGCCCCAGGTGCAGGCGGCGTTCGCGTACGCGGTGGTGTGGTTCCTGCTGCTCGGCGGGGTGCGTCCGGCCTTCGAGCTCCAGGCCAAGCGGGCGCGCGGGGGCGCGGGGGACTCGGACGCCGACCAGTTGTCCCGGCTGACGCACGTACCGGCGGGGCTGTGGCTCTTCCTGTTCCACGCGGTGTCGCTGTGCTCGCTGCTGGGCGGGGGCAGGTGGCTGCTGGGGCTGTGACGCCGACCGCACACGCGGGCGTCGGCCGCGCGGGCCGGCCGCCGCGGACGCGGGTGACGAACGGCCCTGTCACGCCCCTCCTTATAGAGTGGCCCCATGGCCCCGAACCCCACGCACACCGCCCTCTGGCACGCCCCGTACGCAAGCGGAGCCGTCGACGCGACGGTCCACGTGCCCGGGTCCAAGTCGGTGACCAACCGTGCCCTCGTGCTCGCCGCCCTCGCCTCCGAGCCGGGCTGGCTGCGCCGCCCGCTGCGCTCCCGCGACACGCTGCTGATGGCGGGCGCCCTGCGCGCCATGGGCGTGGAGATCGAGGAGGGCGTCGGACCCGACGGCACGGGCGAGGCCTGGCGGGTGCTCCCGACGGGCCTGCACGGCCCGGCCACCGTCGACGTCGGCAACGCCGGCACGGTGATGCGGTTCCTGCCCCCGGTCGCCACGCTGGCCGACGGCCCGGTCCGCTTCGACGGCGACCCGCGGTCGTACGAGCGTCCCCTGAACGGGGTCATCGACGCGCTGCGCCGGCTGGGTGCCCGTATCGACGACGACGACCGCGGCGCGCTGCCGATGACGGTGCACGGCGGCGGCGCCCTGGACGGCGGCACCGTGGAGGTGGACGCCTCCTCGTCGTCCCAGTTCGTCAGCGCCCTGCTGCTGTCCGCGCCGCGTTTCAACCAGGGCGTGGAGGTCCGGCACACCGGCTCGACGCTGCCGTCCCTGCCACACATCCGGATGACCGTCGACATGCTCCGCGCGGTGGGCGCCCAGGTGGACACCCCGGAGTCGGGCGGCGAGCCCGACGTGTGGCGGGTGACCCCGGGCGCCCTGCTCGGCCGGGACCTGACCGTGGAGCCGGACCTGTCCAACGCCCAGCCGTTCCTGGCGGCGGCGCTGGTGACCGGCGGCAAGGTGATCGTCCCGGACTGGCCGGAGCGCACCACCCAGCCCGGTGACAGGCTGCGGGAGATCTTCACCGAGATGGGCGGTTCCTGCGAGCTGACCGAGTACGGACTGGTGTTCACCGGCTCCGGGTCGGTCCACGGCATCGACGTGGATCTCAGTGAGGTCGGCGAGCTGACGCCGGGCATCGCGGCCGTGGCGGCCCTCGCCGACTCCCCGTCCACGCTGCGCGGTGTGGCGCATCTGCGGCTGCACGAGACGGACCGGCTGGCCGCGCTCACCAAGGAGATCAACGAACTGGGCGGCGACGTCACCGAAACCGCCGACGGTCTGCACATCCGCCCGCGCCGGCTGCACGGCGGAGTCTTCCACACCTACGAGGACCACCGCATGGCCACCGCCGGCGCCGTCATCGGCCTCGCGGTCGACGGCGTGCAGATCGAGAACGTGGCGACGACGGCGAAGACCCTGCCGGACTTCCCCGACCTGTGGACCGGGATGCTCGGGGCGTAGGGGTCCGCCATGCGCCGCTACGGCAAGCACACCGACGAGGACGACATCCGCTCGCGTCCCCACCGCAAGGGCAACCGGCCGCGCACCCACATCCGGCCCAAGCACGAGGACGCCGCCGAGGGGCTGGTCCTCACCGTCGACCGGGGCCGGCTGACCTGCCTGGTCGAGGACCGGACCGTGATCGCGATGAAGGCGCGTGAGCTGGGCCGCAAGGCGGCGGTGGTCGGTGACCGGGTGGCGATCGTGGGCGACCTGTCGGGAAGGAAGGACACGCTCGCGCGGATCGTGCGGATCGAGGAGCGCACGTCGGTGCTGCGCCGTACCGCGGACGACGACGATCCGTACGAGCGGGTGGTCGTGGCCAACGCCGACCAGCTCGCCGTCGTCACCGCCCTCGCCGATCCCGAGCCCCGGCCGCGGCTGATCGACCGCTGTCTGGTCGCGGCGTACGACGGCGGTCTGGAGCCGCTGCTGGTGCTGACCAAGTCGGACCTCGCGCCCGCCGACAAGCTGCTGGAGCTGTACGGCGACCTGGACATCCCGTACGTCGTCACCAGCCGTGCGGAGCTGGAGAGCGGTGCGGCGGCGGACCGGGTGCGCGAGCAGCTGGACGGCCGGATCACGGCGTTCGTGGGGCACTCCGGGGTCGGCAAGACGACGCTGGTGAACGCGCTGGTACCGGAGGACCGGCGCCGTACGACCGGTCATGTCAACGCGGTGACGGGGCGGGGGCGGCACACCACGACCTCCGCGCTGGCACTGCCGCTGTCGGGCGTCGAGGGCTGGGTGATCGACACTCCGGGGGTGCGTTCCTTCGGGCTCGCCCATGTCGACCCGTCCCGGGTGATCCACGCCTTCCCCGATCTGGAACCGGGCACCGAGGGCTGTCCCCGCGCGTGCAGTCACGACGAGCCGGACTGCGCGCTGGACGCCTGGGTGGCCGAGGGGCACGCGGATCAGGCGCGGCTGTACTCGCTGCGGCGGCTGCTGGCCACGCGTGAGCGGACCGAAGGCGACTGACCTTCGCGTGTTTGCCGGGCCGTGCGGACGGTAAGTGCATAATCGCACCGAGCCGGACCCGAACCTGCCGAACCTGGCGAAGCGGTCACCGTGCGTGGGAATGCGGGAGGACGACACATGGCGTGGCTGCTGGTCATCGTGGCCGGGTTGCTCGAGACCGGATTCGCCGTGTGTCTGAAGCTGTCGCACGGCTTCACGCGGCTGTGGCCGACCGTCGCGTTCTGCGCGTTCGCGCTGGGCAGCTTCGGGCTGCTGACCATGGCGCTGAAGAAGCTGGACGTGGGTCCCGCGTACGCGGTGTGGACGGGCATCGGGGCCGCGGGGACGGCCATTTACGGGATGGTGTTCCTGGGGGACCTGGTCTCCACGCTGAAGATCGTGTCGATCACGCTGGTGATCGTCGGCGTGATCGGACTCCAGCTCTCGGGGTCGGCGCACTGAGGTCCGGGGTTCTCACGGCACCGGCTGCCGGTGCAGGGCGGCGCGTACCAGGTCGGCGACACCGTTGCCGGCCGGTGGCGCGGCGACGCAGGACAGGGCGAGGCGGACCACGAGCTCGCAGGAGCGGGCGAGATCGGCGGTGTCGCTCCTGGGCGCGGCGGAGCCGGCCAGGGCGGTGACGGCGCGGTCCCGGACGAGGGCGACGAGGTCGGCGGGTGAGGGCAGCGGGCCGTCGGCGCGGCGCTGGGCGGGCACGGTGGAGCGGGACGGCACGGACGCCAGGGCCGGCGCGGGCAGGCGTTCGCCCCAGCATCCGGTGAGCATGGCGCGGACGAGGGCGTTGCCGCGGGCGCTGGAGACGGTCCACTCGGCGGTCGCGGTCAGCCGGTCGCGCGGGTCGGCGGGGCCGGTGAGGGCGCGGTCGACGCCGGCGAGGTAGCCGTCGGCCTCCCTGCGGACCAGGGCGCGGGCGAGGCCGTCCTTGCTGCCGAACTCGTTGTAGAGCGTCTGCCGGGAGACTCCCGCCGCGGCGGCCACGTCCACCATCCGCACGGCGGACCACGACCGGCGCGCCAGTGCCGTGTACGCGGCGTCGAGCAGAGATTCCCGCGCTGCAGGCATCTTCGCCTCCCTCGGGGCGAGCGGCCGGTCCTGCGGTTCAGATTTGACGCGCCGTCGGGCACTGTCAAGGGGTCCCGGACCCGGCCCCCGGTAGCCCCGCACCGACCTCGGCGGATACCGTTCGTTGCATGCCCGACTACCTCGACGACCTGCGTCTCGCCCATGTCCTCGCGGATGCCGCCGACGCCGCGACGATGGACCGGTTCAAGGCCCTCGACCTCAAGGTGGAGACCAAACCGGACATGACGCCGGTGAGCGAGGCGGACAAGGCGGCGGAGGAGCTCATCCGGGGCCATCTCCAGCGCGCCCGCCCGAGGGACGCGGTCCTGGGTGAGGAGTACGGCGTCGAGGGCACGGGGCCGCGGCGCTGGGTGATCGATCCCATCGACGGCACCAAGAACTACGTCCGCGGGGTGCCCGTCTGGGCCACGCTGATCTCCCTGATGGAGGCGGGCGAGGGCGGATTCCAGCCGGTCGTGGGGGTGGTGTCCGCACCCGCGCTGGGCCGCCGCTGGTGGGCCGCCCGGGGGCACGGCGCCTTCGCCGGCCGCAGCCTGTCGTCGGCCTCCCGGCTGCAGGTGTCCCGCGTCTCCAGGCTCTCCGACGCCTCGTTCGCGTACTCCTCGCTGAGCGGCTGGGAGGAGCAGGGACGGCTGGACGGCTTCCTCGACCTCACGCGCGAGGTGTGGCGCACCCGCGCGTACGGCGACTTCTGGCCGTACATGATGGTCGCCGAGGGGTCGGTCGACCTGTGCGCCGAACCGGAGCTGTCGCTCTGGGACATGGCGGCCACCGCGGTCGTCGTCACGGAGGCCGGCGGCTCCTTCACGGGCCTCGACGGCCGCCCCGGCCCGCACAGCGGCAACGCGGCGGCGTCGAACGGGCTGCTCCACGACGAGCTGCTGGGGTATCTCAACCAGCGCTACTGAGAAGGGGAGCGCCGCCGAGCCTCCGCAAGCCGGCGTACGCGCCCTCTTGTTGACCCCCGTTGTGCCTGCCACTCTGGGAGTCCCCCCACTTGTGAACTTGTGAAAACCCGAACGAGCGGGCTCCCCCGCCCGTGACGTCGTGTTTTCCGGTAGGAGGTGGCTCCATCCATGCTCGTCCGTGACGCCATGAGCACCGTGGTCCTCACCATCGGCCCCGCCCACACACTCCGCCAGGCCGCCACCCTCATGTCCACCCGCAGGGTGGGCGCGGCCGTCGTCCACGACCCCGACGGCACCGGCATCGGCATCCTGACCGAGCGCGACATCCTCAACTCGCTCGGCCTGGGCCAGGACCCGGACACCGAGCGCGCCCACGCCCACACCACCACCGACGTCGTCTTCGCCACCCCGTCCTGGACCCTGGAGGAGGCGGCCACCGCCATGACCCGCGGCGGTTTCCGCCATCTGATCGTCCTCGACCGCGGCGGACCCGCCGGCATCGTCTCGGTCCGCGACATCATCCGCTGCTGGGCACCGGAACGGCAGGGGGCCCAGCAGGTCCCGGTGTAGCGGCATGGAGAACGGGCCGGACCCCCGAGGGGAGTCCGGCCCGTTGCGTTCGACAAGCGGTCCAGCGCTGGAATCGGCCGCGCAGGGCCTTGACCGCGGCCTCCAGCCGCTTGCCGAAGTCGGTCGCGTCCCGGAGGGAGATCGCTGGACGCTTGGCCAAAGCCGAACTCGATCCTACAATGGACAATGTCTAAGTCAAGCGAGGCTCCAAAGTCACACCCATTCGGGGCCCGATCCCCCTGCTGTTAGGCTGGTGCCCATGAGTGACCTTCTGGAACGGCTCCGTGGACGTGGATGGCGGATGACCGCACAGCGCCGTGTCGTG
Organism: Streptomyces sp. NPDC030893; assembly: GCF_055571535.1. Lineage (NCBI taxonomy): Bacteria > Bacillati > Actinomycetota > Actinomycetes > Kitasatosporales > Streptomycetaceae > Streptomyces > Streptomyces sp. NPDC030893. Next base: position 145,213 of record NZ_JBVIFC010000006.1, on the reverse strand, counting down.
GCCGAGGTCCTCGACGGTGAACACGTCCATCTGACGGCCGACGAGGTGCACGCCAGGGCCGTCGCCAAGCTGCCCGAGATCTCCCGGGCGACCGTCTACAACACCCTGGGCGAGCTGGTCTCGCTCGGTGAGGTGGTCGAGGTCGCGACCGACAAGCGGGCCAAGCGCTACGACCCCAACGCCCACCGTCCCCACCACCACCTGGTGTGCGCGCGGTGCGGGGCGATCCGTGACGTCCACCCGACCGGCAACCCGCTGGCCGACCTGCCCGACACGGAGCGGTTCGGCTTCACGGTCTCCGACGTCGAGGTCACCTACCGCGGCGTCTGCCCGAACTGCGCGTCGGCGTAAGCGCCTCCGAAGCGGGGCTGTTCGCTTCATGACCGAGGGCCGGAATCCTGTGGGATTCCGGCCCTCGGCCTTCAGTAGCGGGGACAGGATTTGAACCTGCGACCTCTGGGTTATGAGCCCAGCGAGCTACCGAGCTGCTCCACCCCGCGTCGATGAATGCAACGTTACGTCAACCCCAAGAACAAAAGCAAATCGCTCCCCGCTGGCTGCGGGCAGTCGTGCCGGTGGGGCGGCACGGGTGGGCGCTGGGGCGGCACGGGTGGGCGCTGGGGCGGCACGGGTGGGCGCTGGGGGTACCCCCTCTGGGGGAGGCACCCCGCACACGCCGGGCTGCGCAACACCCCCGCCCAGCCACGACACCTCACGCCGACAGCTCCTCCCGCAAGGCGTCCCGCAACCGAGCAGCCCGCTCCGTAACCGCCGGAGGCCCCAGCACGGCCGCCCGGTCCGCCCACCGCTGCCCCTCCGCCAGCTCGCCCCGCCGCGCGTACACCAGCGCGAGCCGCAACGCCGCGCGCCCGTGTCCCGCGTCCGCCGCCCGCGTCCACCACACCGCCGCCTCCGGCTCGCTCCCCTCCCGCGCCAGCAGCAGCCCCAGGTTGAACGCCCCGTTCCGCGACCCGGCCTCCGCCGCCTCCCGGTACCACCGCGCCGCCTCGACCACGTCGCCGCGCGCCGCCGCCAGCATGCCGACCCGCACCTGCGCCCGCCGGTGCCCCTGGCAGGCCGCCCGCTCGTACCACTCCTCGCACTCGCTGCGCCGGTGGACCGGCTCCCCCAGCTCGTGCGCGGGCTCCGGCGGCCGGCGGGCGTCCAGCACCGACGCCAGCCGGTACGCGGCCTCCGCGCTGCCCCCGCCCGCCGCGCACCGCAGGAACCGCTCCGCCTCGCTCTCCTCGCCGTCCCGCAGGCGCGCCATGCCGACCTGGAGCGCCGCCTCCGTGTGTCCGGCGGCAGCCGCCCGCTCGTACCAGCGCAGCGCCGCCCGCTCCTCGCCCCGGCCGGCGTGCAGGATGCCCAGGTTGAAGGCGGCGTCCACGCTGCCCGCCTCCGCGGCCTTGGAGAACCACGGCTCCGCGCCGGTCTCGTCCCCGGCCCGCAGCAGCAGGATCGCCAGCGCGTTCGCCGCCTCACGGTGCCCGGCGTAGGCGGCCCGGCGGTACCACTGCTCGGCGGGGGCGGTGCGGCCCTGGTCGGCGCAGAGCAGCCCGAGGTTGTAGGCGCCGTTGATGTCACCGGCGTCCATCGCGGCCCGGTACCAGCGCTCGGCGGTCTGGGTCTCGCCCCGCTCGGCGTGCAGCGCACCCAGCGCGTTGGCGGCGTTGCCGTCGCCGTCCTGGGCGGCGCGCAGCCACCACACGGCCGCGTTCTCGGTGTCACCGGCGTCGCGCAGCAGGAAGCCGAGCGCACAGGCGGCCCGGGCCTCACCGTCCTTGGCGGAGGTCAGGTACCAGCGGCCGGCCTCCTTGAGTTCGCCGCGCTTCTCCAGGATCGCCCCGAGGTGCAGCGCGGCCCGGCGGTGGCCGCGGGCCGCGGCCTGGCGGTACCACTGCCCGGCCTCCTCGACCAGGGCGGCGCCGTCCTGCTCGGATTCCCGCGCGGCCCGGCGGTCCAGTGCGCGGGCCAGCCGGTACGCCCCTTCCCGGTGCCCCCGCTCGGCGGCGGCCCGCATCCAGCGTTCCGCCCCCTCCGCGTCCCCGCGGTGTTCCAGCAGGTCGGCCAGGGCGTAGGCGCCGAGGGCGTGGCCCTGCTCGGCGGACTGGCGCAGCCAGTACTCGGCGGCGGGCTCGTCACCGCGCTCGCGGTGGTGGCGGCCGAGCGCGTGCGCCGCCGCGGTGGAGCCGGCGACGGCGGCGATCCGCCACCAGCCGGCGGCCTCGTCCGGGTAGCCCCGCTGGTGCAGCAGGACACCCAGGTTGTTGGCGGCGGCGCGGTCGCCGGCTGCGGTGGCGGCACGCAGATGGGGTTCGGCTCCGTCGAGGTCGCCGCGACGCAGCAGCATGGCGCCGAGGACACTCATCGCCTCGACATCACCGGCCTCGGCGGCGAGCCGCCGGCGCAGCTCTTCCGCCGCCTCGTCGGCGGCCTCCCCGTCGCGAGGTTCCTCCCGGAGGGAGGACTGCACAAAACGCCCTGTCCCGAACAGAGTTGCCTTGTCCCCCATAACATCCATCGTCGCACCACCTGCAACCTGGGTACACCTGGTATACCGCAGCCAGTGAGGTCACTTCAGCGTTTTGTCGACATGCCCACAGAGAGACAAGTCAAACACAGATCGGCCAACTCCCGTCGGCGGCACGGCCGTCGACGGACCAGGTACATGCGTTCGCACACCACAAAGGCCCGGACTCCGTGAGGAATCCGGGCCTTTGCCGTCGCCGACCGGCGACTTCAGTAGCGGGGACAGGATTTGAACCTGCGACCTCTGGGTTATGAGCCCAGCGAGCTACCGAGCTGCTCCACCCCGCGCCGTTGTGTTGCAACCGTAGCACGGCGCGGGAGGAGCGTTCGACCAGCCTGCTCGCTAACCGCTGGGGCTCGCGTCGGGGCTGGGACTGCTCTCCCCGCCGCCGGCGCCGCCACCCCCTTCGGCCGACTGGGCCTCCTCGGCCTCGCGGAGGGCGTTCTCCAGGTCCTTCTGCGCCTTGCCGTAGGCCTCCCAGTCGTTGTTCTTCAGGGCTTCCTGGCCGGCCTCGAAGGCCTTCTGGGCGTCGTCCAGGGCCTTCTGGACCGTGGGATTCTCGGCCGCGGGCGGCGGCGACTCGGTGCCCTCTTCCTCACCGGTTCCCTCGCCCTCGTCCGCCGGTGGCTCCACGGGCGTGCCCTGTCCGCCGAAGACCTTGTCCAGCGCCTGCTCGAGCGTGTCCTCGAACGCGGTCTGACCGCCGTAGGTCACCAGCACCTTGCGCAGCAGCGGGTACTTCAGTCCACCGCCGCGTACGTAGACCGGCTCCACGTAGAGCAGTCCTCCGTCGAGCGGGACGGTCAGGAGGTTGCCGTACTCGACCTCGGAGTCGCCGCCTCTCAGCAGCCTGATCGTCTCGGCGATGTCCTGCTGGGAGTTGAACTGGCTCTGGACCTGTTTCGGCCCGGACACCGTCGTACTGGTCGGCACCTTCAGGACTCTGATCTTTCCGTAGTCCTGGGTGCCCGGGTCGGCGTTCACCGCCATGAAGGCGCTGAGGTTGTCACGTCCGTTGGGAGTGAACGTCGTGGTGAGCGAGAAGACCTGATCCTGCTGGTCCGGCATCTTCATGCTCAGGTAGTACGGAGGCACCGTCTCGCCCGTCTTGTTCGTCGGGTCGTCCGGCACCTGCCACACCTCGCTGCCCGAGAGGAACGTGTTGGCGTCCTTCACGTGGTAGCGGGTCAGCAGCTCGCGCTGGACCTTGAACAGGTCCTGCGGGTAGCGCAGATGGGCCATCAGGTCGCCCGAGATCTCGCTCCTCGGCTCCACCGTGTCCGGGAACGCCTTCATCCACGTCTTGAGGACGGGGTCCTGGGTGTCCCACTGGTAGAGCTTGACCTCGCCGCTGTAGGCGTCGACGGTCGCCTTCACCGAGTTGCGGATGTAGTTGACCTGGTTCTGCTGGGCCACCACCGCGCGCTGGTCGTTGGTGGCGGTCAGCGAGTCGGCCGTGGTGTCGCCGAGGGTCGTCCGCGAGGCGTACGGATAGCCGTTGGTCGTCGTGTAGGCGTCGACGATCCACTGGATCCGGCCGTCCACGACCGCCGGGTAGGCGTCGCCGTCGATGGTCAGCCACGGGGCGATCGCCTCGACGCGCTCCTTGGGCGTGCGGTTGTACAGGATCCGCGAACCGTCCCCGATCGCGCCGGAGTACAGGATCTGCGGTTCGCTGAACGCGACCGCGTAGGCGGCCCGGTTGATCGGGTTGGCGAGGTTGACCCCGCTGTCGCCCTTGTAGCTGTACGTCTTCTCGCCGCTGTCGTCGGAGTAGTCGATCTCCTTCTGGGGACCGCCGACGATCGAGTACGTCGTCGTCCGCTCGCCGTAGTAGACGCGCTGTTCGTACTCGCCCAGCTCGCCCTCGGACGGCAGGTCGGACTCGATGAACGCCGGGCGGCCGCCCGCGTCGGCGCTGGTGCCCTCCGCGGCGACGACACCGTACCCGTGGGTGTAGCGGAAGTGGTCGTTGATCCAGTTCCGCTTCGGGATGCCGTCGTAGTTCAGCTCGCGCAGACCGATGACCGTGTCCTGGTCCTTGCCGTCCTTGGTGTAGCGGTCGACGTCCAGGTTGGTCGGGAACGCGTAGTAGTTCCTGATCTGCTGGAGCTGCTGGAACGTCGGCGAGACGACGTTCGGGTCCATGATCCGGATGCTCGCCGCGTCGGCGACGTCGTCCCGGAGCCGGGTCTTGTCGTCGGTCTGGGGCGTGCCCGGGTACTCGCTGACCTGCGCGTCGTCGATGCCGTAGGCCTCACGCGTGGCCTTGAGGTTCTTCTCGACGTACGGCGCTTCCTTGGCCTGCTCGTTCGGCTGGACCTGGAACTTCTGCACGATCGCCGGGTACAGGCCGCCGATGAGGATCGCCGAGAGCACCATCAGGCCGAAACCGATGACGGGCAGCTGCCAGGTGCGCCGCCACAGGGTGGCGAAGAACAGCAGCGCGCAGATCACGGCGATGCAGAACAGGATCGTCTTGGCCGGCAGGTAGGCGTTCGCGTCGACGTACCTCAGGCCCGTCCAGCTGTCGGTCGCCTTGAAGTCGCTGGACTTCACGGCGAGTCCGTACCGGTCGAGCCAGTACGCGACCGCCTTCAGCGTGACGAACACGCCGAGCAGCACCGACAGGTGCCCGGTGGCCGCGGCCGTGGCGCGCGCGCCGGGGCTGGTGATGCGCAGCCCGCCGTACAGGTAGTGGGTGAGCGCGGCGGCGATCAGCGCCAGGATCGTGGCGGCGAAGCCGAAGCCGAGCAGGAACCGGTACCAGGGCAGGTCGAAGGCGTAGAAGGAGACGTCGAGGTTGAACTGCGGGTCCTTCTGGTCGAACGGCACGCCGTTGACCCACATCAGCCAGGTCCGCCACTGGCTCGACGCCGAGGCGCCGGCGATCAGACCGACCAGCGCGGTGATGCCGAGCAGCAGCCACTTCTTGTACGGGGCGATGCCCATCCGGTACCGGTCGAGGTTCTGCTGCTCCATCGACATGGCGCTCAGCGGCGGCCGCATGCGGTGGGCCAGCCAGATGTTGAAGCCGACCGCCAGGGCCATCAGCAGACCGAAGACGAAGAAGAGACCGATCTTGGTCCACAGGGTCGTCGTGAAGACGGACGAGTAGTCGACCGAGCGGTACCACAACCAGTCGGTCCAGAAGCCCGCGAACATGGTGAAGACCATGCCGAGGACGGCCAGGACGCCCAGTGTCATGAGCAGGGTCCGGACCCGCCGGGACGGGCGGCCCACTCTGATCCGTGGCCCCGTCGGGCCTCCGCCGCGGTCCGGCATCTGGAAAGCCAAGGTAGGCACCTCGAAGTTCGCTGTTGATTCGTCAGGCCCGCGGTTCCACGGACCGTGTGCGGACCCCTGTGATCGTGGGTCCACACCTATGCAACTTACTCACGCTTTACTCGGTTCCCGATTCGGCCCAGGAACGAGAGAGGATTGTGACCATGTCCAACACACCCATGGCCGCGAACCCGCTCACCCGGGCCGTGCTCGAGATCGACGAGTACGCCTCCGGACTCGGCTGGGACCAGCCCGCCCGCCTGTTCGCCCTCGTCGACACCGCCCGGCTGCGGGCCGAGCAGCCCTCGCTCGCGGGGCGGCTCGGCCTCGACGGCGAGCAGGAGGCCACCGCTTTCACTCCGATCGAGCAGGACAAGATTCCAACGGGCAAGCCGCTCGACGAGTTCCTGGGCACGATCGCCTGGCCCGAGGCGGTGGCCGGCTGCGCCCTGACCGTGGAACGTCTGATGCTGCCGCCGTCGGCGGAGGCACAGGTCCCGGAGAACCTCGACCAGGCCGCGCTGACCAAGTGGGTGGCCCGGCATCCGGAGCGTCAGGAGGTCCGGATGACGGTCGCGGTGCTGCGCGACGGCGCGCGCGAGTCCGCGCTGCGGCTGCGCGAGAAGGACTCGCCCACGGAGGTCCTCACCGGTTCCGACCTGGTGCCGGGTCTGGCGGAGGCGCTGACCGCGACGTTCGCGGAGTAGGGCGTCCGGTCAGGACGCCGTGCACTTCGGCAGGCCGGCGGTGTCGCCGGAGCGGATGTCCGCCAGCGCGCCGAGGGCGTCGTCGATGGTGTCCACCTTCACCAGGGTGAGGCCCTCGGGGGTGTCCTTGGCGGCGGACGCGCAGTTGTCGGCGGGTGTGAGGAAGTACTCGGCGCCCTTGTCGCGTGCGCCGACCGTCTTCATCTCGATCCCGCCGATCGGCCCGACCCTGCCCTCGTCGTCGATCGTGCCGGTCCCGGCGACGAACGCACCGCCGGTCAGGCTGCCCGGGGTCAGCTTGTCGTAGATGCCGAGGGCGAACATCAGGCCCGCGCTGGGCCCGCCCACGTCGGCGAGCTTGATGTCGATGCTGAACGGGAAGGTGTGGTCGGTGCCGGCGGAGATCCCGACTATGGCGCGCTCCTCGCCGGCGTCGTCGGAGGTCGTGGTGGTGATGGTGACCTTCTCGGTCTTCTCCGGCGTCCGCTGCTCCTTCTCCGCAGCGGCCTGCTCCTCGGCGGGGACGATCGTGAAGACGACGTCCTCGCCGGGCTTGTGCTCGGTGACCAGTTCGGCGACGTCGGCCGGTTCCTTCACGGCCTTCCCGTCGACGGCCTTGATCACATCGCCCGCGTGCAGCTTGCCCTCGGACGGGGACCCCTTGACCACGGTGGCGACGATCACCCACGACTTCACCGGCACGTCCAGTGCCTCCAGGGCCGCGACCTTGGCGCTCTCCTGGGACTGACTGAACTCCTCGGCGTTCTCCTGGGTGGACTCCTCCTCCGTCTTGCCGTCGGGGTAGAGGGTCTCGTGCGGAACGACCTTGTTGTCGTGCGCGAGCCATCCGTAGACGGCCTCGACGAGGTTCATCCGGTAGTCGGCGCCGGTGACCCGCACCGTGGTCATGTTGAGATGACCGTCCGCCGGATAGGTCTTGTGCCCGGCGATCTGCAGCACCGGCTCCCCGTCGTGCTCGCCCAGCGTGTTCACCGTCGGCCCCGGCGACATCTCCGAGTACGGCACGGGGATGAAGACTCCCGCGCACAGCAACGCGATCAGCATCAGGGTGGAGGCGAGCATCGTCGCGGTGCGGCGTGGCATGCATCGACAGTACGGGACGGGCCTGTCAGCGCACCGTCAGGGCCGCCCGGACGGGCGGCCCTGACCGAACCGTACGCCGTGACCTGCTGCTTTCCTGCTTCAGCGGTCCGAGCGCGGCTTTTCCATGGCCTCGCGGAAACGGGCGTAACCGATGAGTTCGGGCCCGTCGCTGCGCACCTTGCGGGTTCTGTTGGCCCAACTGCCCCACAGCCCCGCTCCGATCGCGGCCACAAGCGGAATCAGCAACCAGGCGAGCGCCGCCATGCCGACCTCCCAACCCCATGAGCGTCCGCAACTGAGTGATCAGCAGATTAACCATCCGCAGTGACAACGCTCACCTCAGGGGTGCGGTTACGCAACCGGAGGCCCCGACGACGGCGCTACGCGCCGCACCGCCCTGCCGTCACCCGACCGCCACCACCCACGACGGCGCTACGCACCCACCCACTCCTCGGTCCCGTCCGAGAACTTCTGGTGCTTCCAGATGGGCACCTCGTGCTTGAGGTCGTCGATCAGCTTCCGGCAGGCCTCGAAGGCCTCCCCCCGGTGCGGGCACGACACGCCGACGACCACGGCGAGGTCACCGACCCTGAGATCCCCCACGCGGTGGACGGCGGCGAGCGCCCGCACGGGGAACTCGGCGGCGACCTTCTCGGCGATCCGCCGCATCTCGTCCTCGGCGCTGGGGTGACTCGAATAGCCGAGCTCGTCGACGTCCGCGCCCCCGTCGTGGTTGCGCACGGTCCCCACGAACAGCGCCGTCCCGCCGGCCGCGTCGTCCCCGACCGCGCGGAGGACCTCGTCCACCGACAGCGGCGTGTCGCGGATCGCGATCAGCTTGAGCGGATCCTGTGCTGCCTGCTCACCCGGGTGATCGTGCGTCGATGCCATGTCCCCATCGTGCCCCACCCCGCCGGCATCGCGGAATTGAGCCATCACCCGGTACACGCGCGGGCCCGTTCGGAGCCTCCTACAGGAGGAACCGGGACACCGCGCGCCCGTCGGTCAGATCCGCCGCCGCGCCTTCCTCGCCCGTCGCACCACCGCCGCCGCGCCCAGCAGGGCCACCGTCGCGCCCGCCGCGCCCGCGGCCGTCGCGTCCTTGCGCCCCAGCCGCCGGCCGGCGACCGTGTGCCTGCCGGACACCTCCTCCAGCAGTTCCTCGAGCACCTCCTCGTTGGTGTGCGCGGGACGCCACCCGGCGTCGTGCAGCCGGCTCCCGCTGACCACCCAGGGGTACATCGTGTACGCCAGGTCCCCGGCCGGGGACGGGGTGAGCCCGATCCGGTGCAGCCGGGCCGCCGCGCCGAGCGCGACCGCCGACGGCAGCTCCATCCGCCGGATCCCGCTGAGCTCCTCGACCTCCTCCTGCTCCAGCCAGCCGTCGCAGCCGACGGCCAGCTCGCCCTCGACCTTCTCCAGCACGGCGTACTCCAGGGCGCCGCACAGGTCGTCGACGTGGCAGAACTGCCACGCGGGCCGTGACCCCGCGACCACGAGCAGCCGCGGCGACTCGAAGTACCTGGTCAGCGCGGTGTCGGTGCCTCCCACCAGCACGGCGGGGCGGACCACGGTGACATTGAGACCCGGGTGGGCGCGGGGTGCCCGGCGCGCTAGGCGCTCGATCTCCAGGAGGTCGCCGACGCCCGTGGCCTCGGCCGTGGCGCGCAGTTCCGCGTCCTCGGAGAGCGGCAGCTCGTTGTCCGGCAGCGCCCCGTAGACCATCGTCGAGGTGCAGAGCACCACGCGGTGCACTCCGGCGGCCGCGGCGGCGGTCAGCACCGTCTGGGTGCCCCGTACGTTGTAGGCCGTCCGGGCGGCGGCGTCGGTCTCCAGATCGAGGTCGAGCGCCAGGTGGACCACCACGTCGGCGCCGCGCAGCTTGTCCGCGATGGCCGGATCCCGTACGTCCAGGATGTGCCAGCGGGCCTCGGCGCACTCCCCGCGCCGCTCGTCGATGGCGATGACCTGCTTGATCTCCTCCGACGCGGCGAGCCGCGCGGTGAGCAGCGCGCCGACGCCGGACGCGGCTCCGGTGACCGCGACGACGGGCCCGCGTGCGGCGGCGGGACTGGTTGAGTTGTTTCGCGCTGCGCGAACCTGCGGATCTGGGGAACTCACCGGGCGTCTCCAGCGGTTGTCTTCAGTACGAGCGCAAGCGACGCGTACGTACCAGGTGGCATCCATCCTGCCGCAGGCCTTCTGTCGGCGAAGCACCGAGGCCCGAACGGCTTCAGGTGTCTACGCTGGGTGGTGTTGTCGGGCAGCCGTGCCGCCGGAAAGAACCGGCGGCCCTACAAGCCGAGGAATCCCGTGAGTGACACCCCATTCGGATTCGGCCTTCCGCCGGAGGAGCCGGACGACGGCGACGAGGGCAAGAAGAAGGACCCGCAGAGCGGCGGTGGTCAGGGCCCGGCCAACCCGTTCGGTTTCGGCATGCCCGGAGCCGGAGGCTTTGGCGGCCCTGGCGCGGACAATCCGTTCGCCGCGATGTTCGGGTCACTGAACCCGGGCGACCTGGGGGCAGCGTTCCAGCAGCTCGGCCAGATGCTCTCCTACGAGGGCGGGCCGGTGAACTGGGACATGGCCAAGCAGATCGCCCGGCAGACGGTCTCCCAGGGGACCGCCGGCGGTTCGAAGGACGCGAGCGTGGGCCCCGCGGACCGCAAGGCCGTGGAGGACGCCGTCCGTCTGGCCGACCTGTGGCTGGACGACGCCACCTCGCTGCCGTCGGGCGCCAACTCCGCCGTGGCCTGGAGCCGCGCGGAGTGGGTCGAGGCCACCCTGCCGGCCTGGCGTGAGCTGGTCGACCCGGTCGCCGAGCGCGTCGGGAACGCGATGGGCGACGTCCTGCCGGAGGAGATGCAGGCCATGGCCGGCCCGCTGATCGGCATGATGCGCTCCATGGGCGGCGCCATGTTCGGCACGCAGATCGGGCAGGCCGTCGGCGTGCTCGCCGGTGAGGTCGTCGGTTCGTCCGACATCGGCCTGCCGCTGGGTCCGGCCCGCCGGGCCGCGCTGCTGCCGCTGAACATCGAGACCTTCGGCAAGGACCTGGGCGTCCCGCAGGAGGAGGTGCGGCTGTACCTCGCCCTGCGCGAGGCCGCCCACCAGCGTCTCTTCGCGCACGTGCCGTGGCTGCGCTCGCACCTCTTCGGCGCGGTCGACGGCTACGCCCGCGGCATCAAGGTCGACACCGGCAAGCTGGAGGACGTGGTCGGCCAGTTCGACCCGCAGAACCCCGAGCAGCTTCAGGAGGCGCTCCAGCAGGGCATGTTCCAGCCGGAGGACACGCCGGAGCAGAAGGCGGCCCTGGCCCGTCTGGAGACGGCGCTGGCGCTCGTCGAGGGCTGGGTCGACGCGGTGGTGCACGCGGCCGCCAAGCCGCGGCTGTCGTCGGCCGACGCGCTGCGCGAGACGCTGCGCCGCCGTCGCGCCTCGGGCGGTCCGGCCGAGCAGACGTTCGCCACGCTGATCGGTCTGGAGCTGCGTCCACGCCGGCTGCGCGACGCCTCGCGGCTGTGGGCCTCGCTCACCGACGCGCGCGGGGTGGACGGCCGGGACGCCCTGTGGGCCCACCCGGACATGCTGCCCACGGCCACCGACCTGGACGACCCGGACGGGTTCGTGCACCGGGAGCAGATCGACTTCTCGGAGCTGGACAAGATGCTCGGCGAGGCCGCCGACAAGCCCGACCTCAGGAAGAAGGACGAGGGCGAGGACGACGGCAAGGGCGACGGCACCGAGTGAGCCTGTACGACGACGCGGTCCTCGTGCTCAAGGGGTACGAGGACCAGCCCGAGCTGCGCCAGGCCTACCTGGACCACCTCGCCGCCCACCCGGACGGCATGTGGAAGGCCTGCCGGGCGGGCCATCTCACGGCGAGCGCCCTGGTGATCGACCCGGAGCGCGACCGGGTGCTGCTGACCCTGCACCGGAAGCTGCGGATGTGGCTCCAGATGGGCGGCCACTGCGAGCCCGGTGACACCTCGCTCGCCGCGGCGGCCCTGCGGGAGGCCACGGAGGAGTCCGGCATCCCGGGCCTGACGCTCCTCGCGGGCGGGCCGGTGCGGCTGGACCGGCATCCCATTCCGCCGCCCTGCCACTGGCATCTCGACGTCCAGTACGCGGCCGTGGCCGCGCCGGACGCGGCGCCCGCGATCAGCGACGAATCCCTCGACCTGCGCTGGTTCCCCTGCGACGCGCTCGCGGAGGTGGCCGACGCCTCGGTCCTGCGTCTGGTCGAGGCGACCCGGGCGAGGCTGGGCCTCTGACACAGGGCGAGGGGCGACCGCCGCGGCGGTCGCCCCTCGCCCGTGCGCCGGTCAGCTCCAGACGTTCCCCTGGTTCTGGCCGCGGGCGCCCTGCTGTCCCATGCCGTACTGGGCGGACAGGCCCGAGCCGATCTGGGCGTTCTGCGGCGGCAGCAGCTCGCTGGGCTGGACCAGCGCGAAACCGCTGCCCATGAAGCTGAGCTCCCAGCCCTCGCCGGTGTTGCCGCGGCGCCGCCACACCCCCGAGGAATGGGTCTGCGCCTGCATCTGGACGCGCAGCGAAGTGGACCAGGCGACGATGGCGTCGGCGTCGCAGTTGACGTACTTGTCCGGTGTCACCTGCATCAGCAGCGGCATGCCCGAGGTCATCAGCGCGACCTTGCCGTTGCCGGTGATGTTGAGCTGGTACTTCCCGGAGCCGGAAATGCCGTACAGGCTGTCGACGGCGATGACCTCGTGGTGCAGCGAGGAGTCCATGGCGAGCACATAGCTGCTGTCGACCGTCAGCCCCTCCTGGTCCACGTCCATGACGTGGATGCGCTGGGCGAGGTTGGCGAGGTAGACCGTGCCCTGCCCGTGGCAGCGCATCAGGTCGAGACCCTCACCGGTCTGCGCACGCGCGCGTGAGGCGCTGTTGCTCTGGAACTCGGCGTCGAACTCGACGAGCCCCTGGTAGGCGACCATGGTGCCCTTGCGGGCGAGAACGTCGTCGTGGCCCTCGAGGCCGACGCGGAGCATCTGCTGGTTCTGCAGGCTCCAGCGTTCCTGAGTCTGCTGGTCGTTGAAGGCGAAAAGCGGGCTCTGCATGATGTGGTTGCTCCCCCTCAGCCCCGGACCCGGAGACGGTCGGTGCTGTCCTCACTGGGCTGGACGACGACGATGCCCTGACCGGAGAAGGCCATCTGGTAGGCCTCGCCGCTGCCGCGGCCGATCAGCGACTGGGCGCGGAAGCTGCGCTTGCCCTTCACCTTGAGGTTCGGGGACCAGGCGACCAGGGCGTCCGGGTCGACGTACGTCTCGTCGTCGCCGCCGCCGCAGTCGACGACGATCGGCTTGCCGCGCGAGGTCAGCGCGACCCAGCCCTGTCCGGAGATCTTGGTGTTCCACAGCCCCTGTCCGGCGAACTTCGCCAGGCCCTTGACCCGCTCCACGCCCCACGTGAGATGGGCGTCGAAGGCGAGCAGGTTGGTGGCGTTGACGGAGATCCCGTCGCCGTTGAGGTTGATCACGACGACGTTGGCGCCGTAGTCGGCGAGGTAGAGCAGGCCGTCGCCGGAGCACTTCATCAGGGGCGCGCCCTCGCCGGTGAGCCAGTCCTTGGCGATCTGGCGCACGGCCGGCGGGTTGGGCTCGTACTGGACGAACCCTTCGTAGGCGACCATCGAGCCCACACGTGCGAGAAGGTCGTTACCGGTCTGCATGGCGACCTTCAGCATGTGGTTGCCGTGGTTCTCCATGCGGGCGGTGACGGGGGCGGGGGCGAAGCCCGCGAGTGGCTGGTTCATGACGGGCTCCTTAGATCTCGTACGGCTGGACGACGATGAAGTTGCCGGGTGCGCCCCGGAACTGGAGGTTGACGCTCTCCCCGGTGTCACCGGGGTAGGAGTTGCGTCGCATCCGCACCTGGCTGGAGACGACCACCTGGGAGGCGGCCGACCAGGCGACCACGGCGTTGCAGTCGGCGAAGGTGGTGGGGGTGACCGGCAGCACCACGGGCGTGCCGTGGGTCTTGACGACGATCGTGCCGGTGCCCTGGAACTGCATGGTGAACAGGGCGCCGCCGGGGATGCCGTGGCCCTCGATGCGGCGGACCTCGTACTGGAGGCCCTCGTCGAAGGCGAGGACGTTCTCGGCGGAGACGCACACGGCGTCCCCCTGGAGCTCGATCGGGTGCAGCATCGTGGAGTTCTCGGCGAAGAACACCTGGCCCTGGCCGGTGCAGCGCATCAGCTGCATCTCCTGGCCGGTGGCGTTGCCCACGATGCGGCCGGAGAAGCCGGCGCCCTTGTAGCTGAAGTCGACCTTGCCCTGGTAGAGCACCATGCTGCCCTGCCGGGCCAGCACGGGCGTCCCGCCGATGCCGAGGTCCACGCGGACGAGCTTCTTGTTCTGCTGGGTCCAGCGCCGGCCGGTGGGCGTCTCCTTGAACTGCTGGAGCGCGCCGAGCACGCCGGGGCTCTGCGGAGTGCCCTGGGGAGCGCCGTACGGGGCCTGCTGCTGGGGCACCTGGCCGGCGGGGGGCTGCTGCCCGTAGCCCGGAGGGGGCATGGGCGGCTGGCCGTAACCCGGCGGCGGGGCCGGTGCCTGCGGTGCCTGCGGTGCCTGGGGGTGGCCGTAGCCCGGCGGCGGCGGGGCGCTCTGGCCGTACGGCGGCGGCTGCTGGCCGTACGGCGCGGGGGCCGGGGCGGGGGGCGGTACCGGGGAGCCGCCGGGCGGGGTGTGCAGGGGCGCGACGATGGTCGGCGCGGAGTGCACGGGCGGTACGGGGGGCGCGGGGGCCGGCGGCGGGGTGGCGCCCGGAGGCGGCGCGAAGCCCTGCGCGGCGGGCTGAGGGGCGGGGGGCGGAGTGGGCGCGGGGACGGGAGCGGCCGGGGCGGAGGCCGCCGGGGCGGGCGCGCCGCCCGAGGGTACGCCGAACGCGGGAGGGGCCGCGGCCTGGTCGGGCGGTGCGAAGCCGGGCGCGGCGGCGCCGGCCTGCGGCTGCTGCGGGGCGGCCAGCTCGTCCTCGGCCACCTCGCCGCCGAAGTTCCTCAGCAGCGCGTCGAGCCCGCCGTCGAAGCCCTGTCCGACAGCGGCGAACCGCCACACGTCCTTGAAGTAGAAGTCGCCCAGCATCACGGCCCGCTCGGTGGAGAACTCCGAACCGCCGAAGGGGTACCGGGCCACTTCCTCGCCGCCCGCGACGATACGGATGTAGCCGGGGCCGACCTGCGACATCTGGCCGTCGCCGTCGAGCGTCGCCGTGAAGGACAGCTTCCTGATCTGCTGCGGAATCCGGTCCAGCGTCACACGGAAGGACTCGGTGTCGCCGGCCTGGGCGCCCAGGAGCTGAATGGACTCCTCGGGGGACTTCGGCTGGTTGTAGAAAATGAAGTACCGGTCGTCCGAGAGCCTCTCGTCGGCGTCGAGACCGAAGCAGCTGATGTCGAAGTTCAGCCCCGGGCCGGAGATCTGCACTCCTACGTACAGATCCGTGCCCGCCGTCAGATCACTGATCCTGGCCTTGTGGCCGCGTTGGAATTCCCTGGCCATGCGTACGACCGTCCCCCATCCCGAATGTGAGTGCGTCGCGCCAGGCTAACGGCAAACACCGACACCGGATGAAGTCGGTACAGACCCGGTACACAACGCGTGCACGGGCCTACGGTGCGCTCACCTCGGGGCGTGCTCACGCATCACGCGCCCCCGGGGAGGTGCGGCAGCCGCTCGGCCGCGACCACGCCCTCGAGGTAGCCGCGGGCCCGCTCGGTCTTCGGGTACGCCTCCAGCAGCCGCCAGAACCGGGGCCCGTGCCCGGGCACCAGGAGATGCCCCAGCTCGTGGCAGAGCACGTAGTCGACGACGTACTCGGGCATCCCCTGAAGCCGGTGGGACAGGCGGATGCTGCCCTCGGCAGGGGTGCACGAGCCCCAGCGCGTGTTCTGGTTGGTCACCCAGCGCACGGTGGCGGGCCTGGCGCGCCCGTCGAAGTACTGGTCCGACAGCCGCCGGGCGCGCTCGGCGAGCTCCGTGTCGTCGAGGGTCCGCCGGCTCTCCTGGGCGGCCAGCTTGTCGAGCATGACGTTCACCCAGCGCTGCTCCTCCGCCTCGGACATCCGGGCGGGGATGAGCACGACGGTGCGATCGCCCTCGCGGTACGCGGAGACCGTTCTGCGTCGGCGGGTGCTCCTGCGGACCTCGATCGCGCTCGCCCTCGAGCCGTTCGTCGGCTGGCTCGTCGTGCTGCGCTGTGACGTTCCGGCGCTGTGCAGTGGGTCGGCGGGCACGCCCCGACGTTACCCGCTGCACACGGGGAAGTCTTGACTCCGGGACGGTTCCGTGGCGATCGCCTCACCCTGCGCCGGATTTATACGATGAATTCCGGCGCCTGTGGACAACTTTCGGCAGTCTCCGACAGCTCCCGGCATGCTGGCATGCGTGGCCGAACCGCGAACGGGCTCGGCCGTCGACGGGGACGATCCTGGACATACGGGGGCCAGTCATGCATCCGATGGTCAAGCCCGCGCTCAGGCGCGGCTGGCGCGATCTCAACACCGTGCAGTTCGGCATGACACCGGCGCACGCGCTGACGGTGGGTCCGATGGACACGGCCACGGGCAGCTTCCTCGACCTGCTCGACGGCACCCGCGGTCTGGAGCTCCTGCGCGAGGAGGGACGGCGCATGGACCTGCCCGACGGTCACACCGACCGGCTCGTACGGCGGCTGACGCGGGCCGGGCTGCTGGACGACTCCCGGGGCGGCGGACCGGCCGGCGAGGCCCTGCGCGGAAAGCCGGAACTGCTCGAACGGCTCCGCCCGGACCTGGCCGCCCTCAGCCTGACCACCTCCGGGCCCGGCGATCCGCTCCGCCGGCTCGCGGCGCGGCGCGGCATGCGGGTGCAGGTGAGAGGCGCGGGCCGGGTCGGCGCGACGGTCGCGGCGCTGCTGTCGGGGGCCGGTGTGGGCGAGGTGCTGGTGCGGGACGTCGGACGGGTCGAACCGTGGGACGTCACACCGGGCGGGCTGCCCGCCGAGGCCGTCGGCGACCGCCGGGAGGAGGCCGCCCGCCGCGCGGTGCGACGCGCCGCACCGGACCGGCCGCCGCGCCGGACCCCCCGGTCGCGCCTCGCTGAGGACGACCCGGGCTTCTCCCTGGTGGTCATCGCCCCGCGGGACGATGTCGCCGTGCACGCGCCCGATCCGTCGGCCGCCGAACCCCTCCTCACCTCCGGTACGCCCCATCTCTACGCCGGAGTCGTGGAGGGAACCGGCGTGGCGGGTCCGCTGGTGCTGCCCGGCGAGACGAGCTGCGCGGGCTGTCTCCAGCAGGACCGCGTCGACCGGGACCCGACCTGGCCCCGCCTGGTCACCCAGTGGCGCTCGGGCCGCCGGCGCCGGGCAACCGCCGCCTGCGATCTGACCCTGGCCACGACGGTGGCGGGACTGGCGGCCGCCCACGCGCTCGCCTTCCTGGACGGCCATGTTCCGTCCACGGCCGGCGCCCGCTGGGAGGTGTCCCTGCCCGGCCTGCACTGGCACGCCCGGCCGGTGTGGCCCCACTCCGGCTGCCCGTGCGGAGCCGCCGGGAGAGCCCCGGGGAAGGAGACGGACGACGGCTCGGGAAAAGGTAAGGGAGAACACACCGCCGGATGCGGGGGGCCGCGCGCGACAATGGCCGTGCAGGGGCCGTCCCCGCGGCGCCGTCAGGCGGACACGGAGCGGCCGGCAGGTACTTGGAGGGCTCATGTCTGATCTTCCCCGGAAGGCGGTCACCCGGACCGCCAAGCTGGCCGCGCTCCCGCTCGGCTTCGCCGGGCGGGCGACCTGGGGACTCGGCAAGCGGATCGTGGGCGAGTCCGCCGACCTTGTCGGCCGCGAGCTGCAGCAGCGCACCGCCGAGCAGCTGTTCAAGGTGCTCGGCGAGCTCAAGGGCGGCGCGATGAAGTTCGGCCAGGCGCTGTCGGTCTTCGAGTCGGCCCTGCCGGAGGAGGTCGCCGGTCCCTATCGCGCGGCGCTGACGAAGCTTCAGGAAGCGGCCCCGCCGATGCCGACCCGCACCGTTCACACGGTGCTCGAGGAGCGGCTGGGCCAGGGCTGGCAGGAGCTGTTCGCGGAGTTCGAGGACAAGCCGTCCGCCGCCGCCTCGATCGGCCAGGTGCACCGGGCGGTGTGGCACGACGGCCGCGAAGTCGCCGTCAAGGTGCAGTACCCGGGCGCGGGGGAGGCGCTGCTGTCCGACCTGAACCAGCTGAGCCGCTTCGCCCGCCTGCTGGGCCCGCTCATCCCCGGCATGGACGTCAAGCCGCTGATCACCGAACTCAAGGACCGGGTGTCGGAGGAACTGGACTACGGCCTGGAGGCCCAGGCCCAGCGGACCCACGCCGAGGAGTTCGCGGGCGACCCCGACGTCGTCGTGCCGGACGTGGTCCATCAGTGCGATCAAGTGCTGATCACCGAGTGGCTGGACGGCATCCCGCTGTCGGAGATCATCTCGGACGGCACCGTGGCACAGCGCGACCGGGCCGGACAGCTCCTGGCCCGCTTCCTGTTCTCCGGCCCCGCCCGCACCCGGCTGCTGCACGCCGACCCGCATCCGGGCAACTTCCGTCTGCTGCCGGGCGGGCCGGACGGGGAGGACGACTGGCGCCTGGGCGTCCTGGACTTCGGCACCGTCGACCGGCTCCCGGGCGGGCTGCCCTCCCCCATCGGGGAAGCCCTGCGCATGACGCTGGACGGCGACGCGGACGCCGTCTACGAGATGCTCTGCGCGGAGGGCTTCGTCAAGGAGTCGATCGAGCTGGACCCCGACGCCGTCCTCGACTACCTCCTGCCGATCATCGAACCGGCCCGGGCCGACGAGTTCACCTTCACCCGCGGCTGGATGCGCAGCCAGGCGGCCCGGATAGCCGACCCCCGCTCCCCCGCCTCCCAGCTCGCCAAGCAGCTCAACCTCCCCCCGGCCTACCTGCTGATCCACCGGGTCACCCTGAGCACCATCGGAGTGCTCTGCCAGCTCGGCGCGACGGTACGGCTGCGGGACGAACTGGAGGAATGGCTGCCGATGTTCGTCCCCGAGGAGCCGCTGGAGGAGGAGCCGGCCGCGGAGGCATGACCGCGGCGGCCGGTGAAGGCGCGGGTCCGTCGCGACCACCGCCGGCTCGTCCGGGCGTGCCTCGGTCGCCCGGCGCAACGCACCGCGGGGGCCGGTCCGTTGGCACGGACCGACCCCCGCGGGAAGAAGAGCCGGCCCCCCGTCGGGGGGCCACCGCTTCAGGTGGATCGGGTTACTGCATGACCGCCATCGCGAGCGCGCGGCGGGCGCGCCGGGAGGCACGCTCCGCCCGGCGCTGCATCCGGCGCGCGGTCACCAGGCGTACGGCCTGGCGCTCCTGTTGCGCCTCGTGCAGTCGCTCGTGCATTCGCGCACGGGCCATGGCTTCTGGGATGAGTTGCATCTCTCGGGTCCTGTTCTGGCGCGAGTCATTCGCACCACTGGTGGTGAAGTCTTCGGTCGCGGAGCCTGCGGGCTCGTGGGCGGACGGCATCATCGGGGCCTGCTTCTGGGGGTCGTGCGTGAGGGGGCGGTCGATCGTTCCTGCGGTGTTCATGCCGTGACCGGGTTCTTGCGCGGGCGGCCACGCGGCCGCTTCCGGGCGACGACAACTCCCTGAACGAACAGCTCGCCACCCCAGACGCCCCAGGGCTCGCGCCGCTCCTTGGCGCCGGCGAGGCAGGCCTCGACCAGCGGGCAGGTGCGGCACAGGGACTTGGCGTACTCGACGTCCGCAGGCGACTCGGCGAAGAAGACCTCCGGGTCGTAGGAGCGGCACGGGACGGGCACGCCGAGGTTCTCGATGGCGTCGTCGAGCGCGGTGAGCGCGGTGAGCGGAGTCAAGGTCGGGTCCTCCGTGGGGCCGGACTTGGGGATCGTGTCGGAAGGCGGTACGGACGGGGCGTGCGCTTCGAGTTGCACGGTTCGTCTTCCTCGTCTGGTCGTTTCCGGCCGGTTGGGCCGGGTGGCGGCTTGGTACCGGGTTCTTTTCTTGTCCCGAGGCGCTTCGGTCTGCCTCCCCGTTCGGGGAAAACAGAAGGGCCGCGGATCCCGGATGGGGTTCCGCGGCCCTGAAGGCGCCGGCCTGATCACATCAGGCTGGATCACTCCAGGGTTCTGGCCCACGGAAGGCCCACATCAGGTGGTGCTGCGTCGTCTGCTTCCGGAATCCGGCACCGGCCGCCGCAAAGGCATAGGCCTGCGCCTGTGCCACTACTGCTTCCAGTGCCTCGGTCGGTCGCTCATCGCGCTCACGGACGGCAGGAGCCGCGGGAGCGAGGGAGGACGCCAGGTGTGCGGCACGGATGCCGGACATACCGGTGCCCTGGTTCGAGGCGCCGAGAATGCACACGGAGACGGCCGAGCGATCGGTCAGTTTGACGATGGAGCTGGTGTTGATGCTGATCACTGGACTCGCCTCCTCTCGGCGTCTCAGGGACTGGGGTGAACCAGTCCGCGGATATGCAAGTAGAACACGGAATCAGGGCCTTGGAGAAGGCCGCTGTCCCCGTGCCTAAGAACCTATGGGGATCGCTGGGGCATGCGCAAACTATTTTTTCGACGAGTTCGCATCAGTCCGGATCCCGCTCCCGGACTCCCTCACGGCCTGCGCATATGGCCAGGACATCCGCCCCGTACCGGCCCATCTTGCGCCTCCCCACCCCGGGGATGCGGGCGAGATCCCGCTCGTCGTCGGGGGACGTCTCCGCGATGGCGATCAGTGTCTTGTCGGTGAAGACGCAGAAGGCCGGCTGCCCACTGCGCCGCGCCTGGTCGGCACGCCACTCGCGCAGCCGCTCGTACAGCCCCTCGTCCATGTCGGAGGGACAGTCCTCGCAGCGCATCAGCTTCATCTCACCCGCGTCGGTCAGCGTCCGGCCGCAGACCCGGCAGCGGGCCGGGCTGCGCTGCCCGCGCCTCGGACGCTCCACGGCCGGTGCCGGCCCCGCTCCGAAGGAACCCCGCTCCACTCCTCCCGGACCGGCCGCGCCGCCGCGCCCGGCGACCGCGTGCGACCCGGGGCGCAGCCCGGCGAGGAAACGGCTGGGGCGCCGGTTCGGCCGGCCGCCCGGCGAGCGGGAGAGCGCCCAGGAGAGATGGAGACGTTCACGGGCGCGCGTGACCCCCACATAGAGGAGCCGGCGCTCCTCCTCGATCTGCTCGTCCGTCTTTGCGTAGGTGATCGGCATCATGCCCTCGGCGACACCGACCAGGAAGACGACGTCCCACTCCAGACCCTTGGCCGAGTGCAGCGAGGCCAGCGTGACGCCCTGCACGGTCGGGGCGTGCTGGGCGCCGGCCCGCTCGTCGAGCTCGGCGACGAGGTCGGCGAGCGTGACGCGCTGTCCGGCGGCGGCGATGTCCTGGGCCAGATGCACCAGAGCGGCCAGCGACTCCCAGCGCTCCCGGACCGCGCCCGAACCGGCGGGCGGCTGCGCCGTCCAGCCCTCGCCCGAGAGCACGGCGCGCACCTGGGAGGGCAGGTCGGGAGCGTCGTCGAGGAGCGCGTCATTGCGGCCGAAGCGGGCCGCGGCGCGCAGGGAAACGATCGCCTTGCGCACCTCGGGACGGTCGAAGAACCGCTCGGCACCGCGCAGCTGATAGGGCACCCCCGCGTCGGCGAGGGCCTGCTCGTAGGTCTCGGACTGGGAGTTCGTCCGGAACAGGACGGCGATCTCGCTCGCCGGGACTCCCGCGTCGATCAGCTCACGGATGCGGCTCGCGGCGCCCTCGGCCTCCGCGGGCTCGTCGGTGTACTCGGTGAAGACCGGCTCGGGCCCCGCGGCGCGCTGCGAGACCAGTTCCAGCCGGTGATCGGCGGCGCGGCCGCGGGCCTGGGAGAGCAGTCCGTTGGCCAGCCGGACGACCTGGGGGGTCGACCGGTAGTCACGGACGAGCTTGACGACCGTGGCGCCGGGATGCCGCGCGCGGAAGTCGAGCAGATGGTCGGGGGTTGCTCCCGTGAACGAATAGATCGTCTGGCTGGCGTCCCCGACCACGCACAGGTTCTCCCGGTCGCCCAGCCACAGTTCCAGCAGGCGCTGCTGGAGCGGGCTGACGTCCTGGTACTCGTCGACGACGAAATGCTGGTACTGGGCACGGACCTGGTCGGCGATGTCGTGCCGGTCCTGCAGGATCGCCACGGTCAGCAGCAGCACGTCCTCGAAGTCGATGACCGCGCGCTCGCGCTTGAGCTCCTCGTAGGCGGAGTAGAGCTGGGCGATCTCCGCGGGGTCGCGGGGCGTCTCCCGGCCGGCCTTCGACGCGGCGGCCGCGTAGTCCGCCGGGACGGTCTGGGTGACCTTGGACCACTCGATCTCGGCGGTGACGTCCCGCAGCTCGCCCCGGTCGAGCCGGATACGGCAGGCTGCGGCCGCGTCGGCGACCAGCTGGACCTTGCGGTCGACGAGCCGGGGCAGGGAGCCACCGATCGCTTTCGGCCAGAAGTACTGGAGCTGGCGCAGCGCCGCGGAGTGGAAGGTGCGGGCCTGGACGCCAACGGCACCGAGCTGGCGCAGCCGGCCCCGCATCTCCCCCGCGGCCCGGTTGGTGAAGGTGACGGCGAGCACGCTGGAGGGCGGGAGGATCCCGGCGCGCACCCCGTAGGCGATGCGGTGGGTGATCGCCCGGGTCTTGCCGGTACCGGCGCCCGCCAGCACGCACACCGGACCGTGCAGGGCGGTGGCCACGGCCCGCTGCTCGGGGTCGAGCCCTTCGAGCACCGCGTCGGCCGAGTCCGGTGCCTGCGGGAAGAGGGGGGAGTGCGTTGCTGCTGTCACACAGCCATGCTGCCAGGTCGCCGGAGACAGGTGAGCCGGTTGTCCACAGGGAGGGCCTCGCAGTCGTATCAATACGACAGGCGTCGCCCGCTCCCGGCCCGTGCGCCCGCTCGCGGCACACCCGGCCGTGGGAATGCCGGCGCTCTCGAGTACGTTCCCCCCACGACGAGGACTTCCCCGAGCCGCCGAAGGAGCGCGAGAGGCATGCAGGGCACTGTGACGATGTACAGCACCACGTGGTGCGGTTACTGCCGCCGGCTGAAGAGCCAGCTGGACCGTGAGGGCATCGCGTACACCGAGATCAACATCGAGCAGGACCCCGAGTCCGCGGCGTTCGTGGAGAAGGCGAACGGCGGCAACCAGACGGTTCCCACCGTGCTCTTCCCCGACGGTTCGACGCTCACCAACCCGTCGCTGGCGCAGGTGAAGCAGAAGGTCGGCGTCTGAGCGGTTCGTGCGGCGAAGCGGGGTGGCCCCTCCGGGAGAGGAGGCCGCCCCGCTTCTTCGTGTCCCGGCTCAGAAGGCGCTGCGGGTCGGCAGGTCCTTGCCGTACCAGCGTTCGATCAGCCGGGCCGCGATCGAGATGCCGTAGGGCGGGAGCACCTCGCCGGAGGCGAAGGCGGCGCCGAGTTCCTCGCGGGAGAACCAGCGGGCCTCGTGGATCTCGTCGCCGTCGACGTTGATCTCGGTCGTGGTGGCGCGGGCGGTGAAGCCCAGCATGAGGCTGGACGGGAAGGGCCACGGCTGGCTGGCGATGTACTCGACCTCGCCGACGTCGATGCCGACCTCCTCGTGGACCTCGCGGCGCACCGACTGCTCGATGGACTCGCCGGGCTCGACGAATCCGGCG
Source organism: Streptomyces sp. NPDC030893 (assembly GCF_055571535.1). Taxonomy (NCBI): domain Bacteria; kingdom Bacillati; phylum Actinomycetota; class Actinomycetes; order Kitasatosporales; family Streptomycetaceae; genus Streptomyces; species Streptomyces sp. NPDC030893. Next base: position 121,929 of record NZ_JBVIFC010000006.1, on the reverse strand, counting down.
AGCGTGGAGAAGCGGCCTTCGGGCCAGTGGACCTGGCGGCCGAGGAGGATGCGGTCGCGGTCGTCCACGACGGCCATGATCACCGCGGGGTCGGTGCGCGGGTAGTGCTCGGCGCCGCAGGCCGGGCAGCGGCGGATGTGGCCGGCCGCGGCGATGACCGTGCGCTCGCCGCAGCGGGAGCAGAAGCGGTGCAGCCGCTGCCAGTTCTCCAGGGCGACCGCGTGCACCATCAGGCCCGCCTCGCGCGGGGACAGCAGCAGCCCCGCCTCGCGCAGGCCCGCCGGGCGGGCGGAGTCGTCCATGCGGCCGGGCAGGGAGTCCTTCTGGAGGGCGAAGTAGCTGACGCCGTCCTCGTCGGTGCCCAGGAAGTAGCGGTGTGCCTCGGTGAGCGGGGCCTCGAAGGACGGGGTCATGACGAGTTCGGTGCGGCCGTCCGCCGTCTCGTCGATGAGGACCTGGCCGCCGGAGACCACGAAACAGCGGGTCGAGGGGTGGCTCCACGCCGCCGCGAGCCATGCCTCGTCGAGCCGGTGGTGGGCGGCGCGGTCGATGCCGCTCGGGGTGGTGAGCGAGATGGGGCGGTCGGCGGTGTGGTCGGTCCAGGTGGTCACGGGTGCTTCCAACTCCCCCGGTGGAACGGATTGGGTCGGCGGGCGGTTCGGCGGGACGTGCGGCGGGAGGGAGCGGTTCCGGCGCGGCGCGGTGGCGGCGGGCCGTTCCGGTGTGTCCCGCGCGGGCGTCGGGTTCGGACGGCGTGGGGCGGTCAGGGGGCGTGCCGCCAGTGCTCGGCGAGGTCGCTCCACAGGTAGGCGCTGGTCTCGACGCCCTTGAGCAGCAGGTCCAGCTCGACCTTCTCGTTCGGGGCGTGCCAGCCGTCGGACGGGACGGAGATGCCGAGGAAGAGCACCGGTGCGCCGAGGACGTCCTGGAGGTCGGCGGCCGGGCCGGAGCCTCCCTCGCGCGTGAACAGGACGGGTTTGCCGAAGGCACGGCCCATCGCGCGGACGACGGACCGCAGGGCGGGGTGGTCCAGCGGGGTCAGGCAGGGCCGGGTGGCGGGGCTGAAGGAGATCTCGTGGCGGATGCCGTCGGGGAGCTGCCCGGGCACCCAGGCGCGGACGGCGTTCGCCACGTGCTCCGGGTCCTGGCCGGCGACCAGCCGGAAGGAGAGCTTCACCATGGCGGTGGACGGGACGATCGTCTTGCTGCCGGGGCCCTGGTAGCCGCCGCCGATGCCGTTGACCTCGGCGGTGGGGCGTGCCCAGACGCGTTCCAGGGTGCTGTATCCGGCTTCGCCCCGGGTGCCGTGCGACTTGGCGGTGCGCAGCCATCGGTCCTCGTCGAAGGGGAGCGCGGCGAAGAGTTCGCGTTCCCGGTCGGTGAGTTCGATGACGCCGTCGTAGAAGCCGGGGACCGCCACGCGTGCGTGCTCGTCGTGCAGGGCGGCCACCAGGCGGGCGGCGGCGGTGGCCGGGTTGGGGACCGCGCCGCCGAAGGAACCGGAGTGGATGTCCTGGTCGGGGCCGTACAGCCGGATCTCGCACTCGGCGAGGCCGCGCATGCCGGTGCACACCGTCGGGGTGTCCTCGGACCACATGCCGGTGTCGGAGACGATCACGGCGTCGGCGGCGAGCCGGTCCGCGTGCTGTTCGACGAGTGACCGGAAGTGCGGGGAGCCGGATTCCTCCTCGCCCTCGATCAGCAGTTTGAGGTGGACGGCCGGGGTGGTGCGGCCGGTGGCGGCGAGGTGGGCGCGGACGCCGAGGGTGTGGAAGAAGACCTGCCCCTTGTCGTCGGCCGCACCGCGCGCGTGGAGGCGGTTGCCGCGGACGACGGGTTCGAAGGGTTCGGTGTCCCAGCCGTCCTCGCGGGCGGCCGGCTGCACGTCGTGGTGGCCGTAGACCAGCACGGTGGGGGCTGCGGGGTCGGCGGAGGGCCACTCGGCGTAGACGGCCGGGGCGCCGGGCGTGTGCCAGACCTCGGCGGTGGGGAAGCCGGTCTCCTTGAGCTTGGCCGCGAGCCAGTCGGCGCTGCGGCGCACGTCGGGCGCGTGGTCGGGCTGGGCCGAGACGGACGGGATGCGCAGCCACTCCGCGAGGTCGTCGAGGAAGGCGACCTTGTGCTGCTCGATGTACGTACGGACGGCGCTGACGGCACTGTCAACGGGCTGGCTCATGGTCTCGAGCCTATCGGCCCGCGGGGGTGTCCTCGGAGTGCGGTATCTCACCGGGGGGCTCTTCGAGCAGCAGCCGCTCCAGCCCGTCGCGGCCGGGCAGGGAGCGCGGACGGACCACCTCGCCGGTGCGTACGTACAGGAAGGCGGCTGTGACGGATTCCACCTCGATTCCCTGCTGCTCGGCCCAGGCGAGCCGGTAGACGGCGAGCTGGAGCGGGTCGGCGGTGCGGTCGCGGCCGGTCTTCCAGTCGACGATCTCGTACGTCGTGCCGTTCTCGCCGTCCTCCTTGTAGACGGCGTCGATGCGGCCGCGGACGATCCGGCCGGCGATCGACAGCTGGAAGGGTGCCTCCACGCGGTGGGGGGTCCGGTGGGCGTATTCGGTGCGTTCGAAGGCTTCCTTGAGGGCTTCCAGGTCGCGTTCGTCGTCGATCTCGGCGTCGCTGCCGGGCAGCTCCTCGGGGCCGAGCAGGGGAAGGGTCAGTGCCTCGAAGCGTGCCTCGATCCAGGCGTGGAAGCGGGTGCCGCGGCGGGCGGCGGGCTGGGGCGGGCGGGGCATGGGGCGGGCCAGTTCCTGGGCGAAGCCGTCGGGGTCCTCGGCCAGGCGGAGCAGTTCGGAGGCGGTCAGTGAGGCGGGGAGGGGGACCTCGGTGACGCCCGCGCGGGTGCGCAGCAGTTCTCCGGTGAGGGCGTCGAGGTCGCGGTCCCAGGAGGCGACGGTGCGGGCTTCCTCGGGTGTGAGCGGGGGCTCTCCCGGCACGCGGGCGGGCCGGTTCTCCTCCGCGCGGGGGCGTCCGGTGGCTTCGGGGGCCGTCGCCTGGTGGGGGACGGTGGGGCGGGTGGCGGACCAGGAGTCCCAGTCGTCCGGGCCGGCGTCGGCGAAGGGGTCGTCGCCGGGGAAGGGGTCTTCCGCGGGGTGGGGGTCGCCGCCGGGGAAAGGGTCTTCCGCGGGGTGGGGGTCCTCGTCGTCCGGGGGCGGTGGCCAGTCCGGGTCGTCGTAGGTGTCCGGGTCGTGTACGGCCGTGGCGGGGGCGTCCGGCGGGCCGGTGAGGCCGTCCAGGTGGGCGAGGACGGTCTCGGCGGCCGCGCGGCGGCGGGCGAGGGCGGCGTCGTCCAGGGGCAGCGGCCACGCGTGGTCGTCGCCCGCGCGGTGCAGGGCGGGGTTCTCCTCGTCCTCGGCGGGTTCGTCCGCCCACGCCTCGATCTCGCCGTACCCGGCGGCGCAGTGCTCGTGGAGGGCGTGGAGGAAGTCGGAGGGTCCGCGGGGCCTCTTCTGGCTGGGCCCCCACCAGTGTCCGGAGCCGAGCAGCAGGGAGCGGGGGCGGGTGAAGGTGACGTAGCCGAGGCGGAGCTCCTCGGTGTGCTGGTGGTCCTTCATGGCCTCGTGGAAGGCCTTCAGGCCCCTGGAGTCCCAGGACGGGACGTCGGGCAGGGTGTCGGCGTCGCCGCGCAGCGCGTGCGGCAGGACTCTGCCCTGCGCGGTCCACTTCTCGCGGCCCTGGCCGCTGGGGAAGGTGCCGGTGACCAGTCCGGGGACGGCCACGACGTCCCATTCGAGGCCCTTGGACTTGTGGGCGGTGAGCACCTTGACGGTGTTCTCGCCGCCGGGGAGTGCGTTGTCGAGGCCCTTCTCGTACTGGGCGGCGGTGCGCAGGAAGCCGAGGAAGGCGAGCAGGGTGGCCTCGCCGTCGCCCGCGGCGAAGGAGGCGGCGATGTCGAGGAAGTTGGAGAGGGTTTCGCGCCGGCGGGCGGCCAGCGCGTGCGGGGAGGCGGACAGTTCGACCTCCAGGCCGGTGACGGCGAGGACGCGGTGCAGGACGTCCATGAGGGGGTCGTCGAGGGAGCGGCGCAGGTCGCGCAGTTCCGCCGCGAGGCGGGCGAAGCGCACGCGGGCGTCCGGGGAGAAGGGCAGGCCGTCGTCGTCCCCGCGGCCGTCCAGGGGGGTCTCCAGGAACGTGTCGAGGGCATCGGCGAGGGAGATCACCTCGGCCGGGTCGACTCCCTCGACGGCTTCGGCGAGCCGCCGGTCGGGGTCGTCGTCGCCGTCCACGCGCGTGTGGGAGACGAGTCTCCTCGCGCGGCGGCCCAGCAGGGCGAGGTCGCGGGGGCCGATGCGCCAGCGGGGGCCGGTCAGCAGCCGGACGAGGGAGGCGTTGGCGCCGGGGTCCTGGAGGACCTCGCAGACGGCGACCAGGTCGGCGATCTCGGGGAGGTGGAGCAGCCCGGACAGGCCGACCACCTCGACGGGGACGTCCCGGGCGACCAGGGCGCCCTGGATCTCGGCGAAGTCGGTCGCCGTGCGGCACAGGACGGCGATCTCGCCGGGTGCCTTGCCGGTGTTCACGAGGTGGGCGATGGAGTCGGCGATCCAGTCGATCTCCTCCGCGTGGGTGGGCAGCAGGGCGCAGCGGACGGTGCCGTCGCGTTCCGCGCCCGGGGCCGGGCGGAGGGCCTCCACGCCCGCGTGCAGGGCGCGCAGGGGTTCGGCGAGGCCGTTGGCGAGGTCCAGCAGGCGACCTCCGCTGCGGCGGTTCTCGCTGAGCGACTGGCGGGTGGCGGGGCGGCCGTCGGCGTGGGCGAAGTGTTCGGGGAAGTCGTCGAGGTTGGCGACGGAGGCGCCGCGCCAGCCGTAGATGGCCTGGCAGGGGTCGCCGACGGCGGTCACGGGGTGGCCGGTGCCGTCGCCGAACAGGCCGGCCAGCAGGACGCGCTGGGCAACCGAGGTGTCCTGGTACTCGTCGAGGAGGACCACGCGGAACTCGTCGCGCAGGACGCGGCCCACCTCGGGGACGGCGGCGAGCCGGGCGGACAGGGCGATCTGGTCGCCGAAGTCGAGCAGGTCGCGTTCGCGTTTGGCCGCCCGGTAGCGCAGCACCAGGCCGGCGAGTTCGCGTCGTGCGGCGGCCGCCTCGGGGACCTTGCGCAGGTCGGCGTTGGTGAGCTTGAGCTTCTCCAGGGTGCGCAGCAGTTCGTCGTCGTGGGCGCGCAGGTCGTCGGGCCGTACGAGGTGTTCGGCGAGCTCGCCGTCGAGGGCGAGGAGGTCGCCGACCAGGTCGGGGAAGGAGCGGGTGAGGGCCGGGTAGGGGCCGGGGGCCTCGCGCAGGACGCGCGCGGCGAGCTGGTAGCGGGTGGCGTCGGCGAGCAGCCGGGAGGTCGGTTCGAGGCCGATGCGCAGTCCGTGGTCGGTCAGCAGGCGCCCGGCGAAGGCGTGGTACGTGGAGATCACCGGCTCGCCCGGGGGGTTGTCCGGGTCGATGGCGTCCGGGTCGGTGACACCGGCCTTGATCAGGGCCTTGCGGACACGTTCGGCGAGTTCGGCGGCGGCCTTGTTGGTGAAGGTGAGGCCGAGCACCTGTTCGGGGGCGACCTGGCCGGTGCCGACCAGCCACACCACGCGGGCCGCCATCACCGTCGTCTTGCCGGATCCCGCTCCGGCCACGATCACCTGCGGGGCGGGCGGCGCGACGATGCAGGCCGTCTGCTCCGGGGTGAACGGGATCCCGAGGAGCTCCTTGAGCTGGTCGGGATCGGTGATACGGGCGGGCACACGGAGAATCTAACGGCGCGCACTGACACCGAGGGCCGGCCGAACCGGTCGGACGGGAAGAACCGCAGGTCGGCACGGGTGGTGCGATGCGTCACGCCGGTCATTCGACGACGTGCCGGCCCTCGGGGCGGGCGCTGCACGAGGCGCGGAAGGCGCAGTGGGCGCAGTGCTGGCCCGCGGTCGGGGCGAACCGTTCGTCGAGGACCTTGCCGGCGGCCGTGGCCAGCAGGTCGCCGATCCACTCCCCCTCCGGTGGCTCCTGTGCCTGCACCTTGGGCAGGGTCTCGCCGCCGTCCCGCTTGGCGGCGCCCTGACGCAGCTGGACGAGTTCGGCACCGCCCGGTTCGGGGCGCTTGCCGTCGAAGACCTCGTCGACGGCGCCCTGGCCGACGGCGAGCTGGTAGACGGCGAGCTGGGGGTGGCGTTCCACCTCCCTGGCGCTGGGCGCCTGTTTGCCGGTCTTGAAGTCGACGACGTACGCGCGTCCCTCGCCGTCGGCCTCCACGCGGTCCATCTGGCCGCGGATGCGCACCCGGTAGTCGCCCGCTTCGAGGGTGATGTCGAAGTCGTGCTCGCTGGCCACCGGGGTGCGTCCGGTGCGGTCCATGACGTGCCATTTCAGGAAGCGTTCGAGCGCCGCGCGCGCGTTCTCCTTCTCCTGCGACGACTTCCAGGGCGCGTCGAAGGCGAGCGCGTTCCACACCGAGTCGAGGCGCTCCATGAGGACGGCGAGGTCGGCCGGGGTGCGCCCGGAGGCCACCTCGTCGGCCAGCACGTGCACCACGTTGCCGAAGCCCTGGGCGGCGGTGGCGGGGGCGTCGGCCTTCACCTCGCGGCCCAGGAACCACTGGAGGGCACAGGTGTTGGCCAGCTGGTCGAGGGCGCTGCCGGAGAGCACGACGGGCTGGTCGCGGTTGCGCAGCGGCACCTTGCTCTCCGTCGGTTCGAGCATGCCCCACCAGCGGTAGGGGTGAGCGGAGGGCACGAGCGGGCGTCCGTCCTCGTCGGCGAGGGCGGCGAGCCGGGCCAGCCGCTGGGCGGCGGCCCGGCGGAGGGGGTCGGAGACCCGGGGGTCGACCGTGGTGGCGCGCAGTTCCGCGACCAGCGCGGCGACGGCCAGGGGCCGACGGGGGCGTCCGGTGACGTCCTTGGGCTCGACGCCGAGCTCGGTCAGGAAGCGGGAGGGCTGGTCGCCGTCGTCGGCGGGGGCCTTCACGGCCGTCACGACGAGACGCTCGCGCGCGCGGGTGGCGGCGACGTAGAAGAGCCGGCGTTCCTCGGCGAGCAGCGCGCCGGGGGTGAGGGGCTCGGCGAGTCCGTCGCGGCCGATGCGGTCGGCTTCCAGCAGGGAGCCGCGGCGCCGCAGGTCCGGCCAGAGGCCCTCCTGGACACCGGCCACGACGACCAGGCGCCACTCCAGGCCCTTGGAGCGGTGCGCGGTCATCAGGCGCACGGCGTCGGGCCGGGCGGCGCGTCGGGTGAGGGTGTCGGCGGCGATGTCCTCGGCCTCGATCTCCTCCAGGAAGTTCTGGGCGCCCCGGCCGCCGGTGCGTTCCTCCGCACGGGCGGCGGTCGCGAACAGGGCGCACACGGCGTCGAGGTCACGGTCGGCGTTGCGGCCGGCCGCGCCGCCGCGCCGCGCGGAGCGTTCCAGGCGCTGGGGCCACGGCGTGCCGTCCCACAGGTCCCACAGGGCCTCCTCCGCCGTACCGCCGTCCGCCAGCCGCTCGCGGGCCCGGCGCAGCAGGGAACCGAGCCGCTGGGCGCCGCGCGCGTAGACGGGATCGTGCACGGCGAGCCGCTCCGGTTCGGCCAGCGCCCGCGCGAGCAGTTCGTCCGAGGGGGGCGGCAGCGGGTTGCCCGCGGCCCGCTCCTCCTCGCGCAGGGCCCGGCCGAGGCGGCGCAGGTCGGCGGTGTCCATGCCGGCGAGGGGGGAGGTGAGCAGGGTGAGGGCGGTCTCGGTGGTGAGCCAGCACGCGTCCGTATCGGCATCCGCGCCGGCACCCGCGTCGGCATCGGCATCGGCATCGGCATCGGTACGAGTCGCGGTTCCGGCGTCGTCCCGCCCGCCCGCCTCCGCCGTCGCCACCGCGCGCAGGGCCGTCAGCAGCGGGGCCACCGCCGGTTCGTGGCGCAGGGGCAGGTCGTCGCCGTCGACGTCCACGGGGACGCCCGCCGAGGTGAGGGCGCGGCGCACCGCGGGCAGGGTGCGGGAGCCGGCCCGCACCAGGACGGCCATGTCGTTCCAGGGCACGCCGTCCTCCAGGTGCGCCCGGCGCAGGATGTCGGCGATGTTGTCCAGTTCCGTGCCGGTGGTCGGGTACGTGTAGACCTCGACCCGGCCGCCGTCCCGTACCGGGGTCGGCTCCCGGTGCGCGCGGACCTGCTCGGCGGGGAGCCGGGGCAGCGGCATGCGCCGGGTCACCCGCCGGGTCGCCTCCAGGAGGGCGGCGCCGGAACGCCGGGAGGTGCGCAGCACCTCGACCGGGGCGGGGCGGCCGTCCGCGCGGCGGAACGCGTGGGGGAACTCCAGGATCCCGCCGACGTCCGCGCCCCGGAAGGCGTAGATCGACTGGTCGGGGTCACCGAAGGCGACGAGGGTGCGTCCGCCGGCCAGGGCGTGCAGCAGGCGTACCTGTGCGGGGTCGGTGTCCTGGTACTCGTCGACGTAGACGGCGTCGTACCGCGCGGCGAGCCGCCCGGCGATCTCCGGGCGGCCGGCGAGGAGCACCGCGCGGTGGACGAGTTCGGCGTAGTCGAGGACGCCCTGCAGGTCGAGGACGTCGAGGTACTCGGCGAGGAAGGCGGAGGCGGCACGCCAGTCGGGGCGTCCTATCCGGCGGGCGAAGGCATCCAGGGCGTCCGGGGCGAGGCCCAGTTCGCGACTGCGGGCGAGCACCGCGCGGACCTCGTCGGCGAAGCCGCGGGTGGTCAGGCAGGCGCGCAGCTCGTCCGGCCAGCGCACATGCGCCAGCCCCAGCCGCTCCAGGTCCACCTGGCCGGCGAGCAGCTCACGAACCGTGACGTCCTGCTCGGGGCCCGACAGCAGCCGCAGCGGCTCCACGAAGAGGTCGCTGTCCTGGTGGGCGCGGATCAGCGCGTAGCAGAACGAGTGGAAGGTGGTGGCCTGCGGGGCCTGCGCGGCTCCGATGCGCAGGGCCATGCGGTCGCGCAGTTCGACGGCCGCCTTGCGGCTGAACGTCAGCACCAGGATCCGCTCGGGGTCCTGGCCGCGGGCGATCCGCGCGGCCACGGACTCGACGAGTGTGGTGGTCTTCCCGGTGCCCGGACCTGCGAGAACGAGCAGCGGGCCGGTCGTGTGCTCAACCACGGAGCGCTGTGCGGCGTCCAGTCCAGGGGGGTTCACGTGAGCCGGCGGGGTACGCACCAGTCGGTAAGCGCCACGGTTCCCCCGTCGCACCGGTGGGTGCGACAGGCCGCTGGTGGAGGAAGAGGAGCTCACGTGGTTCGCCGGTCCTGGTGGGTGTGCTGTGGGGCCGTTCGCCGCGCGTGCGGGGCGGTGGGCGGGTGGTGAAGGGGACACGCGCTGCCGACGCTACGCCGGTGAAAACGGCGGAAGCAGACCTTCCGCTTCTTCCCTCCGGTCACTCGCGGCGCACATGTCCCTCACCTCACGAACGTACGTCATGCCGCGGATGTGTCCCATTTCCCCCTCATGGCTCACGGTTCACACGGCAGCGCGCGCGAGGGCGGAAGCTGTCAGGTGTGGCCCTCGGTGTCCCTTGCGCCGTCCCATCGCGCGCGTCTCATGTCGAGCCGCGGCACATGGTCCTGCACGGCCCGGCTCGCCTCCTTCAGGGGCGTGCCCTCCGCGCGGTAGCGGCCGAGGGCTCTCGGTTCGTGGCCCGGCAGCAGCACACCGTCCGCGCGGACGACGCGCCACCACGGCACGGCTCCCCCGTACAGGGCCATCACGCGCCCCACCTGCCGGGGGCCGCCCTCGCCCAGCCACTCGGCCACGTCCCCGTACGTCATGACACGTCCCGGCGGGATCATCTCGGCCACCTCGAGGACCCGCTCGGCGTACTCGGGCAGGGCGTCCGGGCCCCGTGGGCCGCCGCCGGACGGAAGGCTCTCCTGGCTCATCCGGCCCATCCTGCCCCACGCCACCGACAACGCGACGCGCTCACGTGTGCGGCTACGGCTCGCCCCCGGGCAGCGCTTCGGGCAGACTGTGCCGCCCCGCTTTTCGACCCTGATGCCCCCTTGTGCCGATACGGCATGCCACCATCGTGCGGGCGGTGACCGGTGATACGAGATCGAGAAGAGACGATGAAGCAGCAGGGTGCGCATCCCGAGGGCACGGAGGGCGACCCTGACGCCTCGTCGCGCCCGGACACCGCGGACCCCGGCCGCAGCGGGCCCGACTCGGCGCACATCGACGAGGTCGAGGGCGACGAGCCGCTGCTCCCCGCGCGGGTGCACCGGCCGTCCGATCTCATGCGGCTCCTCGGCGGCGTACTCGCCGTCGTGGTGCTGCTGGCGATCGCCGCGTTCGCCCACGGCACGACGTCCGGGCTGGAACAGGACATCACCAAGGGCACCGGGCAGGCGCCCGACCTGCTCATCAAGATCGCCGGCCTGGCCTCCAGCATCGCGATCCTCCTGGTGCCGGTCGCCTTCGCCATCGAGCGGCTGATCAAACGGGACGGGCTGCGGATCGCCGACGGGGTGCTCGCCGCCGTCCTCGCGCACGGTGTGACCCTCGCCACCGACCTGTGGGTGGCACGGGCCGCCCCGGGTTCCATCCAGGAGGCGCTCACCCAGCCCTCTCCCGGCGACGTCCACGCCCTGACCGACCCGGTGCACGGCTATCTGGCCCCGGTCATCGCGTACATGACGGCAGTCGGCATGTCCCGCAGACCCCGCTGGCGCGCGGTGCTGTGGGTCGTGCTGCTCCTCGACGCCTTCTCGATGCTCGTCACCGGGTACACGACCCCGTTCTCGATCATCCTCACGGTATTGATCGGCTGGACCGTCGCCTACGGCACCCTCTACGCGGTGGGATCGCCCAATGTGCGCCCCACCGGGCGCACCCTGATGGCGGGGCTGCGCACCGTGGGCTTCCGCCCCGTGACCGCCTCCCGCGAGGAGGCGCCGGACGCCTCCGAGAGCGGCGACCGCGGGCGCCGGTACTTCGTCACCCTCGAGGACGGTCCGCCGCTGGACGTCACGGTGGTCGACCGGGAACAGCAGGCGCAGGGATTCTTCTACCGCGCGTGGCGCAATCTGGCCCTGCGCGGCTTCGCCACCCGCAGCAGTCTCCAGTCGCTGCGCCAGGCGCTGGAGCAGGAGGCGCTGCTGGCGTACGCGGCCATCGCGGCCGGCGCCAACGCGCCCAAACTGATCGCGACCTCCGAGCTCGGTCCCGACGCGGTGATGCTGGTCTACGAGCACAGCGGCGGGCGCACCCTCGACTCGCTGCCGGACGAGGAGATCACCGACGCGCTGCTGCGCGACACCTGGCACCAGGTACGGGCGCTGCAGTCCCGCCGTATCGCGCACCGCAGGCTGGTGGGCGACGCCATCCTGGTGGATCGTTCCGGCACGGTGATCCTCACCGATCTGCGCGGCGGCGAGATCGCGGCCGGCGAACTGCTGCTGCGCATGGACATCTCCCAGCTGCTGGTGACGCTGGGGCTCAGGGTGGGCGCCGAACGCGCGGTGGCCTCCGCGCTGAGCGTCCTCGGACCCGACGCCGTGGCGGACTGTCTGCCGATGCTCCAGCCCATCGCGCTGAGCCGCTCCACGCGCGGGACGCTGCGCAAGCTGGCCCGCGAGCGTGCCGAACGGGAGCGCGAGGCGGTCCTGGAGGCCTCCCGGCTGTCCAGGCCCGCCCGCGCGGAGCACAGCGGCGCCCACGACGCCGAACGGGCCCTGCCCGACAAGCCCGATCAACCGGACAAGTTCGACAAGCTCGACAAGAAGGCCGTACGCGCGGAGCAGCGGGCCGAGAAGCGGGCCATCGACGACGCGCTGGAGGAGGCGCGCGAGGAGGATCTGCTCAGCCAGATCCGGCACGAGGTGCTGCGGATCCGGCCGCAGGCGCCGGTCGAGCCGGCCCGTCTGGAGCGGGTGCGACCGCGGACGCTGATCAGTTTCATCGCCGGTGCGATCGGCGCGTACTTCCTGCTCACGCAGCTCACCCACATCGAGTTCGGTCCGCTGATCGCGAACGCGGAGTGGGGCTGGGTGGCCGCGGCGGTGCTGTTCTCGGCGGCCAGCTACTTCGCGGCGGCGATGGCCCTGCTCGGGTTCGTGCCGGAGCGGGTGCCGTTCATGCGGACCGTGGCCGCGCAGGTCGCCGGGTCGTTCGTGAAGATCGTCGCCCCGGCGGCGGTGGGCGGCGTCGCGCTGAACACGCGCTTCCTGCAGCGCGCCGGGGTGCGGCCGGGGCTCGCGGTGGCGAGCGTCGGCGCGTCGCAGCTCTTCGGTCTCGGCTGCCACATCCTGATGCTGCTGGCCTTCGGCTATCTGACCGGCACCGAGAAGACACCCTCCCTCTCGCCGTCCCGCACGGTGATCGGCGGCCTGCTCACCGTTGCGGTGCTGGTCCTGGTGGTGACGTCGGTGCCGTTCCTGCGGAAGTTCGTCGTCACACGCGTGCGGTCGCTCTTCGCGGGCGTCGTGCCGCGCATGCTCGACGTACTGCAGCGGCCGCAGAAGCTGATCACCGGCATCGGCGGCATGCTGCTGCTGACGGGGTGCTTCGTGATGTGTCTGGACGCCTCGGTCCGGGCGTTCGGCGACGAGACGACCTCGGTCAGCATCGCCGGTGTCGCCGTCGTCTTCCTCGCGGGCAACGCGCTGGGGTCGGCGGCCCCGACACCCGGCGGCGTGGGCGCGGTCGAGGCGACGCTGACGGTCGGTCTGATCGCCGTCGGGCTCCCCAAGGAGGTCGCCGCACCGGCGGTGCTGCTCTTCCGGCTGCTGACGCTGTGGCTGCCCGTGCTGCCGGGCTGGATCGCCTTCAACCACCTCACACGCAAGGCGGCCCTGTAGCGGTCGCCCCGGTGCGGCGGAGCCCTTTCCGTCCACGGCCCGGTACTGCGCGAGCCCTTACCTCGTACGGCCCGCGTCCCGCGCGTGGCCCTCCGGGCGACCTCAGGATGGGAGCATGCCCCGCCCCTTCCGTCCGCGTGCCGCCGCCCTGACCGTCTGTGCCGTACTGCTGTCCGCCCTGCTCGCGGGCTGCGGCGAGGACGACAAGGGCGAGGACCTGACCCGGCAGCGGCTCGACTGGAAGGACTGCCCTGCCCCCTCCGAGGCCCAGGGCGGCGGCCCTCCCCCGTCCCCTCTGCCTGGCGACAGGGGCGAGTGGAGCTGCGCCACCATGAAGGCGCCGCTGGACTGGGACGACCCCCGGGGCGACACCATCGGCCTCGCGCTGATCCGGGCCCGGTCGAGCGGCCCGCCGGCGGAACGCATCGGCTCCCTGATCTTCAACTTCGGCGGCCCGGGCGGCTCCGGCGTCACCACGCTGCCCGCCTTCGGCGAGGAGTACGCGACCCTGCGCACCCGCTACGACCTGGTCAGCTTCGATCCCCGCGGGGTCGGCCGCAGCGCCCCCGTGATCTGCGGGAGCGACCAGCAGCTCGACGCCCTCTTCCAGCAGGACGCCACCCCGGACGACGCAGCGGAACGCACGGAACTCCTGGACAACACGGAGGAGTTCAACGCGGACTGCGAGGAGAACTCCGAGCGGATGCTGCCGCATGTGCGCACCACGGACGCCGCCCGTGACCTGGACCTGATGCGCCAGGTCCTCGGCGACGAGCGGCTGCACTACTTCGGCATCTCGTACGGGACCGAGCTCGGCGGCGTCTACGCCCATCTGTTCCCCGGGAAGGTGGGCCGTGCGGTGTTCGACGCGGTCGTCGACCCCACGCAGAACCCCGAGCAGAGCGCACTGGGGCAGGCCCGGGGCTTCCAGCTCGCGCTCGACAACTACGCGGAGGACTGCGTCTCCCAGGCCGCGGAGTGTCCCGTCGGGGACAGCGCACAGGACGTGAAGAACCGTATCGCCAGGCTGCTGGAGGACTTGGACGGCAGACCCATCCCGGGGATCTTCCCGCGGGAACTGACCCAGACCGCGGCGACCGGCGGCATCCTCCAGGCGCTGTACTCGCAGGACTTCTGGGCGTTCCTCACCGACGGCCTGGAGCAGGCGTACGACGGCGACGGCACGATCCTGATGCTGCTGTCCGACTCGATGAACGGACGCGGGGAGAACGGCGAGTACAGCAACCTCGTCGCCGCCAACACCTCGATCACCTGCGCCGACGCCAAGCCCCGCTACAGCCCCGAGGACGTGGAACGCAGCCTGCCCGACTTCCGGGCGGCGTCCGGACTGTTCGGTGACTACCTGGCGTGGGGCATGATCGGCTGCACCGACTGGGCGGTGCCGGGTGCCGCCGACCATCCGGACGTGAGCGCGCCGGGTGCGGCCCCGATCCTGGTGATCGGCAACACCGGCGACCCGGCCACGCCGCACGAGGGGGCCCGCGGAATGGTGCGGGCTCTCGGTGAGGGGGTCGGCGTGGAGCTGACGTACGAGGGGCAGGGACACGGCGCCTACAACAGCGGGGACGAGTGCGTGCAGGGCGCGGTGCACGGCTACCTGCTGGACGGGAAGGTGCCCGCGGCCGGGACCGTCTGCCCCTGAGCGGGAGCGCCGGCCGGCGAACAACGACACTGAAACCCGCAGGTCAGAGCGTTATCCACAGGCTGCCGCGGTGGGCGGCGAATCCGCCTACCATGGCACGACCGCCATCCGTGGCACGGTGCGGACGGCAAGCGAGGGGGGAATTGGCACATGACCCGTTTCACACGGTGGACGGCCCTGACGGTCGCCGCCGCGCTGCTGACGGCCGGCTGCACCGGCGCCGGCTCGTCGGACGACGACTCCGGGAACGACGCGAAGAACGGAAAGAGCGGAAACGACGGCACCAGCGGCGCGGCGGCGCTCGACTGGGGACGCTGCAAGGCCTCCGGGAACGAGCCCGCACCGGGCGGCGACTGGCAGTGCGCCACCCTCGAGGTGCCGCTGGACTGGTCGAAGCCGGACGGCTCGACGATCGGGCTCGCCCTCATCAGGGCCAAGGCCACGGGAGACGACCGCCTCGGATCGCTGCTGTTCAACTTCGGCGGCCCCGGCGGCTCGGGTGTCTCCATGATGCCGTCCTACGCGCCCACGGTCGCCGAGCTGCATGAGCGCTACGACCTGGTCAGCTGGGACCCGCGGGGCGTGGCCGCCAGCGAGGGCGTCCGCTGCCGCGACGACAAGAGCATCCAGGCCGCCGAGTCCACGGTGGACGGCACCCCGGACACCCCCGCCGAGGAGCGGACGTACCTGCGGGACGCCGCCGACTTCGGCAAGGGATGCCAGAAGGCCGCCGGGGAACTGATGGCCCATGTCTCGACCACCGACACCGCCCGCGACATGGACCGCATCCGGCAGGTCCTCGGCGACGACGAACTGAACTACTTCGGCATCTCCTACGGGACCGAACTCGGCGGCGTCTACGCCCATCTGTTCCCCGAGAAGGTGGGCCGGCTGACGCTCGACGCGGTGGTCGACCCGACCGCCGACACCGTGGGGCACGCGAAGAACCAGACGCGCGGCTTCCAGACGGCCCTCGGCAACTACCTGAAGTCCACCGGCCGGGACCCCGAGCAGGGATCCCGGGACATCGCGGAGCTGCTGGACCGGATCGACGCCAAGCCGCTGCCGACGTCCTCCTCCGGACGTGAGCTGACCCAGTCGCTGGCGCTGACCGGCATCGTCCTGCCGCTGTACAGCAAGGCCGGCTGGCCGGTGCTGACCAGCGCGCTGAAGGCGGCGGAGGACGGGGACGGCTCGCAACTGCTGGCCCTGGCCGACGGCTACAACGAACGCGACGACTCGGGACGCTACGGCACCACGACCCACTCACAGCGGGTCATATCGTGCCTGGACGACAAGCAGCGGCCGACCGTCGAGGAGACGAAGAAGCTGCTGCCCGAGTTCGAGGAGATCTCGCCCGTGTTCGGCTCCTTCCTCGGCTGGGACACGGCCGGCTGGTGCCACGACTGGCCGGTCCCCGGACAGTTCGACACACCGGAGGTGAGCGCGCCGGGCGCGGCGCCGATCCTGGTTGTGGGCAACACCGGCGACCCGGCCACACCGTACGAGGGCGCCCGGAAGATGGCGGACGAGCTGGGCGAGGACGTCGGCGTGATGCTCACCTGGAAGGGCGAGGGCCACGGCGCGTACGGCAGCGGCAGCGACTGCGTCGACTCCACGGTGAACGCCTACCTGCTGGACGGCACCGTGCCCGAGGACGGCAAGGTCTGCTCATGACGACGGCGGGGGCTCCGCGCACCCGTGGTGCCCGGAGCCCCCGCCTCGGAAGCGGACGGTGCGGCTCAGTAGACCGGCTTCGCCGGTTCGATCTGGTTGACCCAGCCGATCACGCCGCCGCCCACGTGAACGGCGTCGGCGAAGCCCGCGGACTTCAGAACGGCGAGGACTTCCGCACTGCGGACACCCGTCTTGCAGTTCAAGACGATCTTCTTGTCCTGCGGGAGGCTCTCCAGGGCGTTGCCCATGAGGAACTCGTTCTTGGGAATCAGCCGGGCGCCCGGGATGGACACGATCTCGAACTCGTTCGGCTCGCGGACGTCGATGAGCTCGATGCTCTCGCCGTCGTCGATCCACTCCTTGAGCTGCTTGGGAGTGATCGTCGAGTCGGCGGCCGCCGCCTGGGCCTCCTCGGACACGACGCCGCAGAAGGCCTCGTAGTCGATGAGCTCGGTGACGGTCGGGTTCTCGCCGCAGATCGCGCAGTCGGGGTCCTTGCGGACCTTGACCTGGCGGTACTGCATCTCCAGGGCGTCGTAGATCATCAGGCGGCCGACGAGGGGCTCACCGATGCCGGCGAGCAGCTTGATGGCCTCGTTGGCCTGGATGGAGCCGATGGACGCGCAGAGCACGCCGAGGACGCCGCCCTCGGCGCAGGAGGGGACCATGCCGGGCGGCGGGGGCTCCGGGTAGAGGCAGCGGTAGCAGGGACCGTGCTCGGACCAGAAGACCGACGCCTGGCCGTCGAAACGGTAGATCGAACCCCAGACGTACGGCTTGTTCAGCAGTACACAGGCGTCGTTGACCAGGTAGCGGGTCGCGAAGTTGTCCGTGCCGTCGACGATCAGGTCGTACTGGCCGAAGATGTCCTTCACGTTGTCGGCCTCGAGCCGCTCCTCGTGGAGGATCACGTTCACGTACGGGTTGATGCCCTTGATCGTGTCCCGCGCGGACTCGGCCTTGGGGCGGCCGATGTCGGCCTGGCTGTGGATGACCTGGCGCTGCAGGTTCGACTCGTCGACCTCGTCGAACTCCACGATGCCGAGCGTGCCCACGCCCGCCGCGGCCATGTACATCAGCCCCGGGGAACCCAGGCCGCCGGCGCCCACAAAGAGCACCTTGGCGTTCTTCAGCCGCTTCTGCCCGTCCATCCCCACATCGGGGATGATCAGGTGGCGGGAGTACCTGCGGACCTCGTCTACGGTGAGCTCGGGGGCCGGCTCGACCAGGGGTGGCAGCGACACGGGGACTCCGTTGGTCGGTCGATCACTACGGTTGTTCTCTGCTTAACACTGCCATGCGCTTTTTCATTCCGAGACACCCGTTCCGATACGCGAGACGATGTCGTCCCAGTAGCCGGGCAGCGGTTCCCAGGGATCGGTGTGGTGGCCGGGGGCGTGGTCGGTGAAGTAGATCGTCGCCGCGCCCTGCCAGCGGGCGATGCGCAGGGCCTCGTCCAGGTGCGGCCCGGGCACTCCGTGCACGAAGTGGCAGAAGCGTTCGGGCGGGTGGTCGGCGGTCCACTCGGCCACCTGGGACCAGCGGTAGTCGCTCCACGCGCCGGAGAAGGTGACCAGCTGGTCGGCGTGGTCGGCGTATCCGGGGTACGGGTGCGTGCCGTGGCCGAGGACGATGTGGGCGTCCTCGTGGATGACCCGGAGCGTGCCGATGATCCGCCGCACCTCGGGGAGCGCGGCGGGGTCGGCGGGGCAGCGGTGCAGGAGGAAGCCGTCGACCTGGTACCAGTCCAGGAAGCGGTGTGCGTCCGAGATCACCTCGCCGAAGGAACGCAGGCCGTGGGCGGTGTCGAGGTGGCCGAGGACTCGGACACCGGTGTTGCGCAGGCGGCCGGCCGCTTCCAGGCACTGCGGGTCGGGCTGGACGCCGGGGCCGTCGGCCACGTCGAGCACCACCCAGTGCAGGGGCGTGCCGGGGCGGGTCAGCCTGTTCCACTCGGTGGGGGCGAGGAGGGGGTGCGCGAAGCCGGGGATGCCGAAGCCGGTGCGGACGTCCGTGGTCGCGGTGCCGGGTCTGGTGCTGGTCAGATACGGCATGCCGCCTCCATCCAGATGTCGGCCAGGGATTCCTCGAGGTTGATGCGGGGGCGCCAGCCGAGGCGGTCGCGGGCGGTGCGGACGTCCGCCTGCTGCCAGGTGCCGCAGCCGTCGGGGTACGGGAAGGCGGCGGGCGCGGTGGCGCCGGGGTGGTGGTCGGAGTCGGCTCGGGGGTGGCCGATGGTGGGCCTGAGGTGGGGGCCGCTGGTGGCGTGGGTCATGTGGGGGGTGGGGGGGTGGTGCAGGCCGGGCGGGTTGTCGAGTTCGTTGAGGGCGCCGCCGTAGCCGGCCACCCGGGCGAGGATTCCGGCGGCGTCGCGGAGGCGGACGGCCCGGCCGGAGCCGATGTTGATGACGCCCTGGGCGGCGGAGAGGGAGGCGGCGTGGACGGCGCGGGCCACGTCGCGGACGTCGACGAAGTCCCGTTGCGCGCCCAGGCCGCCGAGCTTCAGTTCGGCGTCCCCGGACTGCATGGCCCGGCGCATGGCCTCGGCGAGCCGGCCGAGGGGGGAGCCGGCGGGGGTGCCGGGGCCGACGGGTGAGAAGACCCGCAGGACCACGGCGTCCAGGGCGGAGCCGAGGACCAGTTCGGTGGCGGCGAGCTTGCTGACGCCGTAAGGGCCGCCGGGGCGGGGGACGGCGTCCTCCGCGGTGGAGGAGCCGGGCTGGCTGGGGCCGTACTCCGAGCCGCAGCCGATCTGTACGAGCCGCGCTCCGCAGCCGCTGCGGCGGAGGGCCTCGCAGACGGTGGCGACGGCGACGGTGTTGTGACGGGTGAGTTCGCGGGCGCCGCCCCGGGTGGCGCCCGCGCAGTTGACCACCACGCCGGGGTGGACGGCGTCGAGGAAGCGGGTGAGGGCGCCGGGGCTGCCGGTGGCGAGGTCGAAGCGGACGTCGGCGTCGTCGCCGCGGCCGAGGGCGGTGAGCTGGACGGCGGGGTCGGCGAGGAGGCGGTCGGCCACGAAGCGGCCGATGTAGCCGTTGGCTCCGATCAGCAGGACTCTCATCGGGCGGCTCCTTCGGGGTGGTGCGGAGCTGCGGGGCGGGAGGTCATGTGGGGTTCTCCTTCGGGGTGGGGGTCGTACTGCTCGTGGCGCGTCGTTCCGCCCGGCGGCTCGGGGTGGGGGCGGCGGGAGCCGCCCGTGCCGGGGTGCTCGGTCACGCGCCGGCCGGTCACCGTGCCGGCTCCGGAGGGATGTGCGCCGAGGCGCGGGGGAGTCTGCGGGCCGCGTGGACCAGGAGGACCAGGGCGGCCGCACCGCAGGTGAGGGTGGGGACGGCCGCGGGGTGCCAGGCGGTCAGGGTTTCCACCGGTGCGGACAGGGCGCCGCAGCCGGGGAGGCGGGCGGCGAAGACCGTCGCCAGCGCCGTGGCCTGGACGGTGGCCGTGAGCGTGAGGATCACCTTCGGCGCGTGGGTGAAGCCGTGGACCGTGAGGAGGCGGGCCAGGAAGAGCAGGGCACCGAGAGCGAGCGTCTCCGGGAGAGCCAGGGGTTCGCCGAGGAGCGCGGAGACCCCGGTGAGCAGGGCGGTCAGCGCGAGCAGGAACAGGGCGAACGCACCCAGCAGCAGGGGGCGTACCGAGGCGGCGAAGTCCTCGAGGCCACGGCTGGAGGCGAGCCTGTGGCGGGCGCGGGTGCCGAAGAGATGGGCGGCCCCGGCGGCGGGCGCGCAGGCGAGGGCGAGCGCCAGGACGGGCGCGAGGGCGAGCGGCCAGTGTCCTGCGGTGGTGCCGTCGGGCGGACCGTCGGGGCCGCCGGTGAGCGCCATGTGCAGCAGGCCGTCGCCCAGCAGGGCGTAGCCGATGAGCCAGCAGGTCCGGGACGCGGTGGCCGGGCGGGGCGTGTGGGCGGGGGTGCTCAGCGGGCCCCGGCGCAGTACGGCGCGCAGGGCGAGGGCGAGGGCGAGGATGCCGGCGGCCGCCGCGTAGAGGCGGGTCTCGCCCTCGGTGTGGCGCAGGGCGGTCACCGAGGCCGCGCACACGGCTCCGGGGAGGAAGGGGAGGAGGACGGCGGTCCTGTCGAGGGGTGCGGCGCCCATCGGGGCGGGGCGGCGGGAGTCGTCGTCGCGGGGGGCCCGGGCGTAGAGCTCCTCCGCCAGGGAGAAGACGTCGCGGTGGCGGAAGCGGGCGGCGGTGCGGTCGGTGATGCCGTGGGCCTCCAGGCCCGCCGCGATCTCGAGGGGGTCCACGGCCCGCAGGCACAGGTCGTGGTGGCGGTGCAGGAGCGCCTTGACGGGGTCGGCCGCCCCGGGGGGCGTACCGCGGTTCAGTTCGCCGAGGTCGTTCATCGGACTGTCTCCGTCGCGGGTACCGGCGTCTCCATGGCCCAGCTGGGGACGGCGCGGGGGGTGGGGTCGGTCCAGTGGCCGGGGACGTGGGCCTCGGCGGGCGCCGCGAAGGGCAGGGGGTGGCCGGTGTCGTCGAGGACGGGGCGGCGGACCGGGGTGCGCGCGACGATCTCCAGGTAGAGACCGTGGAAGGCCGCGACGTTCTGGTCGACGGTGAACAGTTCGAGTGCGCGGGCGCGCGCGGCGGCTCCGAGGCGTGTGCGGCGCTCGGGGTCGCGCAGCAGGGCGACGCAGGCCTCGGCGAGCGCCCGCGGATTGCGCGGGGGTACGACGAGACCGGTGCCGCCGACGGCCTCCACGACCGCGCCGACGTCCGTGGAGACGGTCGCGCGCCCGCAGAGCATCGCCTCGATCAGGCCCACGGGGAACCCCTCGACGACGCTGGACAGGACGGCCACGGCCCCGGCGGCGTAGGCGTCGGCGGGGGTCGCGAGGCCGGGGCCGCCGGGTTCCTCGAAGGACACCGGGTTGTCGCCGACGGCGTGCGGGCCGTCGGCCTCGTCCGGGAAGAGCTGGGCGGCCAGTGCCATGCAGTGGCCGAGGTAGGCGGCGCCCTCGGGACCGGACGGGCCGCCGATGATCCGCAGGCGGGCCTTCGGCTCCTGCGCGCGGATCTCCGCGAAGGCGTGCAGCAGCGAGACCAGGTCCTTGGCCGGCTCCACCCGGCCGACCCGGACGAGGGTGTACGGGTCCGCGCTGTGCGGGGACTCCCCCACGGCGGCGAAGGGCGCGGGGTCGATGCCCGGGTACACCGTGCGCAGCTTCGCCCGGTCGGCGCCGCAGCGCTCCTGCCAGCGGCGGGCGTGGGTGTTGCCCGGTGTGACGAACGCGGCCCGGCGGTAGGTCTCGGCGGCGAGCCTGCCGTGGAAGGCGGCGAGCAGGGAGCGGACCGCGGGCGGGGAGTCGGGCCGGGTGAGGTAGTGCGCCCGCAGCCGTACGCCGTACTCGGTGACCAGCAGCGGGATGCCGAGGAAGTGGTGCGCGAGCAGGCCAGGGAGCGCCGCCACTCCCCCGGCGGCGGCGTGGCACAGGTCCACCGCGCCGAGGCCGTCCTCCTCGTACCAGTCGAGCGAGAGGGGGCGCAGGGCGCGCTCCAGGTGCGCGGCGACGGTCAGCAGATCGGGGACACGGGCCTCGCGGGCGGCGCGCTGGACGCCGGGCGCACGACAGGCGCGCTCCAGGGCGCGCACGGCCGTCTCGGAGCGGAGCGCGGCGACCAGGCCGCCTTCGTCGCGGGCGAGTTCGGCGAGGCCGTGCAGAGCGGTGGCGAAACGGTCCGCCTCGGGGGCGGCAGAATCCGTGGCGGCGGAGTCCGTGGCTGCGGGGCCCGTGGCTACGGAGTCCGTGGCTACGGAGTCCGTGGCGGCGCAGAGGACGGTGGCCAGTTCGCCGTAGTGCTCCGCGAACCGCCGGCGTGCGCGGCGGCCGTACACCACCCCGTCGTCCTCCGCCGTCCACAGGGGCGCGGTGCGCACCCTGCGGACCTGGGGCGGGAGCGGCACCCAACCGGCGTCCTCCTGGGCTTCGCCGCTGCTGAACGCGTAGACGTCGAACTCGTGTCGGTCGAGTCCGCGCACCAGGCGATCGCACCAGAGCCCGCCCTCACCGTCCACATACGGATAACCACCCTCCGTAAGCAGTCCGATGCGCACGTGTGCACCCCCGATCTCCCGTGTGGGGAGCCGCCGTTGGCCCGGCGGCTCGCAGCGGGACGAACGTATGCGGAAGAGGTGGTGGCGCGACGGACGGTTGTCCATCACGCCACCAAAAGGGGTGAACGGGCGTAACTTTCCCGCGCGGGGCGCGTTCGGGATGCCGAGCGCGCTCACACGGCGATCAGATGATGATCAGGCGTTCGGGTAGGCCCAGGGGTTGGGACGGCAGCTGATTCCGTCGTGGTCGAGGAACTTGGTCTGCTGCTGCATCACCGGGGCGAGGTCGCCGTCCTTGTCGCAGGTGACGTGGTTGTAACCGAGACGGTGGCCGATCTCGTGGTTGATCAGCATCTGGCGGTAGGCGTGGATGTCGTCGCCGTAGGTCTCGGAGCCCTGTGCCCACCGGTACGCGTTGATCATCACGCGTTCGGTGGCCGCGGAGTCGCAGGAGACGTTGTCCTCGGTGGTGTCCAGGCCGGACTTGGCGCACCAGTCGGCGGTCGTCGGGGGACTGGCGAGGGTGATCACCCAGTCGACGCGCCCGGAGTGGACGCGCTCGAAGGTACGGGCGCCGTTGTGCGCCCAGCTGCGGTCGTCGTTGAGCGTCTTGTACACGGCCTCGGCGAAGAGCTCGCCGTCGAGGCCGAGCCCTTGCTCCACGTCCACCCGGTAGGTGATCTTCTCGCCCTTGCCGGGGGCCTTGTCGATGCCGGTGATCGCCTCGAACTTCCCGCTGCCCGCGCGCGTGGCGCCGAGCGGGTACTTCTTGCCCATCTTCTGCTCGTACGTCGGCGGCTGGGCGGAGGGGGCGGCGGGTGTCCCCCGCTCGTCACCGCGCGAGGGGGAGTCCCGGACGTCGCGGGCCTGCTCACCGGTGGACCGCGCCTGCACGCCGGCGGCGTCCTGCTCCTCGGCGACCTGGCCGGCCACCACGACCGCCAGGACGGTGGTGACGGCGGCGGCCGCGATCCCGGTGAACGCACGCCCCTTGCCGCCTCTGGCTTCCGCGGCCGCGCCGGACGGCGGCGGCTCGTCGCCGTCGTCCGCGTCGGCGACGATGCCGGTGTCCGGGGCGCCGTCCCAGTCGGTGACGGCGGCGTAGGGGTCGGCGGGGTGCGCGGAGTCGGGCGGGCGGGGTGCGGCGACGGGC
This sequence comes from Streptomyces sp. NPDC030893, assembly GCF_055571535.1. Taxonomy (NCBI): domain Bacteria; kingdom Bacillati; phylum Actinomycetota; class Actinomycetes; order Kitasatosporales; family Streptomycetaceae; genus Streptomyces; species Streptomyces sp. NPDC030893. The sequence goes on along the minus strand of NZ_JBVIFC010000006.1, from coordinate 98,635 downwards.
GTGCGCGGCGTGAAGAGGTCGCCGTCCTCGGCGAAGGCGTCGAGGTAGTCCTGTCGCGGGCCTCCCGGACCGCGCCGGCCGTGCGGGCCTCGCGGGTCTCCGTGAGGAGCCTGCCGCTGTCTCGGGAGGGGCACTTCCTGCCCGGCGGCCGGCGTGCCGTGTCCCGCTCCGGCCGTCGTCCGGCCGTTCAACGTCCCCCAGGCGCCCCCGGGTTCCCACTGCTCGGGGTGGCCGCCGCGGGCCTGGGGAACACCGTGCGGCGGAGTGCCGTCGGGCCGTCCCGGGACACCTTGCGGCGGGGCTCCGCCGGCGAACCGCGGAAGTCCGTGGGCCGGGGTCCCGTCCGGATGGCGCGGAAAGCCGTGCGCCGGTGTCCCCTCCGGGGCCCATCCGTCCGGCAGGCGTGGCACACCGTGTGCCGGAGTCCCGTCCGGGTGGCGCGGTACGCCCCCGGCCGGAGTGCCGTATGCCGCCGGTCCCGCGTAGCCCGGTCCGCCGTACCCCGGAGACCCCGGAGTGCCGTGCGCCGGAGTCGCTGGCGGGTTCCCGTACGGAGCCGCGTACCCCTCGGCGGGGCCGGTGGTCGCCCTCCCCGGGCCCTGGGCCGGCGGAGCCTGGGGCGTCCCGCGCACGCCCGGACGGGCGTCCCGGCCCTTGCGCGGCGCGGCGGTGTCCGGGGCCGCGCCCTTCGGGGCGGGTCCACGACGGCTGTGGCGTCCCACGTCGCGCCTCAGCCCCTCATGTCGTCTGCGGTGGTTCCGCCACCGGCGTCGGCGGGCGGTCCCGGAGCGCCCTGCGCGCCCGGCTGCCCAGTATCCCCCTCATCGGCAGAATCCGTTGCCTGCATGAGGAGTTCACGGAAAGCCAGGGCCACGGTCTCGGGGTATTCCATCATCGCCACGTGCCCCGCGTCCGGGAGGGTCACCAGCCGGGAGTCGCGGAAGGCGCGCGCCGAACGCTGCGCCATCCGGAAGCCGACGAGCTGGTCCCGGCCGCCGTAGACGAGCAGCGTCGGCGCGAGCACCCGCTCGGCCTGGCGCCACAGTCCCTGCTGGCCACCCAGCGTGTACGCGTTGACGAGCCCCCGCGCGGAGCGCGCCATCGCGTCCCAGAAGTACGGCAGCCGCAGCCGCCGTTCCATCTCCCGCACGGCGTCGCGGAACCCCTCCGGCGACACCCGCGCGGGGTCGCCGTAACAGAGCTTCAGCACGCCGCGCACCCGCTGTTCCGCCGTCCACTCCCGCGTGATGCGGGTGAACAGCAGTGCGATCCCGGGGACCGCCAGGAGTCCCGTGGGGACGGCGGTGCGCTGCACCCTCAGTTCCGGGAGGGCCGGCGACACGAGGGTGAGGGTGCGGACGAGATCGGGGCGGACGGCGGCGACGCGGGTGGTGACCGCACCGCCGAGCGAGTTGCCGAAGAGATGCACCGGGCCGCGCCCGGAGACCTCGAGATAGCGGATCACCGCGCGTGCGTGCGCGGTGATCGAGTAGTCGCCGTCGTCCGGCGGCGGGGAGTTGCCGAAGCCGGGCAGGTCCACGGCCTCGCTGTCGACGACGTCGTGCAGCAGCGGCATGAGGGCCGACCAGTTCAGGGAGGAGCCGCCGAGTCCGTGGACGTAGAGCGCCGGCGGCAGGCCCTCCCGCGCGGGCGGCCTCGACCGGATCGAGAGGGTGACGCCGGGCAGCTCCACCGAACTGAGCCGCTCGCCGTCGGCGACCCTGACGTCCGCCACTTCGGGGAGCACGTTTGCGGGCGGCACGGACGGCAGCTCGGTCGAAGACATGCGGCAATGTTACGAGACGATCACGTACTGGCTCATGTGTTCGGCGTCACAGCGCGCCCCGGCCCGGCGCGCGTTCACGGCGTGCGCCCCGGCTCACGGGCGTGCGCACCCTGTCACACCCCGGTCGCGGATCGCATGGCGTACGGATCGGGTGTCTCCTAGGCTCATGGAGAGGGCACCCGTATGTGGCCCCTGCATCCTCAGGGACGTTCATAGGAAGGGAGCCCAGCATGGCCGTAGACCCGACCGACCCCGAGACGTTCGCGCAGGACGAGGACGTGCCCGAGGAGCGGGAGTACGACGTCGAGGCGCCGGAGGGCGACGCGGCGGAGCAGCAGGCGGAGGTGGCGCCGGACCACGACGACCCGCTGACCGGCGTCGACCCTGACCGCGGCAGCGAGGCGGACCTGGTGGAGCAGGCCCGGGTCGTCTCCCTCGACGAGGACGACTACCGGTGAGGAGCGCACCGGCCGGGATGCCGCCGAGCGACCCCGCCGAGCAACAAAGGGACACTTCTTGCCCGCTCTGACAGCTTTTGAAACCGTCGGTACGGCTTTCGCCTCCGTCCGGTCCGTGAAATTCTGCACTCTCGCCGCGCACACCACGGTTACCGAAAAGTACGATGGCGGCGCGGCTCACACCGCACAGGGACAACAATGGGAGGCGGCGTGACAGCCATCGAGCAGACGGACGCGGTACGCCCGAGGGGTACACGCCTGCCGCGCCGTGCCCGGCGGAACCAATTGCTGGGCGCCGCCCAGGAGGTCTTCGTCGCGCAGGGTTATCACGCGGCGGCGATGGACGACATCGCCGAGCGCGCGGGGGTCAGCAAGCCGGTGCTGTACCAGCACTTCCCCGGCAAGCTCGATCTCTATCTGGCGCTGCTGGACCAGCACTGCGAGGCACTGATCCAGTCGGTGCGCCAGGCGCTGGCCTCGACGACGGACAACAAGCAGCGCGTCCGGGCGACCATGGACGCCTATTTCGCGTACGTGGAGGACGACGGCGGCGCTTTCCGCCTGGTGTTCGAGTCGGATCTGACGAACGAGCCCGCCGTGCGCGAGCGCGTCGACAAGGTGACCAGCGACTGCGCGGAGGCGATCTGCGACGTCATCGCGGAGGACACCGGGCTGTCGCGTGCGGAGTCGACGCTGCTGGCCTCGGGGCTGGGTGGGCTCGCGCAGGTGGTGGCGCGGTCCTGGCTGCACAGCGACCGCAGCGTGCCGCGCGACCAGGCGGTGCAGCTGCTGACCTCGCTGGCCTGGCGGGGCATCGCCGGATTCCCGCTGCACGGCAGCGATCAGCAGCACTGAGGGCACGGGGGCGTTTGTTCCCGTTGGCTGTTCGCTCCTGGCGTTGCCGGGCGCGGCATGTACCTCCCCTCACCGGGCTAATGTGTGCTGGTACGGCGCGGAAGGTCGCGCACTTCACTGACCGTCGGAGGGACATAGCCGTGGAGGTCAAGATCGGCGTGCAGCACGCGCCCCGCGAGATCGTTCTGGAGAGCGGTCAGAGCGCCGAGGAGGTCGAGCGTGTGGTGGCCGAGGCGCTGGCCGGGAAGTCGCAGCTGCTGAGCCTCGTGGACGAGCACGGCCGCAAGATCCTGGTCCCGGCCGACCGTCTCGCCTACGTCGAGATCGGCGAGCCGGCCCCGCGCAAGGTGGGCTTCGGCGCGCTGTAGGCGGCGACCGGACATCGTGAGAAGGGCCCGGCGGTTCCGTACCGCCGGGCCCTTCCGCGTGTCCTGCCGCCGTTCCGCACAGGGGCCACCCTCACGGGTGGATTGCATTCCGCAGGTCAGGGGTAGGACGGGCTACGACCGATGTGAGCAGGCCGGCCATGTGGGAGGGACCCCAGCATGCTCTTGGAAGCGCTCAGCTCCGCGATCCTCGGCCTGGCCCTGGCGTGGGCGGCGTATCACCGCCTGCCGCACCGACTTCCCGCGCGCGCCCTGGTCCTGCCGACGGGGGTGGCGGGAGCGCTGTCCGGCGCCTTCGTCATGAACACCGCGCTGGACGCCGGCAACTTCCTGACGATACTGCTCGGCGCGGTGATCGTCTCCGTGGCGTCCCTCTCCCTGCTGCTGCGCCCCGCGGGAAGACTGCGCCGCCGGTCGGCGACCGCCTGACGGGCCGCCGACGGTGGCGCCGGGGGTGATCCGGACACCGCGGGTGTCCGGGGGACCTCTCAGGCCGCCAGCCCCAGGGCCGCCATGCGCTTGGTGTGCGCCTCGGTGATCCGGGAGAACATCTTGCCGACCTCGGCGAGGTCGAACCCGTCGGCGACACCGCCCACCAGCATCGTCGACAGCGCGTCCCGCTCGGCCACCACCCGCTGGGACTGCGACAGCGCCTCGCCCATGAGCCGCCGCGCCCACAGCGCGAGCCGGCCGCCCACGCGCGGCTCCGCGTCGATCGCCGCGCGCACCTTCTCCACGGCGAAGCCGCCGTGCCCGGTGTCGTCGAGCACGGCCAGCACCAGGGCGCGGCTGTCGGAGTCCAGCCGGGCCGCGACCTCCCGGTAGAAGTCGCTGGCGATGGAGTCGCCGACATAGGCCTTGACCAGGCCCTCCAGCCAGTCGGAGGGGGCCGTCTGCCGGTGGAAGCCGTCGTAGGCGGCGACGAAGGGCTCCATGGCGAGCGTCGGCTCCTCGCCGATCTCGGCGAGCCGGTCGCGCAGCCGCTCGAAGTGGTGGAACTCGGCCGAGGCCATCTTCGCCAGCTCCGCCTTGTCCGCCAGTGTGGGCGCCAGCTTGGCGTCCTCCGCGAGCCGTTCGAACGCCGCCAGTTCGCCGTACGCGAGCGCGCCGAGCAGATCCACGACGGCGGCACGGTACTGGGGGTCGGCCGAGGCGGCCGCCCAGTCCAGGGCGGCGACGCCGGTGTGTCCGGCGGAGGTGTCGGGGGTGTCCGCGGCGTTGTCAGGCTTGTCAGAGCTCGTCATGAAGCGCACAATAGCCCGCTTGTCCCGTCCCGGAAGGCCCTGCTCAATCAGTGTGACGACGGCTACGTGACCAAATCGGCCATGGCGTGTGCGCGAATCCGGGGTATGGTGGTAATGCGCCTGCTGAGCACTCTGACGTACTCGACGGGCCGCATGTATGAGGATGCCCGGTCGGTGGCCCGATCGGCTCCGACCCGACAGCCCTCTGAAGTCGTACGACACAGTGCGTACGGAATCCGGAGGGACACCTCAGCGGTACGAACGCTCGAGCGTCGGCAGTGGTCCCGTGTCCTTCGGCCCCGCCCTTGCGGCAGCCGACGTCCCCGATCACGGTCCCTACACGACCCCCGCGCTCGCCTCGCACCGCGCACACAGAAGAGGCAGCACCCTGACTACGACGTTCCGAGAGCTCGGAATCCTCCCCGAGACCGCCGAGGCCCTTGAAGCCGTCGGCATCACCACTCCCTTCCCCATCCAGGAGATGACGCTCCCCGTGGCCCTGTCGGGCACGGACGTCATCGGCCAGGCCAAGACCGGCACCGGCAAGACGCTCGGCTTCGGTCTTCCGCTCCTCGAGCGCGTGACCGTCCCCGTGGACGTGGAAGCCGGCCGCGCGCGGCCCGAGGACCTCACCGACACCCCGCAGGCGCTGGTCGTCGTTCCCACGCGCGAGCTGTGCACGCAGGTCACCAGTGATCTGCTCGCCGCCGGCAAGGTGCGCAACGTGCGGGTCACCGCGATCTACGGCGGCCGGGCCTACGAGCCTCAGGTCGAGGCCCTGAAGAAGGGCGTCGACGTGGTCGTCGGCACGCCGGGCCGGCTCCTCGACCTCGCCGGGCAGAAGAAGCTGAACCTGAAGCATGTCAAGGCGCTCGTCCTCGACGAGGCCGACGAGATGCTCGACCTGGGCTTCCTGCCCGACGTCGAGAAGATCATCAACATGCTGCCGGTCAAGCGGCAGACCATGCTGTTCTCGGCCACCATGCCGGGCGCGGTGATCGGGCTCGCCCGGCGCTACATGTCCCAGCCGACGCACATCCGTGCCACGGCCCCGGACGACGAGGGCGCGACGGTCGCGAACACCACGCAGTTCGTCTACCGCGCGCACAACATGGACAAGCCCGAGATGGTCGCGCGGATGCTGCAGGCCGACGGCCGGGGACTGGCCATGGTCTTCTGCCGCACCAAGCGCACCGCCGCCGATCTCGCCGACCAGCTGCGGCAGCGCGGCTTCGCCTCCGGCGCGGTCCACGGCGACCTCGGCCAGGGCGCCCGTGAGCAGGCGCTGCGCGCCTTCCGCAACGGCAAGGTGGACGTGCTCGTCTGCACCGACGTCGCCGCCCGCGGCATCGACGTCGAGGGCGTCACCCACGTCATCAACTACCAGTCCCCCGAGGACGAGAAGACGTACCTGCACCGCATCGGCCGCACCGGCCGCGCGGGTGCGAAGGGTACGGCGATCACGCTGGTCGACTGGGACGACATCCCGCGCTGGCAGCTGATCAACAAGGCGCTGGACCTGGGCTTCGGCGATCCGGCGGAGACCTACTCCACCTCGCCGCACCTGTACGCGGACCTGGGCATCCCCGAGGGCACCAAGGGCATCCTGCCGCGCTCGGAGCGGACCCGGGCCGGGCTGGAGGCGGAGGAGCTGGAGGACCTGGGCGAGCCGGGCGGTCGCGCACCGCGCGGGCGCGGTGCCCGGGGCGGGCGCGGTGGCTCCCGCCCCGAGGAGCGGGAGACGTCCACGCGTACGCCGCGCCGCCGCCGCCGCACGCGGGGCGGTGCCCCGCTGGACGAGGCCGCCGCGCAGCAGCCCGCCGCCCCGGCCGTCGCGGACGCCGGTGAGTCGGAGGCCGGCACGGCGGTGCGTACGCCGCGCCGTCGCCGCCGTACCCGCGGCGGGGCGCCTTCGGGTGCGCCGTCGGCGGCCACGGCGAGCCCGGCGGAGCCCGTGGCGACGGAGCAGGCGGCCGAGTCCGCCGTCGACACCGCCGAGGGCACCCCGGTGGACATCGCCGAGGCCCCCGCGCAGGCTCGTCGCCGCCGTACCCGCAGGTCCGCGGAGACGGCAGCGGTGGACACAGTGACCGCCGTCGACCCGTCCCCGGCCGAGGAACCCGCGGTGGCCGTCGCCGCCCCGGTCTCCCCGGAGCCCGAGGCCGAGGCCCCGGCCACGGAACCGCGCCGCCGCCGCACCCGCAAGACCGCGGCGCCCGCGGAGACCGCGCTCGACACCGCCGAGGCGAACACCGAACCCGCCGAAGCCACGGAAACCAAGCCGCGCCGCACCCGCAAGACCGCGGCGCCGGCCGAGACCGCGCTCGACACCGCCGAGGCGAACACCGAACCCGCCGAAGCCACGGAAACCAAGCCGCGCCGCACCCGCAAGGCCGCCACGAAGGCCGAGACCGCGGTCGACACGGCCGAGGCGAACACCGAACCCGCCGAAGCCGCCGAGACCAAGCCGCGCCGCGCCCGCAAGGCCGCCGTGACGGTCGAGGCCGTGGGCGAGGAGGCGGAGGCGAAGCCGCGCCGTACGCGGAAGGCCGCCGCGGTGAAGGCCGAGGAGGCCGTCGACAGTGCCGAGGCCAAGCCGCGGCGCACGCGGAAGACGGCAGCCGCCGCCGACGCCGGCGACACGGCGGAAGCCACCGAGGCGAAGCCCCGCCGCCGCACCCGCAAGGCCGCCGAGGCGGAGGAGCCGGCCGTCGCCGCCGGCATCCCGGCGCAGTCGGCGCCGGAGACCGAGGAGGCGGAGGCCAAGCCGCGCCGTACGCGCAAGACGGCCGCCAAGAAGGCGGAAGCCGCCGTCGACACCGTCACCGCCGAGGCCAAGCCCCGGCGTGCGCGGAAGACGGCAGCCGCCGCCGAGGCCGACGACGCGCCGGTCGCCACCGAGGCCGCGCCGCGCCGCCGCACCCGCAAGGCCGCCGCCGAGATCCCCGCGCAGTCCGCGCCGGAGGCCGAGGCGGAGGCGAAGCCCAAGGCCCGCCGCACCCGCAAGGTCGCGGCAGCCGCGGAGCCCACGGAGAGCTGACGCAGCCACGCCGACGACGGCCCGGTCCCCACCCAGGGGACCGGGCCGCCGCCATGTCGGCACCCCGCGCCGCTCCCCCGGCCGGCCGCCGCTCCGCACCCGCTACCCTCACCCACGTGACCAGCCACCCCGCCTCCGCCCCGTCCTCCGGCGTGCGCCGGCTCCGTACCGCCCGTGGTGAGTTCGCCGTCGTGGACGTGCCACCGGCCACCGGGGTCACGGCCCGCGGGACCGTGTTGCTGCTGCCCGGGTACACCGGCAGCAAGGAGGACTTCGCGCTGGTGCACGAGCCGCTCGCCGCGCGCGGCTATCGCACGGTCGCGGTGGACGGACGTGGGCAGTACGAGTCGGACGGGCCGGACGACGAATCCGCCTACGCCCAGGAGGAGTTGGCACGGGACGTGCTCGCGCAGGCGGAGGCCCTCGGCGCGCCCGTGCATCTCGTCGGGCACTCGTTCGGCGGCCAGGTGGCCCGGGCCGCCGTCCTCCTCGACCACTCCCCCTTCCGCACCCTCACCCTCGTCTCCTCCGGGCCTGCACGGATCTCCGTCTCCCAGGAGCAGCGGGTGAAACTGCTGCGGGACGCGCTCGCGGTGATGTCGATGGCCGAGTGCTGGGAGGCGATCCTGGCCATGGGGCCGCCGGAGGAGGTGGGCGGCCCGGCCCGCGGGGTCGGCGGCCAGGAGCACCTGCGGCGCCGCTGGTTGGGCACGAAGCCCGCGCAACTGCTGGCCGCCGGACGTCAGTTGTGTTCCGAGCCGGACCGGGTCGCCGAACTGGCGGCCGTGCCGCTGCCGTTCCACGTCCTGTCGGGCGAGCGCGACGACACCTGGCCGGTGCCGGACCTCGACACGATGGCCCGGCGGCTGGGCGCGCACCGCACCGTCGTCGACGGGGCCGAGCACTCACCCGCCGTCGACCGGCCCGCGCCGACCGCCCGGGCCCTCGCCGGCTTCTGGGACGCGCACCGCTCCCGCTAGTACTGCGCCTGCAGATGGTCCCAGAAGCCGTCCCGCAGGGCGCGGCGCAGGTCCGCCTGGCCGCGCAGGGAGTACTGGAGCAGGCCTTCCGCCTCCACCAGCAGGTCCTGGTCGACGGAGCCGGGCAGGTAGGGGTGGCCGGGGAGGAGTTCCACCATGGCTTCCCGGCCGCGCGCGACCAGCCATTTCGCGGCGATCTGCGCGCCGACGAACCGGACGTCCTCGCGGGTGGGCCGGCCGGTGGTGGTCTCGTACGCCGGTGCCGTGCGCCGTGAGACGTAGGGCTTGAAGAAGTCGAGGTCGAGGGTGCGCTGGCTGTCGACCTCCCAGAGCAGCGGCTCGGCCTGGTTGCGGCCCTCGGGCGCCTCGATGCCCCAGAGGTGGACCCGCGCGCCGTACCCCTGGGCCGCCTCGACGGCCGAGACGAGGTCCTCGTCGCCGCCGAGCAGGGCCGCGTCGCTGATGGCGCGGTGCCGGGCCAGTGACTCCAGGTCGGTGCGGATCAGGGAGTCGACACCCTTCTGCTGGTTGTTGGCGTTGAGGTTGCCGAGGCGGACCTTGACGTCGGGGAGTTCGGCGATGGTCTGCTGCTCGGCGGTGTGGATGCGCCGGCGGGCCCCGTCGTACCAGTAGACGCGCAGCAGTCGGCTGTCGGCGAAGACGGTGCGGGCCCGGTCGATGAGCGCGTCGATGAGCCCCTCGGCGTCGAGGTCGAAGGCCCGGCGGTCCTCCGTGCCGGCCACGAGCCGCCCCGCGGCCGCGTACAGGTAGCCGGCGTCGACGAAGATCGCATGCGTCGAGGGCGTCTTCGCCACCTCGGCGAGCATGCGCTGGAGCAGTTCGTTCGTGCGATCGATACGGGCGTGCAGGGCCGCGAGGTCTTCGTTCATCACCTCCATTCTCCCGGTGGTCACGCTACGAACACAACCGGTCCCGGTCGGTCTCCTTCGAAAGCCTTACTCGTCAGTATTTAGTCGATCGAAAAATTTCTTTAGCGTAGGGAATGTTTGCCCCCCACATCCCGTTGAACCCGTCATGGACGCGGGTGAAACGCGGGCCGGTCCGGCCCGTGGCCGCCCACCGAGCAGTTCTCCTTCAGGAGGATGACCAGACGAAGGGAGAAGCCCCTTGCGCTTCGAAATCATGCGACTCGACGACGTCGACGGCACACCCGTGGACTCGACCGTTGTGGACGCCGCCTCCGTCAACCGCATCGTGCAGCAGGCCGCCGCCATCGGACAGCGCCTGTGGATCCGCCCGGCCGACACACCGGCCTCATAACGCTTGTACCCGGGAGGCCGGCCGCATGGGCCGGGACCCCGTTATGCATGCTCGGGAGCCCCCGTACCGCCACGGTACGGGGGCTCCGGTCGTCCTGGGCCGGGGCGCGGCCGGTCGGCGCGGGGTTCAACCGCCCCGGATCACCTGGGTGACGCCGTTGATGATCTGCTGCACGGCGATCGCGGAGAGCATCATGCCCGCCAGGCGCGTCACCAGGACGACTCCGCCGTCCTTGATGACCCGGATGATCAGCAGCGAGTAGCGCATCACCAGCCACAGCACGACATGGATGGCGAGGATCGCCGACCAGACCGAAATCTGCCCGGTGACACCGTCGGCCTTCTGCACGGCCAGGATGACCGACACGATCGCCCCCGGCCCGGCGAGCAGCGGCATGCCCAGCGGGACCAGCGCGACGTTGACGTCCTTGGTCTGCTTGGGCTCGTCGGTCTTGCCGGTCAGCAGGTCGAGCGCGATCAGCAGCAGGAGCAGTCCGCCCGCGATCATCAGGGCGGGCACCGAGACATGCAGGTAGGCCAGGATCTGATGGCCGAGCAGCCCGAAAACGGTGATCACACCGCCGGCCACGCAGACGGCCTGGAAGGCCATGCGCTTCTGCACCTTGGCGGGCCGGCCCGAGGTCAGGGCGAGGAAGATCGGGGTGATCCCGGGGGGATCCATGATGACGAAGAGGGTCAGGAAGAGAGAGCCGAAGACGGCGACGTCGAACATGACTGCCTTGCTGAGGAACTGGTGAGGGACGTACGGGGGCGCACGAGGACGTACGCGCCGGCACGCGCGCACACGGAGACGTGCGGACGTGCGGGAAAGAGGTTCGGAGGAGGGGGCGGGTCTCAGACTCCGCCGGCGCCCGGCACCGGGAACGCCCCGGTCGCGCGGCGCGTGATCTCGCCGTACACCTCGGGGTCCGTGGTGAACTCGCCGAGGACGCAGGTCTTGCGGCTGCCGTGGTAGTCGCTGGACCCGGTGACCAGGAGCCCCAGCTCCTTGGCCAGGCCGCGCAGCCGCGCCCGGGTGTCGGGGTCGTGGTCCATGTGGTCGACCTCGATGCCGTCGAGGCCGGCCTCGGCGAGCGCGGCGATCGCGGACTCGGGCACGGTCCGGCCGCGCTTGCTCGCGGCGGGGTGCGCGAAGACGGCGACCCCGCCCGCGTTCTTGACCAGCCGCAGGGCCTCGAAGGGGTCGGTCTCGTGCTTCTCCATGTGGGCGCGGCCGCCGTCGGCCAGCCACTCCTGGGTGAAGGCGTCGTTCACGCTCGGTACGACGCCGAGCTCGACGAGGGCGGAGGCCACGTGCGGGCGTCCCACCGAACCGTCACCGGCGATCCCGGCCACCTGCTCCCAGGTGACCGGCACGCCCAGCGCGTTCAGCTTGGCGATCATGCCCTTGGCGCGGGGCACCCGGTCGTCCCGGACCAGCTCGCGCTCGGCGAGCAGGGCCGGCTCCCCGGGGTCGAAGAGGTAGGCCAGCAGGTGCATGCCGACGCCGTCGAGGCGGCAGGAGAGCTCCGCGCCGGTGACCAGCGTGAGCCCGGCCGGCAGCGCGGAGAGCGCCTCGGCGTGGCCGCGGGTGGTGTCGTGGTCGGTCAGCGCGACGACGTCGAGACCGGCGGCGGCAGCCTTGCGGACCAGGTCGGCCGGCGCGTCCGTACCGTCGGACGCGGTGGAGTGAGTGTGCAGATCGATACGCACGACGCGGTACTCCAAGCGGTGACGGACGGATGGGGACGCTTCAGGATAACCGGATGTTCAACCTCCTCCGTCATACCCGAACCCGCCCTGCACCCCCTACGGCCGGCTCGGGGGCCGCTAGGGTCCGAGCAGCCGTGGCGAGAGCGCCCCGCACGGCACCAGTTCCACCTCGGCCCCGGCGTCCCGCAGGTCGGCCAGGACCAGCTCGTCGTACATCAGCAGCCCGGACTGCTCCGGCCACACCACCGCCCACAGCCACATGCCGAGCGCCTCGCCGGCGAACACGGCGCGGTCGTCGGGCGTCTTCGAGACGTGCCAGAGCGGGGTCGGCCGGCCCGCGGCCAGCACCTTCGCCTGGGGCGGCTTCTCCACGTTCATGTACGGTCCCGGGTCCGGGCCGTCGGTGCCCGCGTACCGCGCGCCCAGGCCCACGCCGAGCTCCTCCGCGACCAGGATCAGCTCGCCCATGCCGCCGAGCGGTCCGGGACCGGTGCAGGCCACGGCCGTCGCCCGGCCCCCGGTGCGGTCGTCGCCCGCGCTGGCCACACCCGTGAAGAGCCAGCCGACCGGGAGCGGCCACGGCATCCACACCGGCACCTTCGTGCGGTGCACGACGACTTCGAGGGCCTCGACGCTCGGCGGTATCACGGGCTGCAGCGGGTGCACGGTGCCGTGCACATCGCACTGCCAGGCATCCGAGAAGAGGCCGGGAGCCCTGACCCGGCCACCGCACTTCGGGCAACTGGGTTCGCCCCTCATAGGGCCCCACGGTCCTAGCTCTGCCGCTCCACGTCAAGGACGATCACCCGGCCGGCGCAGTCATCTTGTGGAATGAACACATTCATCGCGGCGGCGCGTTCCGGCCAGAGGCCTCAGTCCAGCGAGGCGGACCGGCGGTTCGGGTCGCGCAGGTCCGTGCCCTGGTTCAGCCAGCGCTCCCGGAGGGCCGGCGCGCCGTGCACACGCTTCCAGGCGGCCTCGTTCGGGGTCATCGGCAGCAGCGGCAGGAACCGTACGGGGTCCAGGGGCTCGTCGAGTTCCAGGTCCTCCACCAGCCCGCCCGGCTCGGCGACCAGCACGGAGGTGAACGGGGCGCCGGGCCACAGCGGTTCACCCACGTCGAGCGAGGCGCCCGGGGCCACGACCACGCCCTCGACCTGCGGCGAGGCGGCCAGGACGGCGAGCGGACGGAGCACCTTGTCGGTGTCCGCGACCCCGGCCCGCACGGACAGCACCAGCTCGACGCGCGGCCCCTTCACCGGGTCCGCGACCACCGCCGTGGGGTCGGTCATGGGCTGCGCGGACATGCCGAGCGTGGCGTAGCGCGCGATGTCGCCCTCGTGGAAGCGCAGCACCTCGATACGGTCCGTGCCCAGGAAGGTGACCGCCGCGCGCGCGTCCGGTTCGCCCAGCGCCGTACGCAGCCGGGCCTCGACCAGAGGAAGAACATCAGCCATGCGGCGAGCATAGAACTCGTCGGTACCGGGCAAAGCAGAGCCTTGACACGGCAGTCGGCTGATACGCTTGGCCGGTGGTTTCGGGCAGCCTCGCGATGCGTCCGAGCGATTCCCGAACGCCTGTATGACACTCCCCGCTCATGGGGACATCCCCCAGGGGATTGTGGATCGTCCCTCACGAGGGACCGGCCGGAGGAGGTGGGGCTGGCATGGACCGAAGTCGACCGTGCAGTATCACCCGCTCTTCCGCCCTCTGACGCAGCTGCTCCCTGTCCGGCTGCCGCCTTTCGCCCTTGCGCGTCTCCTCTGGAAGAGCACTTCGTTTCGTTCTGCCTGATCTGCCCCAGTAGCTGTATCAGCGACGAAGCTCGCCACCGCGACGGTGCGGTGCTCCCCGCTTTGTGGACGTGCCAAACACGCGCAGTCCAGGACGTCCTCATTCCGGGTTGTTCCACCCGTCGCTCCGGCGCCTTTCGTCGCCTGCCCGCGAAGGAGCCCGCCATGTCGATGATCCGCGACCTGCGCGCCGTGGTCCGTCCCTCCTCCCGCATCTCGCTGCGCAAGGAGAGCGGCCCGTACGACCCCACCCGTGACCCCGCGACGGCCAGTGCCGTCGTCGACTGCGCCGTCTACCGCGACGGCCGCCGTCTGGAGACCGGGGGCGGCCAGCTCACCCCCCAGGAGGCGATGCGTCTGGTGCGCCGCGACGGGGGCTTCGTGTGGATCGGCATGCACGAGCCGAACGAGGCCGAATTCGCGGGCATCGCCCAGGAGTTCGGGCTGCACCCGCTGGCCGTGGAGGACGCCGTCCAGGCCCATCAGCGGCCCAAGCTGGAGCGCTACGACGACTCGCTGTTCACGGTCTTCAAGACCGTCCACTACCTCGACCACGAGCGGCTCTCCGCCAGCAGCGAGGTCGTGGAGACCGGCGAGGTGATGTGCTTCACCGGCCGGGACTTCTTCATCACCGTGCGGCACGGCGGCCAGGGCTCCCTGCGGGCCCTGCGGCACCGCCTGGAGGACGACCCCGAGCTGCTGGCCAAGGGCCCCTCAGCCGTGCTGCACGCCATCGCCGACCACGTGGTGGACGGCTACATCGCGGTCGCCGACGCGATGCAGGACGACATCGACGAGGTCGAGACGAAGGTGTTCTCGCCGGGCCGCAAGGGCACCCCGCGCGGTACGGACGCCGGTGAGATCTACCAACTCAAGCGCGAGGTACTGGAGTTCAAGCGGGCGGTGGCGCCGCTGCTGCGGCCGATGCAGCTGCTGAGCGAGCGTCCGATGCGGCTGATCGACCCGGAGATCCAGAAGTACTTCCGGGACGTCGCCGACCATGTGGCCCGGGTGCAGGAGCAGGTCGTCGGCTTCGACGAACTGCTGAACTCCATCCTCCAGGCCAACCTGGCCCAGGCCTCCGTGGCGCAGAACGAGGACATGCGGAAGATCACCTCGTGGGCCGCGATCATCGCCGTACCGACGATGGTGTGCGGGGTGTACGGCATGAACTTCGACTACATGCCGGAGACCCACTGGAAGTACGGCTATCCGGTGATCCTCAGCGTCACCGTGGCCATCTGTCTGGGCATCCACCGCACGCTGAAGCGCAACGGCTGGCTGTGAGGACACCCGGCCGGGACGCGACACGTCCTAGGCTGGGCCCATGACAAGTGCGCTGCTCGACCGGGCCCTCATCGAGGAGGCCACGAAGAAGTCCGGCCTCGTGTGGGTCGGGGGGCCGGGTTCCGCGGCCCGCGCGCTGTGGCACGTGTGGCACGAGGGTGCCGCGTGCGTCGTCGGTGACGGGCCCGGGGAGCAGCCGCTGCCGGGACTGGCCGACGGCGGACCCGCCGAGGTGACGGTGCGCAGCAAGGACAAGGGCGGCCGGCTGGTGTCGTGGGCCGCGACGGTCGTGGAGCTCGCGCCGGACTCCGAGGCGTGGACGGCGGCGGTCGCCGAACTCAAGGGCAAGCGGCTCAACGCGCCGGACGCCGAGACGATGCCGGAGCGCTGGGCCCGCGAGTGCCGGGTGCTGCGCCTGGAGCCGACGGGGGCGACGGCGCCCCTCCCCGACGGTTCCCTGGCCGAGCCCCCGCTGCCGACCCCCGTGACGACCCGCCGGCCGGTCCCGGCCGGGCTGCCCCGGCTGCTGCTGAAGAAGAAGAGGCGCTAGCTACGACGTCGGGAGCTGCTTGCCGTAGTCCAGGGTGTCGTCCTTGGCCGGCTTCTCCAGCGGGAAGTCGGTGCCCCACGCCGAGAAGGTGAGGGTGCCCGCCTTCCCGGCCCGCACCAGGCGCACGGGGTACGGCTTGCCCTCGAGTGAGACGTCCAGGGTGCCGCCGGAGCCCTCGTCGCCGGTGACGCGGATGGTGCGTACGCCCGACTGCTCGTGGTGGCCGTCGGTGGCCAGCTTGCCGTGCAGGGTCAGCAGCCCGCTGAGCAGCACACTCTTGTCGGTGAAGCCGATGAACTTCTGGTACGAGGGGTCGCCCTGCGGGACCTTCACGTACTTGGAGGCGAGCTTGTCGGCCGCCGCCGCGTCCGCCTTGCGGTCCTCGCCCCCTCCCTCGCCCTCCGCGGCCCCCTGGCCCCAGAACCCGGCGTCGGCCTTCAGGTACAGCTCGTCGTCGATCCGCAGGAGGCGAAACGTCTCCCCCTTGGTGGTGACCGAGCCGACGCCGCCCTTCTCCTTCAGCCGCATGTCGAGCGTGTACGTCCGTCCGCTGGTGACCACGGTCCCGTGCAGCCGCACCGTGTCGACCGACCCCGCGGCCTTCTGCGCTCTGCTCTGGATCTGGTCGGCGGGCAGTCGGCCGACACCGTTGGTGCCCTCGTTCGGATCCTCGGAGCATCCCGTGAGCGCCGTCCCCGTCACGAGCAGTGCGCACACGGCGCCGGCCAGCATGGCCCTGCGGGATCGGCCCTGGGAGATCGGAATCACAGGTGGGCTGCCTCTCTTACGGGGGACCTGAACGGCGTACCGCAGAGTACCGGGGCGCACGCGGCCGGGCGGAGGCAGTCCGTCCGGACCGGCCGCGAGCGCACGGCCGATCGGGACGGGCTAGCCTGAAGCCCACCCGAGCGGGCCATCCGGACAACGAACGCAGCAGGCAGTACACGGCAACGAAACACCCCGCACGCAAAGGAGCCGCCGCCATGGCAGCGGGTGCCCCCCGGTTCTTCGTCTCCCATGTCTCCGGTGTCGCCGTCTTCGACCCGGCCGGCGACCAGGTGGGGCGCGTGCGCGATCTGGTCGTCATCCTGCGTCCCGGACGGCGGCCGCCGAGACTGCTCGGCCTGGTGGTCGAACTCTCCACCCGCCGCCGCATCTTCCTGCCCATGACCCGGGTGACCGCCGTGCAGTCCGGCCAGGTCATCACGACCGGGGTGCTCAACGTGCGGCGCTTCGAGCAGCGGCCCACCGAGCGGCTGGTCTTCGGCGAACTCCTCGACCGGCGGGTGACGCTCGTGGAGAGCGGTGAGGAGGTCACCGTCCTGGACCTGTCGGTGCATCAGCTCCAGGCCCGGCGCGAGTGGGAGATCGACCGGGTCTTCGTGCGCAAGGGGAGGAAGGGCGGCGCGTTCCGGCGCGGCAAGGGCGAGGCGCTGACCGTCGAGTGGTCCGCGGTCACCGGCTTCTCCCTGGAGGAGGACGCGCAGGGCGCCGAGAACCTGCTCGCCACCTTCGAGCAGCTGCGCCCCGCCGACCTCGCCAACGTCCTGCACCACCTCTCCCCCAAACGGCGGGCGGAGGTGGCCGCGGCCCTCGACGACGACCGGCTCGCGGACGTGCTGGAGGAGCTGCCCGAGGACGACCAGATCGAGATCCTCGGCAAACTGAAGGAGGAGCGCGCCGCGGACGTCCTGGAGGCCATGGACCCCGACGACGCGGCCGACCTGCTCGGTGAGCTGCCCGAGGCGGACAAGGAGCGCCTGCTGAGCCTGATGAAGCCCGCCGACGCGGCCGACATGCGGCGGCTGATGTCGTACGAGGAGCACACGGCCGGCGGGCTGATGACGACCGAGCCGATCGTGCTGCGGCCCGACGCGACCGTCGCCGACGCCCTCGCCCGCATCCGGGAGCCCGACCTGTCCCCCGCGCACGCCGCGCAGGTCTACGTCTGCCGCCCGCCCGAGGAGACGCCCACCGGCAAGTACCTGGGCACGGTGCACTTCCAGCGGCTGCTGCGCGACCCGCCGTACACGCTGGTCGGCTCGATGCTGGACGACGACCTCCAGCCGCTGGACCCGGACGCGGCGCTGCCCGTGGTCGCCGGGTTCTTCGCCACGTACGACATGGTGGCGGCGCCCGTGGTCGACGAGTCCGGGTCGCTGCTGGGCGCGGTGACGGTGGACGACGTCCTGGACCACATGCTGCCCGACGACTGGCGGGAGACCGAGTTCCACCTCGACGAGGAGGTGGTGCCCGATGGCGGCTGAGCGCGACGGCGTACGCGAGCGGCTGCCGGCGGGCGCCACGGCGGCCGGACGGCCGCGCACGCCCCGGCTGGACCAGCCGCGGCCCCCCAGGCGGCGGATCCTGCCCGAGTGGGACCCGGAGGCCTTCGGGCGGCTCTCGGAGAGCGTGGCGCGGTTCCTGGGCACCGGGCGGTTCATCGTCTGGATGACGTTCGTCATCATCCTGTGGGTGCTGTGGAACGTGGCCGCGCCGGAGGAGCTGCGCTTCGACGAGTACCCGTTCATCTTCCTGACCCTGGCGCTGTCGTTGCAGGCCTCCTACGCGGCTCCGCTGATCCTGCTCGCGCAGAACAGGCAGGACGACCGCGACCGGGTCAATCTGGAGCAGGACCGCAAGCAGAACGAGCGGTCGATCGCGGACACCGAGTACCTGACCCGGGAGATCGCCGCGCTGCGGATCGGGCTCGGCGAGGTGGCCACCCGGGACTGGATCCGCTCCGAGCTCCAGGACATGGTCAAGGAGATGGAGGCACGGCAGAACGGCCACAAGGAGCACCACGGGACGTTTCCGGCGATGCGGGCGGAACACCCGCCGGGACGTGACGCAGACGACCGCTGACGTCCTTACCCGCCGGTGTACCCGGCGCCGTACCATCGTCGGTATGGCTACGGAAGACGCGGTGCGCGAAGCACTGGCGACGGTGAACGACCCCGAGATCAACCGGCCCATCACCGAACTCGGGATGGTCAAATCGGTGGAGATCGGTGCGGACGGTGCGGTCGCGGTCACCGTGTATCTGACGGTTTCCGGCTGCCCCATGCGGGACACCATCACGCAGCGCGTGACGGACGCGGTCTCCGCGCTCGAGGGTGTGACCCGGGTCGACGTGACGCTGGACGTCATGAGCGACGAGCAGCGCAAGGAGCTGGCGAACGCCCTGCGCGGCGGCCAGGCCGAGCGCGAGGTGCCCTTCGCCAAGCCGGGCAGCCTGACCCGGGTGTACGCGGTCGCGTCCGGCAAGGGCGGGGTCGGCAAGTCGTCGGTGACGGTGAACCTGGCGGCGGCGATGGCGGCGGACGGCCTGAAGGTCGGTGTCGTGGACGCCGACATCTACGGCCACTCGGTGCCGCGCATGCTGGGCGCCGACGGGCGTCCCACCCAGGTCGAGAACATGATCATGCCGCCGTCGGCGCACGGCGTGAAGGTCATCTCCATCGGCATGTTCACCCCGGGCAACGCGCCGGTGGTGTGGCGCGGCCCGATGCTGCACCGCGCGCTCCAGCAGTTCCTGGCGGACGTCTACTGGGGCGACCTGGACGTCCTGCTGCTCGACCTGCCGCCCGGCACGGGCGACATCGCGATCTCCGTGGCCCAGCTGGTGCCGAACGCGGAGATCCTCGTCGTCACCACGCCCCAGCAGGCGGCGGCCGAGGTCGCCGAGCGCGCCGGGTCCATCGCCGTGCAGACGCACCAGAAGATCGTCGGCGTGGTCGAGAACATGTCGGGCCTGCCCTGCCCGCACTGCGGCGAGATGGTCGACGTGTTCGGCACGGGCGGCGGCCAGGCGGTCGCCGACGGCCTGACCCGCACCACCGGTGCGAACGTTCCGGTGCTCGGCGCCATCCCCATCGACGTCCGGCTGCGCGAGGGCGGCGACGAGGGCAAGCCCGTGGTGCTGACCGACCCGGACTCCCCGGCGGGCTCGGCGCTCCGCTCCATCGCCGGCAAGCTGGGCGGCCGGCAGCGGGGCCTGTCGGGCATGTCCCTGGGGATCACGCCGCGCAACAAGTTCTGAGGGCTGTCGTGCCGAAGGGCGCCGTCCGCGGGGACGGCGCCCTTCGGCGTATCCGCTCAGGTCACCGCGTACGGCTCAGTCGTCGTACGCGGCGATGTCCTTGACCACGGCGAAGCCGAGACCGTACGCGCTCATCCCTCTGCCGTACGCGCCCACGTGCACGCCCGCCTGCGTGGAACCGGCGAGCACCCAGCCGAACTCCGACTCCCGGTAGTGGAACGACGTCGGCACCCCGTCGACGGGCAGGGACAGCGTCGACCAGTCCTCGCCCTCCAGGTCGTCGGCGAGGGCCCAGGCGGTCTCCGTCTGCTGCTCCAGCCAGTCGTCGCGCAGGGAGTGGTCCATCTGGCCGGGCCAGGTGAAGGACAGCAGTCCCACACCGGCGAGCCAGGCGGCGGAGGAGACCGAGGTGGCCTCCAGCAGTCCGGTGCCGTCGGCACTGCGGCGGACCGGGTTGGCGGCCACGGTCACCACGACGGCGAACTTCTCCTTGGCGTCCTGGTCACCGCCGGCCATGAACTCGCTGCGCACCGAGGGCTCGTCGCCGTGCCCGACCGATCCGTGCTCGACGGCGCCGTCGGCCGCCAGTCCGACCTGCATCAGCCAGCGCGGGCCCGTGAACGCCTCGTCGAGGCCGTACCAGGGGAAGGGCGCACGCAGGTAGCCGTCGACCGTACGCCGGGCGGAGGGGACGTGTTGTCCGTCCTCCGCGGCCGGCGCCTGCGCGACTGCCGAACTCGTCGTCTCCATGTGCCCGGACGCCTCCTCGCTCTCGTCGGACCGGGCGGCCCGCCCCCCTTCGGGCGTACTCGTCCGTTCCGCACAACGACCCGGGAAGCATAGCCACCCCGCGGCCGTGGGCCGGGAAAGCGCCCGGCGCGTGGGGCGCCCGGGCGTCCGGATCGGGCCGTACACAGCCCGTGTGGAGTATGAAACGCGTCACGTGCGCGCGGGCGTACGCCCCGGGCCCACGGGTCAGGTGGCGTCCATGTCGAAGGGCGGGCGGTCGTCGGTGGCCGCCGGGCGCTCCGGCTTCTTGGTCATGTCCACGCGACCGCCGGAGGTGCCGGCGGGGGACGTGGTGGGTTCGCTCTCCCGGCCGTGGACGGCGTCCGTGACCTCGGCCATCTCCTTCTTCAGGTCGAAGCCGTTGCGGATCTCCTTCAGGCCCAGGTCGTCGTTGTCCAGCTGCTTGCGGATGAACGTCTTGGGGTTGAGGTCCTCGAACTCGAAGTCCTTGAAATCCGGTCCGAGCTCCTCCCGGATGTCCTGCTTGGCACTGTCGGAGAAGTCCCGGATCTTCCGGATCGTGCGGCTCACGTCCTGGATGACCTTGGGGAGCTTGTCCGGACCGAAGACGAGCACGGCGAGGACGATGAGCGTGACCAGCTCGAGCGGTCCTATGTCATTGAACACCTGAAGCTCCTCGCGATGCCTTCGGTCCTCGGCCCTCGGTGCCGGCCTGTGCTCGTTGCTCTTTCCGTGGTCCGGGCCGGGTCCACGGTACCCGGCCACCCCGTATGACCGGTACTGTCCCGGCGCCCTCGTGGCTCAGTCCCCGCCGGAGGAACCGAGCACCAGGGACACCTTCCGTTCCTTCCCGTCCCGTTCCAGGGTGAGCTCCAGCCGGTCGCCGGGGCGGTGGGCGCGGGTCTTGACGATGAGCTCCTCGCCGGAGTGGACACGGGTGCCGTCGACCTCCGTGATGACGTCGCCGGCCTCGATGCCCGCCTTCGCGCCGGGGCCCGAGACGCTGACCGGGGGTCCGCCGTCGCTGCCCTCGGTGGCGACGCGGGCGCCGTCGCCGCCGTAGTCCATGTCGAGGGTGATGCCGATCACCGGGTGGGTCGCCTTCCCGGTCTTGATCAGCTCCTCGGCGACGCGCTTGCCCTGGTTGACCGGGATGGCGAAGCCGAGCCCTATGGAGCCGGCCCGGCCGCCGCCGTCCGGGTCGTCGGCGCCGTCGGCGGAGCGGATGGCCGAGTTGATGCCGATCACCCGGCCCTCGGCGTCCAGCAGGGGGCCGCCGGAGTTGCCGGGGTTGATCGGCGCGTCGGTCTGGAGCGCGTCGACGTACGACACGTCGCTGCCGTCGCCCTTCTCGCCGCCGGCGGTGATCGGCCGCTCGCGGGCGCTGATGATGCCGGAGGTGACGGTGCCGGCCAGGTCGAAGGGGGCGCCGATGGCGACGACGGGGTCGCCGACGCGCACGTTGTCGGAGTTGCCGAGGGGCAGCGGGGCGAGCCCGCTCACGCCCTTGACCTTCACCACGGCGAGGTCGTAGCCGCTGTCCCGGCCGACGACGGTGGCCTCGGCGGTGTCGCCGCTGTGGAAGGTGACGGTGATGTCGCCGTCGTCGCCGGCGGGTTCGACGACGTGGTCGTTGGTGAGGATGTGGCCGCGCTCGTCGAGCACGAAACCGGTGCCGGTGCCGGCCGCTCCGGCGCCGCTGACGTGCAGGGTGACGACGCCGGCCAGGGCCTGCGCGGCGATTCCGGCGACGCTGCCGGGGTCGCGCGGGACGTCCTCCCGGGCTGCCTGCGGGAGTTCCACGGTCCCGATGCCGCCGTTGCGCTCCAGGTACCCGCCGACGATCCCGCCGGCGCCGCCGGACACGAGCGCGATCAGCAGCGCGCCGCCGATGATCACCCGCCGGGCGCGTCTGCGCCGCCGCTTGTCGTCCATGAACACGGGCTCGGCCTGCTGCAACGGCGCCCCCGCGGCAGCCGCCCAGGGGTCGTACCGCCCCCAGGGATCGGCGGGCGCACTCTCCACGGGGTCGGGGTGCGACGGACCGGGAATCCCCGGCACCTGAGCGCCTGCCGGCGTCTGCGCGAGCGGGGCCGCGCCGCCGTGGGGTTGCACAGGCGGAGCGGAGCCTGCCACACCGGGTGCGGGCGCACCCCCCGGCCGCTGCACAGGCGGGGCCGCGCTCGCCACACCGTGCGCGGGCGCGCCACTCGGCTGCTGCGCGGGCGGAGTTGAGCCTGTCACACCGTGCGCGGGAGTACCTTCCGGGTGCTGCGCGGGCGGGGCCGGGCTCGCCATACCGGGCGCCGGAGCGCCACCCGGCTGCTGCGCGGGCGGAGTTGAGCCTGTCACACCGTGCGCGGGAGTACCTTCCGGGTGCTGTACGAACGGGGCCGGGCTCGCCATACCGGGCGCCGGAGCACCTCCCGCGTGCTGCACCGGCGGGGCCGCGCTCGCCACACCGTGCGTGGGCGTGGCCCCGGGGTGTTGCACGGGTGGGGCGGGGGCCCAGGGGCCTGGCTCGCCGTACGGCGGGGTGCTGTAGGGGTCGGGGTCGTGCAGGGGACGTACCTGTCCGTCGGCCAGCGTCGCTCCCCCGCCGTCCGGGCGCGCGAAGCCGCCGGTCACGGGGCGGGACTCGCCCCCGTCCCCGCCGGTGGCCCCGGCCGGCGCGACGCCGGAGGAGGCCGAAGCACCGGAGACGCCGTGCGAACCGGGCCCGTCGGCGTCCGTCGCCGTTGCAGCGCCATACGAACCGGGCCCATCGGCCGTATCGGCGTCGGCCGCCGTCGCAGCGCCAACCGAACCGGGCCCCTCCGCCATACCGGCGTCCGCCGTCGTTGCAGCGCCAACCGAACCGGGCCCGTCGGCCGTACCGGCGTCCGTCGCCGTCGCAGTGTCGTGCGAACCGGTCGCGTCGGTCGCGTCGGGCACGTCGGCCGGCTCGGCCGGGGGGTCCGTCGGGGGTGGGTCGGTGATCGGCGTGGGCGCCTCGGCCCCGGCGGGGGCGGTGGCTGCACGAGGTCCTGCCTCGGCGGTCGCCCCCGGCCCACTGCCTTCGTCACCGGAACCCCCGGACACCGGCGTCACGTCCCCGTCCGGCCCCCCGGCAGGGACCGAGCGCTGAGGGCGTTCGAGTTCGTAGTCGCCCTCGTGCTCGGTCGCGGTGGGCGACGGCGGGGACGGGCGGGGCAGTTCGAAGTCCCCGTCGGGTGTCTCCGGACGCACGGTCGGCTCATCCCCCGGTGGGCCCGGCTTCCCCTTGTTCATGCTCTCCCCACAGCTGGACACAGACTCGGCGCCCGGCCGCAGGGGCCTGGGCGCGCCACCCGGAATTCAACCAGGTTCGCGCGCCCCTGCGCAGTGAACGGTCAGCGGGCCGTACGGGAGGTGCTGGTGGGCGTCGGAGCCGGCGGCGTACCGGCGGTGACGAGCCCGGGTGCCCTGAGGCCCGCGGACGCGGCCCAGGCGGCCAGGGTGAGCGGCGGGGTGCCTCCCGGCGGGCCTATCAGCGGGGAGACCGCCGTCGCACCGCCCGCGGTGGGCGCCGGGATGCCGGGCAGCAGCGGTGCGGCGACGAAGGTCGGCGCGACGGGGGTCTCCCCCAGTCCGCCCTGACCCGTCAGCTGGCCCAGCAGCGGCCCGACGCCACGGCGACGTGAATCGGGCGCCGTCGTCGGGGCTCCCGCGCCCTGGGTCCGCAGCGGCGTCACGTTGCTGCCCTTGCCCGAGCCGCGCGCCTCCGTGTCGACGGGGCCGCTCGCGGTGACCCCGCCCAGGGCGATCGCGGCCAGCGACACCGCTCCGGCGGCGACGAAGGCGAACCGCAGTCCGCGCGAGGACGGCCGGTCGGTCTCGTGACGGCCGGTGTCCTGGACGCCGAGCGCCCGGCCGCTCGCCGCAGGCGCCGGCTCGTGCCGCCGGACCGGCGTGTACGCGAACTCGAAGCGCTCGCCGCGCCTGCTCCCGAAGACGCCGGAGGAGCCGAACCGCCCGGACGTGCCGCCCGGGAGCCCTCCGCCGCCCAGCGGTGAGCCGCCGTCGCCCAGGTCGCCTCCGCCGGGCAGCCCCTGGAGGCGGGCCAGGAAGCTCTCGGAGGGCGGCGGTGGCGCGGCCGCCGCGAAGACGTTCTTCAGACGGCGCTGCGCGTCCACCTCCGCCTTGCACTTGGCGCAGGTGGCGACGTGCGCCAGTACGCGCTCACGCGCGTCATGACCGAGCTCTCCGTCCACCAGGGCGGAGAGTCGGTCTCCCAGGTGCTGCTCTGCGAGGTGTCCCTCGGAAGACTTCGGCAGTGAACCGCTCACGCGCTCGCGCCCCCTCCTCCCAGTGCGGGAACACGCGGCACGAAGGAGCGGCGCTCCGCACGTGCCTTGGGCGAGCGGTGCGCGAGGGCCTTGCGCAGCTGGGAACGGCCGCGGTGGATCCGGGACCGGACGGTGCCGAGCTTCACGCCCAGCGTGGCCGCGATCTCCTCGTACGACAGTCCTTCGATGTCGCACAGGACGACGGCGGCGCGGAACTCGGGGGCGAGGGTGTCGAGGGCCTGCTGGACGTCCGCGTCGAAGTGGGCGTCGTTGAACACCTGCTGCGGCGTGGGCTCCTTGCTGGGCAGCCGCTCGGCCGCGTCGTCGCCGAGCGCGTCGAAGCGGATGCGCTGCTTGCGGCGGACCATGTCCAGGAAGAGGTTGGTGGTGATGCGGTGCAGCCAGCCCTCGAAGGTGCCCGGCGTGTACGTCGACAGGGAGCGGAAGACGCGGACGAAGACCTCCTGGGTGAGGTCCTCGGCGTCGTGCTGGTTGCCCGTGAGCCGGTAGGCGAGCCGGTAGACCCGGCCACTGTGCATGCTGACGATCTCCTCCCACGTGGGCGGAGTCCACGCCTGCCCGTCCGCGTCGCCGGAGAAGGTGGCGGTCTGGGCCGGCTCGCCGGCGCGGTCGTGGTCAGCAGCGGTGTCGTTCACGGATTTCGGCCTGCCCGCCGATCCGAGGAAGCGCCGGAACACTCCTCCGCGATCCACAGGTGCAGCCGCACCTCCCCTGTCGGCTCTGGTGGTGTCCAGTGGAGCCCCTACCATAGCCACCTCGCCCGTTAGCTCCGGATAAGCGGTTTTACGAGAATTTGATCTGGGCTGGCACGGCTCGTACGACTGCGTCAGCACTTGCTCGGCGTCCTCGTCCACTACCTACCCCCCGGTCACGGCACACACCACTTGCTCATCCCTTTAAACGACCGGTCCCATCTGCGGGTTCCCGACGCCAACGGATACAGTCACGCCCAGGCAACCACGGGGACAGGAGAGGGTCATTACCGCCAACCGGCAGACGAGCTGGGCGTTCGCCGACGCCTATGTCGCCGAGGAGGAGGCGCTGCACTGGGCCCGGGACCGGGCCCGTGACGCAGGCCTGCGCTCGGTGTCGCCCGGCACGGGCGCGGCCCTGCGGTTGCTCGCCGCCAGCGTGGACGCCAAGGCGGTCGCGGAGATCGGCACCGGTTGCGGGGTCTCCGGGATCCATCTGCTGCACGGCATGCGGCCGGACGGGGTGCTGACCACGGTCGACCAGGAGCCGGAGCACCAGCAGTCCGCCCGTCAGGCGTTCCGCGACGCCGGTTTCGCCGGCAACCGGGCCCGTTTCATCCCGGGCCACGCGCTGGACGTCCTGCCCCGTCTCGCGGACGCCGGCTACGACCTGGTGTTCTGCGACGGCGACCGGCAGGAGTACCAGGACTATCTCGCTGAATCGTTGCGCCTGCTGCGCCCGGGAGGCCTGGTCGCCTTCGAAGGCGTCTTCGCGAACGGACGCACGGTGGATTCGGGTCCGCAGCCCTCGGAGGTACTGCGGCTGCGGGAGCTGGTGCGGACCGTCCGCGAGAGCCAGGAGCTGGTGTCGTCGCTGCTGCCCGTGGGGGACGGGCTCCTCTGCGCCGTGAAGCGGTGACCGGCCGGTCCCGGCCGCCCCCCTCCGACCGTACGCAAACAGCCGCCCCGGCACCGCGTGCGGCACCGGGGCGGCTGAAAGGGTATGGTCGCTTGCGCGTCAGCCGACGACCTTCTTGAGGGCGTCGCCGAGCGCGTCGGCCTCATCCGGGGTCAGCTCGACGACGAGCCGACCGCCGCCTTCGAGCGGAACGCGCATGACGATGCCCCGCCCCTCCTTGGTCACCTCGAGCGGGCCATCACCCGTCCGCGGCTTCATGGCCGCCATGCTCGTTCCCCTTCCTGAAACCCAGCTGAAACGTCTGAGCCGACGGCCCACTGAAGGGCACCTGCGGTCCTCGAAGCAGGACACACGCCACCGGCATCGAACACATTGCTTCCAGGCCATTATCCCGCATGGCAGGACCCGATGACCAACATCAGAAGGCATCGCTTGGGCAACGCGCGCGAGCAAAACCACTCAATTCGGCGATGTGACTGCGATACTGCGCCGCCGCACACAGCTCCGGCGACCGGAAACGGACCGGAATTGTTTGACGCAGGTCACACGAAGGGCGTGGGCCACGGCCGGTGATCTCCGTCATGCTGTCCTGCAGACGGGGACGTACTCACCGGTACGTCCCGAGCCGCACACGGAGGGACACCCACCATGGCCGACACCGTGCTCTACGAGGTGAGCGACGGACTCGCGACGATCACGCTGAACCGCCCGGAGGCGATGAACGCGCTGAACGTCGCCGCGAAGGTCGCCCTCCGGGACGCGGTCAGGTCCGCCGCGGACGACGACGCCGTACGGGCCGTGCTGCTGACGGCCGCCGGTGACCGGGCGTTCTGCGTCGGGCAGGACCTCAAGGAGCACATCGGGCTGCTGATCGAGGACCGGGAGACCGGTTCGGGGCAGACCATGAGCACGGTGCGCGAGCACTACAACCCGATCGTGCAGGCGATCGCGGGCGCCGCGAAGCCGGTGGTCGCGGCGGTGAACGGGGTCGCGGCGGGGGCCGGTTTCGGTTTCGCGCTGGCCGCCGACTACCGGATCGTCGCGGACACGGCGGCGTTCAACACCTCGTTCGCGGGGGTCGCGCTGACCGCGGACTCCGGGATCTCCTGGACGCTGCCGCGCGTGATCGGCGCCGGGCGCGCCACCGACCTGCTGCTCTTCCCGCGCAACGTCTCCGCGCAGGAGGCGTACGAGCTGGGCATCGCCAACCGTCTGGTGCCGGCGGCGGAGCTCCGCGCGGAGGCGGAGAAGGTGGCCCGCGCGCTGGCCGAGGGGCCGACGGTGGCGTACGCGGCGCTGAAGGAGTCCGTGGCGTACGGGCTGAGCCACTCGCTGGAGGAGGCGCTGGAGAAGGAGGACGAGCTGCAGACCCGGGCGGGGTCCTCGGAGGACCACGCGATCGCGGTGCGGGCGTTCGTGAACAAGGAGAAGCCGAAGTACCTGGGCCGGTGAATTCGGGGCGGTGAGTTCGGGGCTACCGCGCCGTGGGAGGCCGCTGATCGGCAGGGCCCCGCGCCTCGCGAGGGGCGCTTCTCGCTCCGCACGTCTCCAAGTGGTCGTTCACCAGGCCGCAGGCCTGCATCAGGGCGTACGCCGTGGTCGGGCCCACGAAGCGCAGGCCTTGTTTCTTCAGGGCCTTCGACAGGGCCGTCGACTCCGGGGTCACCGCGGGGACGTCGGCGAGGGTCTTCGGCACCGGGCGGCCGGCCGGGTCGGGCGCGTGGGACCAGATCAGGGCGTCCAGGTCACCGGGCGCCCACTCGGCCAGCACGCGCGCGTTGGCGAGCGTCGCGTCGATCTTGGCGCGGTTGCGGATGATCCCGGTGTCGGCCAGCAGGCGCTCGCGGTCGGCGTCGGTGAACTCCGCGACCGCGGCGATCTCGAAGTCGGCGAAGGCGGCACGGAAGCCGGGGCGGCGCCGCAGGATGGTGATCCAGGACAGGCCGGACTGGAACGCCTCCAGGCTGAGCCGCTCGAAGAGGGCGTCGTCGCCGTGGACCGGGCGGCCCCATTCCTCGTCGTGGTAGGCCACGTAGTCCGGGGTGGACAGGGCCCAGGGGCAGCGGGGGAAGCCGTCCGGGCCGACGGGGGCGGCAGCCGCCTCGACCGTTCCCTCGGTCGCCGCCTCGGCCGCTCCCTCGGTCGCCGCCTCTGTCGTTCCCTCGGTCACGGCTGCTCGTCCTCACCGTGCCGGGCGGGCTTGTCCAGGGACATGTGGGCCGCGGCGGCGCGCGCGCCGGCCAGCGCGGACTCCAGGTCGGCGATCCGGGCGTCGCGCTCGGCGATCTCGGCGCCGAGGCGGCCGAGGGCGTCGTCCACGTCGGCCATGCGGTAGCCGCGGACGGTGAGCGGGAAGCGCAGGCCGTCCACGTCCGCGCGGCTGACCGGGCGGTCCGGGGGAAGGTGGTCCACCAGGCGCTCGGGGGCCGCCTCGGGCAGCGGGCCGTTGTCGCCGCCGCCCACCACGGCGAGGGTCACCGCGGCGACCACGACGGCCAGCGCGACGACCAGGAACAGGAACATAACCATCGCCGGGGCCCCCACGGTGGGATGAGTCGGAGTCGGATGTGTGGCTCCGATCGTGCCATGCGAGTCTGACACCCGGGGCCTCCGGGCGGACGGAGGCGGCCAGGGACGGACGGACGAGAAGAGGTCACGAGGGATGCTCAGGCTGGGCAGGCGGGAATTCGCACCGCACGAGCGGGTGATCATGGCGATCGTGAACCGGACCCCGGACTCCTTCTACGACCAGGGCGCCACGTTCCGCGACGAGCCGGCGCTCACGCGCGTGGAGCAGGCCGTGGCCGAGGGCGCCGCGATCATCGACATCGGCGGGGTGAAGGCGGGCCCCGGCGAGGAGGTCACGGCCGAGGAGGAGGTACGGCGGACGGTCGGCTTCGTCGCCGAGGTGCGGCGGCGCTTCCCGGACGTCGTGATCAGCGTGGACACCTGGCGGCACGAGGTCGGCGAGGCGGTGTGCGAGGCGGGCGCCGACGTGCTGAACGACGCGTGGGGCGGGGTCGATCCCCGGCTCGCGGAGGTCGCCGGGCGGTACGGGGCGGGGCTGGTGTGCACCCACGCGGGCGGCTCGCAGCCGCGGACACGGCCGCACCGGGTGACGTACGACGACGTCATGGCGGACATCCTCGACGTGACCGTGGGGCTCGCGGAGCGGGCGGTGTCGCTGGGGGTGCCGCGCGAGTCGGTGATGATCGATCCGGGGCACGACTTCGGGAAGAACACGCGGCACAGTCTGGAGGCGACGCGGCGGCTGGGGGAGATGGTGGCCACGGGGTGGTCGGTGCTGGTGTCGCTGTCCAACAAGGACTTCGTGGGGGAGACGTTGGACCGGCCGGTCAAGGAGCGGGTGGTGGGGACGCTCGCCACGACGGCGGTGTCGGCGTGGTTGGGGGCGCAGGTGTATCGGGTGCACGAGGTCGCCGAGACCCGGCAGGTGCTGGACATGGTGTCCGCGATTGCCGGGGAGCGGGAGCCGGCGGTGGCGCGGAGGGGGCTGGCGTAGGGCTTTCTCGCCCCCGCCGCCCCTTCCCGTCCCGTCCCGGGGGCTCCGCCCCCGGACCCCCGGGCTCTGCCTCTAGCGGCCCGCTTCCTTCGAGACCAGGGCGACCGCCTCGTCCACGTCGTCCGTGAGGTGGAACAGGAGGAGGTCCTTCTCCGCCGCCTTGCCTCCGGCGATGACCGATGTGCGGAGCCAGTCGACCAGGCCGCCCCAGTACTCCGTGCCGAACAGGACGATGGGGAACTGGGTGACCTTCTGGGTCTGGACGAGGGTCAGGGCCTCGAAGAGTTCGTCGAGGGTGCCGAGGCCGCCGGGCAGCACCACGAAGCCCTGGGCGTACTTCACGAACATCAGCTTGCGGACGAAGAAGTAGCGGAAGTTCAGGCCGATGTCGACGTAGCGGTTCAGCCCCTGCTCGAAGGGGAGCTCGATGCCCAGGCCGACCGACATGCCGTCCGCCTCGAGGGCGCCCTTGTTGGCCGCCTCCATGGCCCCGGGGCCGCCGCCGGTGATCACCGCGAAGCCCGCCTCCACCAGGCCCCGGCCCAGCCGCACCCCGGCCTCGTACTCCACCGAGTCCACCGGCGTGCGGGCCGAGCCGAAGACGCTGATCGCGGGCGGGAGTTCGGCCAGCGTGCCGAAGCCCTCGATGAACTCCGACTGGATGCGCAGCACCCGCCAGGGATCGGTGTGGACCCAGTCCGACGGGGCACGCTCGTCCAGCAGCCGCTGATCGGTGGTGCTCCGCTGCACCTGGCCCCGCCGGCGGAGGACCGGCCCCAGGCGCTGCTCCTCCGGTGGCTTCTTCTTACCCTCCGGGTTGCCGGTAGCCATATGTGCTCCCTCCATGTGCCAGGTCGTACCGCCTCAGCGTAGATCTACGCGGGTTACGTACGGGGGACGTCAGCATGTCCACGGGAGAGCGTTCCAAACGCACCCGTGCGCGCGTGGGCTCAGGCCGTCAACCAGGTGCGCAGCCGTTCCTCCCCCGCGAGGATCTTCGCGGTGTCCACCCGCTCGTCCCGCTTGTGCGCCAAGTGGGGGTTTCCGGGACCGTAGTTGACGGCCGGGATGCCCAGCGAGGAGAAGCGGGAGACGTCCGTCCAGCCGTACTTGGGCTGCGGGGTGCCGCCCACGGCCTCGATGAAGGCCGCGGCGGCCGGGTGGGACAGGCCCGGGAGGGCCGCGCCGCTGTGGTCATCGACGAGGAACTCGCTCACCCCGCAGTCCGCGAAGACCTCGCGGACGTGGGCCAGGGCCTCCTCCTCGGTGCGGTCCGGGGCGTAGCGGAAGTTGACGGTGACAACGCACTCGTCGGGGATGACGTTGCCGGCCACTCCCCCGGAGATCCCGACCGCGTTCAGGCCCTCGCGGTACTCCAGGCCGTCGATCACCGGGTAGCGGGGCTCGTACGCGGCCAGGCGGGCGAGGATCGGGGCGGCGGCGTGGATCGCGTTGGAGCCCATCCAGCTCCGCGCGGAGTGGGCGCGTTCGCCGGTGGTCCGCAGCAGTACCCGCAGGGTGCCCTGGCAGCCGCCCTCGACCTGGCCGTCGGAGGGTTCGAGGAGCACCGCGAAGTCGCCCTCCAGCCACTCGGGGTGTGCCTCGGCCACATGCTTCAGGCCGTTGAGGTCGGCGGCGACCTCCTCGTTGTCGTAGAAGACGAAGGTCAGATCGCGGTTGGGGGCGGGGACCGTGGCCGCGAGGCGCAGCTGGACGGCCACACCCGCCTTCATGTCGCAGGTGCCGCAGCCCCACAGCGTGCCGTCGGCGTCGAGCCGGGAGGGGACGTTGTCCGCGATCGGGACCGTGTCGATGTGGCCGGCGAGGATCACCCGCTCCGCGCGCCCCAGCCGGGTGCGCGCCACGACGTTGTTGCCGTACCGGTCGACCGTGAGGTGCGGGAGTGCGCGCAGCGCCGTCTCGATCGCGTCCGCGAGCGGCTTCTCGGTGCCGCTCTCGGAGGGGAAGTCGACGAGCTGCGCGGTCAGGCGCGCGGCGTCCAGCGTGAGGTCAAGCGGGGTGTCGGCCATGCCGTCGACCCTAACCCGGCGGGCCGCGCACGACTGTTCACACCCGGCTCACACGGAACCGTACTCTCCAGTACCTTGTACGCGTGCCAGAGCCGTCCCTTCCTTCCAAGCGCACGCGTCGCGGCCGTGTCCTCCGCTGGAGTGCGGGTCTTGTGGTGCTGTCCGCGGTCGCCGGTTACGTGGTGGTGCAGTACGACACCGGGGGTGCCCGCGGTCCGGGCTGCAAGGTCGTGTCCGGCAAGGCCGACGGCGCGACGTACGAGCTCACCCCCGAGATGGCGGTGAACGCGGCGACGATCACCGCCGTGGGCACCGCGCGTGATCTGCCGGAACGGGCCGTGACGATCGCGCTTGCGACGGCTCTTCAGGAGTCGACGCTGCGCAACATCGACTACGGCGACCGTGACTCGCTGGGCCTGTTCCAGCAGCGTCCCTCGCAGGGCTGGGGCACGCCGGAGGAGATCATGGATCCGTCGTACGCGGCGGACAAGTTCTACGAGCATCTCGAGGAGGTGCCGGGGTACACCCGGCTGCCGCTCACCGTCGCCGCGCAGCGGGTGCAACGCAGCGGGTTCCCGCAGGCGTACGCCAAGCACGAACCGGACGCCGCGCTGCTGGCCGCCGCCCTCACCGGGCGCACGGCGGCGACGCTGACCTGCGAGGGCCGCCCCGGTGCGTCGCGCACGGCGGGCCCGGACGCGGTACGGGCCGCGCTGGCCCGGGACTTCGGGCGGGACGTGCTGGAGCCGGCGGGTGCCGAGGTGGGCCGCGACGGCTCGGTGACGTCCACGCCGTCCGCGGAGGCCTCGGATGCCTCCGGCAGCGGTGGTTCCGACGGGCGGACCGTGACGATTCCGGTCACCGAGGACGGCGGCGCGGGAGCCGGGCGGAGCGCCGGCGCGCGGGGCTGGCAGCTCGCGCACTGGGCCGTGGCCAACGCCTCCGAACTGCGGATAAAGCGGGTGTCGTACGCCGGCCGGGAGTGGACCGCCGGGACCACGGACGACCAGTGGCGGCAGGACGACGGCAAGGGGTCCGCGGGGACGGTGGACGGCGGCGCGGGAGCGGTGCGGATCACGACCGTGCGGTAGGCCCGTGCGGTGGTCCTCGGGTGGACCGCGCAGGCGTGCGGGCTGTCCCCCGCAGGCGTTGTGCGCGGGCCGCGGGGTGCTGGATTGCCAACTCTTTACGCTGTCGCGCCGCAACCTTCGCGGCGGTCGTGCGGTAGTCACGGCGTCCGAGTTCTTCTGCACTTCTGCCGTCTCGAAGGAGCACCATGACCCTCCCCCTGACCCGTCGGATCGCCCGTGCCGCGCTGATCGTCGCTGCGGGAGCGGCCGCGGGGGTCGGTGCGGCCGGTGCCGCGAGCGCGGCTCCGCAGCTGCCGGCCGCGCCCCATGTCGGGCTGAACGCCCTGGACGGGGCTACCGGTGACACCGTGGACAACGTGGACAGCGTGGCGAAGGGTGTCGGCAAGGGCACGCCCGACGCGGGCGCGGCTGTGAAGAAGGCGGTGCCTGTGGTGAAGGAGCTGCCGGTCGGCTAGCGCCGGGCCTGTGCGGTGTCCGGGGTCTGGGGGTGCTTTCCTCCAGGCCCCGTTTGCCGTGCCCCGAGCCGTGCGCGGGTCTGTGCCCGTGGCGGGGCGGGGGTTACTGGGTCAGGCGGTTGGCCGCTGTCCGGACGTGGGCGTCTGTTGCCGTCAGGGCCACGCGGACGAAGGTGGCGCCTGCCGGGCCGTAGAAGTCGCCGGGGGCCACGAGGATGCCCCGGGCGGCGAGGTGGGCGACCGTGTCCCAGCAGGACTCGTCCCGCGTGGCCCACAGGTAGAGGCTGGCCTCGCTGTGCTCGATGCGGAAGCCGTGGGCGAGCAGGGCCTCGCGCAGGACGGTGCGGCGGGCCGCGTAGCGCTCGCGCTGGACGCGGACGTGCTCGTCGTCGCCCAGCGCCGCCACCACGGCCGCCTGCGTCGGCGCCGACGTCATCATGCCGCCGTGCTTGCGGATCTCCAGCAGCGGACCGAGTACCGCCGGGTCACCGGCGAGGAACGCGGCGCGGTAACCGGCGAGGTTGGACCGCTTGGAGAGGGAGTGGACGGAGACGATGCCGTCGTATGACCCGCCGTTGACGTCGGGGTGCAGCACCGAGACGGGGTCGGCCTCCCAGCCGAGTTCGATGTAGCACTCGTCGGAGAGGACGAGGACGCCGTGCTCGCGGGCCCAGGCGACGATCCGGGTCAGCTCCTCCTTGGAGAGCACCCGGCCGGTCGGGTTGGACGGGGAGTTGAGCCAGAGCAGCTTCAGGCCGGCCGGGTCCAGCTCGGTCGGGTCGTCGTACGAGACGTGGTCCGCGCGGGCGAGGCGGGCGCCGACCTCGTACGTCGGGTAGGCCAGGCGCGGGAAGGCGACCTTGTCGCCGGGGCCGAGCCCGAGCTGGGTGGGGAGCCAGGCGACCAGTTCCTTGGAGCCGACGATCGGCAGCACGTGCCGGTGGGTCATCCCCCGGGCGCCCAGCCGGTGCTCGGTCCAGCGGGTGATCGCGTCCCGCAGTTCCGGGGTGCCCCAGACCGTCGGATAGCCCGGCGAGTCCGCCGCCGCGGTCAGGGCCTTCTGGATCGGCTCGGGCACCGGGTCGACGGGCGTGCCGACCGAGAGGTCGACGATGCCGTCGGGGTGCGCGGCGGCCGTCTTCTTGTACGGCTCCAGCTTGTCCCAGGGGAAGGTGGGCAACCGGTCGGAGACTGCGGACACGGGCGGGGGCTCACTTTCTGGTCCGGCGAACGCCTCGGCCCCGTACGGCGATCGGAAGGGACCGGGCCGTACGGGACCAAGGCGGCACGTCGATGCGGGGGCCGCTTACGGGACGGCTACGCCTGCGGCGGCAGCGCGGCGATGAACGGGTGGTCCCGCTCGATCAGCCCCAGCTTGCTGGCGCCGCCGGGCGAGCCGAGCTCGTCGAAGAACTCGACGTTCGCCTTGTAGTAGTCCTTCCACTCCTCGGGAGTGTCGTCCTCGTAGAAGATGGCCTCGACCGGGCAGACCGGTTCACAGGCGCCGCAGTCGACGCATTCGTCCGGGTGGATGTACAAGGACCGCTGGCCCTCGTAGATGCAGTCGACCGGGCACTCCTCGATGCACGCCTTGTCCTTCACGTCGACACAAGGCTGCGCGATGACGTAGGTCACGCTGTCGTTCCTCCTCGATAGGGCGCTGGCGGGCCTCCTCAGGCTCCGCCGCCTGGCGCGCGGGAGCGCGGCGTCGTCGATGCCCGCCCCTAGTATCTCCGTTCCTGGGCATGATCCGAACAGGAGGGGTGAACTGACCTGTGGAAATCTCTGCCGCCGGGCGCCTCGAGGTCCGCATCACCACTGCTGACGTGGGAAAACGGGTCTCGGTACGGAGCTTGATCGAACATGGTCCCTCGGGTGAGAAGTTCACGGACACGGTGGGTGTTCTCACATCATGGGACAACGGTGTGCTGCGGATCACAAGGAAGAACGGGGAGGGTGTCCGCGTCGCGGAGTCCGCGCTGGTCGCGGGCAAGGTCGTGCCGTCCGCACCCGCCCGCCGGCGCGGTCCCTCCGTCTCGTACGAGGAGCTGGCGCGGGTCTGCGCGCGGGCGTGGCGGCCCGTGGAGAGCGAGCGGCTGGGCGAGTGGGAGCTGCGCGCCGCGGACGGGTTCACGCGGCGGGCCAACTCGGTGCTGCCGCTCGGTGACCCGGGCATGCCGCTCGACGACGCGCTGACGGCCGTACGCGGCTGGTACGCGGCGCGCGGGCTGCCCGCGTACCTCCAGACCGCGACGGGCGCGGAGGGGACGCAGGAGCCGCTCTGCGCGGAGCTGGAGCGGCGGGGCTGGGTGCGGAAGGTGTCCGTCGGGGTGTGGACGGGCCCGCTGGCGCCGGTCGCCGACCTGGGCGGGGAGCCGTCCGGGGTGGTGCTGTCGCGGGAGGTGGACGAGGCGTGGCTGGCCCGCTACCAGCGCAAGGGCGTGAGCGAGGTGGCGCTGCGGGTGCTGGGCGCGGGGCCGTCGGTGTGGTTCGCGACGGTGCCGGGCGAGGGCGCCCCCGCCGCCATCGGGCGGTGTGTCGTGGACGGGCGGTGGGCCGGGTTCGCGGCGGTCGAGGTGGACCCGGCGCGGCGGCGGCAGGGGCTGGCGACGGCCGTGATGGCGGCGCTGGCCCGGAAGGCGCTGGACGAGGGGGCCTCGGCGGCGTGGTTGCAGGTGGACGAGGACAACGCGGGCGCGCGGGCGCTGTACGCGCGCATGGGGTTCGCCGTGCACCACGCGTACCACCACTATGGCGCCCCGGAGGGTGAGGGAGCGCCGTGAGCGGGCACGAACCGGGTATGCGCCTCCCGCACCCGCCGCCGCCCGGGCGCTCCGCCGAACTGCGCCGGCGGTTCGCCGAGGAGGCCCGCAGCGAGCGGCCCGGCCTGTCCGCGCTGTGTCTGCTGGTGGGCGCGGTGGCGGACGGCACGCTGGACGAGACGGGCCTGGACGCCGTGGAGGTGGAGCTGGACCGGCTGGCCGGTGAGCTGCCCTACCGTCCGGGTTCGCCGCACGCGTGGGCGCGGGCGCTGCGGGAGCTGCTGGGTGAGCGGTACGGCTTCCAGGGGCGGCCGGAGGACTACCAGCGGCTGGAGTCGTCGCTGCTGCACGAGGTGCTGCGGCGGCGGCGCGGGCTGCCGATCCTGCTGTCGGTGGTGTGGATCGAGGTGGCGCGGCGGGCGGGGGCGCCGGTGTACGGGGTGGCGCTGCCGGGGCATTTCGTCGTCGGGTTCGGGGAGCCCGGGGCGGGCGCGGGTCAGGTGCTGGCCGACCCGTTCGACGGCGGGCGGGTGCTGAGCGGCGCGGACGCGGAGCTGCTGGTCGCGGGGGCGACGGGCGCTCCGCTGGACGCGTCGATGCTGACGCCGGCGGGGACGCTGGACGTCGTCCTGCGCGTCCTGAACAACGTACGCGCGTGGGCCGCGGCCCGTCCGGAGCGGTCGGACGTGGGCCTGTGGGCGGTGGACCTGTCCCTGCTGCTGCCGTCGCACGCGGCACGCCTTCGCTACGAGCGGGCCCGGCTGCTGGTGCAGCGGGGGGAGTTCGCGGCGGGGGCCGGCGAGCTGGAGGCGTACGCGGAGGTGGTGGAGGCGGTGGACGAGGGGGCCGCGGCCCAGGTGCGGGGAGAGGCCTTCGCCGCTCGGGCGATGCTGAACTGACGGCACCGCGCCGTCCCACTGGGCGACGGGAGCGACGCCGCACGGATCGTGCGGCGCCGCTCCCCTACGTGCGCGCGGGTGCGTGCCGGGTCAGCTCGGGTCGGTCTCGATGACCGCGACCCGGTCGGTCTTGCTCATCAGGGCCTGGCGGAGGGCGCCGTAGACGTCCTGCGGGGTGACGGCCGTCTTCTCGCCGTTGCCCCGGGTGATGAGCACGCCGTCGAAGGTCTGGCCGTACAGCTCCTTCAGGGCGTTCAGGTCGGGCTTGTCGACCAGTTTCCCGTTCACGGCCTCGACCCTGAGGAACTTCCACAGGGACTTCTCGGGGCTCATCGGGATCGAGTGCGCCGGGTCGGTCTGCACGGTCACGATGTCGGACATCGCCGGCTCGGCGAACTCCTTCATCATCCGGTCGACCTCGGCCTTGGAGACCTTGGGCTGCTGCGGGGCCGTCGGCACGTTCACCGCGGCGGCCGAGCCGGTCTCGACCTGGGTGCGGTACGCCTCCGTCACCACGCCCGACGCCTTGGCGACGTCGATGCCCTGGCCCGCCTTCGGGTACACGGGGACGGCCTTGCCGGACTCGAACGTGATCGAGCCCTCGGTCACCGATCCCGAGCCGCCGGCGGCGCTCTCCAGGGCGGCGGCCAGCTTCTCCTCGTCGACGGGCATGACCGGGTCGACGACGCGCTGCTGGCCGAAGAGGGAGCCGATCACGTTGACCGGGTTGTAGTCGCTGGTGGCGGCCGCGCCGGCGGTGGCGTCGGTGTCGAACTGCAGGCCGGCGTTGTCCGGCTGGAGCTCGACGGTCTTGCCGTCGACCGACAGCTTCAGCGGCTTGTTCAGCCGCTCCTCCAGGGCGGCGTCCAGCTTCTTCACCGCGTCGTCGCGGGTGCCGCCGCCGATGTCGACTCCGAGCACGGTGGTGCCCTTGGGCACGTCGGAGCTGTTCATCAGCAGACCGGCACCGTAGGCGACACCGAGCACGACGACCACACCCGTGCCGAGCAGGACGAGCTTGCTGCGCCCCTTCTTCTTCGGGGGCTTGGCGGAGCTCGCCGGGGCCGGGGAGGCCGGCTCGGGCCGCTTCGGGGGCGGCGTCTGCGCACGGGGACCGCCGGGTCCCGACCCGGGCGCGTCGAAGGCCGCGCTCGCGGGAACGACCGGGATGCCGCTGGTGACGGTGTGCCCGGAGACGTTGTCGTGGCGGGGCCCGTAGCCCGGGGTGCCGGGTTCGGCGGGCTGCTGGGGGGTGAGGATCGCGGTGTCGTCGCTGAGCCCGGCGCCGGGGACCGAGGGCGCGCCGGGAAGACCGCCGCCCTGCTGTGGCCCGGCGGGACCGGCGGGACCGCCGGGCGGGACCATCGGACCGTTGCCGGTGACCGGGCCGCCCGTGGGTCCGGCGGGGCCCTGCGGCCCGCCCTGGGGCCCCGTGGGCCGCCCGGGACCGCGCTGCCCGGGGCGAGCGCCGGGACCGTCCTCCGGGAGGAACGGCGGGTCGTCGCGGCGCGGCTCGGCGGCGCCCGGCCGGGTGCCGTTGCCCACCGGACCGCCGGCCAGCGCCTCGGTCACGTCGAACGAACCGGTGCCGCCGCCGTGCCCGGGGGCGACGGGACCGCCGGTCGCACCGGTCGTACCGGTCGGCCCGGAACCCGTCGTACCGCCCGGACGGGGACCGCCCGGCGCGCCCATGGAGCCGACCACGCCACCCGGCCGCCCTGCACCCGGCCGCGCACCACCGGGCGCGGCGGGAGCGGCCGGTGCGCCGCTGCCCGAACCTCCGGGAGCGCCGCTCCCGTTGGCGGAGCCGCCGCCCTGAGTGCCCTTGCCCGAGCCTGACTTGCGCGGCGCGAACCAGTCGCTGGCCGGCTTCTCCTCGGCCGCCGGCTTGGCGGACTGAGCGGACTGAGCGGACGGGGTGGACTGGGCAGGCCGGGTGGGCAGCGCGGGCAGGGCGGGAGGCTCGACCGCTTCGGCCGACGGGGCCGGAGCCGGCGCGGCGTCCTCGGCACCCGTGGAGCCCTTGCTCTCCGCGTCCGTGACGGGCTTGCGCACGACGACCGGCGGAATGGGCCGCGATCCGGGGATGTTGATCCGGATCCGGGTCGTCAGCGTGGTCTCGGTCTTGCGTTCCTCCGGCCGCTCGGCCGAACGGCCCGCGTTCGTACCCTCGTCCGGAATCGCCGGAATCCCGTAGGGCGGGGTGCCCGACGGGTAGGCGGCTCCGCCGCGCCCGTTGGGGCCGGAGGACGGAGTGTCAGTTTCACGACTCAAGGCAGGTTCTCCCGGTTGGCTCCGCCGCCCGTCACGACCTCACGGTGGGGGTCCCCCCTGCTCGGGCGAAGCCGAGAGTTCGAGGGAGGCTCGGCGGCGCGCACCACCTTACTGGCCGCGTCCGGCCCGTATCCCAGTACCGCTGGCGAAACCCACACCGGACCCGCACCGCCGGGACACGGCGAAGTGGTACGTCACTTGCCAAGTCGGGCGGGGTCGCCGTCCGGTTGCCGCCCGGCGCCAAGGGTGGCGCAGATCACAGCCACGGCGATGCCGCCGAGCAGGAAGAGATACGATCCGGCTCCCGCGGCGAACAGGAAATCACCTTCCGGACGGCTGGTCGTCAGCAGGATGACGACGATCATCCACCCCGCGGCGACGGCGACGCCACCGCCCCGGCCGCGCATCAACCGGGCCCCTCCCAGGACGAGTCCGGCCTCACCGGCGAGCGCGAGCAGCAGCCCGCCGGGAAACCACCCGGGCTGCACGAGCGCCCCCGCCACACCGGCGACGGCGCCGAGCACCAGCAGCCCCAGGTAGGCCGCGGCCCGCCCGGCGGACGGCATGCGCAGCGGCTGCGCCAGCGCGGGCGCACGCTCCCCGCTCACCGCGCGACCCCGGCGAACAGGTCGCTTTCCCAGCCTTCCGGCACTTCGGGGCGTTTACCGCGTACCAACTCGTAGTACTCGGTGGTGAAGAACGGCTGGGCGAGGTCGTTCGACAGCACGAAGTACGGCTCGGCGACGGTGATCTGGGTGGCGTGCGCGCGCATGGCGGCGGCCTTGGCGGAGGCGTACGCGGTGCCGTCGATCGCGGCGGTGATCCGCCCGTCGTCGACGACACCCGGTACGTCGTCCAGGACGCCCGCCTTGTCGAAGGGAAGCTCCGCCAGCTCGTCGTCGAGACGCGCGAACAGCTCCTCCCCCACGGATCGCGGTACGCGGTTCCAGTACACCTTGGGCACGTCCCACCCGGCGTCGGCGGCGAGCTCGACGGCGCGCATGGCGACGCGGTGGGTCTGGATGTGGTCGGGGTGGCCGTACCCGCCGTTCTCGTCGTACGTGACGAGCACCTGCGGACGCACCTCCAGGATCACCTCGGCGAGCAGCCCGGCGGCCTGTTCCACGTCGGCCTGCCAGAAGCAGCCGGGGTCGTCGTTGTCGGGCAGGCCCATCATCCCGGAGTCGCAGTACCGCCCGGCCCCGCCGAGCAGCCGGAAGTCGGTGACGCCGAGCGCCCCCATGGCCTCCCTGAGCTCCCCGAGCCGGTGCCCCCCGAGGGCGGCTCCGCTCAGATGCCGCAGCCCGGGCGGGATGACCTCGCCCCGCTCCCCGAGGGTGCAGGTGACCAGCGTCACCTGGGCGCCCTCGGCGGCGTACCGGGCCATGGTCGCGCCGTTGTTGATCGACTCGTCGTCCGGATGGGCGTGCACCAGCATCAGACGCCGGGAGGGCAGTTCCGTCATGCCCCCACCCTATGAGGCACCGGCGCCCTGGTAGCGCGGCAGGCCGCGCGTGGAGATGGTCCACTCCCCGATGGTGACGTCCTCGCCGTGGACGAAGTCCTTGCGGACCGCGTAGCGGGGGCCGTCAGGGGTGGCGTGGATCTCGTTGAGGACGGCACCGGTGCCGGTACGGGGATCGATGGAACCCTCGACGTCGAGGTCGGCCCAGGCAATCACCATCACGTCGGGGTGCCGCATGATGCCCTCGCACTCGTCCTCGACGTCAGGCTTGCCCGTATGCGCGACGAGCTCCCCCGGCACCACCTTCTCAACGCGCTTACGCAGGTGCAGGGTGGTCAGCTCGTGCGGACCACTGGGCGCCGCCATGTCGTGGACGATCCCGTTCTTGGTGATCTCGAACTTGCCCGGGACCGTGTCGGCGTCACCCAGGGACTCCACGACAGTCCGCATGGCCCGATAGACGTGGGAACCGCTCCGTCGCGGATCCCCGGGTGCGACGGTCATGCGGTCGCTTCTCGTCGGCAGTCGCGGCAGCGGCCGGGCTCGGGGGCGCGGAAGGGGCGGTCGCAGCCGTCGCAGTCCTGCATCGGGAGCCGGGGCCGTGCGGGCGGCAGTGGGGCGGCCGGTTCGCGGTACGGGGCCGGGGGCGGGAGCTGGGCGGTCAGGCGGTGGGCCAGGAAGGCGGCGGGGCGGTGTACGCCCTCGGGGGGCAGGTCGGCGGTCAGGGCCCTGCGTACGGCGGCGGGCGTCACGTCGCGCTCCAGCCAGGCAGCCACTCCGGGGGTCAGGTGGGCCGTGTCGGTGGCGGAGAGCAGCAGCTGCGGGTGGTGGCGGCGGAGGTCCGCGAGGAGGTCGGCGGCGGCCTGGAACAGGGCGGGGACGTTGCACTCGGGGCGGGGTACGGCGGGGAGGGGTTTGCGCTCACGCGGTGCGGCCTGCGGTACGCGCTCCTCGCAGGGCTGCGGCGGACGCGGCTGCGACGGTGGTTCCGCTGCCGGGGGCCCGGGGTGGGGGTGGTTGCGGGCCGCCGCCGGCTGGTTGCAGGAGACCGTACGGCTGACGATGCAGCCGTTGGGCGTGCGGTGCCGTTCGCGGCGCAGGTAGCCGTGGCGCTCCAGCTCGCGCAGGGCGGCGGCGATACGGGTCGCCCCCTCCGGGAACCGGGCGGTGAGGCTCTTGATGTCGGCCGGGGCGCCCTGGGGCAGCGACTGGAGGTGCACGCCGAGCCCGATGGCCAGCAGGGAGAGCTCCGGGTGCTGGGCGAGGTGGTTGCCGACCACCGTGAAGCGGGTGGTGTGTGGTGAGTTGTCGTGGTGGAGCCCGCCGCCTGTGCTGCGGTGGACCCGGTTCGAGTGGCTGTTGCCCGCACGGCGGGCCTGGGCGCGCGGGAGCACGCTAGGGTTCTGGATACCCATCGGGAAGCCTTTACCTTCCTCGGTGGTCAGGCCCTCGCATCCGGGATTGCAGTCCCTGCGGGGGCCGTCTCATGTGTGCAGTGGTCGTTGGCCTGAGCGTCGGGCCTCGGAGGGGCGAAAATCCAGCCGGAACGGCGATGTTCACCCGCCCGAGTGAGTACGGCCACAGGCGGAAGGGTCGGGTTTGGTGGGGGTGCTTTCCCCCGGGGTTCTTTGTCTTTCAGTCGCCGAGGGCACCGGAGCACGGGGATGCGGGCTCCGGTGGCGTGAAGCCCAGTTCGGCCCAGACGGTCTTGCGGGGGAACCACCCCTCCGTCACACCCCAGCGGTCGGCCAGCGCCTCCACGAGCAGCAGGCCACGGCCCGACTCGGCGTCCGGGTCCGGCACGTGCGGCTCCGGCATCAGATCACCGCGCGTGTCCGTGACCTCGACGCGCAGCGTGCAGCCGATCACGTACAGCGTGAGCCGGAAGCTGCGGCCGGGCAGGCGGCCGTGCGTCGCCGCGTTGGCGGCCAGTTCCGCGATGACATGGCTCGCCCGTTCGTGCGGAAGCCCCCAGCTCCGGAGCGTGTCCACCGCGAGCAACCGGCCGAGACGGGCGCCTCGCGGCGTGGACGACAGCAGCACGCTGAAGTTCCGGACGGGGCCGTCGGGTTCGGATCCTGACCCGTGCTCGGCGATTCCCTGAGTTTGCTGATTCACATCACCGAGCGTGGCCGACCGGACATACTGAGATAGGTAATTGAGCTGTTACGTAGAGCTACGGTCCAAGATTCGGCGGGCTCTGTCCGCGCTGTCGAAGTAGCTCCTGCGAACGGCTCGGAACAGTACGTCGCACCACAACGGAGGGGCACAGATGTCGGTGAGCAGTGAGGCGGTGCGGGCCGGGACCGAGATGGACCAGACGGACGAGCCGGGCTGGGAGGTGGACCCGGACGACGACTGGGCACTGGCCGTGGTGGCCACGGTGGGGCGGCAGTTGCGGCTCCGCCGGGAGGCGGCGGGCCTGCGGGTCAACGACTTCGCGGCGGCGGCCGGATACGGCGCGGATCTCGTGTACAAGATCGAGACGGGGAAGCGGATTCCTCGGCCGGAGTACTTGGACACGGCCGACGAAGTCCTGAACGCCGGTGGCCTCATCGCTGCGATGCACGAGGACGTGAAGAGGGTCCGGTACCCGAAGAAGGTTCGGGATCTCGCACAGTTGGAGGCGCGGGCGGTTGAGATCAGCCTCTACGTGTGCCACAGCATCAGCGGACTTCTCCAGACCCCCGATCACGCACGGGCAGCGTTCGAGTCACGGCAACCCGCCTACAGTCAGGACGAGATCGAGCGGATGGTAGCTGCTCGTGTGGATCGCCAAGCCATCTTCTGCAAAGACCCGGCGCCCACGCTCAGTTTCGTCCTGGAAGAGGCCCCTCTACGGCGTCCGCTCGGAGGCACAATGGTGTGGCGCGGACAGCTGGAGCACCTCCTCGACGTGGGCAGGCTGCGTTGCGTAACGCTGCAAGTGATGCCGACGCACTGCGAGGCACACCCCGGCCTGGACGGGAAGATCGAGTTGCTGAAGTTCGAGGACGGTTCAGCAGTGGCACGCTGCGAGGGAGCCTTCAACGGCCGTCCGGTCTCGGACGTCCGGCAACTCCGCATCGCCGAACTACGATATGGCAGCATCCGCGCGCAGGCTCTCCCACCTCGGGAGTCGCTGGCATTCATCGAGGAATTGCTGGGGGAAACATGATCCGCAAGGTCTCCGACTGCTGCACTTCAGGCCTCGCGTGGTTCAAGAGCAGCTACAGCGACGGCAACGAAGGCGACTCGTGCGTCGAAGTCGCGGGAGCTTGGTTCAAGAGCAGCTACAGCAGCGGCCCTGACGGCGAGTCCTGCCTTGAGAT
Source organism: Streptomyces sp. NPDC030893 (assembly GCF_055571535.1). Lineage (NCBI taxonomy): Bacteria > Bacillati > Actinomycetota > Actinomycetes > Kitasatosporales > Streptomycetaceae > Streptomyces > Streptomyces sp. NPDC030893. The sequence goes on along the minus strand of NZ_JBVIFC010000006.1, from coordinate 54,722 downwards.
CGCCACCGCCCCCGCCACCGTTCACGTCCGTGACTCCAAGAGCCTCGACGGCCCCCAACTTGCCTTCAGCCCCGCCGCGTGGAGCGGTTTCCTGCCGTACGCGGTCGAGGGCTGATCCGGCCGTCAGGCGTCCCGCAGGCTGCGGAACGGCTGGTCCGCCTCCAGTTCGAATGCCAGTTCCAGGAGCTTGCGTTCCGCGCCCGGGCGGCCCGAGAACATCACGCCGATGGGGAGGCCGGACGGGGTCGTGTGGGTGGCCGGGACGGAGATCGCCGGGGTGCCGACGACGTTGTTGACCGGGGTGAACGACACGTAGTCCACGAGGCGTTGGACCAGGGTGTCGTAGGGGACGGTCGGGTTGAGGTGGCCGAGCGGCGGGGTGGTGTGGGCGAGGACCGGGGAGAGGATCAGGTCGAGGCCGCGGAGCGCCGCCGCGTAGGCCAGCCGGGTGCGCTTCAGCCGGCGCAGTACGCCCGGTGTGTTCCGCCAGTTGCCCAGGTACGTCTCGCGCAGGCCCCGGCTCAGGCCGTCCATGCGGTTCCGGTCGAAGTCCGCGCCGAGCTTCCTGCCCGTGACGCCGAGCAGGAACGACAGCAGGCCCCAGTAGGTGAGGAAGTCGTCGGTGAAGTGCGGGTCGATGGCCAGTTCCACGGGTTCCACGGTGTGCCCGAGCCGCTCCAGGCGCTCGGCCGTCTCCGTCACCGCCGTCCGGGTGTCCGCGTCGGAGCGGATGCCGTTCGGGGAGTCGACCAGGAGGCCGATGCGCAGCCGGCGGTCCGAGGGGCCCTCGACCAGGCCGACGGGCGGCAGCTTGGGGTTCCACCAGTGCTCTTCCGCGGCGGCCAGCCACGCCGCGCTGTCGCGGACCGAGCGGCTCACCACGCCGTCGGTGATGAGGTCGATGGGGAGTTGGCGGCCCTGCGCGTTCGCCACCACCCGGCCGCGGGTCGGCTTCAGGCCGACGAGGCCGCAGCAGGCGGCGGGGATGCGGATCGAGCCGCCGCCGTCGTTGGCGTGGGCGATCGGGACCGCGCCCGCGGCGACGAGGGCCGCACTGCCGCCCGAGGAGCCGCCCGCCGAGTGGTCCATGTGCCACGGGTTGCGGACGGGCTCACCGGTCTCGTACTCCGTGGTGGGGCTGAAGCCGAACTCGGGCAGCCTGGTCTTGCCGAGCACCGTGACGCCGGTGCTCAGGAACTGGCGGGTGAACGGGGCGTGCCGCCGCGCGGCGCGGGGCGCGAAGGCGGCGCTGCCGTGACCCGTGGGCAGCCCCTGGTAGTCGGTGTTGTCCTTGACGAAGGTCGGCACCCCGGCGAAGGCACCGCCGGTCGCGGAGCCGTGGACCGGCAGGTCGAGGTGGACCTGGACGGCGTTCAGGGCCTCGGCGGCCCGGACGCGTGCCGACGCGTCACGGGCGGCCTCGGCCGCGCTCACCTCGCCCCGGCGGATCGCCCGGGCGAGGCCGACCGCGTCGTGGTCGCCGAGGGCGTCGTCCCGGAAGACGTGCACCCTGGTGCGGGCCTCGTTCCGTGCCTCGCCGCGTTCCTGGCTCTGTTCCTCGGAAGTCGTCACCGTCGGCTCCGCCCTGCGCGCGTGAATGATGGCCCCGCCATCATTGCTTACCGGCGGGTAACACGCGAGGGGGCCGGCGGCGGCGATCAGAAGTTGATGCTGCCGATCATCCCCGCGATGTTCGTCGTGAGCTCACTGATCGTGGGCGCGATCGTCGACGAGGCCATGTAGAAGCCGAGCAGCATGCACACCACGGCGTGGCCTGCCTTCAGGCCCGACTTCTTGATGAGCAGGAAGACGATGATCGCCAGCAGCACCACCGCCGAAATCGAGAGTGCCACGGCGGCTCACCTCCAAGGATCCCAGGGCGCGGGGGTAGGAATATGGGGGCAGATCAAATCCACACAGCAGCCAGCAGGTTCATACCCACTATGCGCTAACGATCATAACTATCCGTACGTGCGCATCGGTCGGCGCACGGCCGCACAAGGGGGCGCATGGCCAATATGGTCAAGGCATGACGACCGAGACCGACTCCTTCCCCCGACGGCACGCCCGTACCCTCCGCTTCACGCTCGGCGCGCCGCGTTCGTTCAGCGTGGCTCCCGACGGCTCGCGTGTCGTGTTCCTCCGCTCGGGTTCCGGTACGGACCGGGCCCATTCACTCTGGGTACTCGACGTGGAGGAGGGCGGGGAGCGCGTGGCGGCCGACCCGCGCGCCCTCCTGGGCGGGGCCTCGGAGCACCTCCCCGCCGAGGAACGGGCGCGACGCGAGCGGAGCCGTGAGGGCGGTGCCGGCATCGTCGGCTACGCCACCGACGCGGCCGTCGAGTTGGCGGCTTTCGCCTTGTCAGGGCGGCTCTTCGCGGCCGAACTGCGGGCCGGTACGGCACGTGAACTGCCCGCCGCGGGGCCGGTGATCGACCCGCGGCCGTCGCCCGACGGGCGGCACGTCGCCTACGTCGCCCGGGGCGCGCTGCGGGTGACCGGGGCCGAGGGGGCGGACGACCGGGCGCTCGCAACCCCCGAGGAGGAGAACGTCACTTACGGTCTCGCGGAGTTCATCGCGGCCGAGGAGATGGGGCGTTCCCGGGGCTTCTGGTGGGCGCCGGAGTCGGACCGGCTGCTGGTGGCGCGGGTGGACGACACGCCGGTGCAGCGGTGGTGGATCTCCGATCCCGCCCATCCGGAACGTGAGCCGCGCCACGTCCGCTACCCGGCCGCCGGCACCCCGAACGCGGACGTGCGGCTGTTCGTGATCGACCTCGCCGGGACCCGTACCGAGGTCTCCTGGGACCGTGCGCGGTATCCCTACCTGGCGCGTGTGCACTGGTCAGCGGCGGGTGCCCCGCTGCTGCTCGTACAGGCGCGCGACCAGCGCGGGCAGCTGATCCTGGCCGTGGACCCGGACTCCGGGGCGACCCGCATGGTGCACGCCGACGAAGATCCAACTTGGCTTGAACTTTTCCCCGGAGTGCCCTGCTGGAGCCCGTCCGGGCAGCTCGTGCGGATCGCGGACGAGGGGGGCGCACGACGACTCGCCGTCGGTGAACGACCGCTCACCGGAGGGCAGTTGCACATCCGCGCGGTGCTCGACGTCTCCGACGACGACGTGCTGGTCTCGGCGTCGGCGGGCGCGGAGGCGGCCGATCCGGAGACCGGCGAGGTGCACGTCCACCGGGTGAACGAGCTCGGCGTGGAGCGCCTCTCCCAGGAGCCGGGCGTGCACTCCGCGGTACGCGCCGGGGGCGTCACCGTGCTCGTCTCCGCCACACCGGACCGGCCAGGTTCCCGGGCGGTGGTCCTGCGTGACGGGAAACCGACGGCGACTGTCCCCTCGTACGCCGAAGACCCCGGTATGTCCCCCCGCGTGACCCTGACCCAGGGGGGCGCACGCCGTATTCCGTGCGCCGTGCTTATGCCTCGGGACTACTCCGGTGACACCCTCCTGCCGGTGCTCATGGACCCCTATGGCGGTCCGCACGGGCAGCGGGTGGTCGCCGCCCACAACCCGCACCTGACCTCCCAGTGGTTCGCCGACCAGGGGTTCGCGGTGATCGTCGCGGACGGGCGGGGCACCCCGGGCCGCTCGCCCGCCTGGGAGAAGTCCATCAGGGACGACATCGCCGAGATCGTCGTCCAGGACCAGGTCGACGCGCTCCAGGCGCTCGCCGCCGACTTCCCGCTCGACCTGGACCGCGTCGCCGTCCGGGGCTGGTCCTTCGGCGGCTACCTGGCGGCCCTCGCCGCGCTGCGCCGCCCCGACGTCTTCCACGCGGCCGTGGTGGGCGCCCCGGTCACCGACCTCCGCCACTACGACACCCACTACCAGGAACGCTACGCCGGCCACCCCGGCGAGCAGCCGGACGTCTACCGCCGCAACTCGGTGATCGACGACGCGGGCCTGGTCGACGCCGCCGAACCGCACCGCCCGATGATGGTCATCCACGGGCTGGTGGACGACAACGTGGTCGTCGCGCACTCCCTGCGGCTGTCCTCCGCCCTGCTGGCGGCCGGCCGCCCGCACGAGGTGCTGCCGTTGTCCGGCGTCACGCACATGACTCCGCAGGAGGAGGTCGCCGAGAACCTGCTCCGCCTCCAGCTCGACTTCCTCCGGCACTCGCTCGGCCTGCCGAACGGGGACGCACCGCGTTAACACGCGCGCAACTCCGCGGAAGCGGTTCCGATATACGGACACGGAACCCTGAAGGGCGTACGGCCGTGCGGGTGCCGTGAGCGGGCCGGGGTGGCATGTCCTCATGTCACCCCGGCCCGTTGCCGTGCCCCTCCGCCGGGACCACGTGCTTCTCCTCCGCGAAGTGACAGGCCGAGTCGTGCGCCGCCGGGCCCCCGGCCTCCTCGAACCAGGCCGGCACCGCGAGCGCCGGCACCTCCAGCGCGCACCGCTCCCGCGCCTTCCAGCAGCGGGTGCGGAAACGGCAGCCCGAGGGGATGTTCGTGGGCGAGGGGACGTCACCGCTGAGGATGATCCGCTCCCGGTGCTCGCGGGCCTCCGGGTCCGGTACGGGGACGGCGGAGAGCAGCGCCTGCGTGTACGGGTGCGTGGGATGGTCGTAGATCTCGGTGTCCGTGCCGGTCTCCACGATCCGGCCGAGGTACATCACCCCGACCCGGTCCGAGATGTGCCGGACGATCGACAGGTCGTGCGCGATGAAGATGTAGGCCAGGTCGAACTCGCTCTGCAGCCGGTCCATCAGGTTGATGACCTGCGCCTGCACCGAGACGTCCAGCGCGGACACCGGCTCGTCGGCGACGATCACCTCGGGGCGCAGCGCCAACCCCCGTGCGATGCCGATGCGCTGGCGCTGGCCGCCGGAGAACTGGTGCGGGTAGCGGTTGATGTACTCCGGGTTGAGGCCGACCACGTCGAGCAGCTCGCGCACCTTCCGGCGCCGGTCGCCCTTGGGGGCCACCTCGGGATGGATGTCGTACGGCTCCCCGATGATGTCCCCCACCGTCATCCGGGGGTTGAGGGAGGTGTACGGGTCCTGGAACACCATCTGGATGTTGCGGCGTACGGACTTGAGCGCCCTGCCCGACAGGCGGGTGATGTCCTCGCCCTTGTAACGGATCGAACCGGCCGTCGGGCGCTCCAGGTTGACCAGCATCTTCGCGACCGTCGACTTGCCGCAGCCGGACTCCCCGACGATGCCCAGCGTCTCGCCCCGGCCGAGGTGGAAGTCCACGCCGTCGACCGCGCGCACGGCGCCGACCTGCTTGCGGAAGACGACGCCCCGGGTGAGCGGGTAGTGCTTGACCAGGCCGGAGACCTCCAGGATCGGCTCAGCCATCCAGGCACTCCCTCCAGAAGTGGCAGGCGCTCCCCCGCACCGGCGACACCTCGTACAGCGGCGGCTCGTCGGTGCGGCAGACGTCCCGGGCCAGCGGGCAGCGCGGGTGGAAGGCGCAGCCCGGCGGGATGTTCATGAGGTTGGGCGGCAGGCCCTTGATGGCGTAGAGCTCCCGGCCCTTCTGGTCCAGGCGCGGGATGGACTCCAGCAGACCGCGCGTGTACGGGTGGGCGGGGGCCTTGTAGATGTCGTGGACGGGCGCCGACTCCACGATCCGGCCCGCGTACATCACGGCGATGCGGTCGGCGACGTCGGCGACCACGCCCAGGTCGTGGGTGATGAGGATGAGGCCCATGCGGTACTCGCGCTGGAGTTCCGCGAGCAGCTCCATGACCTGGGCCTGGACGGTGACGTCGAGGGCGGTGGTCGGTTCGTCGGCGATGATCAGGGCGGGTTCCAGGGCCAGCGCCATCGCGATCATGATGCGCTGGCGCATGCCGCCGGAGAACTGGTGCGGGTACTGCTTGACCCGCTCCCGGGCGGCGGGGATGCGCACCCGGTCCATCAGTTCGACCGCCTTGGCCCGGGCGTCCTTGCGGGACATGCCCCGGTGCACGGTGAACATCTCGCCGAGCTGGTCGCCGACGCTGATGACCGGGTTCAGGGACGACAGCGCGTCCTGGAAGATCATCGCCATCTCGGCGCCGCGGACCCTCCGGCGTTCGTCCTCCTTGAGCCTCAGCAGGTCGCGGCCCTGGAAGATCACCTCGCCGCCGGTGATCCGGCCGGGCGGGATGTCGAGGATGCCCATGACGGCCTGCGCGGTCACCGACTTGCCGGAGCCGGACTCGCCGAGCACGGCCAGGGTCTCGCCGGCGTCCACGCCGTAGCTGACCCCGTTGACGGCCTTGGCGACCCCGTCGCGGGTGTGGAACTCCACGTGCAGGTCGCGCACTTCGAGCAGCACGGCGGCTCACCTCAGCTTCGGGTCGAGGGCGTCGCGCACCGCGTCGCCGAGCATGATGAACGCCAGGACGGTGATCGCGAGGGCCCCGGAGGGCCACAGCAGCGCGTGCGGGGCGTTGCGGATGTACGGGGAGGCGGCGGAGATGTCGATGCCCCAGGAGACGCTGGGCGGCTTCAGGCCGACGCCGAGGTAGGACAGGGTCGCCTCCAGCGAGATGTAGGTGCCGAGCGCGATGGTCGCGACGACGATGACGGGCGCGATGGCGTTGGGCGCGATGTGCCGCAGCATCAGGCGGGTGTGGGAGGCGCCGAGGGCCCGCGCGGCCTGGACGTAGTCGTTCTGTTTGGCGGTGATGACGGAGCCGCGGGCGATGCGGGAGATCTGCGGCCAGCCCAGCAGCACGATGAACCCGATGACCGGCCAGATGGTGTTGCTGGTGATGACGGACAGCAGCACCAGTCCGCCGAGGACGACCGGGATGGCGAAGAAGACGTCGGTGATGCGGGACAGGATCGAGTCCGCGATGCCGCCGAAGAACCCGGCGAGGGCGCCCAGGACGCTGCCGAGGACGGCGACGCCCAGGGTGGCGAGGACGCCGACCGCCACGGACGTACGGGCGCCGTAGACGGTGCGGGTGTAGACGTCGCAGCCCTGGCCGTCGAAGCCGAAGGGGTGGCCGGACTGGGAGCCCTGCTGGGCCTTGGACAGGTCGCACTTGAGGGGGCTGCCGGAGGCGATCGCCGAGGGCCACAGGGAGATGAGGACCAGGAAGAGGATGACCAGGGCGGAGACGATGAAGACGGGGTTGCGGCGCAGGTCGCGCCAGGCGTCGGACCACAGGGAGCGCGGCTTGCCCTGCGGTCCGGAGCCGCCGTCGCCCTCCGGCCGCTTCTCCAGGGTCTCGGCCTCCTCGACACCCAGGTCCATGGTGCCGCCCATCCCGGTCCCCGCGATGGCCTGCTCGGGTTCGTGGCGTCCGTCAGGCATAGCGGATCCTCGGGTCGAGTACGGCGTACAGGAGGTCGACGATCAGGTTGGCGACCAGGAACACCAGCACCAGCACGGTGACGAAGCCGACGACGGTCTGCGTGTTCTGCCGGAGGATGCCCTGGTAGAGCTGGTAGCCGACGCCGTGGATGTTGAAGATCCGCTCGGTGACGATGGCGCCGCCCATGAGGAAGCCGATGTCGGCGCCGATGAAGGTGACCACCGGGATGAGGGAGTTGCGCAGCAGGTGCCGCACGACCACCCGGTGGCGGGGCAGGCCCTTGGCGACGGCGGTGCGGACGTAGTCGGAGCGGCGGTTCTCGGCGATGGAGGTGCGGGTCAGCCGGGTGACGTAGGCGAGGGAGACGGAGGCCAGGACGAGGCCGGGCAGGATCAGCTCGTCGAAGGGCGCCTCGGAGGAGACTGAGGGGCGGATCCAGCCCCACTTCACGCCGAGCAGCAGCTGGAGCAGCAGGCCGGTGACGAAGGTGGGCACGGAGATGACGACGAGGGTGAGCAGCAGCACGCCGGTGTCGACGGGCCGGCCCCGGCGCAGTCCGGTGACCACGCCGAGGGTGACGCCGATGACGATCTCGAAGAGGATCGCGATCAGGGTGAGCCGGATGGTGACGGGGAACGCCGTCGCCATCAGCTCGGTGACCTCCTGGCCGTTGAAGGCGGTGCCGAAGTCGCCGGTGAAGACGTTCCCCATGTAGGTCACGTATTGCTCCCAGACCGGCTTGTCGAGGCCGAACTCCTGCTCCAGCCGGGCGGCGGTCGCCGGGTCGCACTGGCGTTCGCCGCACAGTCCGGCGATGGGGTCGCCCATCACGTTGACCATGAGGAAGATCAGCAGCGTGGCCCCGATGAACACCGGGATCATCTGGAGCAGCCGCCGGACGACATAGCGCCCCACGGCGGATCAGCTCACCTTGATCTGGTCGTACACGGGGACGCTGAAGGGGTTGAGCTTGACGTTCGACAGCCGCTCCGACCAGCCGGCGCTGCCGTTCTGGTACCAGAGCGGGATGGCGGCCATGTTGTCGCGGACGACCCCCTCGGCCTGCTGGAACAGGTCGATCGCCTTGGCCGTGTCGGTCTCCTGGTTGGCCTGGTCGACCAGGTCGTCGAACCGCTGGTTGGACCACTTGCCGTCGTTGGAGGAGGCGTCGGTGTAGTAGAGCGGCTGGAGGAAGTTCTGGATGAGCGGGTAGTCCATCTGCCAGCCGGCCCGGAACGGGCCGGTCATCTTCCGGTCGGTGATCTCGTTGCGGAAGTCGGCGAAGGTGCCGACCGGGTTGCCGGTGCAGGCCCGCTCGTCGTCCAGCGCGTTGTTGATGGAGTTGCAGACGGCGTTGACCCATTCGCGGTGGGAGCCGGTGTCCGCGTTGTAGGTGATCGTCACCCGGCCGCCGGGCAGCCCGCCGCCCTCCTCGACGAGCCGCTTGGCCTCGTCGGGCTTGAACTCGCAGAATTCCCCGCACAGCCCGGCCTGGTAGCCGCCGTCCTCGCCGAGGACGGGTGAGGTCCAGTCGGTGGCGGGGGTGCGGGTCTTCTGGAAGATGGTGTCGGTGATCTGCTTGCGGTCGATCGCCATGGACAGGCCCTTGCGGACCTGCTCCGCGCCGGGCCGGTTCCAGTCCTCGTCGTAGAAGGGGAAGGCGAGGGTCTGGATGATGCCGGCGGGGGTGTTCAGGTAGCGGTCGCCGAGGTCGTTGCGCACGTTCCTCAGCTGGGCCGCGGGGACGTCGTCGACCAGGTCGAGGTTGCCGGCCATCAGGTCGGTGTAGGCGGTGTTGTTGTCGGTGTACACCTTGAGGTCGACGCCGCCGTTCTGCGCCTTGTCCTCGCCGGGGTAGTCGTCCCACTTGCGCAGCGACATCTGCGAGCCACGCGTGTACGAGTCGACCAGGTACGGGCCGTTGCCGATGGGCTTCTTCACCCAGGCGTCGTGGTCGTCGAAGAAGGCGCGGGGCAGCGGGACGAAGGCGTTGTAGCCGAGGGTGTCGGGGAAGGTCGAGAACTTCTGGGTGAGCGCGACGGTGAACGTCCGGTCGCCGGTGACCTTCAGCCCGGACAGGGTGTCGGCGGTCTGCTCGCCCTCCTCGGGGTGGACCGCGTCGTAGCCCTGGATGTAGCCGAAGAAGTACGAGTTGCGCTGGTTGTTGCGCAGGCTCGCGCCGTAGTTCCAGGCGTCGACGAAGGACCGGGCGGTGACCGGCTCGCCGTTGCTGAAGGTCCAGCCGTCCTTGACAGTGATGGTGAAGTTCTGCGAGTCGTCGGTCTCGATCTTCTCGGCGAGCATGTCCTGGGCCTCGCCGGTCTCCGGGTCGTACCGCTTCAGCCCCCGGAAGATCATGTCGAGGACCTTGCCGCCCTGCACCTCGTTGGTGTTCGACGGCTCCAGCGGGTTCTGCGGATCGCCCCAGGAGGCGCTCAGCACCGCGCCCGAGTCACTGCCGCCGCCGTCCCCGCCCCCTCCGCAGGCCGTCGCGGCGAGGGCGAGCGCCATCGCGCAAGCGGCCCATGTGACGTGCGTGGCTCCGCGCATGGGGTGCCTCCTCGTACGTGCGCTGATCCTTTACGCCAATATCGGCGCACAGGGTGCGTCACGCACATGTACGGCACCTGTTCGGGGACGACTCCAGCCATATGCACGCACGGGCGCCCTTCGAGCGCCCCCTGAACGGACGACGGCTGCCGTCCACCCCCGGGGGTGAACGGCAGCCGTGACGTCCGACGAGGTGTCAGTCCTTCTTGTCGGTCGAGTCCTCCAGGGCCTTCAGCGCCGGGTCGAGGACGACGTCCTCGCCGCGGGCCTCCGTCGTCGGGTCCTCCGGGAAGTGGCAGGCCGTCAGGTGGCCGTCACGGTTGCCGGAGATCTGCACCAGCGGCGGCTCCTCCGTGGCGCACTTGTCCTGCGCCTTCCAGCACCGGGTGCGGAAGCGGCAGCCGGACGGCGGCATGATCGGCGAGGGCACGTCGCCGAAGAGGCGGATGCGCTCCCGGTCCTCCGTCTCGTCGTCCATCGCCACCTCGGGCACGGCCGACAGCAGGGCGTGGGTGTAGGGGTGACGGGGACGGTTGTAGATGGAGTCCCGGTCGCCGACCTCGACCACCTTGCCGAGGTACATCACGGCCACGCGCTGCGAGAAGTGCCGGACCACCGCCAGGTCGTGGGCGATGAACAGGAAGGCGATGCCCAGCTCTTCCTGGACCTTCTGGAGCAGGTTGACGACCTGCGCCTGGATGGAGACGTCCAGGGCGGAGACCGGCTCGTCCGCGACGATCAGCTTCGGGCTGAGCGCGAGGGCACGGGCGACGCCGATGCGCTGGCGCTGGCCGCCGGAGAACTCGTGCGGGAAGCGGTTGTAGTGCTCGGGGTTGAGGCCGACGAGCTCGAGCAGCTCGCGCACCTTCTTCTCCCGGCCGCCCGCGGGGTCGATCCCGTTGACCTCCATCGGCGACTTGATGATGGTGCCGACGGTCTGCCGCGGGTTCAGCGACGAGTACGGGTCCTGGAAGATCATCTGGATCTCGGACCGGACCGGCGCGAGCTGCCTGCGCTTGGCGTGCGTGATGTCCTGGCCGGCGTACTCGATCTTCCCGCCGGTCGGCTCCAGGAGCCGGGTGATGAGCCGGCCGGTGGTCGACTTGCCGCAGCCCGACTCACCCACCAGGCCGACGCTCTCGCCGACGCCGACGGTCAGGTCGACGTTGTCGACGGCCTGGACGGCGCCGACCTTCCGCTTGATCGGAAAGCCGCCGTAGATCGGGAAGTGCTTGGTCAGGCCCTCCACCTTCAGCAGCGTCTCGGTGGACGCGCCGGTGGAGCCCTGCTGTGCGGGGAGGGTGAGGTTGTCGCTCATGTCTCGGATCTCTCCCTAGCGCAGCCGGGGCTGGATCGTGTCGATGAATATGGTCTGCTTCTGCTCCGCCGTCAGGTGACAGGCAGCGGCCCGGCCTTCGCCGAGCGGCGGGCGCTCGGTGCTGCAGCGGTTGCCCGACACCTTGTCCGTGAAGGCGCAGCGCGGGTGGAAGGGGCAGCCGGAGGGCGGGTTCAGCAGGCTGGGCGGCGATCCGGGGATCGGGTTGAGGGCCTGCGAGACGTCGGCGCCCAGGCGCGGCATCGAGCTGAGCAGGCCCCAGGTGTAGGGGTGCTTCGGCGCGCGCAGCACCTCGCGGACGCCGCCGCGCTCCACGGCCCGGCCCGAGTACATCACCAGCAGGTCGTCGGCCATGTCGGAGATGACGCCGAGGTCGTGGGTGATGAAGATGATGCCCGTGCCGAACTCCTGCTGGAGGTCCTTCAGCAGGTCGAGGATCTGGGCCTGCACCGTCACGTCCAGGGCCGTGGTCGGCTCGTCCGCGATCAGCAGGTCGGGGTCGCAGACCAGCGCCATGGCGATCATGGCGCGCTGGCGCATACCGCCGGAGAACTGGTGCGGGTAGTCGTCCACCCGGGACTCGGGCTGCGGGATGCCGACCTTGGTCAGCATCTCGATCGCCCGCGCCCGGGCCTCCTTCTTGGAGGCGCCGGTGTGCTTCATGAACGGCTCGGCGATCTGCCGGCCCACCGTGTAGTACGGCGAGAGCGCCGTCAGCGGGTCCTGGAAGATCATCGCCACCTTGTTGCCGCGGAGCCTCTCCAGCTCCTTCTCGGGGGCGGTGACCAGGTCCTGCCCCTCGAGGAGGATCTCGCCCTCGACGGTGGTGGTCTTGGGGTTGTGCAGGCCCAGGACGGTCAGGTTGGTCACGGACTTGCCGGAGCCCGACTCGCCGACGATGCCGAGGGTCTTGCCGCGCTCGACATCGAAGGACAGTCCGTCGACCGCCTTGACGACGCCGTCCTCGGTGGAGAACCGCACCCTGAGGTCGCGGACCGAGAGGAAGGAGTCCGGCCCGGTCGGGGCCTTCTCGCCTTCGGTCTTGGTCAGTGTGGTCACGGTATGTCTCCTAGCTGAGCCGCACGCGCGGGTCGATGTACGCGTAGACGAGGTCCACGAGGATGTTCAGGAGCAGGATGAAGAACGCCCCGAACAGCATGACGCCCATGGTCACCGGCAGGTCCTTCGTCAGCGACGAATCCACCGCGAGACGGCCGATTCCGGCCAGGTCGAACGTGAACTCCGTGACCACCGCGCCGGACAGCAGCGCGCTGAGGTCGATACCGAGGATGGTGACGATCGGAATGAGCGAACCGCGCCAGGCGTAGCGGAAGAAGACGTAGCTCTGCTTCATGCCCTTGGCGCGGGCGGTGCGGACGTGCTCTTCCTGGAGCTGCTCGATCATCGTCGAGCGCGACATACGGGTGTACTGCGCGGTGAAGATGGTGGCCATCACCGCCCACGGGATCAGCATGCCGGCGGCCCAGGTGAGCGGGTTCTCGGTGAAGGGGTGGTACTTGGGGTTGTCCAGCCAGCCCGTCTGGTAGACGACGATGCCGAGGACGATCGGGCCGAGGAAGTAGATCTGGAACGAGCTGAGCACGATGGAGGCGCCGCTGACGAGCTTGTCGGCGTACGTGCCGCGCTTCCAGGCGGCCAGCAGGCCGGAGCCGAGACCGACGATGAGGAAGATCACCAGGCCGCCGACGGTCAGCGACAGGGTCAGCGGGAACCGGTCCATGATCGAGTCCCAGACGAACTCACCGGTCTCGAAGGACTGGCCGAGGCAGGGTGCCGCACAGTGTCCGGTCGCGAAGTCCCGCCCTGCGACGATGCCCGTCATGAACTCCCAGAACTGGGTGGTGATGGGCTTGTCCAGCCCGAGGTTCTCGCGGATCACGGCGAGGTTCTCGGGCGAGCAGTTCTTGCCGCAGGACAGCGCAGCGAAGTCCTGAGGAACCGTATAGAACAGGAAGAACGTGAAGGCGCCGATCAGGAACATGATGACGACGGCGCCGATCAGCCTGCGGATGAGGAACTGAAGCATGGCGGGTGGATGCTCTCTTCGAAACGCGGCGGCAGGGAGGGGGTACCGTCCGCGGGGGTGCGCTCCGCCTGGCGCACACCCCCGCGGTCAGCCTAGCTGACGGGTTACGGCTGCTTCAGGTACAGGTCGTTGATGTCGATGTAGCTCGACTCGGTGCTGTACTTGGCGCCGCCGATGTTCGAACCGAACAGCTGCATCTGCTTCGAGTAGTAGACCGGAGCGGCCGGGTTGATCTCCTCGACGATGCGGTGGTGCGCCTCCTCCCAGGTCTTCGCGGCCTCCTCGGGCTGCTGGACCAGGGCCTTGTTGATCAGGTCGTTGACCTGGGGGTCGTTGATGTGCGAGTAGTTCGACGCACCGTCGGCGACCAGCTGGCCGTCGTAGACCGGGGTGACGACCGTGGACGGGGAGGACCAGTCCTGGCCCCAGCCGGTCATGTAGATGTCGTACGGGTTGTCCAGCTTGCCGACCTGCTCGTAGAAGCTGGCCCGGTCGATCTCCTTGGCCTGGACGTCGAAGCCGATCTTCTCGAGCGCGTCCTTGATGATGACCTGCTGCGCCTGGCCACGCGGGGTGTTGGAGTAGGCGTAGCTGATCTTGGTGCCCTCCTTGAAGCCCGCCTCCTTCAGCAGCTGCTTGGCCTTCTCCGGGTCACCGTTGGGCTTCTTCAGCTTGCCGAACGGGTCGTACTCGGGGTCGAAGTTCGGCAGGGTCGGGGCGAACAGACCGCCGGCGACCTCACCGCCGTAGCGGCCACCGTCCGCCTGAACCATGGACTGGTTCGGGATCGCGTAGGTGATCGCGTCGCGGATCTTCTTGTCCTTCAGCCGGTCCAGGTTGAAGGTGAGCTGCCACACGTAGGGCTGGAAGCCCTGGATGGTGCGCTTCTTGGCGTTCGCGTCACCGATGACGGTGGACATCTGCGCCGGGTCCACCGAGTCGGTGAACTGGATGGCGTTCTTCGCCTCGCCCTGGTCGGCGATCAGACGCTTGGTCTGGCTGGCCTGGTCGATGGTGGAGCTGAAGTTGTAGCCGTCCACGTACTGGTGGCGCACGGAGTCGGTCTTCGGGTCCCACTGGTCGTTCTTGACCAGCTTCATCGACTTGCCCGGCTTGTACTCGGCGATCTTGTAGGGGCCGAGCGCGGCGGGGGCGTCGTCGTACTTCTCCTTCGTGTCCTGCTTCTCGGGCACGATGGCGTAGCCGGCCATGGCGAGGGCCTGCGGGAGGTCCGGACGCGGCTTGTCGAACTTGAAGACGACCGTCTTGTCGTCCGGGGTCTCCAGCACGGTGTCCGGCAGGTGCTTGCCCTTGTAGGGGCCGTCCGGCAGCGCCTTGCGGTAGTCGTTGCCCGAGAGCCAGGACTGCACGAACGTCGGGCCGTCGAAGATGACCTTCGAGTACAGGCGCTCGATGGAGTGGCGGACGTCGGCCGAGGTGATGGCGTTGCCGTCCTCGTCCTTGACGCCGTCCTTGAGCGTGTACGTCCAGGTCTTGCCGCCGTCGGTGGTCTTGCCGGAGTCGGTGGCTATGTCACCGACGACCGTCAGGTTGCCCTTGTCGTCCTCCTGGTAGTTCGTCAGACCGCGGTGGATCAGGTTGGCGAACTGGCCGGCGTCGGAGACGTAGATCTGACCCGGGTCCATGTGGGACAGGTCCGACTGCATGTAGACGTTGATGAAACCGCCCGGCTTGGCGCCGGCGACCTCCTCGGCCGGACCGGTGGAAGCGGCGGCGTCACCGTAGGCGACAGGATCCTGCTGCTCGGCGGCGTCCTTCTGGTTCTTCGCGTCGCTCTTGCCCTTGCTGCCACCACCGTTGTCGCTGGAGCAGCCGGTCAGCGCGAGCGAGCCGGCCACGATGGCCACCGCGATGGCACGCGCGGTACGCGTTCTGATGGGCTTCATGATGCCGATGCACCTACCTGTCATTAGTTGTCCACGAGTGCTGCCTAGCGGTCCGGTAGCCCGGCACGGGGGCGGCAGCTCCCCCACCACCAATGGACGATTACCGTCCGGTCTTGGGGTCGAATGCGTCCCGGACGGAGTCTCCGAGAAGGTTGAAGGAGAGAACGAACACCACCAGCGCCACGCCCGGGAAGAACATGAACATCGGGTCCTGCTCGTACACGTCGGCGCCGATGGCGAACATCCGGCCCCAGTCGGGGGTCGGCTCGACGAAGCCGACGCCGATGTACGAGAGGAAGGCGATGGAGAGGATCGTCCCCGGGAGGATGTAGGTGGCCTGCACCAGGATCGGGGTGACGATGTTCGGCAGGATCTCCTTGCGCACGATGCGCCACGGAGAAGCGCCGGACACCTTGGCCGCCTCCACGAACTCCCGCTCGGCGAGCGAGAGTACGGAGCTGCGCACGAGGCGCGCCAGACCCATCCAGCCGAGGAACCACATCACCAGGGTGATCGCCAGGGCCCGCAGGAAGGTGGGGGTCTCGTCCTGCGGGTCGACGAACATGGCGACCACGACGGGCATGAAGGCGATGAAGAACAGCTGCTGCGGGAAGGCCAGGAAGAAGTCCGTGACCCGGCCGAGCCAGTAGTCCACCCGGCCGCCGAAGTAGCCCATGACCATGCCGATGATGACGCCCGTGATCACGCAGAGCGTTGTGACGACCACGGCCATGTACAGCGAGGTCCGCATGCCGTACAGCAGCATCGTGAAGACGTCACGGCCCAGCTTCGGCTCCACACCGAACCAGAACTCGCCCGACATGCCGCCGAAGGATCCGTTCGGCATGGCGAAGTCGTCCAGGAGGAACGGGTAGTCCGGCTCCTGGGCGTACAGCGTGTAGGGGTTCTTGCCGTACAGCTTCGCGATGAGCGGAGCCGCGGCGGAGACGACGAAGAAGAAAATCACTACGCACGCGGAGACGACCCCGGTACGGTCGCGCTTGAAGCGCTGCCACATCAACTGGCCGGGGGAACGACCCTCGGGCTGCTTCTCGCCCTTCACGACCGCGTTCTCACTGGTCGCTGCGAGCTCAGGGTCCAAGACAGCCGCGGACCCGGAGTCCTCGGCCTTGATTGGACTGGTCATCGTGTTCGTCCCCCGGGGGGTTGGGAAGTTGAGCGCAGCACAGATACCGGCAGGTTCTGTGGTTTGGGGGAACTTTCGCCAAGACCGTCAACGCGCGTCAAGGGCGGAAGGCATAGGGATCTCCCTACCGTCCATATTTTGAGCAAAAATTGCAAAGATTGACACCTGCGCGCGCTTGACACCCCCAAAGGCAGCCCGGCAATCCGGACATTTAGGCGCACCATTTTGTTTACATGTCCGAAACGTGTTTCGCTGCACTCCGATATGCGAACGGCTTCCCCCGGTTCACGTGAACCGTCGGGGGCGCCGTCGCTCGCGACGGCGGACGCCGTGGCGGGCCCGTACCATGGGGTGTGGCCGTGGCGTGTGTCAGCCCGGCAGGGCCCGCACACCACAGACGCTCGTGCAGGGCATTCCTCAGCACTCCGGGAGTACGCCTTTTATGGCTCCGTCCGCAACACGTCACGACATCCGCAACGTCGCCATCGTCGCTCACGTCGACCACGGCAAGACCACCATCGTCGACGGCATGCTCAAGCAGGCCGGCGCCTTCGCCGCCCACCAGCTCGACCAGGTCGACGACCGCATGATGGACTCGAACGACCTGGAGCGTGAGAAGGGCATCACGATCCTCGCCAAGAACACGGCGGTGAAGTACCACCCCAAGGACGGCGGGGAGCCCATCACGATCAACATCATCGACACCCCCGGCCACGCCGACTTCGGCGGCGAGGTCGAGCGCGGCCTGTCGATGGTCGACGGTGTCGTACTGCTGGTGGACTCCTCCGAGGGCCCGCTGCCGCAGACCCGCTTCGTGCTGCGCAAGGCGCTGCAGCAGCGGCTGCCGATCATCCTGTGCATCAACAAGACGGACCGTCCGGACGCCCGGATCGACGAGGTCGTCAACGAGACCTACGACCTCTTCCTCGACCTGGACGCCGACGAGGAGCAGATCGAGTTCCCGATCGTCTACGCCTGCGGCCGGGACGGCGTCGCCTCCCTGACCAAGCCGGAGGACGGCACGGTCCCGCCCGACTCCACCAGCCTGGAGCCGTTCTTCTCGACGATCCTGGAGCACATCCCGGCCCCGGTCTACGACGAGGAGGCCCCGCTCCAGGCCCACGTCACCAACCTCGACGCCGACAACTTCCTCGGCCGTATCGCCCTGCTCCGCGTCCACCAGGGCGAGCTGAAGAAGGGGCAGACGGTCGCCTGGATGAAGCGCGACGGCTCGGTCACCAACGTGCGCATCTCCGAGCTGATGATGACCGAGGCGCTCACCCGCAAGCCCGCCGAGAAGGCCGGCCCCGGTGACATCTGCGCCGTCGCCGGCATCCCGGACATCATGATCGGCGAGACCCTGGCCGACCCGGAGAACCCCGTCCCGCTGCCGCTGATCACGGTGGACGAGCCGGCGATCTCCATGACCATCGGCACCAACACCTCCCCGCTGGTCGGCCGCGGCGGCACCGGCAAGGGCGCCGACAACAAGGCGGCCGTCAAGGACCGCAAGGTCACCGCCCGCCAGGTCAAGGACCGCCTGGACCGCGAGCTGATCGGCAACGTCTCGCTGCGCGTCCTGGACACCGACCGCCCCGACGCCTGGGAGGTGCAGGGCCGCGGCGAGCTGGCGCTGGCCATCCTGGTCGAGCAGATGCGCCGCGAGGGCTTCGAGCTCACCGTCGGCAAGCCGCAGGTGGTCACCAGGGAGATCGACGGCAAGCTCCACGAGCCGGTCGAGCGCATGACCATCGACGTCCCCGAGGAGCACATGGGCGCGGTCACGCAGCTCATGGGCGTCCGCAAGGGCCGGATGGACAACATGTCCAACCACGGCTCCGGCTGGGTGCGCATGGAGTTCGTGGTGCCCTCCCGCGGTCTGATCGGCTTCCGTACGGAGTTCCTGACCCAGACCCGCGGCACCGGCATCGGCCACTCCATCCACGAGGGTCACGAGCCCTGGTTCGGGAACCTCGTCACCCGGAACAACGGCTCCCTGGTCGCCGACCGCGCCGGTGCGGTCACCGCCTTCGCGATGACCAACCTCCAGGAGCGCGGGGTGCTGTTCACCGAGCCCGGCACCGAGGTGTACGAGGGCATGATCGTCGGCGAGAACTCGCGCTCCGACGACATGGACGTCAACATCACCAAGGAGAAGAAGCTCACCAACATGCGGTCGTCCACGGCCGATGTGGCCGAGTCGATCGTCCCGCCGCGCAAGCTGTCGCTGGAGCAGTCCCTGGAGTTCTGCCGCGACGACGAGTGCGTGGAGGTCACCCCGGAGGCGATCCGCATCCGCAAGGTGAACCTGGACGCCCGCGAGCGCGCCCGCGCCGCGAGCCGCGCCAAGCACGGCTGACCCCGGCAGGTACGGATACGGAAGCGGCCCACCCCCGAGCGGGGCGGGCCGCTTCCGTACGTGCCCGAGGCGTCAGTCCCCGGCCGACGACTCGGAGCTCTTCGCGCCCGGCGAGCCCGACGGGCCCTGGGCGGACTTCTTCAGGAAGCCCATGTCCTCGAAGACCGGCGTACGGAAGCCGAAGGCGCCCGCGTTGGCCAGGTCGGTGCGGGCCGCGGTGAGCTGGGGGCGCTGGAAGAGGGGGATCGAGCCGGCCGCCGCCCAGATGCGGGAGTCGGCCTTGCGGATCAGGGCGTGCCGCTCGGAGTCGTCGAGGGTGCCGATGGCCTGGTCGAAGAGCTGGTCGACCTGGTCGGTGCCGACCCGGGTCCAGTTCTGCTCGACGTTCAGGGAGCCGTCGGCGGCCGGGACCGGCTTGGAGTAGACGGGGCGGGCGTCGGTGGCGGGGAAGGCGGTCGCGGGCCACGAGTACAGGGCCAGGTCGTACTCGCCGGAGGCGATGTGGTCCTTGAAGTAGCTGTCGTCGTCGACCTTGGAGATGTCGGTGCGGATGCCGATCCTCTCCAGCATTTTCGAGATCCGGCCGGCCACGGTGGCCAGCGTGTCCGAGCCCGGCCCCGAGGGGAGCACGAAGCGGAGCGTGAGCGCCTTGCCGTCCTTCGCGACGGGCGCGTTCCCGGCACGGGCCGGGGCGGCGGTGCCCTTGGGGGCGTAGGCGCCGGGGGCGCTGCCCTGGTTCAGCTGCTGGGTGCCGGTACCGGAGTCGCGGGGGGCCTTGTTGTCGCCGCCGTCGCCGTCCTTGGTGTCGTTGTCCTTGCCGTCCTTGCCCTCGGTGTCCTTGTCCTCGGTGTCCTTGTCCTCGCCGACGATGTACGTGCCGTCGTCGCCGCTCCCGGAGTCCCCGTCGTCACCGGAGGCCTTGTCACTGCCCGAGTCCTCGTCGTTCTCGGAGCCCGCCGCCTTCTCCCCCTCGTCCTTCTCCTGCTTCTCCTCGACCGGTCCTCCCCGCACCCAGCCGGCGTCCGCGAGCAGTGCCCTGGCCTCCTTGGCGTCCTGCTCGCCGAGGGCCCCGCTGCTGTCGGCGTAGGCGGCCTGCCCGGCCAGCGCGAGGTGGCTGCCGACGGGCTCGGCGGGCAGGCCCAGCGGCTTCAGGACCGCCTCGGCGATGGCGCGCCGGTCCAGGGCCCGGGCCACGGCCCGGCGGACCCGCTCGTCGGCCAGGGGCCCGTCGGCGCCGTTGAGGGCGAGCTGGGTGTAGGCGGGCTCCAGTGACGTGCGCACCTCGAAGCCGCCGAGGGCCTTCTGCTGACGGGCGTACTTGGCGGCCTTCTTGCGCTGTTTCTTGCGGGCGGAGATCTCCTCGTCGGCGGCGTCCTCGTCGGAGCCGTGGGCGACCGCCCAGGAGCGCAGCGCGTCCGCGGCGGAGCGGTCGGCGCCGGGGCCCATGAGGGGCGTGCTCCCCTCCCCGCTCCCGTCCTGCGGACTCGCGGCGGCGGTGATCCGGCCGGCCCCGGCCGGGTCGATCTCGGCCAGGTCGAGGGTGCCGGCGCTGAGCGCGGAGATCCGCTTGTCGCGAGGCACCGAGCGCAGCACGATCGTGGAGAGCCTCGCCGGGTCGCCCCACCAGCGCGTGTTGCGGGTGAGGGTGACCTCGTCCTCCTCCGTGTCGACCTTCTTCACCGTGAAGGGACCGGCGGTGACCTTCAGCTTCTTGCGCGCCCCGTCGTTGAAGGCGTCCGGGGTGCCCATGACCTCCTTGGGGTACAGCGGGGTGAAGAGGGACTTCCAGTCGGCGTAGGGGCGGCTGAAAGTGACCTTGACCTCGAGGTTGTTCTTCCCGCGCTCGACCTTCCCGATGCGGTCGTAGCCGGCGTTGCGGGCGGTCCAGTAGGCGGTGTCCTTGCCGGACAGGGCGCGCCACTGGGCGGCGAAGTCGTCGGCGCCGATCTCGCGGCCGTCGCTCCAGACGGCCTGCTGGTTCAGCTTGTAGAGGACCACCTGTTTGGGCTCGGTGTCGACGACCTCGGCGGACTCCAGGTAGTCGGGGTTGCGCACCGCCCGGCCCCGGCCGTCCATCCGGTACAGGGAGGGCAGGACGGCCTGGGCGATCCGGGAGGTGGTGCTGTCGGCGTCCGCCTGGAAGGCGTTCAGGGTGTCCGGGACGGTGTCCACGGCCCAGCGCAGGGTGCCTCCGTCGGCGATCTTCGCCCGGTCGGCCCGTGCGATGTCCGCTCCCGCGAGAGGCTTGCCCGCCGGGTCGTCGGCACCGCAGCCGGCCAGCGCGGGCACCGCGAGCACGCCCGCGGTGAGGAGGGCGACCGAGCGCAGAGCCGCGCGCGGTCCGACGCCGTCGTGGGACATCTCTGAGTACCTCCGGGAAGCCGCGGGCGTTACGATCACTTTTGGTGGTATTTGGAGCTCATCCGATGTATGCGGCCCACTGAAGAGGAAAGGGTTCGGCAACTCAGGGCGACACGGCGGCCATGGGTGACAAGCCCACCCGTGCGGCGCAACGCACCGGACGGTGCACCCATACGCCTCGGCCAATCGATGCACATCCCTTCACAGCGCAAGGTGTGACGCGCAACACTCGCAGGCGCATGAACGTTGCCGCCTTGGGCCTGAAGGACCCGTGGAAGTGAGGGCAAGTCATGTCCGTGCACGACGAACTGACATCCGTCCAGCGCTGTCTCGACGATCTGATCCGGTCGGTGGGGCGCCTGGAGAAGCAGATGGGCAGCGGCGGCCTGGAGATGCGCCGCGTCCGGTCCGACACCAATCACCTGCGCGAGAGCATCGCGCTGCTGCGGGAGACGGCGGCCACCACCGCGGCCCCCCAGCAGCGGCCCGACCTCGTGACCATCTCCGACACGCCCTACGACCCCTCGCTGTGGGTGGACACGGACGACGAAGGGCTCGGCGCCCGCGGCCGTCACGCCCCCTGACCCCCGCCGATCGCGGCGCCCCCGACCCCCATCGGAGTGGACAAGTGGCCACTGGCACGGAACCCCCTGCCACCGAACCCCATCGCCGGACCGGCGGCGTGCGCACCGGCACGCGCGCCGCGATCGCCGCCCCGCACCTGCGGACCGACCGCTGGTGGCTGGCCCCGGCCGCCACCGCGGCCGGGCTGCTCGCCTTCGTCGTCTACTCGACCTGGCGGGCCCTCGCGAACGCCGACTACTACGCGGCGCCGTACGTCTCGCCGTTCTACTCGCCGTGTCTGGCGGAGAACTGCGAACCGATGAAGGCCGGACCCAACTGGGAGCTCTTCGGCAGCTGGTGGGGCCTCTCGCCGGCGATCATCATCCTGATCTTCCCGCTCGGCTTCCGCCTGACCTGCTACTACTACCGCAAGGCCTACTACCGGGGCTTCTGGGCGTCCCCGCCGGCCTGCGCCGTCGCCGAACCGCACACCACGTACACCGGTGAGACCCGCTTCCCGCTGATCCTGCAGAACGTCCACCGGTACTTCTTCTACGCGGCGATCCTGGTCGCCGGCATCCTCACCTACGACACCGTGCTCGCCTTCCGCGACGAGAACTACGACTGGGGCCACATGGGGCTCGGCACCCTGGTGTTCCTCGTCAACATCGTGCTGATCTGGGCGTACACGATCTCCTGTCATTCCTGCCGGCACATCGTCGGCGGCAAGCTGAAGCACTTCTCCCGGCATCCGGTGCGCTACCGGATGTGGCAGTGGGTGGGCCGGCTGAACGCCCGGCACATGCAGCTCGCCTGGGCGTCCCTGCTGAGCGTGGCGCTCGCCGACCTCTACGTGTACCTCGTCGCGACCGGTGTCTTCGACGATCCGCGCTTCTTCTAGCTGGGGGCTGTGACTGATGTCCGTGGTCGACCGACAGGAGTGGGACGTCGTCGTGGTCGGGGCCGGCGGCGCCGGCCTGCGCGCCGCGATCGAGGCGCGCGAGCGGGGCGCCCGTACGGCCGTGATCTGCAAGTCGCTCTTCGGCAAGGCGCACACCGTGATGGCCGAGGGCGGCATTGCGGCGGCGATGGGCAACGTCAACTCCGGCGACAACTGGCAGGTGCACTTCCGCGACACCATGCGCGGCGGGAAGTTCCTCAACCAGTGGCGGATGGCCGAGCTGCACGCCCAGGAGGCCCCGCAGCGGGTGTGGGAGCTGGAGACGTGGGGCGCGCTGTTCGACCGCACGAAGGACGGCCGGATCTCGCAGCGCAACTTCGGCGGCCACGAGTACCCGCGCCTGGCGCATGTGGGCGACCGCACCGGCCTCGAACTGATCCGCACCCTCCAGCAGAAGATCGTCGCCCTCCAGCAGGAGGACTTCCGCGAGACCGGCGACCACGAGTCCCGGCTGAAGGTCTTCCAGGAGTGCACGGTCACGCGCGTGCTGAAGGACGGCGAGCGGGTTTCCGGGGTCTTCGGGTACGAGCGGGAGTCCGGGCGCTTCTTCGTGCTGGAGGCACCCGCCGTCGTCATCGCGACCGGCGGGATCGGCAAGTCGTTCAAGGTGACGTCGAACTCGTGGGAGTACACCGGCGACGGGCACGCGCTGGCGCTGCTGGCCGGGGCGCCGCTGCTGAACATGGAGTTCGTGCAGTTCCACCCGACCGGGATGGTCTGGCCGCCGTCGGTGAAGGGCATCCTCGTCACCGAGTCGGTGCGCGGCGACGGCGGGGTGCTGCGCAACTCCGAGGGCAAGCGGTTCATGTTCGACTACGTCCCGGACGTCTTCAAGGACAAGTACGCCGAGTCCGAGGAGGAGGGCGACCGCTGGTACGAGGACCCGGACCACAACCGGCGCCCGCCCGAACTGCTCCCCCGCGACGAGGTGGCCCGCGCGATCAACGCCGAGGTCAAGGCCGGCCGCGGTTCCCCGCACGGCGGGGTCTTCCTGGACGTGTCCACGCGCATGCCGGCCGAGGTGATCAAGCGGCGGCTGCCGTCGATGTACCACCAGTTCAAGGAGCTGGCGGACGTCGACATCACGGCGGAGGCGATGGAGGTCGGGCCGACCTGTCACTACGTGATGGGCGGCATCGCCGTCGACTCCGACTCGGCGGCGGCGCGCGGGGTGCCGGGACTGTTCGCGGCCGGTGAGGTGGCCGGCGGCATGCACGGCTCCAACCGGCTCGGCGGCAACTCCCTGTCCGACCTGCTGGTGTTCGGGCGCCGGGCGGGATGGCACGCGGCCGAGTACGCGAGCGGCAGCGCTCAGGCGCGGCCCCGGGTGGACGACGTCCAGGTCGACACGGCCGCCGCGGAGGCGCTGCGCCCGTTCTCCGCGGAGGGCGAGGCCCCGGACCAGGGCCCGCCGGAGAACCCGTACACCGTGCACCAGGAGCTCCAGCAGACGATGAACGACCTGGTCGGCATCATCCGCCGCGAGCAGGAGATGGAGAAGGCCCTGGAGAAACTCGCCGGGCTGCGGGTACGGGCCCGCCGCGCCGGTGTCGAGGGGCACCGGCAGTTCAACCCGGGCTGGCACCTCGCCCTCGACCTCAGGAACATGCTGCTGGTCAGCGAGTGCGTGGCCCGGGCGGCGCTGGAACGCACCGAGTCGCGCGGCGGCCACACCCGCGAGGACCACTCCGGGATGGACCGCGGCTGGCGCAACGTCAACCTGCTGTGCGCGCTCGCCGGCACCGCGGAAGGTCTCCCGGTCACCGAGGCGGTGCGCGGCCGGATCGCCCTCACCCGGGAGACCACCGAACCCATCCGCCCCGACCTGCTGGCCCTCTTCGAGAAGGAGGAGCTGGTCAAGTACCTCGCCGAAGAGGAGCTCCACGAATGAGCAGCTACGAGGCCCGCTTCAAGGTGTGGCGGGGGGACGTCGACGGTGGCGGCCTGGAGGACTTCGCGGTCGAGGTGAACGACGGCGAGGTGGTCCTCGACATCATCCACCGCCTCCAGGCCACCCAGGCCCCCGATCTCGCCGTGCGCTGGAACTGCAAGGCCGGCAAGTGCGGTTCCTGCTCGGCGGAGATCAACGGGCGCCCCCGGCTGCTGTGCATGACCCGCATGTCGGTCTTCGAGCGGGACGAGACGATCACCGTGACCCCGCTGCGGGCGTTCCCGGTGATCCGGGACCTGGTCACGGACGTCGGCTTCAACTACACCAAGGCCCGGCAGGTCCCGGCGTTCGTGCCGCCGGAGGGGGTCGCGGCGGGCGAGTACCGGATGATGCAGGAGGACGTGGACCGGTCGCAGGAGTTCCGCAAGTGCATCGAGTGCTTCCTGTGCCAGGACGTCTGCCATGTGGTCCGCGACCACGAGGAGAACAAGCCGGCGTTCGCCGGACCGCGGTTCCTGATGCGGGTCGCGGAGCTGGACATGCACCCGCTGGACGCGGCCGAGGAGTCCGGCCTGGACCGCAGGCGCACGGCCCAGGACGAACACGGCCTCGGCTACTGCAACATCACCAAGTGCTGTACGGAGGTCTGCCCGGAGGGCATCAAGATCACGGACAACGCGCTGATCCCGTTGAAGGAACGGGCGGTGGACCGGAAGTACGACCCGCTGGTGTGGCTGGGGTCGAAGATCAGGAGGCGTTAGGGGCTCACCCCGGGGTCCAGCCAGCCCTCGCGGTACTCCTCCCAGTTCGTCTCCGTCGCCGCGAAGTCGATGTACGGGGCGACACCGAAGAGTTCCCGGTCGGGGTCCGTCCGCGACAGACCGAGGCGGGCCCCGCGGACAGCGGCGGCGACGGTCTCGGCGTGACCCCAGTGGCTGAAGTCGCTCTCGTAGTAGAAGGGCAGGCCCATCAGCAGATGGGTGGTGGGCGGGGTGACCTCCAGGGCGAGGGAGGTCTGCTGGGCGACATAGCCGCCGTAGGTGCTCTCCAGGGGCCGCGCGGTGTCGTACGACATCACGGCGATCTGGTCGACGCGCCGGGCGACCTCGCCGAAGAACTTCTGGGACCACCACTTGGGGTGGTCGGCGAAGACACCGGCGACGGTGTGGAGGCCCGGCAGCGGGTCGATCTGGTGGGCGGCCACCGAGAGTTGCGCGCCCTCGGCACGGGTGACGGCGCGCAGGTCGTCCAGGAGGGGGAGGTAGTCCGGGTCGTCGGAGTGCAGGGGCTCCAGGTCGAGATGGACACCCTCGTAGCCGGCGTCCAGGACCTGGCCGGCGCTGCGGACGACGGCGGCGCGGGTGGCGGCCCGGTCCAGACGCAGGCCGTCGGGGCCGCCGTTGGCGAGGACGTCCCCGAGAAACGCCTGGACGCGGACGCCCGGCAGCTCCCGGTGCACGGCGTCGATGAACCAACGCGCGCGCGGATACTTCGACTTCGGCAGGGTCCCGTCGTGCTCCAGCGGCCCGGAGTGGACGTACAGGTCGCGGATCCCGGTGCCTTCGAGGCGGCGGGCCAGCGCGGTCACGTCGGCGTCCTTCTTCCGCCCGTCGACCCAGGCGTGCCCGAGCCACATGGCGTCGCGGTTGCGGGTGTACGTGCCGTCCGCCGGGTCTCCCATGTAGTTGACGCGCAGGGCGGTCTCGACGGCGAGGACGGGGACGATCAGGACGAGGGCGAGCACGAGGGCGGTACGTCTCACCCGGCGGCCCCAGGGTCCACGGCGCTTGCCGGCCGGCTCCTCCGGGGAAGCCTCGTCCGGCTCCCGCGGGGGTGTCTCGTCCGGCTCCCGCGGGGATGTCTCGTCCGGCTCCCGCGGGGGTGTCTCGTCCGCCGCCGTCCCCGGTTCCTGCGGTTCCTGCGGCTCCGCGCGTGCCATGACGGCTCCCCTTCACCCGTCGACTCCCCTGGGCAGCCGAGTGGTTGATGTTGAGGGGGAGGACGAGGGGAACGGGTGTTCCGGTTGCGATCACCCGGGCTCGCCCGTCGGGCCGCCAGGACAGGGTGCCGGGCGTGCGTCGGGCGCAGCGGGGTCAGAACAGGCTCATCAGCGCCTCCGCCGGGTCGGTGAGGGCGGTGTCGGTGCCGGGGAGGGGGAGTTCGAACCAGACCGTCTTGCCCCGGTGCGTACGGCGTGAGCCCCAGGCCGCGCTGAGCAGGCCGACGAGCTGGAGGCCGCGGCCGCCCTCGTCGGTGTCGCGGGCGCGCCGGCGGCGGGGCTGGACCAGGCCGGAGTCCCAGACCTCGCAGACCAGGGTGCGGTCGAGGAGGAGGCGGAGTCTGATCTCGCCCTCGCCGTAGCGCAGGGCGTTGGTGACGAGTTCGCTGACCAGGAGTTCCGTCGTGTCGACCAGGGGCTCCATGTCCCAGCCGAGCAGCTGGGCGCGGGCGTACTCGCGGGCCCGGCCCACGCTGCGCGGCTCACGGGGGAGCGTCCAGTCGCCGACGGAGTCCGCGGGCAGCCCCTGGACGCGGGCCATCAGCAGGGCGATGTCGTCCTCGCCGTGGTGGGTGTCGAGGGTGTTGAGGACGTGGTCGCAGACGTCCTCCAGGGGCCGCGCGGGATCGGTGAGGGCGCCCACGAAGGCCTGGAGGCCCTCGTCGAGGGGGTGATCGCGGCTTTCGACCAGTCCATCCGTGTAGAGCGCGAGCAGGGCGCCTTCGGGCAGTTCGACCTCCACCTCCTCGAAGGGCTCCCCGCCGACACCGAGCGGCATCCCGGGCGGCACGTCCAGCATCAGCGCCGGTTCGCCGGGTTCGACCAGGACGGGCGGCAGATGGCCGGCGTTGGCGAAGGTGCAGCGCCTGGTCACCGCGTCGTAGACGGCGTAGACACAGGTCGCCAGGTAGACCTCGGACAGGTCCGCCTCGCGGGGGCGGCGGGCGGCTCTGGTGGCCTGCTGGACACCTCCCGCGAAGCCCTGGGAGGGTCCTCCCGGCGTGCCGAGGCCGCGGGCGATCTCGTCCAGCTGGGAGAGCACCTCGGCGGGTTCGAGGTCGAGCTGGGCCAGGGTGCGTACGGCGGTGCGCAGTTCGCCCATCGCCACGGCCGCGCGCAGTCCGCGCCCCATGACGTCGCCGACGACCAGCGCGGTGCGGTGGCCGGGCAGTTCGATGACGTCGAACCAGTCGCCGCCGACCTCGCTGGGCCGGCCCGTCGCCGCGTTGCCGGGCAGGTAGCGGCAGGCGATGTCGAGGCCGGAGGCCTCCGGGTCACCGGGCGGGAGCAGGGACCGCTGGAGTATCAACGCGCGTTCGTGCTCGCGCCGGTACAGGCGGGCGTTGTCGATGCAGACGGCGGCCCGGGCGGCCAGTTCGACGGCGAGTTCGCGGTCGCGGTCGCCGAACGGCTCGCTGCCCTTGGTGCGGGCGAACCGGGCGAGGCCCACCACGGTGTCGTGGGCGACCATCGGCACGGCCAGCGTGGACTGCACCAGGCCGCCGTCGTCGCCCGGCACCTTCTGCGGGCGGGCGGTGCGCAGGGCGTCCGCGCAGGGCGAGTTGAACGGGAAGTGGTGGACGGCGCCCACCTCGACATGCTCGCCGGCGCCGATGAGCGGCGCGTCGGAGACCGCGCTGGCGAAGGCGACCCTGCGCACCTCCGCGCTGCCGTCGGCGAGCCCCGGCGGGTTCTCGTCACCCACCAGCAGGCCCTGGTACAGGTCGACGGTGGCCAGGTCGCAGAAGCCGGGGACGACGACGTCGAGCAGTTCGCGGGCGGTGGTCTCCAGGTCCAGGGAATTGCCGATGCGGGCGCCCGCCTCGTTGAGGAGGGCGAGATTGCGCCGTGCGGCGGCGGCCTCGCGGGCGGCGGCGCGGCGGGCGGTGATGTCGGTTCCCAGCCAGGCGATGCCGATGGGCCGGCCGCTTCCGCTGTGCACGCGGTAGAGGTTGACGGACCAGTGGCGGCGCTCCTCGGAGCCCGGGACGAAGCCCGTGACGTGCATGTCGGTGATGGAGTCGCCGGACTCCAGGACCCGGCGCAGGGTCGCCGCGACCCGCTCGGCCTCCCCGCGCGGCAGATAGTCGTGCACGCCCTTGCCGCGGTGGTCGTCGGGGGTGCCGCCGAAGATGGACGCGAACCGCTGGTTGGCGCGGCGTACCCGCAGGTCGGGGTCGATCAGCACGAAGCCGAACGGGGATTGGCCGAATATGGCCTGCGAGGCGGCGAGATCGGTCTCGATACGGCGCAGGGTGCGGACGTCGACGACGATGCAGACGGCGGCCTTCTCGCCCTCCTCGGTGCGGGTCGGCATGACGTAGACCTCGGCGAGGCCCTCCCGGTCGCGCTCGTCCGCCGCCGTGGAGTCCGGCAGCCGGAAGGGCACCACTCCGGTCCACTCCCGGCCGTCGAGGATCTCGGCCATCTTGCGCTGGCCGCGCTCGCGGCGGACCGGCTCGATGAACGCCTCGATGGGGTCCATGCCGACGGCGTGGTCCGCGGGGATGCCGAAGATCTGCTCGGCGCGCAGGCTCCACTGGTCGACCAGCCCGTCCGGGCCGATGGAGAAGGAGGCGACCTTGATGTAGTCGTACATGGAGCCGGGCGGACTGCTCTGCCACATCCCCTTGCCGCCCGGAGCGTCGCCGGAGGAGAGGCCGTCGACGGCCCCGCTCCTCGCGCCGCCCGACGAGTCCTCGGACTCCGTGGCCTTCGCTGGTATCTCGCTCACGCGAACCGTCCCCTCCAGCTCACCGCGTCCGGCACCGGTCACCGGGGGCGGCTGCCCGCAGTATCCAGCACTACGGCGCCGCACAACACGGTGTTCACGATCACAGCACGGTCCCGATGCTTTTCGGTCCGCGCCGTGAGAACACTCCCAGTCTTCTAACCAGCGGACACGTCGTCGAATCCCCCTCCCGGGCAACCGCCACCGGCCTGAACCGGTCACTCGACGGAAGTTCCGTGTCCGTACAGCGGCGAACGGCCGTGCGGGGGCTCATCCGGGCACCGTGAGTTCGAACCACACGGTCTTGCCGGCGGCCCCGGGCCGGGTGCCCCAGCGGCGCGAGGCGCAGGCCAGGAGGTGCAGTCCGCGTCCGCCCTCGTCCTCCGGCCGGGCGGCGCGTTCGTGCGGGGGCTCGGGGAGCGGGTCGGAGACCTCCACGCGCAGGACTTCGGCGTGGTCGCAGGGGTGCACCAGGCGGACGCCGATGGGTCCGGTGGCGTGCCGCAGGGCGTTGGTGACGAGTTCGCTGACCAGCAGGGCCGCGAGGTCGCCGACGCTGTCGAGGTCCCACAGGCGCAGTTGGTCGCGGACGGCGGAGCGGGCGGCGCGCACGGCCCCCGGGTCGGCGGAGAAGGTCCACGCGGCCCAGTCGCCGTCGGTCTCGGTCACACGGATCACTTCCCGCCGGGGAGCGAGGGCGAGCGAACCCGTCCATGTCCGGTTTCATGGGGTTAAGGGGCCCATACCCGATATCCCGGACGGAGTACCGCGTCCGGCGGCGCATCGTGGCACGAGCGGCGCGGAGAGGCGCCCACGCTCCGTCATCCCCGCGCCCGCACGCCGGAGTCGTGCTTCACACGCCCTCGCGCAGCCCCAGGTGGACGAGGGTGTCCCGGACGGCGGGCACGTCGTGGTCGAGCCAGTCGACGTCCCAGATCCGGTCGGGGGTGAGCCAGCGCAGCTCGTCGTGGTCCTCGAGGGGACGGGGCGCGGGGGATCCGGGGCGCAGGCGCGCGGTCCACACCCGCATCACGTACGGCGTCCGCAGCGGCCACTCGCCCGGGACGCGCTCTCCCGCCTCGGCGTCGACGCCGAGTTCCTCGCGCAACTCCCGTACGACGGCCCTCTCCGGGGCCTCCCCCGGTTCGACCTTGCCGCCGGGCAGCTCCCAGCGCCCGGCCAGTTCCGCGGGCGCGCTCCGGCGGGCGGCGAGCAGCCGCCCCTCGTGCCACAGGGCCGCACCCACCACCACGATCCGCTCGCTCATGCGCCGGAGCCTACGGCAGGGCCCGCGCGGGAGACCGGGGTCAGCCCGACGGTGCGCCGTTCTGGCTGATCCGCTCGACCCAGTAGAGCTGCTTGTGTCCGCGCCCGTCGAGGCTGTCCGCGATCCGCTCCGCCTCGGCGCGCGTCGCGTACCTGCCCACCCGGTAGCGATTGCCGTTGTCGTCCTGACGCACGACGAGCCAGGGAAGAGTCACCGTGCCGTCGTTCATCGCTCCCCTCCACTTCCCGTCCGCGGTCCGCGCCGCGCTCCGCCCGGTAAGGAAACCCCAGTACGCATATGCCCGAGCCTACGCCTTACCTTCACTGAGCGAATACGCCTTTTCACAAAGAGGCACGCAACCAGCCAGAACACAGGGGGCGCACGGTGGCGGATGCGCCGTGCGCGAGGGCCTGCGTATCCGGTCAGCGGCATACCGCCGGGCGCGCCCCGCTCCGGGGGGCGACCTGCGAGAACGGCCAGATTGCTACGGCGGCGGGGCGACCGCGGCCCGCACGGCGCGCCGGAGCGCGGCCGGGCGCGGGGCGCGGAAAGGAGCGCGAGGGAGTGATGGGGCGGATGTGCGGGGCGGTGACGGGGGCGTGAAGGCCGGAACGCGCTACTTCACCGGGAGGTGGTACGCGGCCCGGTAGCGGTCGGCCGGGATGACCACGTCGGCGGTCTCCACGGGCCGGCCCGAGGCGAAGTAGGTGCGCTGGATGACCAGGACGACATGTCCGGGGACACCGCCCAGCAGCACCAGCTCCTCGGCGAGCCCGGGGCGGGCGCCGACCTCCTCCGTGACGTTGTCCACGATCACGTCGATGGCGCGCATCCGCTCCACCACGCCCATGCCGCCGAGCGGGCCCTCCTCGGGCAGCATCACGGGGGTCCGGCCGGTCAGGGCGAGCGGCTCCCAGGAGGTGGAGAGCATCACCGGCTCACCGGCCTCCCGGAAGAGGTACTTGGTGCGCATCACGCGGTCGCCGGACTCGATCCCGAGCCGCCCGGCGATGGCGGCACAGGCGTCCGTCTGCTCGCTGCTGGACTCCCACGTGCCGCGGACGCCCGCGTCGGCCTGCTCCTGGCGGAAGGGCGTGGCCCCGCGCTCCGGACGGAACCCGGAGCGGGCGACCCTCCGGGGCACCGGACGCTCGCGCACGTACGTCCCCGAGCCGGAGCGGCCCTCGACGAGCCCCTCCGCCATGAGCACCTTGCGCGCCTCCAGCGCGACCGTGTCCGAGACGCCGTACTCCTCGCGGATCCTCGCCTGGGAGGGGAGCCGGGTGTGCGGGGGCAGCCGTCCGTCGACGATCTTCTTGCGGAGATCACCCGCGACGCGCAGGTACGCCGGCTGCTCACCGAAGGTCACGGGCCACTCCCATCAGGTTGTACAGACAGCAACAGCGTGGCAACCGTAGGTTGTACCAGGCAAGCGAAGGCCAGAGAATCACTCGATGTGATGACATCTTCGGGGTGAGGGCTTTACGCAGGCACTTTCTCCCCGCTATGGGGGCCCTCACACCTTCATCTCACCGCTTTCGGGCGCGCGCTCCGGCTCCTCCTCGTACGAGGGCGGGGACGTGGCCAGACCCAGAGCCTTGCGGGCGGTGACGGAGTGGGAGGGGTCGATCAGCTCCCAGCCTTCCGCCTCGTGCCCGTAGTAGGCACCGACGTCGGCGGCGTCGGCCGCCCTGCCCCACTCCGCGCGGGCCTCACCCAGCTTCGCGACCAGATCGGCCATCGGCCGCTCCGCACCGGCCGGCCACTGGTGCGCGCGCAGCAGCCCGATCTGCTCGGCGAGTGCCGCCTCGACCCGTCCGGCCCACTCCTTGTCGTCGCTCAGGTCCTCGTCGGGGTACTCCCCCTCGGGCGGGTCGTCCAGCGCCGCGTTCAGCACCCGCGCGGCCTCCAGATAGGCCAACTGGTGGGCGTCGAGGGTGGTCTCGTCCCGGCGCAGCGTGCCGGTGAGGGTGGCCTGCGGGTCGCGGTTGCCGAGCACACAGGTGATCTCGCGGTCGCCGAAGTCCCAGCTGTCCTCGGACGGCGTGAGGTAGTAGACGTCCACATGGCCGGGGAGCGCCCAGGTGTCCATGACGTAGCCGTCCAGGAGCTCGTCGCACCGCTCGATCGCGGTGTCGCCGAGGCGCGCGTCGCCCGGGTAGGCGCCGTCGGGCAGGGCGGCGACGGCGAAGACCTCCCCGTCGTGCTCGCGCGCGCAGGGCACACGGGTGGCCCTCTCGGCCCAGCCCTCCAGCCCGCCGGGCGAGTCGAAGCAGTCGCCCTCGCGCAGCGCGAGGACGCTGTCGCTCCGGCTCGCGTCCTTCACGCCCTGCCAGAAGTCGGACGCGGCCCCGGTGGCGAGGGCCAGCGCCCACAGGGCGAGCCCGGCCGACGACAGCACCGAACCCGCGACGGCCATCCCCCGCCCCCGCTGCCCCCGCCGTTTGATCTGCCACAGCGCGATCAGCCCCAGCACCAGCCCGACGGCCGGCAGGAAGCACAGCACGCCGAAGACCAGGGCGGCGACGGCGACCCCGTTGACGGTGACCGGCGGCCGGGGCCCGTAGGGGCCGTAGAGCCCGTACGGCGCGAACCCGGGCTGTCCCCCGTAGGGGAACTGGGGCGGCGGCTGCGGGCCTTGAGCGTGCGGGGGCCCGTAGGGCGGAGGTATGGACACGAGCCGCATCGTAAGCGGGAGGCCACAGGCCTCACCCCCGGGGATCGCTTCCCGGGGGTGAGGGTGCCGGTCGGGTGCCGTCAGAACTGAAGGGCCCAGCCGTTGAGCCGGCCGGAGTCCCACCAGGCGTTGTCGCTGACGCGCAGCTTCCAGGTGCCGTTCGCCGACTCCGCGGAGGCGTCGACGGTGTAGGTGGTGTCGATGTCGTTCGCGCTGCCGCCGGTGCCGTACGACTTCAGCGTGTACGCCGTGCCGTCGGGGGCGATCAGCTGGACCTGGAGGTCGCCGATGTAGGTGTGCGTGATGTCGACCTCGACGGCCAGGTCCGAGGGCGCGTTGCCCGAGACGCCGGAGACGGTCACCGGGGACTCGACGGTGGAGCGGTCCGCGATGGTGTAGTCGGCGGTGTTCTCGAAGCGGTCACCGGGGGGCGGCGGGGTGTCGTCCCCCTCGCCCGTGAACAGCAGGCGGTTGGGCGAGCCGCTGCCCGGGTTGCCGACGACGCCGCTGGTGGCGGCGGAGGTCAGCGCGGCGGAGACCTGGGCGGGGGTGGCCGAGGGGTTGGCGGCCAGGTGGAGGGCGGCGGCACCGGCGACGTGCGGGCTCGCCATGGACGTACCGGAGATGGTGCTGGTGGCCGTGTCGCTGGTGCGCCAGGCGGAGGTGATGGAGGAACCCGGCGCGAACAGGTCCAGCACCGAGCCGTAGTTGGAGTAGCTGGCGCGGGCGTCGCTGGAGGTGGTGGCGCCGACGGTGATCGCCTCGGTCACCCGGGCCGGGGACTTGGTGGAGGCGTTGGTGGACTCGTTGCCGGCCGCGACGACGAAGGTGATGCCGGAGGCGATCGCGTTGCGCACCGCCGCGTCGAGGGCGCTGTCCGCGCCGCCGCCGAGGGACATGTTGGCGACGGCCGGCTTGACCGCGTTCCGCGCCACCCAGTCGATACCGGCGACGACCTGGGCGGTGGTGCCGGAGCCGGAGTCGTTCAGCACCCGCACGCCGACGACGTCCGCCTTCTTCGCCACACCGTAGGCGCTGCCCGCGACCGTGCCGGCGACATGGGTGCCGTGACCGTGGCCGTCCTGGGCGGTGTTGTCGTTGTCGATGGCGTCGTAGCCGTAGGAGGCACGGCCGCCGAAGTCGTTGTGGGTGATGCGGACTCCGGTGTCGATGACGTACGCCGTCACGCCCTCCCCGGCCGAATCCGGGTAGCCGTAGGAGCTGTTGAGCGGCAGGGCGCGCTGGTCGATCCGGTCCAGGCCCCAGGAGGGCGGGTTGGGCTGGGTGCCGGTGACGTGGAAGGTGCGGTTCTGGATCACGGAGGCGACGGCCGGGTCGGCGGCGAGACGCTTCGCCTCGGTCTCGGAGGCCTCGACCTCGTAGCCGTTGAGGGCCTTGGTGTAGGTGCGCTCGATGTCGGCGCCGTACTTCTTCGCCAGGGCCCGGCCCTCGGCGGAGCCGGAACGGGCCTCGTCCGCCTTCAGGGTCACGATGTAGCTGCCGGCGACCGCGTTCGCGTCGCCCGCGTACTGGATGCGGCCTTCGGGAGCGGCCGGGGCCGCGCCCGCGGGGAGAGCGGAGACCAGACCCGCGACGAGCGCCACGGAGGCCGCGGCACCGAGGGTGGCCAGTCTTCGCCGGGGATGACGCATCACTGCCATGTGAGGGTTCCTCCTCAGTCGGTGGTGCGTGTGCTGTGGGGGGTGGTGCGGTCGACGCACCTGCTGCGCGGGTGGCGAAGCAAACCGGCCACTGACAGGATCATGTCAACACCGATGGCCAAGTCCGTGCGTCAGCCGAAAGATTGAGGGTTCCACAGGATTTGCACAAGGGCCCTGCACGAAGGTAATGGCCCATACCCGTGACAGCGCACGACCGGCGGACCCGCCCCGTACGTCCGGGCGACCCGGTCGCACCCCGCCCGGCGCCCCGGTTCGATCCCGAGGCCGCCGCACCGAGCGGACCGTTGCCCGCACGGTCACCTCCGCTGCGATTCCGCCATTGCCGACCCACCCTGCCGGCGACGAGGACTGGACGCGCATGAGGGACCGCTGTCTCAGGGGCGCGGACGTCTCCCCGTGGGCGCGGCGACCGGTCTCCGGATTCTCGGGGACCGGCCGGCTGCGCCGGATCGGCACGTCCCGTGCGGGCCGCCCGATCGAGACGCTGTCCGTGGGCCACGGGCCGCGCCATGCCCTCCCGTCCCGTACGCCGATTCGGAAGGCCGGGCAGCCCTTGATCGGCGTCGGACCTCGTCGAGGCCGTCACGCTCGTCGTCCGACCGCGCGGGTGGCGGCTCACCGGGGCGTGGCTATCGTGGACGGAGGGGACCCGACTGGCGGTGAGCGAGGTCTCTGTGAGCGGATCGGTCCCTCCTCTGCGTGCCGAGGGCGCCATGGGCCACGGCTACGCACGGCACTCCCGGGTCCAGCACCGTGCCGGTGACTACGGGATGCCCCTGCTGCACCGGGCCCTGGACGCGGTCCCCCTGCCGGAGGGCGGCGCCCCCTTCCGCGTCGCGGACCTCGGCGTGGCCGCCGGAACCAACTCCCTGGACCCGATGCGGGCCGTGGTGGAGGGCATCCGCGGCCGTACCGGCGAGGAAACCCCGGTGACGGTGGTCCACACCGACATCCCCGGGAACGACTTCAACACCATGTTCGCGACGGTCACGGGCTCACCCGGCTCCTACGCCCACCAGCCGCACGTGTTCGTCCACGCCGAAGCCCGTTCCTTCTACGAGCCCCTCTTCCCGCCCGCTGAGCTGCACCTGGTCTGGAGCGCGATCGCGGTGCACTGGCTCTCCCGGGTGCCCGCATCGATCCCCGGCCACATCTACTCCTCACGCGCCACCGGCGACGTGCGCCGTGCCCTGAAGGAACAGTCCCGCGCCGACTGGGAGGCCTTCCTCGCCCACCGGGCCCGGGAACTGCGCCCTGGCGGGCAGGTCGTCGTCCTGGGCGGGGCGTGCGCCGACGACGGGACCAGCGGGGCCGACGGTCTGATGGACGCCGCCGAGGCCGTACTGGCCGATCTGGTACGCCAGGGCCTGATCACGTCGGACGAGTACGCGAGGATGACGATCCCGACCTGGAACCGGACCAGGGAGGAGTTCCTCGCCCCTCTCGGGGCGGGGCCGCCGGCCGGGGTCCTGCGGCTCGAGGAGCACGACCTGGTGGCACTCCCCGACCTCCTGCTCGAACAGCTCCGGGCAACCGGGGACGTCCAGCACTTCGCCGACCGGGTGACGGCGTTCTTCCGGGCGGCGTTCCTGCCCTCCCTGCTCAGCACACTCCCCGCCGACCACGCCGGCACCGTGACACAGGCGTTCACCGCGGGCATGCACACCCGCGTCGCCGCCGACCCGTACGCGGTCGAAACCCACTGGCATGTGGTCCCGCTGCGCATCACACGGCTGTAGCGGGGCGCACCGAGGACTCGTCGGCGGTGACGGAGACGGTTCGAGTGCGGTCGCACCTACCGGCCCGTGAGCACCGGCCGGACGCCCCGCCGCTGGGACCTACCTGCTGCGGGGCGTCACAGCGTCCGTCGGTCAGCGATCCGCAGCGCTGCCCCGGACGACGCAGGAACGGCTGTTCTCCCAGCCCCACCCGTCACCGTCAGGATCGGAAGCGCTGCCGTTGGCGCAGTACGGGTAACCGTTGGGAGCGATACCGCCGGGGACGACGCAGGAACGGCTGTTCTCCCAGCCCCATCCGTCACCGTCCGGGTCCGAGGCGCTCCCGTTCACGCAGTACGGGTAACCGTTGGGAGCGGTACCGCCCGTGCTGCCGCCGTCGTCACCGCCGCCGTACACGGTGGCGGTCCTGGACGTGGTTGCGATGCCGTTGCTGCCGTTGAAGAAGCGATCGCCCCAGCTGGTCAGCGAATTCGGGTCGAAGCCGTTGACCATGTCGAGGTATTCGACGCCGCTGCCGTTGCCGCTCCAGGACCAGCCGATGTAGCCGACACCGAGGGACTGGGCCGTCGCCATGATGGCGTCCTCGTCGGGGTTGCCATCGCTGTGCTGGTCGCCGAACTCCCCGACGACGATGGGCAGTCCGTTGCCGACAAAGGCGTTGAGGTAATCCTGCACCTCGGTCGCGGTGTCGTACACGCCGTACATGTGGATCGAGAAGATGGTGTTGCGGTCGGGGTCGGAGGCGAAGACGGAGGCCGCGTTGGAGCGCATCGTGCCGGACCAGTCCTGGCCCCAGTTGGGTGCGTCGACCATCAGGGCGTGGTCGAGGCCGGCGCCGCGGAGCTTGGTGACGGCCGCCTTGGTCGCGTCGGTCCACGCCGTGTAATGGGTGTTGCCGAAGGGCTCGTTGCCGATGTTGACGACGACGTAGTCCTCCTGGCCCACCAGCGCGCCCTTCACGCTGATCCAGTAGTCCGCCGCCTGGTCCAGGCTGGTCGCGGCGCCGTCCTCGCCGTAGCCGGTGGTGTCGTGCACCTCCAGCACGCAGATGACCTTGCTGGCCTTGCACTGGCCGATGAGCGTGGAGACCTCGGAGGCACTCGTCTTCGTCCAGCGGCCGCCGCTGGACAGCACGACGCGGACGGTGTTGGCACCCTTGGCCGCGATGTCGGCGATGGAGCTGGTGCGCTCCGGGTACCAGGTGTAGGCGTGGTTGACCCCGCGCATGACGAACGCGTTGCCGTTGCCCTCGACGACACGACCGTTGCTGACGTGGATACCGCCTTCCGCCGCCTGCGCCGTGCCGGCGGATGGGCCGGCGAGTGAGAGCAGCAGCCCGAGAACGGCGGCGAACGCCATCCCCGCCGTCGTGATGAGCGTGCTTCTTGGCTTTCGCATGTTTCTCCTCGGTTGAAGGGGATGACGGAGGACGACGCGTGACCGGACGTGCTGGACGCACCCTGCCGACGCCCACGGATGACAACGATGTCCGACGGCGGAGAGCACCGCCCGCAGCACGCTTCACAGACGTCGGGGGGTGCGAGACAGGCCCCGGACAAGCGGGGTGATGGGTCGTCACGGCGGCCGGGAGGGGCTGCGGCCGCTCAGTGCCACACCATGAGGCACCGGATGTTCCATCCATGTCAATAGACGGTTCAGGATTCGCCTGAGCGCACTGAGGGCCACCCGACCGCTAAACCGCTAAACCCGCTGCCCAACACCCACGTTCTTGTCAGGCAGGCCACTTACCAGCAAGAAGGCACCTGCGCGATTGATTGACAGCCGAAGCAGGCGCCCCTACGTTCCACTCCGATGAACCGGTACATGCGAGTCATCCCCCGAACGAGAGAGCCGCCATGCACGGCCGCCCCTCCCCCACGACCAGACCGCTTGTGACACCTCTGGCGCTCCTCCTCGTGGCCGCGTTGGCGGGCGCGTGTCTGTCGCTCATGCGCCCTCCCCCCGACCTCCGCCGGCGCCAACGCCTACGACCTGTTCATCCCTCGGGCTGCAACACGCCCATCACGCCCGGAACGACCCGCTCAGCGAGCTGATCAGAAAGCCGACCCGGCTGGCACTATACCGGTTCAATAACAGGAGCCGGAGGGTCCGCGAAATGCGTTCGGTCGCGGTTAACGTACGACCGTGGATCTACTTCAACCGATCATCAAGCCGTACCCATGGGGTTCACGTGACGCACTGGCCCGGCTGCAGGGGAGGGACGCCCCGGCGGCCGGGCCGGAGGCGGAGCTGTGGATGGGCGCGCACCCGTCCGGCCCGTCGGGGATGACCCGCCGCGGACGGGCCACGACGCTTCTGGAGGCCGTGGCCGAGGACCCTCACCGGGAGCTGGGGACCGCGTGCGCCCGGCGGTTCGGGGAAAAGTTGCCGTTCCTGCTGAAGGTGCTGGCCGCGGAGCAGCCACTGTCCATACAGGTGCACCCCGACCGGGAGCATGCGCGCTCGGCCTACGCAGCCCAGCAGGCCGGCGGCGGTCAGGGCTCGTACATGGACGACTGGCCCAAGCCCGAACTGCTCTGCGCGCTCAGCCGCTTCGAGGTTCTGGCCGGCTTCCGCGCGCGTGAGGAGGCCGCACGTCTTCTGGAGGATCTCCGGATCGACGACCTGCGCCCGGTGACGGGCCTGTTGCGCGCCGGGGTCGACCAGCAGGCCCTCTCCGACGCCTTGCGTGCCCTGTTGGAATGGGCGCCGGACGAGCGCGCCTCGCTGGTGTCCGCCGTGGTGGCATCGAGTAGGCGCCTTGCACGATCCACGCACGTCCACGCGGCCGCGTACGCGGCGGTGGAGCGCATGTCGCGGCATCACCCCGAAGACCTCGGCCTCGTTGCCTCCCTGCTGATGAACCACCGGGTCCTCGAGCCCGGCACGGCCCTGTTCATGCCCGCCGGCGGACTGCACGCCCATCTGCGCGGTGTCGGCCTCGAACTGCTCGCCAACTCGGACAACGTGCTGCGTGCGGGCCTGACCACCAAGGAGGTGAACGTGCCCGAGCTGCTGCGCGTCACCGACCCGGCGGTGCGCGTCCCGGAGGTCACGCCGGTGAGCGTCCCGGGACCGCGGCCCACCTGGCTCTACGACTGCCCGGTGCCGGAGTTCGCCCTCTACAGGACCGAACTGGACGGTTCTCGGTTGCCTCTCGTGCCCACGACCGGTCCTCGTATCGCCTTCTGCGCGGAAGGATCGGCCCGGCTGCGCTCCGGGACGGGCGGCGGGGAGCCGATGCGACTCGACCGGGGCGCCTCCTGCTTCCTGTCCGCCGCCGACCAGGACGTCCTGGTCGAGGGCACGGGCACCCTGTTCGTGGCAACCGTGGGCCCGGACTCGAACGTGCCGGGTTCGGCCGCGTAGGGCTCCTTGCGCCTCCCCCTCGTTGACAACGTTGTCTCCCTCTGCGCTCCTCGGTGCCTGCACGCTCCGAGGGTCCCGGAGGGACGACTGGAGAAAGGACCGAATCGGTGTACGCCGCCCTGGACATCGGAGGTACCAAGATCGCGGGAGCCTTGGTGGACGAGAGGGGAACCGTCGTCTACCGGGCCGAGCTCCCCACACCCGCCCAGGAGTCCGCCCAGCGCATGGCGCGGACCGTCGACTCCGTGATCGACGCCCTGTCGACCGCTCCGGCGTGGAGCACGGTACGTGGCATCGGGATCGCCAGCGCCGGCCCCGTCGACACGGTGGCCGGCACGGTGAGTCCCGTGAACATTCCCGCCTGGCGGGACTTCCCGCTCGTCGAGAGCGTGCGCGACCATCCCATGGTCCTCGCCGGCCTCGAACCGGTCCTGCTCGGGGACGCGGTGGCCATGACCGCCGCCGAGCACTGGCTCGGCGCCG
Organism: Streptomyces sp. NPDC030893; assembly: GCF_055571535.1. NCBI lineage: Bacteria > Bacillati > Actinomycetota > Actinomycetes > Kitasatosporales > Streptomycetaceae > Streptomyces > Streptomyces sp. NPDC030893. The sequence continues at coordinate 14,373 of NZ_JBVIFC010000006.1, read as the reverse complement.
CTCGAGGCGTGGACAACGCCCTGTGCATGGTGGTCTCCACCGGCGTGGGCGGTGGGTACGTCCTGGACGGACGGCTGCATCCGGGCCCTTCGGGGAACGCCGGGCACATAGGCCACATCTCCGTCGGCATGGACGGACCACCCTGCGCTTGCGGGGCGCGTGGATGTGTCGAGACGTACGCCAGCGGGACGGCCATCACCCGCTACGCCGTACAGACGGGCTGGTCACCGAAACCGGGGTCGCAGCCTTCCGCCGCCGCGGTCGCCGCTTCGGCGCGTGAGGGCGACGAACGTGCCCTGGCCGCATACGACCGCTCCGCGCGAGCTCTGGCCGCCGCGATCGCCGGCAGCGCGACTCTGCTGGAGATCGAGGTCGCGGTGATCGGCGGTGGCGTCGCGCAGGCGGGCGGAACGCTGTTCACGCCGCTGCGCCGCCACCTGCGCGCGTTTGCGGTGCTCGGCTTCGTGCGTGACCTCGAAGTCCGTCCCGCCGCTCTGGCTCGGGACGCCGGCCTCATCGGTGCGGCGGCGGCCGCCCGGCAGCGACTCCGCACAGTGGACGGAACGGCATCATCAGAAGTGCGCGGAAAAGTGTCCGTCGTCCACGAACCCAGTGCTTGACCGGTTTCGGTCGGGCAATCCCGAGCCACTCTCGAGTCGTCGCAGTGGTTTCCGTCGTCCACTCCCGCATCGTGAGGGGGGGCCTGCCGAGCAGAACTCCTCGGCGACACGCCAAGGGGCGCGGCATGACGCCGCGCCCCTCGACCGTCCCTGCCCGCCCCCTCCTACGACGGAGGCGGGGCGGTCGACGCCCGCGGTACCAACGACGGCGTCGCGACGGGCCGGGAGGTCACGTCGTGGCCCGTCAGCACCTCGAACAGCACCCGCGCGACCTGCGCGCCGAAGCCGTGCACGTCGTGGCTCATCGCCGACAGGGTCGGGTGCGTCAGCCGGCACAGCTGGGAGTCGTCCCACGCCAGCAGCGACAGGTCGTCCGGCACGGAGACGCCCATCTCTGTGGCGACACCCAATCCGGCGACCGCCATGATGTCGTTGTCGTAGAGGATGGCCGTGGGCCGCTCGGCGGACAGCAGCAGGGAGCGGGTGGCGCGCGCGCCGTCCTCGCCCGAGAATCCGGTCTCGACGTGCGGCCCCCGTTCCAGGCCGAGCTCGGTCATGGTCTGTTCGAACGCGGTCGTCCGGATGGCACTGTGCCCGAGCCCCCGGGGGCCGCCCACGTGCGCGATGCGCCGGTGCCCCAGCACCGCCAGGTAGCGCACCGCCTCGGCGACGGCGGCGGCGTCGTCAGTCCACACCGAAGGGAACCCGCCGGTGAGGGACGGGTGGCCGACCGCCACGGCGGGGAGACCGATCCGCTGCAGCGGGACGATCCGCGGATCGTCGTGATGGAAGTCGACCAGGATCGAACCTCCTATCTGCCGCTCCCGCCACCAGCGTTCCTGCAGACCGATCTCCTCCTCCAGCGAGCCGACGAGGCGCAGCAGCAGCGAGCAGTCGCGCTCGGCCAGCACGCTCTCGATGCCGGAGACGAACTCCATGTAGAACGGCTCCAGGCCCAGCAGCCGGGCCGGCCGGCAGATCGCCAGGCCGACGGTGTCGACGGACTGGCGCGACAGGCTGCGGGCCGAGGAGTTCGGGGCCCAGCCCAGTTGCCGGGCCGCCGCGAAGATCCGCTCGCGGGTGGCGTCGGAGACCCCTGGCTTGTCGTTGAACGCCAGGGACACGGCACCCTTGGACACGCCGGCGGCCGCGGCGACGTCCTTGATGGTGACGCGTACGGACGGTGTGCTCACGCCGGTTCCACGCAGAACAGTGCCGCCCGGACGGCGTTGGCCCCGGTGTCGGTCGCGCCCGTGACCCGCAGGCGGAGTCGTTCGCCGGGGAGCAGGGTGCGCAGTCCGGTGTCGCAGACCGCGTCGGGCCCGAGCCGGTCGGCCTGCAGGAGGAGATCGCGTACGAGGGTGTGTGCGGTGACCACGACTTCGACAGTACCCGTCCCGGCACCCATCGGGGACTCGACGGCCACGTCGTAGTCCGGAACCGGGTAGGCGAACTCCCGGTCCGTGACCGGCAGGTACACACTGCGCAAGTGCTCACTGTCGGCGACAAGGAACTCCTTGGCGCTGCGCGGGACAGGGACCAGGTCCCGCGGCACGGACTGCCGGTGCACCGAACGAGCGGCAACGGTCACGTCGAGCACGTCCTCGGCGACCCCGGAGCCGTCCGCCCGCATGCGCCGCAGGGTCACGCGCGCCTGCCAGGGCTCGGCGGACTGATTGACGACGGCGAGCACCGGCCCGTCGTCGCCCGCTCCCGGCTGCAGCGTGAGCAGCCGGTCCGCGTAGACACGGCGCAGCTCGTGGTAGAGGGGCTTGAGCCGGCCGTCACCGTCGATGGCCGCCCAGGAACTGACCGGCCAGCAGTCGTTGATCTGCCAGACGACGGTCCCGGCGCACACGGGCCAGTGGGAACGCCAGTGCTCGATCCCGGTGGCGATCGCACGAGCCTGCACGACCTGGGTGAGGTAGTGCCAGCGGTCGAAGTCGCCGTCCGGCAACACGAAGTGGCGTTCCACTCCCCGGTTCAGCTTGCCGTTGCCGTCCTCGGCCTTCTGGTGGTGCAGCATGCCGGGCGAGTCGGGTGAGAGCCGCTCGCCGGGCAGCGCGCGTCGCAGGGTCGCCATGGCGGGCGGCGCCTGCCAGCCGAACTCCGACACGAAGCGGGGCACCGAGTCGCGGTACTCGGCGTAGTCCCGGCGGTTCCAGACCTCCCAGGAGTGATACGTGCCGTGGGCCGGGTCGTTGGGGTGGTGGTCCCAGGAGCCCGACCAGGGGCTGCCGGCGTTGTACGGGCGAGTGGGGTCGAGTTCCGCGACGATCCGCGGGAGCAGGTCCAGGTAGTAGCCGCCGCCCCAGGAGTCGCCGCGCAGCTCGGGCTCCCAGTCCCAGTCGCGGAAGCCCCAGAGGTTCTCGTTGTTGCCGTTCCACAGGACGAGCGAGGGGTGCGGCATGAGCCGGACAACGTTGTCGCGCGCCTCGGCCTCCACCTCGCCACGCAGCGGCTGCTCCTCGGGGTAGGCGGCGCAGGCGAAGAGGAAGTCCTGCCAGACCATGAGGCCCAGCTCGTCGCAGGCGTCGTAGAAGGCGTCGTCCTCGTAGATGCCGCCGCCCCAGATACGCACCAGGTCCACGCCCGCATCGGCCGTCTGGCGCAACCGGGTGCGGTAGCGCTCCGGTGTGATCCGGGACGGGAAGACGTCGTCGGGGATCCAGTTGACCCCCCGCGCGAAGATCCGTTCGCCGTTGACGACCAGGGTGAATCCGGTGCCGTGCCGGTCCGCCGACCGGTCCAGTTCCACGGTGCGGAAGCCGATCCGCCGGCGCCAGGAGTCGAGGGGTCGCTCTGCGGAACCGTCCTCGACGAGCACCAGCTCCAGGTCGTACAGAGGCTGATCACCGTAGCCACGAGGCCACCACAGGGAGACGTCGGGCACCTCCAGCGTCAGCGCGGCGTGTTTCCCCTCCACGACACCGCGCGCCTCGGCGAGGCCGTCCCCGACGGTGGCACGCACGGCGAGCGGGCGGGACGTCCCCTGCGCGGTCCGCTCGACCTCGAAGCGCACCTCGACGCGGCCCGTGCCGCCGTCGACCGTCACGAGCGGACGTACATCGGCCAGCCGGGCCGTCGACCAGCGCTCCAGTCGGACCGGGCGCCAGATGCCGGCGGTCACCAAGGTCGGGCCCCAGTCCCAGCCGAAGCTGCACGCCATCTTGCGGATGTACTGGAACGGCTCCGGGTAGACGTTGGGGCGTTCCCCCGTCAGCGCCCGCACCGAGGCCGCCTCGTCGTAGGCGGAGGCGAAGTCCACTGCCAGGAGCCCGTGGCGACCGGTGATGTCGAAGCGGTGACGCCGGTGCATGTTCCGGGTGCGGCCCAGTTCGCGCCCGTCCAGGGTGATGGCCGCGGCGGTGTCCAGCCCGTCGAAGACCAAGTCCGTCCGCTCGTACCCGTCCTCCGCGGCGGTGTCGGTGTCCCGCAGGTCGCGGACATAGGTCCAGGCACGTTGTCCGACCCAGGCCACTTCGGTCTCGTTGGTACCGAGGAAGGGGTCCGGGATCAGGCCGGCCGTGAGCAGATCGGTGTGGACGCATCCGGGGACCTGGGCGGGCAGCAGGTTCTCCCGGTGGCAAAGACTCCAGCCCTCGGCGAGCGGGACGACTTCCTTCATGTACGGCTCCTTCGGCGGGACGGGCCCGGTGTCGTAGGCAACGCGGCTCAACCTAACCCCACAGAAGTGAACCGGTCTAGCCCTCTCATGCCGGCAGGAGCCTCCACGGAGACACAGGCAGCGCCCGCGTGTTGCGCCCACCCACCTCAACCTCAGGTAACGATTGAGCATCGCGGAGGATTGAGTAGCTTTACCGGTTCACGACCGGCTGACATAGTCGCCGTCAACCACCACCGGAGCCCGAGCCGTAATCCTTGGAAAGGAGCTGGGCACATGGGGAAGAGGACGCTGAGCGTCGCACTGCTCGCCACCGCGATGCTGACCGTTGCGGGGTGCAGCGGAGGGGGCAGCGCGGACGCCGGCGAAACAGCCGCCGCGCCGGTGAACCCGGACGGCGTCTCGGGGGACATCACCGTGCTGACCAATCGCACCGACCTCGTCGAGGACGGAACGATGAAGAAGTACGCCGCCGAGTTCAACAAGACCTACCCCGGCGTGAAGGTCGAGTTCGAGGGCCTCACCGACTACGAGGGGGAGGTGAAGATCCGCATGAACACGGAGGACTACGGCGACGTCCTGCTCATCCCGTCGGCGGTCGCCAAGGGCGACTACCCCAAGTTCTTCGCACCGCTCGGTGAGACCTCGTCGATGGCGGCCACCTACCGCTTCACCGACAAGACCGACGTCGACGGCAGGACGTACGGCATCGCCACCTTCGGTACCGCCAACGGCCTGGTCTACAACAAGGCTCTGTGGAAGAAGGCCGGGATCACCGAATGGCCGACGACGACCGAGCAGTTCCTCGACGATCTCAAGGCCGTCAAGGACAAGACCGGGGCGACCCCCTACTACACCAACTTCAAGGACGGCTGGCCGCTCGAAAGCCCCTGGACCAACGGCGTCGGCTCGATCAGTTGTGACACCCAGGCTTCCGACAAACTGGCCAGGATGGACAAGCCCTGGGCCGAGGGCAACGACCTCCACGCCCTCGACACCCTGCTCCACGACATCGTCCACGAGGGGCTGTCGGAGAAGGACCCCGCCACCACCAACTGGGAGAGCTCCAAGACCCTCCTGGCCAAGGGCAAGGTGGGCAGCATGATGCTCGGCTCCTGGGCGATCAACCAGATGCGGGACGCGGCCGGGACCGCCGGCCAGAACCCCGACGACATCGGCTTCATGCCGGTCCCGTCCCAGCAGGGCGGCACGTTCTGCGCCACCTTGGTCTCCGACTACCAGCAGGCCGTCAACATCCACTCCGATCACAAGGAGGCCGCCCGGGCGTGGATCGACTGGTTCACCGAGAAGTCCGGCTACGCCGCCAAGGAGGGCGCCGTCTCCGCCCTGAAGTCCGAGGCGATGCCGACGACACTCAAGGACTACGTTGACAACGATGTCAAGATGATCGAACGCTCCGAGGCGGCGACGGCGGACGTCAACGCCATCGACAATGCCGCCGAGATCGGACTGAACAAGCCCGACTACCGCAAGAAGCTCATCGACATCGCCCGCGGCTCCACGGACGGGTCGATCGAGGGCTACTTCGACGACCTGAACAAGCGCTGGTCCGAGGCCAGGCAGACCGTCGGCTCCTGACCCCAGCACCCGCCGGGTCCCCGCACGCCGTCCCGGCGAGCGGGCCCGGCGCCCCAGTGCCCTCAGCGGACGACGAAAGGCCCTGGCTCCGCAATGACCCGAACCCGAACCGTCTCCACCGCGTCACCGCCCGCCCCGGCCACCGGGCCGGGCCCGGCCGGCAAGCAACGCTCCCGGCACCGCGCGCGGGCCGGCGCCTCGTGGCGCGACCGGCCGGTGGGCAAGATCACGCCGTGGCTGTTCCTGGTGGCGCCCCTGGCCCTGCTGATCACGTTCACCTACGTGCCGGTGGGCAACATGATCTACTACAGCTTCACCGACTGGGACGGCGTCAGCCCCGACCGCAACTACGTCGGCACGGAGAACTACACCGAGATCTTCACTCGCCCCGAACTGTTCCGGGTGTTCGCGGTGAGCTTCTACTACCTGGCGGCGTCCGCCGTACAGATCGTCATCGCCCTGTACTTCGCCGTCGTCCTCAGCTTCGACCTGCGCTTCAGGAATCTCTTCAAGGGCATCCTGTTCTTTCCGTACCTGATCAACGGCGTCGCGATCGGCTTCGTCTTCCTGTACTTCTTCCAGGACGGCGGCACACTCGACTCGGTCCTGTCCTGGTTCGGCGTCGGCACCGACCACGCCTGGCTGGGGACTCCCGAGTCGGCCAACACCTCCATGGCCGGCGTGTCCGTGTGGCGCTACACCGGCCTGAACTTCGTGCTGTTCCTCGGCGCGATCCAGTCGATCCCCGGCGAGCTGTACGAGGCCGCCCAACTGGACGGGGCGAGCCGCTGGCAGCAGTTCCGGCACATCATCGCGCCGAGCATCCGCCCGGTGCTGGGCCTGAGCGTCATCCTGGCGATCTCCGGCTCCCTCTCCGTCTTCGAGATCCCGTACATCATGACCGGCGGCGCGACCGAAACCTCGACCTTTGTCATCCAGACGGTGAAGTACGCCTTCCAGTTCAACAAGACCGGCCTGGCCTCCGCCTGCGCGGTGGTGCTGCTGGCAATCATCCTGGTGATCACCTGGATCCAGCGCCGCCTCGTACCCGACGAGAAGGTGGACCTCGTATGACCCTCACCGCTCCCGCCCGCGCTCAGGACCGGAAGCGCCGCAGCCCACGCGTCAGCACCGCTCTGGTGTACCTGTCGCTGGTCGTCGCCTCCCTCGTGGTGCTGCTGCCGCTCGTCGTCATCTTCCTGACCTCGCTCAAGTCCTACGGGGAGATCTCCGACGGCCAGGGCGCCCTCGCCCTGCCGGACAACTGGCTCAACTTCTCCAACTACGCCACGGCCTTCACCGATGGCCACATGATGACGGCGTTCGGCAACACCGCCTTCATCCTGCTGTTCTCCATCACGGGCACCGTGATCATCGGCTCGATGACCGCGTACGCCATCGACCGCTTCGACTTCCGCTTCAAGAAGCTCGTCATGGCCCTCTTCCTGATCGCCACGCTGGTGCCTGCCGTAACGACCCAGGTCGCCACCTTCCAGGTCGTCAACAGCTTCGGGCTGTTCAACACCCGGTGGGCCCCGATCCTGCTCTATATGGGCACCGACATCGTGGCCATCTACATCTTCCTGCAGTTCATCCGCGGAATTCCGAAGTCCCTCGACGAGGCCGCGCGACTCGACGGCGCCAACTCGTTCACCATCTACCGGAAGATCATCTTCCCCCTGCTGAAACCGGCCATCGCTACCGTGGTCATCATCAAGGGCATCACCACGTACAACGATTTCTACATCCCCTTTCTCTACATGCCCAAAGAGGATCTCGGGACCATGTCAACGGCCCTGTTCCGCTTCAAGGGGCCTTTCGGGGCGCACTGGGAGAACATCTCAGCCGGAGCCGTTCTCGTCATCGTGCCGACACTCGTGATCTTCCTGTTTCTCCAGCGCTACATCTACAACGGCTTCGCTCAAGGGGCCACGAAGTAGCGATCCCCCGCCGCGTCGGAACCGCTGGACGCGGCGTCCGGGGTGTCGAAGGCAGAGGTCGGGTACGCAAGGGCGGCAGACAGGAGCTGGCCGGCCAGGCGGCAGGACAGCCGACTCCTGTCCCCCGTTCGCTCGCCAGGAACTGCACCCCCAGCAGCGCCTCCGGGATCACCTCGGCAAGCCCGTGCACCTCTGTCTCGACCTCAGCAGTAATCGATCAAAGGGCTCGCGGCTCACAGTGGCCAGGCGGTCAGCAAATCGCCAGGACCGTAGGAGGTGTCGAGCCCCGGGCAGTCGACTCCGCTGCGCGAGACCGCCACGACGGGAACGGGTTCGCCGGTGAGGGCGGCCCGGTGCCGATGGAGGGCTGCCAGGTCGTGCCGGTCGAAGGGCGACTGCTCCAGCCACTTGATGGATCCGACGAAAAGCAGTTCCTTGGCGATGGGGGCGCGGTCCGCCCCGACGATGTCGATCTCGACGTCGTTGGTGCGGGTCCAGTAGCCGCCCACTGCCGGGGCCGCGGGCAGCCTGTCATCGGGCAGTATCCGTGCCAGGGCCTCGCGGACAAGGGGCTCGACGGCCCGGCCGCGCCAACTGGTCCAATTCTCCCGGATACGCGCCAAGGTCAGGTCGCCCCGCCCCCGCTCGATCTCTTCCATGGACGGGCCGAGCAGATGCAGCCAGAAGCGCAGATAGGGATCTGCCACCCGGTAGCGGCGATCCTTCGAAGGGCGCGGCGACACGGGCAGCTCCGCAGCGATGATCCGCTTGTTCGTGAGCAGTTCCAGCGCTCGCTGCAGTGGCGTGGCCCCGATTCCGCCGGCCGCCCGGGCGATGTTGGTGAAGGTCCGCTCGCCGCTGCCGATGGCCGCCAGAACCGTACGCGCCTGGGCCTGCGGGGGGAATTCGGCAGCCAGCGAACGCTCGGCCGACACCAGCAGGGGCGAGACCGGGTCACTCAGCGCCTCGCCGAGGAAGTCCCACAGTCCCGCGCCTCGCGGCCAGTCCGCGCAGATCAGCGGCAGTCCGCCGGTGACCAGCGCGGCATCGAAGGCTTCCGCCGGTTCCAGCCCCAGCATCTGACCCACCTCTGCGGGGTTCAGGGGCCCCAGCACCATCTCCCGGCCACGCTGATGGAAGGGGCGCCCATAGCTGTTCAGCGCCTCCATCATCGACAGATCGGAACCGATGAGGACCAGCAGCACCGGCTTGGTCTCCAACACCCGGTCCCAGGCCCGTTGCAGCATCCCCTCAAAGGCGCCATCGGCATCCATCAGGTACGGCACCTCGTCGATGACCAGCACACTCGCCCGGTCGGCGGGCAGCGCCGCTGCCAGCACATCGAACGCGGCGTCCCAGCTCTCCGGCCGCGCGGCGGCCACAAGCCCCGCCATCGGCAGCGTCGACGCCTGCGCGTCACGGGCGAGCCGGCCGAGATCATCAAAAGGGGACGCACCGGTCGCCGCGTAGAACAAGAACGGAGCCCCGGAGCGCTCCGCAAACCGTTCGACCAGCCGCGACTTGCCCACTCGGCGCCGCCCACGCAACATCACGCACCGACCGGGCCTCTCCCCGCCGACCCCTGCCGCTACTTTCCGCAGCTCTCGCTCCAGCGCCGCCAGCTCCTGCCGACGCCCCACGAAGACCGCCACACCCACCTCCACGCATGTAACTAATCCAAATGTTACTAACATGCATATTAGCACTCACCTCGTTGCGGAGAGCGCTCCGCGTCCCCCGACCTGGCCCGCCGGTGCGACGCCTTTCTCGGTGCGAACGGCGACCTGTGGCGCCTGGCCGTCCGTCCTGAGCAGTTCTCTCAGCGGGTACCGGGGCGCTGATCGACGTCGGCCTGAAACTCAGCAGTCAGGCACCCGCCGCCGTCGACCCCCTCCTGTCCTCCTTCCGCGCGCAGTTCGACCAGCTGCGAAAGCTCGGCCAGTCCACCGCGCCGAAGGTCCTGCTTCCCCTGCTGGAGACGCAGACACGCATGATTGCCGGGCTGGCCGCCGGCGCCGCGTCGACCACTCGTGTCCCCGCGCTCCTGCTCGCATCGCGTTTCGCGGAGTTCACCGGCTGGATGTCCCAAGAGGCCGGGGACAACAGCACGGCGCTCGGTTGGATGGGCGAGGCCACCGCACTTGCGCACGCCGGGGGCGATCCGCACCTCGGTTCCTACGCGTTCGTTCGACGTGCCCTGGTCACGCTCTACAGCGGGGACGCCGCGGGCACCATCGCCCTGGCCCGCCGGGCTCAGAGCAGCAAACTCCCGCCGCGCATCCGGGGACTCGCAGCCCAGCGAGAGGCCCAGGGGCACGCGCTCATCGGCAACGAACACGACTGCCTCCGCAGCCTCGACAGGGCACGAGAACTACTCGACAGTGATGACGCCCGCGGCGGCAATGAGCCCGTGATCGGCACCACCCACGTGAGCGACCCGGCGGTGATGACGACCGGCTGGTGCCTGTACGACCTCGGTCGCCCCAAGGCCGCCGCCAAGATCCTCGACCGGGAATGCCATCGCCTCCCGCCGCACGCCCTGCGTACCCGCGCCCGGTACGGCTTCCGCAAGGCCCTGGCCCACGCCGCCTCCGGAGAAGCCGAGCATGCGTGCACGATCGCGGGAGAACTCTTGGGGATGATGCCGGCCGTGCCCTCGGCGACGGTGAACTGCGACATCCGGCGTCTCGCACGGGAGCTCTCCAGGTTCCGGAGCAACCGGGCCGTGCGCGATCTGCAACCGGCGCTGGCACGGGTGCTCGCCCCCGCGCACGACTGAAACCACTTCCACGAGCCAACGAGCGACATCGGCTCTTTGAGCCGCCCGGCACGGCGGATGCTCGGCGGCCCCTCCGGCTCCCATGATCCGACGGATCTCTCTGATCCCGCCCGCCGGGGCGCACCGCGCTCCCGGCTTCCCCGAACCACCCGAGACCAGTGACGCGCCAGGCGGCGCACCTCCATTCGTAGGCCTTTCCGTGGGCACCCCGTGCCCTCGCGCGGTCGAACGGTCGGCACCTCATGGCCCGGGCGAACCAGGAATCCGGGGCGCTCGGCAGACCTCACTCCCATGCGTGTCCACCTCCGTCCTCCTCACAAAAGGAATCTTCATGACCGACGTCTTCGTCAACTACCGCACAGGCGACGCGGAAGACGCCGCGACCAGAGAGCCTTGCGGGCTTCGCTCGCAGTTATGGACGTGACCTGACCCTTTCCGGCACGGGAAACAGCAAGGGGCCGACCCGAACGAGTCGACCCCTGCTGCCTGAGCGCCTGACGGAGCATCTAGCGGAAAGCGATGAACCGGTCACACATTGAAGCGGAATGTCTGCGGGCTGATCCTGACCTGCGACGGAGCCCCCTCCAGGGCTCTGACCTGGGATACCCCGGTTGGCATGCGTTGGCTCCCGACGGCCATTTACGGGTGTCCTGCGGACTGGCTGCGGACTGGCTGGGCGGGCGGAGGCCGAGAAATCCATGGCGCACCAGCGGGACCGGCAAGGAGACTGCCCGGGTGAGCGACCGCTACCCCTGCCCATGCTGCGGGCACCGCCTGCTGGGCGAGATGCCCGGCTCGTACGAGATCTGCCCCGTCTGCTTCTGGGAGGACGACGGGGTCCAGTTCCGCTGGCCGACTATGGGCGGCGGCGCGAACAAGGTCTCCTTGATCGAGGCCCAGCGGAACTACCAGGACTTCGGCGCCTGCGACGAGCACGGCCGACGGTTCGTCCGCCCGCCGGCCGAAGACGAGCCGCTCGACCCCGCCTGGCGCCCCATCGACCTGACACGCGACTCCTTCGAGGACTGGGCAGCCGAGGACCGCGCCCCGTGGCCCGACGACCACTCGGTGCTCTGCTGGTGGCTGCCCACCTTCTGGCGCCGGGACCACTCCACGTCATGACCTCCCACATCGAGACACTCGTCCAGCAGCTCGACGGCAAGGCCGACGAGTCCTGCGACGCCCGCGCGGAGCTGATCCGGATCGGCGCCGACGCCATACCCGCCGTCATCAACGGCCTGCCTGCCCTCGGCGGCTTCGGTCAGTTGACCGCCATCGAGGTCTTCGAGGCGGTGGGCGATCCCCGTTGCGGCGCCGCTCTCATCGGCCTGCTGGACAGCGACAACCCGACCGTCCGCGAATGGGCGGCGATGGCCCTGGCGAGCCTGAAGTTCGACGGCGCGGTCGAGCCCGTGCGCCGCGCCTATCGCGCCTGCCTGGAACGGGCGACGCCACCCGACTGGAGCGAGCCGGAAGGCATCCGCTGGGCCCTGACCGAACTCGGCGCACGCAGCCCCGTCGTCCCGCCGCTCACCGCGCGCCTACGACCCACCACTGCGGACAACGCCCCAGGCTGGCCTTCAGCCCACTTCACCGAGATCATCAACGACCTGGCCGACCACGCCCAGGTGATCCTCTACTCCCAGTTCTGGCGAGTGGACGCCGACGGCACATACGGCGTCTCCGGATCCGACCTGGACTGGGAACTCGACTGGACCGCGCCTTGGGAGCACCTGGTCGAGGAGTCCCGCACCTGGTCCCTGCTGGAAGCCTCCGAAGCCCCCACCGGCGACAACATCTTCGTCGCCCCACCTGGATCGACCGTACCGACCTGCACCCGGAGAGGTGACCGATGCCGTTCCAGCACCCCGAGGAGATCGGCTACGGCTACGTGATCGAGCGATACGCGGCAAGGAAGGACTCGGGCCACGCGCGCTACCTCGTCCTGAAAAGTGGTCGATTCCTGCGGCCCGAGTGGCCTCACGGCGAACGTTTCGCCCATCACCTCATCGACGACGCGGCCACGATCACCGATGCCGAGTTGGAAGCCCTCCTCGGCTACGAGTGGCGCTCGCGCCTCACCGCCGCATGGCTGATCGGCGTCGACCGCCGCGAACGGTTCCGCGAACGCATCGGCGACCTGCTCCTGGCCAGCGAGGTCTGCTTCTCCGGCAGCGCCTACTGCTTCGCCCTGGCCCGCTTCGGCACCCACGCCGACGCCGAGATCCTCACCGCCTACCTCGACCATTACCTCCCCCGCACCGACCTCCGCTACGACCAGCCCGCAGCCCTCGGCGCCCTCCTCCGCCTCGACGCCCACCTCGGCACCCACCACGCGGACCGCTTCACCCGGCCTGACGGCCCCTGGGACCAGTGGGTCAACGCCCTGGCCCACCTCCGCGACCACCCCGGCTACACCCCCATGGGGCGGCGCCACTCGACGGACCTCCAGTGCGAGTTCTCCAACGGCTGGACCCGGCCGTAGCCGCTGCGCCCGCCCTCAATCCGAACGCGATCACGGCCGCAGCAGCCGAGCCTGCGCGCCTGTGCCCACCGGTCGTGCTGCCCAAAGATCCTGACAGGAGCCTTGCTTCAGTACGGCGAACATCCGACGCGTCAGTAAGCGTTTTCAGCGTTGCCTCTCCAGAGTGAGGACGGCAGCGGCGATGACGGACATGCGGTTCGGGCTGCAGCGGGACCGGCGGAAGATGCGCCAGGACTTGAGCCGCGCGACGCTTCGCTCGACCGGTGCCCGTGCCGCTGACAGGGCCCGGTTGATCGTCCGCTGGGTCGGGGTGAGGTCCTGGTGCGGAAGGCGTCTGATCGGCGTGGTCACCCAGCAGTTTCCCCGCGGGATCGGCGACGACCTGCACATTCACGCCGTGGCGGCGGTGCTTGTGGGAGTAGTCGGCCCGGCTGTCGCCGACCCGGTCGCACTCGGCGAGCGTCCCATCGAGCAGAACGTGATCAGGGTCGGTCTCCCGCAGAACCCGCAGCAGGCCCGGCGGGCGAGGTGGCCGACGACGGCGGTGACGTAGGCGTGGGCGGTGCCCACGGATATGCCGAAGCCGGCGGCGATCTGCGTGAGCGGGTCGTGCCGGCGCAGGTAGATCAAGGCGACGAGAGCACGTTGGTGCGGCGGGAGCTTGCAGCGGCGGTCACCCTCACGGGTGACGATAAGCATGGCTACCCACTCGACCAGGGCGTGAGGCAGGTCGAGTGAGGGAGGATAGGGAACCAACGAGGCTCCTAGGCTGATGAGTTGAGACGTCGAACACCTCTCTCAACGGCACAGGGGCCTCGTGCGTTGCGGGACACCGGCCCGTCACCCGATCGGTGGCCTCCCTGAAAGGGCTCATTGACCGTGGAGGCCGACAACCCCGCACCGGAGGCATGCACGCCCTTGGCGAACTCCTCGAAGTCGCACCGCGCCAACCCGGCCAGCGCCTTCCGCCCCAGGCGCGGCACGAGGTGGTTACGGATGAACCCTTCGTAGTTGCGGCGCGTCGACTCACCGATGACCCGTCGCTCCAGGGTCATGTCCCCTGTCGTGGTGTAGGCGATCAGTCGTCTGACGTGGCGGGTAGGACGGTTGGGGCATCGAGGTAGAGGGCGTCCATGCTCTCGTTGGAGAGGTAGCGGCGGGGGAAGGCGATCCACTCGTCGTGGAGTTCGGCGAGGACCGCGGTCGCGAGGCGGAGGACCGCGGGCGGGTTGGGGAAGACCTGGACGACGTCGGTGCGGCGTTTGATCTCCCGGTTCAGCCGCTCCAGCGGGTTCGTGGACTGGATCTTCTTCCAGTGCTGGTGG
>NZ_JBVIFC010000005.1:169009-442694 GCF_055571535.1 Streptomyces sp. NPDC030893 | reverse complement strand
AGCTCGGTGATGACCGGGGTGCGGGCGATCTCCGGCAACCTGGGCCTGGTGCGGGCGCTGCACTTCCCGCGGGCCTCGCTGCCGATCTCCTTCGCGCTCCAGCAACTCCAGCAGCTGCTGGTCTCGATGGCCGTCCTCGTGATCGTCATGCTGGCCTTCCGCAGTTTCCCGGACGTCTCCTGGCTGCTGGTCGTGCCCGCGCTGCTGCTGCAGTGTGTGTTCAACACCGGGCTGGCCCTGATCTTCGCGCGGCTCGGCAGCGAGACCCCGGACCTGGCCCAGCTGATGCCGTTCGTGCTGCGTACCTGGATGTACGCCTCGGGCGTGATGTTCAGCATCCCCGCGATGCTGCACGACAAGGACGTCCCCGCCTGGCTCAGCGACGTGCTCCAGCTGAACCCGGCCGCGGTCTACATGGACCTGATCCGCTTCGCGCTGATCGACGGTTACGACTCCTCGTACCTGCCCCCGCACGTGTGGGCGTTCGCACTGGGCTGGGCGCTGCTGACCGGCGTGCTCGGCTTCGTCTACTTCTGGAAGTCCGAGGAGAGGTACGGCCGTGGCTGACGACAGGACGGATGCGCGCGTACCCACCGTCATCGCGGACGAACTGCACATCGTCTACCGCGTCAACGGCGCGAAGACGGGCAAGGGCAGCGCCACGGCGGCGCTGAGCCGCATCCTGAAGCGGGGCGAGGAGCGGGGCGTGCGCAAGGTGCACGCCGTGCGCGGGGTGTCCTTCGTCGCCTACCGGGGCGAGGCGATCGGCCTGATCGGCTCCAACGGCTCCGGGAAGTCCACCCTGCTGCGGGCCATCGCCGGGCTGCTGCCCGCCGAGCGGGGCAAGGTCTACACCGACGGCCAGCCCTCCCTGCTCGGCGTCAACGCGGCCCTGATGAGCGACCTGACCGGCGAGCGCAACGTCATCCTGGGCGGGCTCGCGATGGGCATGTCGCGCGAGCAGATCAAGGCCCGCTACCAGGAGATCGTCGACTTCTCCGGCATCAACGAGAAGGGCGACTTCATCACCCTGCCGATGCGCACCTACTCCTCCGGCATGGCGGCCCGGCTGCGGTTCTCCATCGCCGCCGCCAAGGACCACGACGTCCTGATGATCGACGAGGCCCTCGCCACCGGCGACCGCAAGTTCCAGAAGCGCTCCGAGGCCCGGATCCGGGAGCTGCGCAAGCACGCCGGAACGGTGTTCCTGGTCAGCCACAACAACAAGTCGATCCGCGACACCTGCGACCGCGTGCTGTGGCTGGAACGCGGCGAACTGCGCATGGACGGGCCCACCGACGAGGTGCTCAAGGAATACGAGAAGTTCACGGGCAAGTAGCCCGGCCCGCCCGATCACCTTCTCCGAGCCCCGCAGGAACTTTCCGGCGGGGCCGGTCGTCTGCGAAGAGGGCGCCCCTTTCCGCCGCGAGGAACCGAAACGCCGTCCGGCGTGCCGCCGAGCTGCCCGGGAGACCCCCGCGATGCGCCCCGCGTTGTACAACGTAAGCTGGACCGGTCCCGAAAGGCGGCAATCAGGGCCATAATGCCCGTCACCATCCAGCGATACCGCCGGGCGGAAACCTGGGCGGCGTGTCCGAAATAGTGTGTATTGCGTCAGCAGTGTAGAACGGGAGATGTGACGGCAATGGCTACGGAGACCACTCGGCTGAACGCAGCGTGTGCCGTCCCCGCCCCGGGCAGCCGACGATGACGCCCACCGGTACGGCGCGCGCCGCCGGCGTCGAACGGGCCACGCTGGACAAGGCCGCCGCCGAGAACTTCCCCGTGGCCCCCTTCTTCCTCCCCAGGCCCTGGCGCGACGACCTCATGGCCGTGTACGGCTTCGCCCGTCTGGTCGACGACATCGGCGACGGGGATCTGGCGCCCGGCGGCGCCGACGCCCGGCTCCTCGGGGTCCCGGCGGACCGGGCCGAGGACCGGACGGCACTCCTGGACGCCTTCGAGGCCGATCTTCGCCGGGTGTTCGATCCGGCCGGTCCCGGCCCCCGCCATCCGCTGCTGCTCCGGCTGCTGCCGACGGTCCGCCGCCACGCGCTGACCCCGGGGCCCTTCCTCGGCCTGATCGCCGCGAACCGCCGGGACCAGCTCGTGCGGCGCTACGAGACCTACGACGACCTGCTCGCCTACTGCGAACTGTCGGCCAACCCCGTCGGCCGTCTCGTCCTCGCCGTCACCGGGACCGCCACCCCGGAGCGCATCCGCCGCTCCGACGCGATCTGCACGGCCCTGCAGATCATCGAGCACCTCCAGGACGTCGCCGAGGACCTCGGCCGCGACCGCGTCTATCTGCCCGCCGCGGACATGAAGCTCTTCCACGTCCAGGAGGCGGACCTCGCCGCACCCACCGCCGGCGCGTCGGTGCGCGCGCTCGTCGCGTACCAGGCACAGCGCGCCCTGGACCTGCTGAACGAGGGCGCGCCCCTGGTGGGCAGCGTCCACGGCAGGCTCCGACTGCTGCTCGCGGGGTTCGTGGCAGGAGGCAGGGCGGCCGTCCGGGCGATCGCCGCCGCCGAATTCGACGTACTTCCCGGCCCGCCCAAGCCCGGCAGGATCCAGCTGTTGCGCGAGGCGGGCCCGACTCTGCGAGGAAAGGGGTGATCCGGACCGTGGAGTCGCAACCACCCGCGTCCGCACCGGTACTCGCCGCCTACAGCTACTGCGAGACCGTCACCGGACAGCAGGCACGCAACTTCGCCTACGGCATCCGGCTGCTGCCGGCACCGGAGCGGCGCGCGATGTCGGCGCTGTACGCGTTCTCCCGGCGGGTCGACGACATCGGCGACGGCGCTCTCGCGGACGACGTCAAGGTCGCCCGACTGGAGGACACCCGGGCGCTGCTCTCGCGGATCCGCGAGGGAGCGGTCGACGAGGACGATACCGACCCGGTCGCCGTCGCCCTCGCCCACGCCGCGGCCCGCTTCCCGATCCCGCTCGGCGGCCTGGACGAGCTCATCGACGGCGTCCAGATGGACGTACACGGTCAGACGTACGAGACCTGGGACGACCTCAAGGTCTACTGCCGCTGCGTCGCGGGGGCCATCGGCCGGCTCTCGCTCGGCGTGTTCGGCACCGAACCCGGCGCGCGCGGCTCCGAGCGCGCCCCGGAGTACGCCGACACGCTGGGGCTCGCGCTCCAGCTGACCAACATCCTCCGGGACGTCCGGGAGGACGCCGAGGGCGGCCGCACCTACCTGCCCGCGGACGACCTCGCCAAGTTCGGCTGCTCGGCCGGGTTCGGCGGACCGACCCCGCCGGAGGGCTCCGACTTCGCGGGACTGGTGCACTTCGAGGTGCGCAGGGCCCGCGCCCTCTTCGCCGAGGGCTACCGGCTGCTCCCCATGCTCGACCGGCGCAGCGGCGCCTGCGTGGCCGCCATGGCCGGCATCTACCGCCGGCTCCTGGACCGTATCGAGCGCGACCCCGAGGCCGTGCTGCGCGGCCGGGTCTCCCTGCCCGGACGCGAGAAGGCCTACGTCGCGGTGCGCGGACTGTCCGGCCTGGACACCCGGAACGTGACCCGGCGGACCGTCAGGAGGCGGGTCTGATGGACACTCCGCTCCCCGGCGGAAAGCGGCGGGCAACCCTCCGCCACGACGCCGCGTCCCAGACGGAGACGGCCGGCCGCGCACCGTCGAGGCGGCCCGGCCGGACGGGGGAGGGCGCATGAGCCACGGCACACGCACCGAGCGGCCGCGCACGGACGGCCCGGTCCCGGCGGGCCGGCACGCCGTCGTGGTCGGCGGCGGACTGGCCGGCGTCACCGCCGCCCTCGCGCTCGCCGACGCCGGAGTGGGCGTCACCCTGCTCGAAGGCCGGCCGCGCCTGGGCGGACTCGCCTTCTCCTTCCAGCGCGGCGACCTGACCGTCGACAACGGCCAGCACGTGTACCTGCGCTGCTGCACCGCCTACCGCTGGTTCCTCGACCGGATCGGCGCAGCCGCGCTGGCACCGCTCCAGGACCGTCTCGAGGTGCCCGTGGTCGACCTCGCGCGCCCCGAGGGACGCCGGCTCGGCACCCTGCGGCGCGACGCGCTGCCGGTCCCCCTGCACCTGGGCCGCAGCCTCGCCACGTACCCGCACCTGTCACTGGCCGACCGGGCGCGGGTGGGCCGGGCCGCGCTCGCCCTGAAGCGGCTCGACCTCGCCGATCCGGCCCTGGACACCCAGGACTTCGGCAGCTGGCTGGCCGCGCACGGCCAGTCGGCGCGCGCCGTCGAGGCCCTGTGGGACCTGGTCGGGGTCGCCACCCTCAACGCCGTCGCGGAGGACACGTCCCTGTCCCTCGCCGCGATGGTGTTCAAGACCGGCCTGCTCTCCGACCCCTCGGCCGCCGACATCGGCTGGGCCCGGGTGCCGCTGGGCGAACTGCACGACCGGCTCGCCCGCGAGGCGCTCGACGCCGCGGGCGTACGCACCGAGGTCCGTACCCGGGTCACCTCCCTGTCCGCCCGTGCGGACGGAGGCTGGAGCGTGCGGGTCCCCGGGGAGACGATCACGGCCGACACGGTCGTGCTCGCCGTCCCCCAGCGCGAGGCCTACGACCTGCTGCCCGCCGGCGCGCTCGACGCACCCGAGCGGCTCCTCGGGATCGGCACCGCGCCGATCCTCAACGTCCACGTGGTCTACGACCGTCAGGTGCTCGCACGGCCCTTCTTCGCGGCCCTCGGCACCCCCGTGCAGTGGGTCTTCGACCGCACCGACGCCTCCGGACTGAAGCGCGGCCAGTACCTCGCCGTGTCCCAGTCGGTCGCCCAGGCCGACATCGACGAGCCCGTCGCCGCACTGCGCGCACGCTATCTGCCGGAACTGGAGCGGCTGCTGCCGCGCACCCGCGACGCACGGGTCGAGGACTTCTTCGTCACCCGGGAGCGCACCGCCACGTTCGCTCCCGCACCCGGCGTCGGACGCCTCAGGCCCGGCGCCCGCACCGAGGCCCCCGGCCTGTACCTGGCCGGAGCGTGGACCGCCACCGGGTGGCCCGCGACCATGGAGAGTGCGGTCCGCAGCGGCGTCGGCGCGGCGGACGCCGCGCTGGACGCCCTCGGCCGGCCCCGCCCCCGCCACCTCTTCGCGATCGAGGAGGCGGCCTGATGCTGCAACGGAGCGGCGCGGCAGGTCACCGCACCCCCGGTACCGCGACAAGAGGAGAGACTGTGCCCACTGTGCCCCCGGCCTCGCAGGCCGCTCGACGGACCGCGGTGGACGTCGCCGCGCTCCTGGAGCGCGGGCGGACCCTGGCCACGCCGGTACTGCAGGCGGCCGTCGACCGCCTGGCACCTCCCATGGACACGGTCGCCGCCTACCACTTCGGCTGGATCGACGCCCAGGGCCGGCCCGCCGACGGCGACGGCGGCAAGGCCGTGCGCCCCGCGCTCGCGGTACTGTCCGCCGAGGTCACCGGGGCCGCCCCGCAGACCGGCGTCCCCGGCGCGGTCGCCGTCGAACTGGTCCACAACTTCTCGCTGCTGCACGACGACCTGATGGACGGCGACGAGCAGCGCCGGCACCGCGACACCGTCTGGAAGGTGCACGGCCCCGCCCAGGCCATCCTGGTCGGCGACGCCCTGTTCGCCCTGGCCAACGAGGTGCTCCTGGAGCTCGGCACCGTCGAGGCCGGCCGTGCCACCCGGAGGCTGGCCACGGCGAGCCGCGCCCTCATCGACGGCCAGGCCCAGGACATCTCCTACGAACACCGCGACCGCGTCAGCGTCGAGGAGTGCCTGGAGATGGAGGGCAACAAGACCGGCGCCCTGCTCGCCTGCGCCAGCTCCATCGGCGCGGTGCTCGGCGGCGCCGACGACCCCACCGCCGACGCGCTGGAGAGGTACGGCTACCACCTGGGCCTCGCCTTCCAGGCCGTCGACGACCTCCTCGGCATCTGGGGCGACCCGGACGCCACCGGCAAGCAGACCTGGAGCGACCTGCGCCAGCGCAAGAAGTCCCTCCCGGTCGTGGCCGCGCTCGCCGCCGACGGACCCGCCTCCCGGCGGCTCGGCGAGATCCTCGCGGCCGACGCCAAGAGCAGCGACTTCGCGAACTTCTCCGAGGAGGAGTTCGCGGCCCGTGCCGCCCTCATCGAGGAGGCCGGCGGCCGCGAGTGGACCGCCGGCGAGGCACGCCGTCAGCACACCATCGCCATCGAGGCCCTCGACGCCGTGGACATGCCCGACCGGGTGCGGGAGCAGTTCACGGCGCTCGCGGACTTCGTCGTCGTACGAAAGAGATGATCACTATCGGTCGAATAGCCCTCGCGTAGTCGCCGGCCGGCGCCCCTGGGGAGAAGGCACCGGCCGACGGCGGACCCACAGCAGACGCACCGCTTGCAGGACTGCACGAAGGGGAAGCCATGACAGCGACGACCGACGGAAGCACCGGGGCGGCCCTCCCGTCCCGCGTGACCGCGGCCAGCGAAAACGACACCGACATCCCCGAGGCGGCCGGGGTTCCCGACAACGCCGCCCGCGCCATGCGGCGCGCCACCGACTTCCTGCTGGCCCGGCAGGACGACCAGGGCTGGTGGAAGGGCGACCTCGAGACCAACGTCACCATGGACGCCGAGGACCTGCTGCTGCGTCAGTTCCTCGGCATCCGCGACGAGGAGACCACCCGCGCCGCCGCCCTCTTCATCCGCGGCGAACAGCGCGAGGACGGCACCTGGGCCACCTTCCACGGCGGACCCGGTGAACTCTCCACCACCATCGAGGCCTACGTCGCCCTGCGCCTGGCCGGCGACCCGCCCGACGCCCCGCACATGGCCAGGGCCTCCGCCTGGGTCCGCGAGCGGGGCGGCGTCGCCGCCTCCCGGGTCTTCACCCGCATCTGGCTGGCCCTCTTCGGCTGGTGGAAGTGGGAGGACCTGCCCGAACTGCCGCCCGAGCTGATCTGGTTCCCCTCCTGGGTACCGCTCAACATCTACGACTTCGGCTGCTGGGCCCGGCAGACCATCGTGCCGCTGACGATCGTCTCCGCCAAGCGGCCGGTGCGCCCCGCCCCGTTCCCGCTGGACGAACTGCACACCGACCCGCACCACCCGAACCCTCCCCGCCCGCTCGCGCCGGCGAGGAGCTGGGACGGCGCCTTCCAGCGGCTGGACAAGGGCCTGCACGCGCTGCGCAGGGCGGTGCCGCGCCGGCTGCGCGCGGCGGCCATGAACACCGCCGCCCGCTGGATCATCGAGCGGCAGGAGAACGACGGCTGCTGGGGCGGCATCCAGCCCCCGGCCGTGTACTCGGTCATCGCGCTGCACCTGCTCGGCTACGACCTGAACCATCCGGTGATGCGCGCGGGCCTGGAGTCGCTGGACCGGTTCGCCGTGTGGCGCGAGGACGGGGCCCGGATGATCGAGGCCTGCCAGTCCCCGGTGTGGGACACCTGCCTCGCCGTGATCGCCCTGGCCGACGCGGGCCTGCCCGCCGACCACCCCCAACTGGTCAAGGCCGCCGACTGGATGCTCGGCGAGCAGATCGTACGGCCCGGCGACTGGTCCGTACGGCGGCCCCAGCTGCCGCCCGGCGGCTGGGCGTTCGAGTTCCACAACGACAACTACCCCGACATCGACGACACCGCCGAGGTCGTCCTCGCGCTGCGCCGGGTCGGACACCACGACCCCGAGCGGCTGGACAACGCCATCGGGCGCGGGGTGCGCTGGAACCTCGGCATGCAGTCGAGGAACGGCGCGTGGGGCGCCTTCGACGTCGACAACACCAGCCCGTTCCCCAACCGGCTGCCGTTCTGCGACTTCGGCGAGGTCATCGACCCGCCGTCGGCCGACGTCACCGCGCACGTCGTGGAGATGCTCGCCGTCGAGGGCCTCGCCCACGACCCGCGCACCCGCCGCGGCATCCAGTGGCTCCTCGCCGAACAGGAGCTCGACGGCTCCTGGTTCGGCCGCTGGGGCGTCAACTATCTCTACGGCACCGGCTCCGTGGTCCCCGCGCTGACCGCGGCCGGCTTCCCCGGTTCCCACCCGGCGATCCGGCGGGCCGTGGCCTGGCTGGAGAAGGTGCAGAACGACGACGGCGGCTGGGGCGAGGACCTGCGCTCCTACCGCCAGGTCCGCGAGTGGAGCGGCCGTGGCGCCTCCACCGCCTCGCAGACCGCCTGGGCGCTGATGGCGCTGCTGGCGGCGGGGGAGCGCGGCTCCGCGGCCGTCGAGCGCGGCGTCGCGTGGCTGGCGGCCACCCAGCGGGAGGACGGCTCCTGGGACGAGCCGTACTTCACCGGCACCGGCTTCCCCTGGGACTTCTCCATCAACTACCACCTCTACCGGCAGGTCTTCCCGCTCACCGCGCTCGGCCGGTACGTGCACGGCGAGCCCTTCGGCACGAAACCGGTGACGGCGCGGTCCGATGCCGGGCAGCCCCTCGCCGAGGCGAAGGGGAGCTGACGACCCGATGAGTCCCCGGCCCGCCCCGGTCCCGCTGCTGATCGCCTGCGCGCTCGGCATCGAGCAGTTCGCCCTGCGCAGGCGTGAGCGCGGCGGGCCGGGCGGGCCCGGAGGGCCGGTCACCGTCCTGCGCACGGGCATGGGTCCGGCGGCGGCCGAGCGCTCCGTCACCCGGGTGCTCACCGGCCCGGCCCTCGGCGGGGCGGCCGTCCTGGCCACCGGCTTCTGCGCCGGCCTCGCCCCCGGCATGCACCCGGGCGATCTGGTCGTCGCCGAGGAGACCCGCGACCCGCGCGGCAGCGTCCCCTGCGTCGGAACCGAACTGCTGGTGAAGGAACTGGCACGGGCGGTGCCCGGGCGCACCGTCCACACCGGTCCGCTCACCGGGTCCGACCATGTGGTCCGCGGACCCGAGCGGGCCGATCTGCTCGCCACCGGCGCGATCGCGACCGACATGGAGTCGGCGGCCACGCTTCTGAGCGCCGTCCGGACGGCCGAGCGCCCGGTTGCGGCCGTCCGGGTGGTCGTGGACGCTCCTGAACACGAGCTCGTCCGCATCGGCACGGTCCGCGGTGGAATATCGGCTTTCCGTGTCCTTCGTTCCGTCCTTCCGGCTTTCTATGAATGGCACCGTTCCTTGCTGCTCCCCAGGAGGTGAGCCAGATGGCCATGCCGCTGCGTCAGTCCATCAAGGTCGCTACATACTTGGCCGAACAGAAGCTCCGCAGGCGGGACAAGTTTCCGCTCATCGTCGAACTGGAACCGCTCTTCGCCTGCAACCTCAAGTGCGAGGGGTGCGGCAAGATCCAGCACCCGGCGGGGGTGCTCAAGCAGCGGATGCCCGTCGCCCAGGCCGTGGGCGCCGTCCTGGAGTCCGGCGCGCCGATGGTGTCGATCGCCGGCGGCGAACCCCTGATGCACCCCCAGATCGACGAGATCGCGCGACAGCTGGTGGCCAGGCGCAAGTACGTCTTCCTGTGCACCAACGCCCTGCTCATGCGCAAGAAGATGGACAGGTTCACCCCCTCGCCCTACTTCGCCTTCGCCGTGCACATCGACGGCCTGCGCGAACGGCACGACGAGTCCGTGGCGAAGGAGGGAGTCTTCGACGAGGCCGTCGAGGCCATCAAGGAGGCCAAACGGCGCGGCTTCCGCGTCACCACCAACTCGACCTTCTTCAACACCGACACCCCGCAGACCGTCGTCGAGGTGCTCAACTACCTCAACGACGACCTGAAGGTCGACGAGATGATGATCTCGCCCGCCTACGCCTACGAGAAGGCCCCCGACCAGGAGCACTTCCTCGGGGTGGAGCAGACCCGGGAGCTGTTCAAGAAGGCCTTCGCGGGCGGCAACCGCCGCCGCTGGCGGCTGAACCACTCCCCGCTGTTCCTGGACTTCCTCGAGGGCAGGGTCGACTTCCCGTGCACCGCCTGGGCGATCCCGAACTACTCGCTCTTCGGCTGGCAGCGCCCCTGCTACCTGATGAGCGACGGCTATGTGCCGACGTACCGGGAGCTGATCGAGGACACCGACTGGGACCAGTACGGCCGCGGCAAGGACCCGCGCTGCGCCAACTGCATGGCGCACTGCGGCTACGAGCCCACCGCCGTCCTCGCCACCATGGGATCGCTGAAGGAGTCGCTGCGCGCCCTGCGCGAGACGGTCTCCGCCAAACCGGGACCCCGGCCATGACCGCCGTCCCGCTCGGAATGCCCGAGGTGCCCGCACCGCCGCTCGCCGAGCGGCGCGTCTCGCGGCGCATCCAGGTCGGACCGGTCGCCGTCGGAGGCGGCGCACCGGTCTCGGTGCAGTCGATGACGACGACCCGTACCTCCGACATCGGCGCGACCCTCCAGCAGATCGCCGAACTCACCGCGTCGGGCTGCCAGATCGTCCGGGTCGCCTGCCCCACGCAGGACGACGCGGACGCGCTCGCGGCCATCGCCCGCAAGTCGCAGATCCCGGTGATCGCCGACATCCACTTCCAGCCCAAGTACGTCTTCGCGGCCATCGAGGCCGGGTGTGCCGCCGTCCGCGTGAACCCGGGCAACATCAAGCAGTTCGACGACCGGGTCAAGGAGATCGCCCGGGCCGCCGAGGACCACGGCACCCCGATCCGGATCGGCGTCAACGCCGGCTCGCTGGACCGGCGCCTGCTCCGGAAGTACGGCAGGGCGACCCCCGAGGCGCTGGTCGAGTCCGCGCTGTGGGAGGCGTCCCTGTTCGAGGAGCACGGCTTCCGGGACATCAAGATCTCCGTGAAGCACAACGACCCGGTGGTGATGATCAACGCGTACCGGATGCTCGCCGAACGCTGCGACTACCCGCTGCACCTCGGCGTCACCGAGGCCGGCCCCGCCTTCCAGGGCACCGTCAAGTCGGCGGTCGCCTTCGGGGCGCTGCTCAGCGAGGGCATCGGCGACACCATCCGGGTGTCGCTGTCCGCGCCGCCGGCCGAGGAGGTCAAGGTCGGCATCCAGATCCTCCAGTCGCTGGGGCTGAGGGAGCGGCGGCTGGAGATCGTCTCCTGCCCCTCCTGCGGGCGCGCCCAGGTCGACGTCTACAAGCTGGCCGACGAGGTCACGGCGGGCCTCGACGGCATGGAGGTGCCGCTGCGGGTGGCCGTCATGGGCTGTGTGGTCAACGGCCCCGGCGAGGCCCGCGAGGCCGACCTCGGCGTCGCCTCCGGCAACGGCAAGGGGCAGATCTTCGTGAAGGGCGAGGTCGTCAAGACCGTCCCCGAGTCGAGGATCGTGGAGACGCTGATCGAAGAGGCGATGAAGATCGCCGAGCAGATGGAGCAGGACGGCATCGCGCCGGGGGAGCCGGCCGTCACCGTGAGCTGAACAGCACGGAATCCGAAGGGGGCCCGAGCGTGACGATCCTGGAGAGCATCCGGCAACCACGCGACCTGAAGGCGCTGTCCGAGGCGCAACTCTGCGAACTGTCCGACGAGATCCGGGAGTTCCTGGTGCATGCGGTCGCCAGGACCGGCGGTCATCTGGGACCCAACCTCGGGGTGGTGGAACTCACCGTCGCCCTGCACCGGGTCTTCGAGTCGCCCGTGGACCGCATCCTGTGGGACACCGGTCACCAGAGCTACGTCCACAAGCTCCTGACCGGACGTCAGGACTTCTCCAAGCTGCGCGGCAAGGGCGGCCTGTCCGGCTATCCCTCCCGCGAGGAGTCCGAGCACGACGTCATCGAGAACAGCCACGCCTCCACGGCCCTCGGCTGGGCCGACGGACTCGCCAAGGCCCGCCGGGTCCAGGGGGAGAAGGGCCATGTCGTCGCGGTGATCGGCGACGGCGCGCTCACCGGCGGGATGGCCTGGGAGGCGCTGAACAACATCGCCGCCGCCAAGGACCGGCCGCTGATCGTCGTCGTCAACGACAACGAACGCTCCTACGCCCCCACCATCGGCGGGCTCGCCGACCACCTCGCGGCCCTGCGCACCACCGACGGCTACGAACGCGTGCTGGCCTGGGGCAAGGACGTGCTCCAGCGCACGCCCGTGGTCGGCCGCACCCTCTACGAGGCCCTGCACGGCGCGAAGAAGGGCTTCAAGGACGCCTTCGCCCCGCAGGGACTCTTCGAGGACCTGGGCCTGAAGTACCTCGGCCCGATCGACGGCCACGACATCAAGGCCGTGGAGTCCGCGCTGCGCCGCGCCAAACGGTTCCACGGTCCCGTGCTGGTCCACTGCCTCACCGAGAAGGGCCGCGGCTACGAACCCGCGCTCGCCCACGAGGAGGACCGCTTCCACACCGTCGGCGTGATGGACCCGCTCACCTGCGCGCCCCTCGCGCCCTCCGGGGGGCCGTCCTGGACCTCCGTCTTCGGCGAGGAGATCGTCCGGATCGGCGAGGAACGCCAGGACGTGGTGGCGATCACCGCCGCCATGCTGCATCCGGTGGGCCTCGGCGCCTTCGCCGAGCGCTTCCCGGACCGGGTGTGGGACGTCGGCATCGCCGAACAGCACGCCGCCGTGTCCGCGGCCGGCCTGGCGACCGGTGGCCTGCACCCGGTCGTCGCCGTCTACGCCACCTTCCTCAACCGCGCCTTCGACCAGCTGCTGATGGATGTGGCGCTGCACCGCTGCGGGGTCACCTTCGTGCTGGACCGGGCCGGCGTCACCGGCGCCGACGGGCCCTCGCACAACGGCATGTGGGACATGTCCGTCCTCCAGGTCGTCCCCGGGCTGCGCATCGCCGCCCCCCGCGACGCCGAACAGCTGCGCGCCCAGCTGCGCGAGGCGGTCGCCGTCGACGACGCGCCCACCCTCCTGCGGTTCCCGAAGGAATCGGTGGGCCCGGCGATCGCCGCGCTGGACCGCGTCGGCGGCATGGACGTGCTGCACCGGGCGGAGGCCCCCGAGGTGCTGCTGGTGGCCGTCGGTGCGATGGCGCCGGTCTGCCTCCAGGCCGCCGAACTGCTCCAGGCGCGCGGCATCGGATGCACGGTGGTCGACCCCCGCTGGGTCAAACCCGTCGACGCGGCGCTCCCGCGACTCGCCGCCGGGCACCGCATGGTGGCCGTCGTCGAGGACAACAGCCGTGCGGCCGGGGTGGGTTCGGCGGTGGCGCTGGCGCTGGACGACGCCGACGTCGATGTGCCCGTGCGGCGCTTCGGGATCCCGGACCGGTTCCTGCCGCACGCCAAACGCGGCGAGGTGCTCGCCGACATCGGTCTCACGCCCGTCGAGGTCGCCGGGCGGATCGGCGCGAGTCTCGCCGTCCGGGGAGAGTTCGCGAAACAGCCACCGGAACCACAGGAGCATCAGGCATGACGACAGCGGAGTCCGCGTCGGACTCGTCGCAGACCGGGGACTTCGACCTCGGCGCGCTGCTGGCCGAGCGCGGGGCCGAGCGGTACGAGCTGCACGCCCGGTACCTCAACCACCAGCTCCCGCGCATGCTGCACACCATCGGCTTCGACAAGGTCTACGAGCGCGCCGAGGGCGCCCACTTCTGGGACGCCGACGGCAACGACCACCTGGACATGCTCGCCGGGTTCGGCGTGATGGGCCTGGGCCGCCACCACCCGGTGGTCCGCAAGGCGCTGCACGACGTCCTGGACGCCTCCCTCGCCGACCTCACCCGGTTCGACTGCCAGCCGCTGCCCGGCCTGCTGGCGGAGGAGCTGCTCACGCACAGCCCGCACCTGGACCGGGTGTTCTTCGGCAACAGCGGCACCGAGGCGGTCGAGGCCGCCCTGAAGTTCGCCCGGTACGCGACCGGCCGGCCGCGCGTGCTGTACTGCGAGCACGCCTTCCACGGCCTGACCACCGGCTCCCTGTCCGTCAACGGCGAGGCCGGCTTCCGGGACGGGTTCGCCCCGCTGCTGCCCGACACCGCGGTACCGCTGGGGGACCTCGACGCCCTGGCACGGGAGCTGCGCCGGGGGGACGTGGCCGCCCTGATCGTGGAGCCGATCCAGGGCAAGGGCGTGCACGAGACACCGCCCGGCTATCTGCGGGCCGCGCAGGAACTGCTGCACCGGCACAAGGCCCTGCTGATCGCCGACGAGGTGCAGACCGGGCTGGGCAGGACCGGCGACTTCTACGCCTACCAGCACGAGGAGGGCGTGGAGCCGGACCTGGTGTGCGTGGCGAAGGCGCTCTCCGGCGGGTACGTACCGGTGGGGGCGACCATCGGCAGGGACTGGATCTTCCGGAAGGTCTACTCGTCGATGGACCGGGTGCTGGTCCACTCGGCGAGCTTCGGGGCCAACGCCCAGGCCATGGCGGCGGGGCTGGCGGTGCTGTCGGTGATGGAGAACGAGCAGATCGTCGCCCACGTCCGGACCACCGGTGAGCTGCTGCGGACCCGGCTGGCCGCCCTCACCGACAAGTACGAGCTGCTCGCCGACGTCCGCGGCCGGGGCCTGATGATCGGCATCGAGTTCGGCCGTCCCCGGTCGCTGAAGCTGCGCTCGCGCTGGACCGTGCTCCAGGCCGCCCGCAAGGGACTCTTCGCGCAGATGGTGGTCGTGCCGCTGCTCCAGCGGCACCGGATCCTCACCCAGGTGTCCGGGGACCACATGGAGGTGATCAAACTGATCCCGCCCCTGATCATCGACGAGGGGGACGTGGAGCGGTTCGTGGACGCCTTCACCGCCGTGATGGACGACGCGCACGACGGCGGACTGATCTGGGAGTTCGGCAGGACCCTGGTGAAGCAGGCGGTCGCCGACCGCTGACCGGAGACGGCCGGAGGTCTTTGCCTCTGAGGCAAGAAAATTGCCACAGGGGCAAATCTTCGGCTGAATGGAGGCATGAGCTCCTCCGAGACCGAGCCGTCGGCCCAGCCGGCCGGCGCGCTCCCCGCGGTCGCGCCGCAGCTGCGCGCCCTGAGGCGACGGGCCTCCCTGACCCTGGAGGCCGCCGCCCGCGACGCGGGGCTGTCGCCCGCCCATCTCTCGCGGCTGGAGACCGGGCAGCGCCAGCCCTCGCTGCCGATGCTGCTCTCCCTCGCCCGCACCTACGGTACGACGGTCTCGGAGCTGCTCGGCGAGGCGGCCGCCGGCCGGGACGCCGTGGTGCGCGCCGCCGACATGGACTCCACCGCGGCGGGCGGCTGGACCTACTGGCCGGCCGGTGCTCCCGGGCGCGGCATGCAGGCCCTGCGGGTCCATGTGCCGCACGGTTCGCAGGGCGACATCGTGCGCGTCCACCCCGGTGAGGAGTGGCTGTACGTCCTCAGGGGGCGGCTGCGGCTGCGCCTCGGGGACACCCTGCACCGGCTCGCCCCGGGCGACAGCGCGCACTTCGACTCGCTGACCCCGCACCGTATCGCCGCCGCCGACCCCGACGGGGTCGAGCTGCTGTTCGTCCACACCCTTCTGCAGAGTCCCACGGCCGCGCTGTGCCTGGGCCCGATCCACGGAGACGCGACATGACCGGCAAGGACATGGAGGAGAAGCTGCCCCGCGCGATGTGGGTGCGGCTGTTCATCTACGTGGTGGTGGGGCACGTCCTCGCCGCCTTCATCTACTTCCTGTTCGAGGTGGCGCCCCAGAAGTAGGGCCCGGTCCGCACGGCGGTCCGGGCCCCGGCCTCAGTCGAGCATGCGCGCGCGCAGCCGCTCCCGGGCCGCGGGGGTGAGCCCGAGCCCCTGCTCCAGATACGGGTCCACGCCGCCCCAGGTCTCCTCGACGGTCTCGAAGGCGGCCGACAGGTACTCCGCCCGCGCGTCGAACAGGGGGTCGAGCAGCTCCATGACCTCGGGGGAGTAGGCCGAGCCGCCGTTGCGGTGCACCTTGTAGCGGCGGTGCTTGGCGCTGGACTTCAGGTAGTCCTCGACGATCGCGTCCCGCTCGACGCCCAGGGCGAGCAGCGTCACCGCCACCGACAGCCCCGCCCGGTCCTTGCCGGCCGCGCAGTGCATCAGCGCGGGAACGCTGTCCTCGGCGAGCGAGCGCAGCACCTGGGCGTGCTCGGCGGTGCGCTCCTTCATGATCAGACGGTAGGAGCTGATCATCCGGTCCGCGCCCTTGCCGTCCGCGAGGACCGCCCGCAGCTCGTCCAGGTCGCCGTCGCGGACCATCTTCCAGAACTCGGCGCCGTCGGCGGGGTCGCTGAGCGGCAGGTTCACATTGCGCACGCCCGGCAGCTCGACGTCCGCCCCCTCCAGCTTCTGGTCGGCCGCGTTGCGGAAGTCGAAGATCGTGTGCAGTCCGAGCGAGGACAGGAAGACGGCGTCCTCAGCGGTCGCGTGCGCGAGGTGACCGCTGCGGAACAGCACTCCGTGCCGCACCCGCCGTCCATCCACGGTCGGCAGTCCGCCCACGTCGCGGAAGTTGCGTACCCCGGCCAGCTCGGGTTCGGTCGACGGGATCTGCTGCGTCACGAAGGACTCCTCCCTCTCCGCGCCGTCGCCGCGGCTCGTCGACGGACACCACACGACGATACGACATGCCTGCCTGAGGCAATGAGTTGTCCACAGGCGTGGCCCGGGGCGGGACGGCGTTCCGGCCGAGGCGCCCGCGATCGCCCGATTCGATCGTTCTGTCCGATTAGGTGTATTGGGTATAACGTGCCCCGGTAGAGCGGGAGATGGGGATGGAGTGCGTGAGCATCGTCATATCCGTGACGATGTGTTGTCGCCATGTGCACGTAATTCAGTGGAATGACAAGGGAATTTGCGGGGGAATCAGAATCCCGGTCGACGCTCGGTGACGTCATTTCCTCTTGTGGATCACGGAAAAGGAGCGTTCCGCGGAACCTCCGCTTGTCCCGTCGCGTCCGGGTCGCTTACGTTCCCAACCGATCCGGACGGACGCCTAATCCTGCCGCCGCCCGGAGCCCGCACACACTGACCCGTCCACGGCAGGAACGGGGGACCCACAGGTACGACTGCCTGTTCCGGTCTCCGGAACGGCTTGGGGTTAAGCCGCGCCACAGCGCGGCCGGGCATCTCCAGCCCGAACCCGACAGCTCACCTCGTAGGCGCCGGAGAGGAATTCGTCATGCCCGCGAAGGGTAAGCACCGCCGTACCAAGGCCCAGCGTTTCACCCGTTCCATCGCCGTCGCCGGAACCGGTGGCGCCGCACTCGCCCTGCCGCTTCTCGGCGCCACCGGCGCGCACGCCGCCACGCCGCAGACGGCCCCCGAAAAGGCCGTCCAGTCGCTTTCCGCCACCGGCCACAAGGCCTCCGCCGACCAGGGCGGCGAGGGCCGTACCTACACCGTGAAGGCCGGCGACTACCTCGCCAAGATCGCCGAGTCGGAGAACGTCGACGGCGGCTGGAAGCAGCTCTACGCCGACAACCGGGAGGCCGTCGGTGACGACCCGTCGCTGATCCACCCCGGCCTGAAGCTCTCCGTCGACGGCAAGGCCGCCAAGGCCGCGCCGAAGAAGTCCGCCGCGCCCGGGGCCGCGAAGCCCGCGACCCCGAAGCCCGCCGCGCCGAAGGCCGAGAAGCCCGCCGAGAAGCCGGCGCAGCAGTCGTCCGAGCAGTCCCCGGAGCAGACCGCCCCGCAGGGCTCCGCCCAGGCGACCGCCGGCCAGGCCGCCTCCGGCTACAGCTCCCCGGTGCCCGGCGGCGGCGTCGGCACCGCCTACAAGGTGGCCGGCAGCATGTGGTCCAGCGGCTACCACACCGGTGTCGACTTCAGCGTCCCGACCGGCACCTCCCTGAAGGCCGTCGGCTCCGGCACCGTCGTCTCCGCGGGCTGGGCCGGCGCGTACGGCAACCAGGTCGTCATCAAGCTCGCCGACGGCTACTACGCCCAGTACGCCCACCTGTCCTCGCTGTCCGTCTCCGCCGGCCAGAGCGTGAGCGGCGGCCAGCAGGTCGGCCTCTCCGGTTCGACCGGCAACTCGACCGGCCCGCACCTGCACTTCGAGATCCGCACCAGCCCGAACTACGGCTCGGACGTGGACCCCGTCTCCTACCTCCGCTCGAAGGGCGTCTCCCTCTGACCCCAGCGGCAACCTTCCTGACACGCGCGCCGAAGGCCGGTCCCGATCCCCGGGGCCGGCCTCCGGCGTATTCCTGAATCGGCCAACATTGTGAGAGTGGCTTATCTCACCGCGCGTCAACCCCTGCCTACGGTCGCGTAGGTCACATTCGAAGGTGAATCATGACCTGTCGTGGCAGACGATTCGAAGAATGACAGCAGAAAAGTGATCGGGTCGTACGTGGCGGTGGGGGACAGCTTCACCGAGGGCGTCGGCGACCCCGGCCCCGACGGGGCGTTCGTCGGCTGGGCCGACCGGTTCGCCGTCCTGCTCGCCGACCGCCGCCCCGAGGGAGCTTTCGACTACACCAATCTCGCCGTGCGCGGAAAGCTGTTGGACCAGATCATGGCCGACCAGGTGCCGAGGGCCGTGGAACTCGCCCCCGATCTGGTCTCGTTCTGCGCGGGCGGCAACGACATCCTCCGCCCGGGCACCGACCCCGACGAGGTGGCCGAGCGTTTCGAGCGGGCGATCGCCGCGCTCACGGCCGTGTCCGGCACCGTACTGGTGACCACCGGCTTCGACACCCGCGGCGTCCCGCTCCTCCGGCACCTGCGCCGGAAGATCGCCACCTACAACGGGCATGTACGGGCCGTCGCCGACCGCTACGGCTGCCCGGTGCTGGACCTGTGGTCCCTCCGGAGCGTGCAGGACCGCAGGGCGTGGGACGCGGACCGGCTGCACCTGTCGCCCGAGGGACACACCCGCGTGGCGCTCCGCGCAGGACTCTCCCTCGGCCTGGAGGTCCCCGCCGACCCGGAGCAGCCCTGGCCGCCCCTGCCGCCCCGCGGCGCCCTGGAGGTCCGCCGGGACGACGTCCACTGGGCCCGTGAGTACCTGGTGCCGTGGATCGGCCGACGGCTGCGCGGCGAATCCTCGGGCGACCATGTGATCGCCAAGGGAACGCTGTCGCCGGACGACATCAAGGTCCGGATCGCCTCCGTCGCCTGAGGAACCGCGCGGTAGCGTGACGGTCATGGGGCACTGGGGCATGCGGTCGGCCGCCGCGGCGGACGTCGACGCGGTGGCCGAGCTGCGCGCGGTGGTGCTCCGCCCGGATCTGGAGCGGCTCGGGCGGTACGACGCCCGGCGGGTGCGGCAGCGGCTGCGCGACGGATTCGACGCGGCCCACACCTGGGTGATCGAGGCCGGGGGCGCCTTTGCCGGCTGCGTGGCCCTGCGCCCCGCCGGGGACTGCCACTGGCTGGAGCACTTCTATCCGGACCCCGGGCTCCAGGGCGGCGGCATCGGCTCGGGCGTGCTGCGCGCCCTGTTGTCGCGGTGCGACCGCGACCGTGCCGTCGTCCGGCTGAACGTGCTGCGCGGCAGCCCGGCCCGGCGGCTGTACGAGCGCCACGGATTCACCGTCGAGACCGAGGACCCGGTGGACGTGTTCATGATGCGCGAGCCCGCTCCCGTGACCCCGTGACATCGGCCGCAACCGCACCACGGCACCGGACCGGCCGCACATAATGGAATGTCTGAACGACTCCACCCTGGAGGTACCGTGGCCGCTTCCCGTCTCCTGAGCCCCGGGCTCCACGCCCTGCGGCCCGAGGCCTTCGGCGCGGACCCCGGTGGCGAGCGCATGGCCCGCATCCGCAGATCCCCGCACTTCGAGGACGGCGTGTTCCAGAACCCGGGCGGCCCCGCCCGGACCCGCCCGGCGGGATCGGCGCGGGACTTCGCCAAGGTGTACTTCGACAAGGACACCCGCTCCCGCCGCGCCCCGCGGAGCGCCGTCCCGGTGCACCCCACCACGCTCGCCGACATCTCCCGCCCGCCCGCGACGGGACTGCGCCTGACCTGGATGGGCCACTCCGGCGTCCTCGCGGAGATCGACGGCCACCGCGTCCTGTTCGACCCCGTCTGGGGCGAACGCTGTTCGCCCTTCCCCTTCGCCGGCCCCAGGCGGCTGCACCCCGCCCCGCTCCCGCTGGCGGCGCTCGGCCCGGTCGACGTCGTCGTGATCTCCCACGACCACTACGACCACCTGGACCTGCCCACGATCAAGGCGCTGGCCGGCACGGACACCCTGTTCGCCGTGCCCCTCGGCGTGGGGGCGCACCTGGAGCACTGGGGCGTGTCCGCGGACCGGCTGCGCGAGCTGGACTGGCACGAGTCGACGAAGGCCGGCGGCCTCACCCTCACCGCCACCCCGGCCCGCCACTTCTGCGGTCGAGGCCTGCGCAGCACCCAGCACACCCTCTGGGCCTCCTGGGTCGTCACCGGCGGGGACCACCGCATCTACCACAGCGGCGACACCGGCTACTTCGACGGCTTCCGGGACATCGGCGCCGCCCACGGCCCCTTCGACGCGACGATGATCCAGATCGGCGCGTACTCGGACTTCTGGCCGGACATCCACATGACCCCCGAGGAGGGCGTACGGTCCCACCTCGACCTCCAGAGCGGCGCGCCGGCCGGTGTGCTGCTGCCGATCCACTGGGGCACCTTCAACCTGGCGCCGCACGCGTGGGCGGAGCCGGGGGAGTGGACGAGGGACGCGGCCGGGGAGGCCGGCCTGCCGGCGGCGTTCCCGCGGCCGGGCGAGCCGTTCGA
The DNA here is from genome assembly GCF_055571535.1 of Streptomyces sp. NPDC030893. NCBI lineage: Bacteria > Bacillati > Actinomycetota > Actinomycetes > Kitasatosporales > Streptomycetaceae > Streptomyces > Streptomyces sp. NPDC030893. The sequence goes on along the minus strand of NZ_JBVIFC010000005.1, from coordinate 422,257 downwards.
GCCGGCGGGGACACTGCCGGTGCAGCCGTGGTGGCGGACGGTGTCCGGTCCGATCGCCCGCCCGTGGCGCCGTCCCCGGATCACCGAAGGCGCGGCCGAGGCGGGACATCTCGACCTCGCCGGTGAGCGGTGACGTCGCCGGAGCACGGTGGCCGGCCCGGTGCGGGGGCCGCCGCCCGAGGCGGGCCCCGCACCGTCGCGCCGTTTCTTCCGGCCGGCTCGGTGTCAGGTCGTCGCGGTGACGGTCCGGGGCTGTGACTGCCGCGCGGCCTCCGCCTCCAGGCGCCGGCGCCGGGTGGCCGGGCCGAAGAGCGCCAGCACGACGGCTCCGACGGTCCAGGTACCGGCGATGAACATGAAGACCGCCTCGTAGCCGACGCCGTTGCAGACGCCGGCGATCATCAGCGGGCCCACCGCGTTCGACAGGCGTCCCAGACCGTAGGCGATGCTGGTGCCCAGCGAGCGGCCGTCGGTGCTGAAGAGCTCGGGGGAGTACGCGTACGCCAGGGCGGTGTAGCCGCGCTCGAAGAGGTTGACCAGGAAGTCGAAGACGACGATGAGCACCGGGGTGAAGGTCAGGCCGTACATCAGTCCGGACGCGGCGATGACCAGCCCGAAGACCACCAGGCACCACTTGCGTTCGAACCGGTCGGTGACCATCGCGGCGAGGAAGGAGCCGAGCGGCGCTCCGACGGTCGTCAGGGCGACGTAGAAGATCGAGTCCTCCACGCTGACGCCCTCGGCGGCCAGCAGGGTCGGAGCCCAGCTGGAGTAGCCGAAGAAGCCGATCGTCTGGGTGATCCACAGCACCGACAGCAGGATCGTCGGGTACAGGAACTTCTTGTCCTTGAGCATGCCCAGTCCCGGCTTGACGGCCGGCGCCCGCGGCTCGGGCTCCCGCGCCCGGGGCAGCTCACCGTGCTCGGCCACCGCGCTCGCCTCGATGCGCGCCAGGACGGCCTCCGCCTCCTCGTGCCGGCCGCGGGCCTCCAGCCACTGCGGGGACTCCTCGAGCTTGCGCACGAAGAGCAGGAACAGCACACCGAGGGAACCCCACAGGTAGACCAGCCGCCAGGACCAGTCGGACACCGGCACCACCGCGGAGGGGATGAGGTTGGTCGCGGGGGTGCCGCAGATGCCGATGACGATGGCGTACGCCTGGTACTTGCCGCGCTTGGCGCTGGGGAAGAGCTCACTGATGTAGACGACGGCGACGACGGTCATCGCGGACAGGCCCGCCGAGGTCAGCACGCGGAAGACGCCGAGGGACCAGATGTCCCACGCGAAGACGCAGGCGAACGACCACACCGTGAACCACAGGGTGGTCGTGGTCAGGGTGCGTTTGCGGCCCAGCCGGTCGGCCAGCCCGCCGGCCACGATCGCGCCGATGAACATGCGCACCCCCTTCTGGTGTTACGGAGAGTGACGCTATGGCCGAAGGGGTGAGGGCCGTCGACGGCGGGCGGAACCCCTCTCGCCGCCGAGCGAGGGCGGCCGCGGGCCGCGGCGGCGCGAACCGTGCCGTCGAACCGCCTCCCCCCTCGCAGGCCCGCTGCGATCGGTTGTGACCAGCATCGATCGTTCTCTGCCCACTCCCGACCCCTCGCGCTGAACGGTTATCGGTCTGTCGTACGACGCCTCATACCAGAGCGCGATGCTGTCCGCACGAGTTTGTCAACTGCCCACCGCACATGATGCGGTGGCGACTACGGTGAGTGTCGGTCAGGAGGCGTGACGGCTCACACCGCAGGGCGCGTGCGTGCCGAAGGGCCGCGCCGACGAGTCGGGATCAGGGAGCGGGGACCGGTACGTGCAGCCACAAGGCGGACGAGGGAGTCGACGGGGCGGGGAACCCCGGCGCCCGGGCCCGGCCGCGGCCCAGGGCACCGTCCACACACCGGTGCCCGTCGGCACCGCGATCGTGGCCCGCGTACCGGACCGCGCCGGGCCGGGCCCCGGCGATGCCCGGGCCCGCGGGACCGGCCCCGCCGCCCGGCCGGAACGGCGTGAGGGCGGGCGGCACGGACGGCCGGCCCCACGGACCGCCGCCGCGCCGCCCGAGACGCACATACGGTCCCAGCTGCTGCGCCTCGCCGTGCTGCCGCCCGTCGCCGTGGCGCTCAGCGCCTGCGCGGCCGTGCTCTTCACCGTCCGCTCCACCGGAGTCCGGCCGGGCCCGACCCTGTGGGCCGTGCTCGGCGGCGCCACCTCGGTGACCTTCGCCGGCATCGTCATCGCCGCCGTGGCCGCCGACCGCGCCGCCCGCGCCGTCCACGACCGCGTCGGCGCCCTGCGCCGGAGCACCGTCCGGCGCGAAGCCGATCTGCACGCCCTCGTCGAGACGCTGCGCCACGGCGAGGCACCGCCCCCGCGGGCGCGGCGCGCGGAACCGGCCGCGGACGCCGACGAGTTCGACCTCCTCGCCGCCGACCTCACGCGTGCGCACGACGGCGCCGTCGCCGCCGTCGTCCAGGCGTCCCGGCTCTCCAGCCAGGCCGGCAACGAACAGAAGCTCGAGGTGTTCGTCAACCTCGCGCGCCGTCTGCAGTCCCTGGTGCACCGCGAGATCTCCATCCTCGACGAGCTGGAGAACGAGATGGAGGACCCCGACCTGCTCAAGGGTCTCTTCCACGTCGACCACCTCGCCACGCGCATCCGCCGCCACGCCGAGAACCTCGCCGTGCTCGGCGGCGCCGTCTCCCGGCGGCAGTGGAGCAACCCGGTCCCCATGACGGAGGTCCTGCGCTCGGCGATCGCCGAGGTCGAGCAGTACTCGCGGGTCAAACTCGTCCCCCCGATCGACGGCACGCTGCGCGGGCACGCCGTCGCCGATGTCATCCACCTGCTCGCCGAACTCGTCGAGAACGCCACGGTGTTCTCCGCCCCCCACACCCAGGTGCTGCTGCGGGCCGGCCTCGTCACCTCCGGGCTCGCCGTCGAGGTCGAGGACCGCGGGCTCGGGATGCCGGTCGCCGAACAGGACCGGATGAACGCGCTGCTCACCGACCCCGACCAGGTGCACGTCGCCAGCCTGCTGGCCGACGGCCGCATCGGACTGTTCGTGGTCTCCCAGCTCGCCAAGCGGCACGGCATCCACGTCCGGCTCCAGAGCAACATCTACGGCGGCGTCCAGGCCGTGCTCGTGGTCCCCCAGGCCCTGCTCGGCGCGGAAGGGGGCACCCTGGCCGGCGGGCAGGTCACGGGAGCGGCACCGCAGCCGCACGACAGCGGCACCGCGACCGTCCCGGCGGCCCGTCACATCCCCGCCGTACCCGGACCGCTGGACGTCTCCACCGCACCGGCCCCCCTGAACGCGCCGGCGGGTGGCGCCACGGGCGGAGGCACCGCCGCGCACCCACCCGCGGCGCCCCTCACCCCGGTCGCGCTCCAGCCCGGCCCCCGCACCCCGGCCCCGTCCGGCGACACCGGCGCGGTCGCCCCGCCACTGCCCCTGCGCGGAGCCCGCGAGGTGCGCCCCACCCCCGCCGAAGCCGTCCCCGGTGTCCACCAGGGCGACCGGGACGCCCTCGCCGACCACGGAGCCACACCCCTCACCCCGCGCGGCACCACGGTGCGCGGCACCATGGACAGACCCCGGCTGCCCCGCAGACGCGCCCAGGAGCACATCGCGCCGCAGCTCCGCGACGGTCCCGTGCCCCGCCAGGACACCGAGTACGTCGCCGGCCACGACCCCCAGCTCATGGCGGCCTTCCAACGGGGCATCAGCCTCGCCGAGTCCCGGCAGGAACCGCCCGCGGCCCCACCCCGCAGTGATCACACCGCCCGGCAGGACGGGAGCGCACCCGCCGGATGACCAGCCCTCACCCCACCACCCCCACCCCCAGCGCTCCCGCAGATCTTCGTACCCCAAGGAGTCGATCCACCATGGCGAGCGATGCGCCGACCGCCCAGGTATCCGACCTCGACTGGCTGATGAGCGGCCTCGTGCAACGCGTACCGCACACCAACAGTGCCGTACTGCTGTCCTGCGACGGGCTGGTGAAATCGGTGCACGGCCTCGACCCGGACAGCGCCGACCACATGGCCGCCCTCGCCTCCGGCCTGTACTCCCTCGGCCGCAGCGCCGGCATCCGCTTCGGCGACGGCGGTGACGTCCGTCAGGTCGTCGTCGAACTCGACTCGGCACTGCTGTTCGTCACCACCGCCGGCTCCGGCACCTGCCTCGCCGTGATGGCCGACCGCGAGGCCGACGCCGCGGTGCTCGGCTACGAGATGGCGATGCTCGTCAAGTCCGTCCGCCCGTACCTGATGACCGCACCCCGGCAGCAGGGCGTCGAACCGCCGGCGATGAGGCCTTGAACGTGAAGGCGGCCGGTGACGGGCCGTGGCTCGACGACGCGGCCGGCCGGCTGGTGCGCCCCTTCACGGTCAGCAACGGCCGTACCCGCCCCACCGTCGCGCTCGACCTGCTGTCGCAGGTGAGAACCACCGGCGCCACCCCCCTCGGCTACCTCGGCCCCGAGCACGCGCAGGCCCTCGACCTGTGCCGCGCCCCCGTACCGGTCGCCGAGGTCGCCGCCCATCTCGGGCTGCCGGTGGCCGTCACCAAGGTGCTGCTGGCGGACCTCGTCGAATGCGGCGCGCTGACCGACAAACCCCCCGCGTTCCACCACAACCCGACGGACCGGGCCCTTCTGGAGGCAGTGCTCGATGGACTACGACGACAGCTCTGACCGGGCCGGCGGCGCACCGCACGGCGACGACCCGTTCCCCACCGCGCTCAAGATCCTGGTGGCGGGCGGGTTCGGTGTGGGCAAGACGACCTTCGTCGGCGCGGTCAGCGAGATCGCGCCGCTCAGCACGGAGGAACTCCTCACCACCGTCGGCGCCGCCACCGACAACCTCGACGGCATCGAGAACAAGGTCGAGACCACCGTGGCCATGGACTTCGGCCGCATCACCCTCGACGCTCAGCATGTGCTGTACCTGTTCGGCACGCCCGGCCAGGAACGGTTCTGGTTCATGTGGGACGAGCTCTGCGAGGGCGCGCTCGGCGCGGTCATCCTCGCCGACACCCGGCGCCTGGAGGAATGCTTCGCCGCGGTCGACTTCTTCGAGCAGCGCGGCCTCGGATTCATCGTCGCCGTCAACGAGTTCGACGGCGCCTTCCGCTACGACCCCGGGGAGGTGCGCGCCGCCCTCGACCTTCCCGCGGACGTGCCCGTCGTGCGCTGCGACGCCCGGATCTCCAGCTCCGGCGTCCAGACCCTGCTGACCCTCGTCCGCCACCTCATCGTCCACGCCCCGGCCGCCACGACCGGGCACGGCGCCCACAGGTGAGCCCCGCACACCCCCGGAGCCCTTCCATGACCTTCGCCCACGACCCGGGAGCCCGCCCATGAGCTACGACCCGCCCCGCCCGGCCGGTCGTCTGCTGCTCACCCCCGAGGACAAGGAGGCACCGGCCCGCATGAGCAGGCTGCGCGGACTGGGGCTCGGAGACCGGCCCGAGCCCGCGCTGGACGTCTTCGCGTACGCGCTCGCGGAGCTCACGGGAGCGCCGTACGCCATGGTCAACTTCCTCGGTGAGGAAGGGCAGTTCTTCGCGGGGCTGCACACCCCCGCCGTCGCGCCGGCCGTCCGCGGCGACGGCACCGGCGCCCTCCTGGGCCGGGTGCTCCCCCGCGACCACGGCTTCTGCCCCCACGTGGTGGCCCGGCGCAAGGCGCTGGCCCTGGAGGACGTGAGCGACTACCCGAGGTTCGCCGGCAACCCGGTGGTGGACGAGTTCGGCATCCGCTCCTACCTGGGCGCACCGCTCATCGACAGCACCGGCATGGTGCTGGGCACCGTCTCGGTCACCGACATCCGGCCGCGCGCCTGGGGCCGGCCGGGCCTCGACGCCATCAAGGCGCAGGCAGGGGACCTCGTCGCACGGCTGGAGCGCCGGAAGGACGACGGCCTGCCGCCGTGAGACCCGCCGGCACCGCCGATGGGGTGACGGCGTGAAGCAAAGCTGTGGCCGCGCTTAAGAAATCCTCGATGGACCGGTGAGGGTGTTGTACGGCAGATTGCAGTGCGATTCCCACTCCTCCTCCCGGACCGGGCCGCTTCGGCGTGCCCGGGGACCGGACCCGATCCTCAGGAGCCGTAGCGTTGAAGGCGCTGGTCAAGCAGAAGGCGGAGCCCGGGCTGTGGCTCGCGGACGTCCCGGAGCCCGCCGTCGGACCCGGCGACGTGCTGATCAAGGTGCTGCGCACCGGTATCTGCGGCACCGACCTGCACATCCGGTCCTGGGACGGCTGGGCCCAGCAGACGATCAGCACCCCGCTGGTCCTCGGGCACGAGTTCGTCGGCGAGGTCGTGGAGACCGGCCGGGACGTCACCGACATCCAGACCGGTGACCGGGTCAGCGGCGAGGGCCACCTGGTGTGCGGCAAGTGCCGCAACTGCCTGGCCGGCCGCCGCCACCTGTGCCGGTCCACGGTCGGCCTCGGCGTCGGACGCGACGGCGCCTTCGCCGAGTACGTCGTGCTCCCCGCCGGCAACGTCTGGGTGCACCGGGTCCCCGTCGACCTCGACGTCGCGGCGATCTTCGACCCGTTCGGCAACGCCGTGCACACCGCGCTGTCGTTCCCGCTCGTCGGCGAGGACGTCCTGATCACCGGCGCGGGACCGATCGGCCTGATGGCCGCCGCCGTGGCCCGGCACGCGGGCGCGCGCAACGTCGTGATCACCGACGTCAGCGAGGAGCGGCTGGAACTCGCCCGCAAGATCGGCGCAACCCTGGCGCTGAACGTCACCGAGTCGACCATCGCCGACGGCCAGCACACCCTCGGACTGCGCGAGGGCTTCGACATCGGCCTGGAGATGTCCGGCCGCCCCGAGGCCATGCGGGACATGATCGACAACATGACGCACGGCGGCCGTATCGCCATGCTCGGCCTGCCGGCCGAGGAGTTCCCCGTCGACTGGTCCCGCGTCGTCACCTCGATGATCACCATCAAGGGCATCTACGGCCGTGAGATGTTCGAGACCTGGTACGCCATGTCGGTGCTGCTGGAGGGCGGTCTGGACCTCGCCCCGGTGATCACCGGCCGCTACTCCTACCGCGACTTCGAGGCCGCCTTCGAGGAAGCGGCCGCCGGCAAGGGCGGCAAGGTCATCCTCGACTGGACCGCGTAAGTCATCTGCCTCTCTAGGAGCTTCTGGACATGTTCGACTCCGTGCGCGACGATCTGCGCGCCACCCTCGACGAGATCCGCGCCGCCGGTCTGCACAAGCCCGAGCGCGTCATCGGCACCCCCCAGTCCGCCACCGTGAACGTCACCGCCAGCGGCCGCCCCGGCGAGGTGCTCAACTTCTGCGCCAACAACTACCTCGGCCTCGCCGACCACCCCGAGGTGGTCGCCGCCGCCCACGAGGCGCTGGACCGCTGGGGCTACGGCATGGCGTCCGTCCGCTTCATCTGCGGCACCCAGGAGGTGCACAAGGAGCTGGAGGCGCGGCTGTCGGCGTTCCTCGGCCAGGAGGACACGATCCTCTACTCCTCCTGCTTCGACGCCAACGGCGGTGTCTTCGAGACGCTGCTCGGCCCCGAGGACGCGGTGATCTCCGACGCGCTGAACCACGCGTCGATCATCGACGGCATCCGGCTGTCCAAGGCCCGCCGCTTCCGCTACGCCAACCGTGACATGGCCGACCTGGAGCGGCAGCTCAAGGAGGCCGCCGAGGGCGGCGCCCGCCGCACGCTCGTCGTCACCGACGGCGTCTTCTCCATGGACGGCTACGTGGCCCCGCTCGACGAGATCTGCGACCTCGCCGACCGGCACGGCGCCATGGTCATGGTCGACGACTCGCACGCCGTCGGCTTCGTCGGCCCCGGCGGACGCGGCACCCCGGAGCTGCACGGCGTCATGGACCGCGTCGACATCATCACCGGCACCCTCGGCAAGGCCCTCGGCGGCGCCTCCGGCGGCTATGTCGCCGCCCGCGCGGAGATCGTCGCCCTGCTGCGCCAGCGCTCCCGCCCCTACCTGTTCTCCAACACCCTCGCCCCGGTGATCGCCGCCGCCTCCCTCAAGGTCCTCGACCTGCTGGAGTCCGCCGACGACCTGCGCGTCCGGCTCGCCGAGAACACCGCGCTGTTCCGCCGCCGGATGACCGAGGAGGGCTTCGACATCCTCCCCGGCGACCACGCCATCGCCCCGGTGATGATCGGCGACGCCGCCCGCGCGGGACGCATGGCGGAGCTGCTGCTGGAGCGCGGGGTGTACGTGATCGGCTTCTCGTACCCGGTCGTCCCGCAAGGCCAGGCCCGGATCCGCGTCCAGCTGTCGGCCGCGCACTCCACCGAGGACGTGAACCGCGCGGTGGACGCCTTCGTCGCGGCGCGGGCGGAGCTCGACGCCTGAGCGGAACACACCGAGCGATTTGAGACAATCGCATCCATGATCGAGGCGCGGCGGCTCCACATCCTCCGTGCGGTGGCGGACCACCGCACGGTCACGGCGGCGGCCGCCGCGCTGTATCTGACCCCCTCGGCCGTGTCCCAGCAGCTCGCCGCCCTCGAGCAGGAGACCGGCCACCGCCTCGTCGAGCGCGGAGCCAAGGGCGTACGGCTGACCCCCGCGGGCGAGATCCTGCTCAGCCACACCAACGCCGTCCTCGCCCAGCTGGAACGGGCGGAGGCCGAGCTCGCCGCCTACGGCTCGGGGGAGGCCGGCACGGTCACGGTCGCGGCCTTCGCCACCGGCATCGCCCAGGTGGTCGCCCCCGCGGTGGCCCGCCTCGCCGGATCGGCGCCCGGCATCCGCATCCGGGTCCAGGACGCCGAGGGCGACGCCAGCCTGCCGATGGTCCTGGACCGGCAGGTCGATGTCGCCGTGGCGGTCGAGTACCGGGGGGCGCCCCCCGCCGACGACCCGCGGCTGACCCACGTACCGCTGTACGCCGAGCCCTTCGACGCGGTCGTCCCCGTCGCCCACCGCCTGGCCGGCACCGCCGAGGTGCCGCTCGCCGAACTGGCCAAGGACCCCTGGATCGGCCCCTACCCGGGCAATCCGTGCCACGACGTGGTCGTGCTGGCCTGCGAGAGCGCCGGCTTCCAGCCTCGTCTGGAGCACTCCTCGGACGACTTCCGCGCGGTGGTCGCCCTCGCCTCGGCGGACGTGGGCGTCGCGCTGGTGCCCCGCTCGGCGCTGCGCGGCACGGACCTCACGGGCGTCGTCGTCCGCCCGGTCGACGGCGTCGCGCCGACCCGCCGGGTCTTCGCCGCCGTGCGCCGCGGAGCGGAGGAGCACCCGCTGATCCGTCCGGTCCTGGACGCGCTCCGCGCGGCGGCCGAGGAGGCGTAGACCGGCGTTCGGGGTGCCGCGAGCGCCTGACAGCGGCCCCGGAACCGCCCGCCACCAGGTGATTGTCAGTGGCGGCCGCTACGGTGCCTGCCATGCCCGATGCCGAAGACGTACGACGGATCGCCCTGTCCCTGCCGGACACGACGGAGAAGACCGCCTGGAGCATGCCCACGTTCCGGGTCGCGGGGAAGATGTTCGCCACCCTCCCCGAGGACGAGACGTCCATCGCCGTGCGCTGCCCCAAGGAGGAGCGCGACGAACTGGCCCTCGCCGAGCCGGAGAAGTTCTGGATCGCCGGTCACGAGGCACAGTTCGCCTGGGTCAGGGTCCGTCTGGCCGCCCTGGAGGACGAGGGCGAACTGCGCGACATCCTCGCCGACTCCTGGCGCCAGGCCGCACCCTCCGGACTCCTGGAGACCCATCCCCGGCTGGGACTGCCGCCCGGCTGACCGCTAGGCCCTGTCGTCGGTGCCGGCGAACCCGCCGATGCGTGCCCGCAGCGACCGGGCGTCCAGGCCGTGCGCGGCGGCGTGCTCGTCGATCCTCCCGTACCGCCGCAGCTCGGCCCGGCCCACCCCGAGCCCCAGCACCCGGTGCGGCACATCGGCCAGCGCGTCGTTCGCCGCCGCCGTCGACGTACCCGCCAGATACGGCTCGACGAGCACCACGTCCGCCCACGCCGCCTCGGTGGCGCGGCGCAGACCGGCCGCGTCGAAGGGCCGGACGGTGGTGGCGTAGAGCACGGTGACGTCCAGGCCCTCCGTCGCGTCGAGCACGGCGTCCAGCATCGGCCCGACGGCGACGACCACCCCCGACCGTCCCTCGCGGACCGTGCGGAACCGCTCCCCGTCCACGGTCAGCCCCCGCGCGTTGGACTGCAGCGACAGCCGCACGTACACCTTGTCGTCACCGGCCGCCACCGCGCGCCGCAACAGCGTCTCGGCCTCGTCCGGATGCCCCGGCACGTGCACGGTCCAGCCGTCCAGGGTGTCCAGCAGCGCCACATCGCCCGGGGCCATGTGCGTGTAGCCGCCGGCCGGCCAGTCGAAGGAGGCGGCGGCACTCACCAGCACCGCCCCCACGTCCTGGTGCCCCAGATCCAGCTTGACCTGCTCGAACGGCCGCTCGACCAGGAAGCTCGCGAAGGTGTGCACCACGGGCCGCAGCCCGGTCAGCGCCATCCCGGCCGCAGCACCGACCAGCAGTTGCTCGCGGATGCCCACATTGACCACCCGGTCCGGATGCCGTCGCAGCGCCTCGGTGAAGTCGGCCACGCCGATCTCGGCGAGCACCACCGCGACCCGCGGGTCCTCGTCGAGCAGGCGGGTGACGACGGGGGCGAAACGATCACGCATGCTGTCCACGGAGATCGGTCCTTTCATCGGCGAAGAAGAGGGGGAGGAGACTGGGGGAACACCCGGTGTCGACGCCCGGGAAGGTCATGCGTTCTTCGGTTCGACCCGCGCCACGACGGCGTGCGGCCTGCCCGGGTGGGGCGCGGTGAAGGCGGCGTACAGCGCCTCGTGGTCACGGCCGTCGACCGTGAGCGCGGACCAGCCCGCCACCTCGAAGCGCGCCGCGATCCCGCCCGGCCGGGCGTAGGACGCGGAGGAGTTGTCGACGACGACGGTGTGCAGCCGTTCCAGCCCGGCCGGCCCGGCGAAGGCGATCGCCTCGTGGTTGCTGCCCTCGTCCAGCTCGGCGTCGCCGACCAGCGTCCACACCCGCGCCTCGTCGAGCCCCTGGGCGCGCAGCCCGAGCGCCGTGCCGACCGCGATCGGCAGCCCGTGGCCCAGCGACCCGCTGCCGATCTCCGCCCCCGGCACGAGCACCCGGTCGGGGTGGTGGCCGAGCGGGGAGTCGTAGGAGCCGAACCCCGGGAGCCAGTCGACCGGCAGGAACCCCTTGGCGGCCAGCACGGCGTAGTACGCCATCGGCCCGTGCCCCTTCGACAGCAGGAACCGGTCCCGGCCGGCGTCGTCCCTCCGCTCCGGCCCGACCCGCAGTACCCGGTCGTACAGCACCCACAGCACGTCCAGCGTCGACGTCGCCGCCGGGCCGTGCTTCTCGTCACCGGTCATCAGGCCCATCAGGGCCGGCAGATCGGTGAATCCGTACACCTGTGCGTGCTCGTCGATGATCGTCATACGGCCATCGTTCAACCTCAACCGGACTTCAGGTCAAGCGCCGGCCGGCGACAAACGGATGCGCGATCACCGCCCCGAGTGCGGTATGGTTTCCGTGCGCGTTCGGCCGGGGGAATCCCCAGGTCAGACGGGCAACGGGACGTGGCGCAGCTTGGTAGCGCACTTGACTGGGGGTCAAGGGGTCGCAGGTTCAAATCCTGTCGTCCCGACTTGCTGAGGCGGTCGGAGGTCGTGCCGGGGAAACCCGGGACGGCCTCTTCGTCGTTCCCGGCGGACGTGCGCGGAAGTCCGCGCCGGCATACCGCCAGGGTTTACCCCGGCCGTCATCCTCGGGTCTGACGATCCGTCGCGGCCGACGGCATACCGTCTGTGCCTGGGGGGCACCTCGCGACGACGGGGGAGGGGTCCCGGTCGCCGGGAACCGGCGGCCGGGGCGTCGTCATGGCCGTACGCTGCGCCCGTGCGCTGGATCAAACGCCTGATCGAACGACGAGACGTGTGGCTGGACGCCATGATCGCGGTGGCCTTCACCGTGGTGGCCGTCCTGCTCGGCCGCGAGCCCGAACGGGGGTCGGGCTGGCAGCCCCAGGACGGCCTCGGTATCGCCCTCACCTGCCTGGTCAACGCACCGCTCGCGCTCCGCAGACGCGCCCCGCTCGCCGTCTTCCTGACGAGCGCCTCGGCCTGGGCGCTGTTCATCACCCTCGACTACTGGCCCGTCGTGAACTCGATGGGCCCCTTCTTCGCCCTCTACACGGTCGCCGCGCTGCGGCCCCTGTGCCCGGCGCTGGCCTGCACCGCGCTGGTGGGCGCCGTATGGGTGTACGCCGGCTGGCGGGCGGGACAGGCCACGCCCGCCGTCATCGCCCAGGCGGCGGTCTTCCCGGCCGTCGGCTGCCGGGTCGGCATCGCCGCCCGGATCTCCGCCCGCCGCGCCGACCGCCTCGCCGAACTGACCGCGCAACTGCGCCGCGAGCAGCAGGACCGCATGCGCCGCGCCGTCGCGGAGGAGCAACGGCGCATCGCCCGCGAACTGCACGACGTGGTCGCCCACCACATGTCGGTGATCAACGTGCAGGGCGGGCTGGCGAGTTACGTGTTCGACTCGCAGCCGGAGACCGCGCGCACGGCCCTGCGCACCATCAACGAAACCAGCCAAGAAGGGCTCGGCGAACTGCGCCGCATGCTGACGCTGCTGCGCACCGGCCCCGAGGACGGCACGGACACGGATCCCGGCGGCCTCGGCGACGCGGACGCCGGGACGGCGCCGTACGCGCCGATGCCCGGCCTGTCCCGCCTGGCGGAGATGACCGAACGGGTCAGGGCCGCGGGCGTCCCCGTGACCCTGCGGACGGAGGGAACTCCCCGGTCACTGCCGTCCGGTGTCGAACTGTGCGCCTACCGCGTGGTGCAGGAGGCGCTGACCAATGTGATCAAGCACGCCCGCCCGGCCGGCGCCACCGTCGTCGTCGCCTACGGCCCCCGGGACCTGACCGTCACGGTCACCGACGACGGACAACGGGAGCGATCGCTTCCGGCCAACGTCCCGCCGTCGTCCGGACACGGCTTGATCGGCATGCGCGAACGCGCCAGGCTCTACGGCGGCACGGTGGACGTCGGTCCGCGCGCCGACGGTGGATTCAGGGTGTGTCTCACCCTGCCCACCGCGGTGCGGGCCGCCGGGAAGTGAGGGAATCGATTACGGGGATGATCAGGGTGCTCGTGGTCGACGACCAGGACCTGATCCGCGCGGGGCTCGTCGCACTGCTGCGGGCCGCGCCCGGAGTGGAGGTCGTCGCGGAGGCGACCGGTGGCGCGGAGGCGGTGGTCCGCGCTGCCCGTACCCGGCCCGACGTGGTCCTGATGGACATCCGCATGCCCGGCACGGACGGCATCACCGCCACCGAACGCATCCTCGCCGAGGCCGCCGCCGCTCCGCCCGCCGGACCCGCCCCGTCGGCGGGCGGGCCCGCGCTGCCGCGCGTCCTGGTGCTCACCACCTTCGACCTCGACGAGTACGTGTACGCCGCCCTGCGCGCCGGTGCGTCCGGGTTCCTCCTCAAGGACACCGGCCCCGAGCGGCTGCTGGAGGCGATCCACGCCGTCGCGCGCGGCGACATGCTGTTCGCGCCGAGTGTGACGCGCCGGCTCATCGAGGCGTACGTGCAGCGCTCGGAGCCGGTTCCGGACTCCCCGGCGTCCCTGGAGGCGCTCACCGCCAGGGAGCGCGAGGTGCTGCTGCTCACGGCGCGCGGACTGTCCAACACCGAGATCGCCGAACAGCTCTTCATCAGCGAGGCGACGGTCAAGACCCACCTCAACCGCACCATGACCAAGCTCGACCTCGACAGCCGTGCCCAGGCCGTCGTCGTGGCCTACGAGAGCGGTCTGGTGGTCCCCGGCGGCTCCACCGGCTGAACCGGCCCGCGTCAGATCGCGCAGCCCGCGTGCGCCAGGGCCTGCTTCAGCAGCACCCCGTGCCCGCCCGGCATCTCGCTCTGCACCGCCTCGGAGACGGCCTCCTGAGGGCTGAACCACACCAGGTCGAGCGCGTCCTGCCGGGGCCGGCAGTCGCCGGTCACCGGCACGATGTACGCCAGCGACACCGCGTGCTGGCGGGGATCGTGGAACGCGGTGACGCCCTGGGTGGGGAAGTACTCGGCGACCGTGAACGGCTGGAGCGACGCCGGGACGCGCGGCAGCGCCACCGGACCGAGGTCCTTCTCCAGATGGCGCAGCAGGGCGTCCCGGACGCGCTCGTGGTGCAGCACCCGGCCGGAGACCAGGGTCCGGCTGACCGTTCCGTCGGGTCCGATGCGCAGCAGCAGTCCGACGCTGGTGACTTCGCCGCTGTCGTCGACCCGCACGGGGACGGCCTCGACGTACAGGATCGGCATCTGGGCGCGTGCCATCTCCAGATCGTCGGAGGACAGCCAGCCCGGCGTGGTTTCGGTCATGTCTGACATTGCTTGATCATACTTTCAGCGGTCAGGGCTTCACGGCCACCGCGCCGTACTGCGGCACCACGAGGGCGGAGCCGGGCGCGGCGTGCCACTGCGAACAGGACACCAGGCCGGGTCCGACGAGTTCCAGTCCTTCGAAGAACGTGCCGATGTCGGCTGCGCCGCGGGCGGTGATCGGGGGAGTGGCGTTCTCGTTCCAGAACTCCATTGCGGGCACCTGGAGTTCGCCGCCCACCTCGGGGTCGGAGGTGGGGTGCGTGAGCACCAGGAAGCTCCCGGAGGGCACGGCCGCCATGATCCGGCGCACGATGTCGCGGGCCTGGTCGGTGTCGAGCACGAAGTTCAGGATGCCGAGCATCATCACCGCGACGGGCCGGGTGACGTCGAGGGTGCCGGATGCGTGCCGCACGATGGTCTCGGGGTCGCGCACATCGGCGTCGACGTAGTCGGTGACGCCCTCGGGGCTGCCGGTCAGCAGCGTGCGGGCGTGCACCAGCACGATCGGGTCGTTGTCGACGTAGACGACCCGCGAGTCCGGCGCGATGCGCTGCGCGATCTCATGGGTGTTGTCGGCGGTCGGCAGTCCGGTGCCTATGTCGAGGAACTGCCGCACCGCGCGCTCACGCGTCAGATACGTCACCGCCCGGCCCAGGAAGTCCCGGTCGGCGCGGGCGATGTCCCGGATGACCGGGATGATCGAGGCGACGTGGTCGCCGACCTGCCGGTCGACCTCGTAGTTGTCCTTGCCGCCGATCCAGTGGTTCCACACGCGGGCGTTGTGCGCCACACCCGTGTTCAGCCTGGCCGACCCGCTCGACGGGGTGTGGCTGTCGCTCACGTCCGCTCCCTCTCCCTCGCCCGTGCGGTCTCCTCGGACCACCCCGGTCATTGTGCCGCGCGGTGATCACCTTGTCCCGTGAACGGCGAAGCGGGGGAGCCTGGTTGAGCGGTGGACGCGGGTGGACGCGGGTGGGCGCTACGACGCGGCCCGGTTCAGCGAGTCCTCGGTCACCTCCTTGCCGGTCGCCGCACGCACCAACGCGGCCGCGAGCACGGCGGGTTCGGTGCCGTCGGCCAGATCGAGCAACCGCTGCGGGTCCTCGGGCAGCCTCAGCCGCCGGGCCCCGTCGAGTGCCTTGGCGTCCAGATACGGCACGGCCTCGGGCCAGACGCGCTGGACCTCGCGCAGGAAGATGTCGGCACCGGTGGGGCCGATCCCGGGGAACTCTTGGAGCAGACGGCGCAGTTCGCGGATGTCACCGGCCGCCTCCTCGCGGAGCCCGCGCAGGTCGCCGCGCCAGTGTTCGTTCAACAGCTCGGCCGCCTCGCCCAGTTGGGTCGCGGTGCGTTCGTCGTAGCGCCGGTAGCCGCCCCGGCCGAGCGCGTCCACCCGTTCCTGCCACCGCGCGTCCGCCATGCGGCGGGGATCGCGCAGCCCCGCCTCGTACAGGGCACGGGCGGAGGCCACGGCGATCGACCCCTTGATGCGGGCGCTGAGCAGCTGGGCCAGGACCAGCAGCCGGTACAGCGGCTGGGGGGTGTCCCGCAGCGCGAACCCGGCCTCCTCCGCGTACGTCTCGCCGTGCGCGTCGACGAGGGCGCGCAGCACGGCCCGCTGCTCGTCGTCCCGGCCGGCCACGGCTACGCCTTGAGCGGGTCGTGGCCCAGTGTCATCAGCTGGTGCCGCCGGGCGGTGTCCTCGGCCACGGGCTCGTTCTCCACGTCCGTCTCCGCGGTGACGGTGTCCACGACCTCCTCCATCACCCGCAGGTCGTCCTCGGTGAGGTCGGTGCGGCGCTTCTGCAGGATGGCCAGGACGTGCTGCCCGGTCTCGGAGCCCGCCTGGTCGGGCAGCGGTTCGGTCGTCTCGTCCGCGTCGCTCACCCGCAGCCAGGCCGCCAGTTCCGCCGAGGTCATGTTCACCACGCGGTGGAAGTCGTCCCACAGCGCGTCCATTTCGAGGGCGTCGCTCATGATGTGCCCCTTACGTACTCGTGTTTCCCTGGTGCCGCGGCGGTCAGGAATCCCCGGGGACGTTCTCCGCCTCGAACATCCAGCGCTGCTTCTCCAGCTCCGCGGTGATCGAGATCAGCAGGTCCTGGGTCACCAGGTCCGCCTTCTCGGTGGCGTCGATGCGCTCGCGCAGCCGCGCGACCGCCGCGCCGAGCGCCTCGGTCATCACCTCGACGGCCTCGGAGTCGCGCAGCCAGCCCTCCTTCGGGGCGGGCAGCGAGAAGACCTTGGCGATGGTCTCCGGGCGGCCGTCCGGCGGCACGCCCAGCGCGGCGGCCCGCTCGGCCACGGTGTCCGCCTGGGCGCGGGCCCCCGCGACCACCTCGTCCAGCTGGAGGTGGACGGAACGGAACCTCGGGCCCACGACGTTCCAGTGCGCCTGCTTTCCGATCAGTGACAGCCCGAGCAGGTCCACCAGGGTGTCCTGGAGGGCCTCGCAGGATATCCGGCGGGCCTCGTCGGGCAGGGTGCTCCTCACGACGGTCATGAAGTGCTGCTCCTCCTTCTCGTGATGTCCGTGGTCCCGCGGAGCGTGGGCCTCGCGCTCGTCCTCGCCGGTGCCGGCCCCGGACGCCCGAGGCGCCCGAGGCGGGTTCACTCGGGGTCCTCACCCGCGCGGGCCGCGCTCCACTCCATGAACGCGCGGGTGCCCGTGCCCCTGCGGGGCAAACACGCGAGGGGAGGGCCGGCCGGGATCTTCCCAGCGGACCGCACGCCGGTCTATAGTCGAAAACTAGCAGTGCTAATCACGAGGAGTCTCGCCGGTCACGGCAGCACGACCGGCGCGGGTCAGGAGTCCTGTCGTGCGTCCCGTCCACTTCGCGGCCGCCCGCCGCACCCCCATCGGCAAACTGCGCGGAGCCCTCTCCACGGTGCGCCCCGACGACCTCGCCGCCGCCGTGATCCGCGGCCTGGTCGCCGAGGTGCCCGCCCTGGACCCGGCCCGCGTCGACGACGTCTACTGGGGTGCCGCCAACCAGGCGGGCGAGGACAACCGCAACGTCGCCCGCATGGCCGCCCTCCTCGCCGGGCTCCCCGAGTCCGTCCCCGGCGCCACGGTCAACCGGCTGTGCGCCTCCGGACTCGAGGCGGTCACCACCGCCGCCCGCACCATCGCGGCCGGCGAGGCCGACATCGTGATCGCCGGCGGCTCCGAGTCGATGAGCCGCGCCCCCTTCGTCCTGCCCCGCCCCGACGAGGCCCTCCCGCACCGCATGGAGACCGCCGACACCCGTCTGGGCTGGCGGCTGGTCAACCCCGCGATGAAGGAGCTGCACGGCCTGCTCGCCATGGGGGAGACGGCCGAGGAGGTCGCCGCCCGGTACGGCGTCGGGCGCGAACGCCAGGACGAGTTCGCCCTGCGCAGCCACCGGCGCGCCGCCGACGCCCGGAAGAACGGCCACTTCGACGACGAACTCCTGCCCGTGACCCGCCCCGACGGGGTCGTCGTCGACGCCGACGAGTGCATCCGTGAGGACACCTCGCCCGAGAAGCTGGCCCGGCTGGGGCCCGTCTTCCGGCCCGGCGGTTCGGTCACCGCGGGCAACGCCTCCCCGATGAACGACGGCGCGGCCGGCCTGATCCTGGTCAGCGAGGAGGCCCTGAACGACCTGGGGCTGGAGTCGCTCGGCCGCTATGTCGCCGGCGCCTCCGCGGGCGTCCACCCGGACGTCATGGGCATCGGCCCCGTCCCCGCCACGCGCAAGGCGCTCGACCGCGCCGGCTGGACCATCGGCGACCTCCAGGAAGCCGAGTTCAACGAGGCGTTCGCCGCCCAGGCGCTCGCCTGCGTGGACCAGCTGGGCATCGACCCCGGCCTGGTCAACCCCAGCGGCGGCGCGATCGCCCTCGGCCACCCGCTGGGCTGCTCCGGCGCCCGCATCCTCACCACACTGCTGCACCGCATGCGCCGCACCGGCGCCGGACGCGGTCTGGCGACCATGTGCGTGGGCGTCGGACAGGGCAGCGCGGTGCTGGTCGAACGGCACTGACCACCCCCTGACGGGGCCATCGGGTGAGACGGTCCTTACGTGTGTTCGTTGCGTGCGCATAGCATCGCTTCCCGCAATGAACACCATGACCCTCTGGCACCTGAACGGCTGGGAATTCGCCGCGCTCGCCTTCGCCGCCCTGCTCGTCGGCTTCTCCAAGACGGCCGTCAGCGGGGCCAACACCGTCAGCCTGGCCGTCTTCGCCGCCGTCCTGCCCGCCCGGGAATCCACCGGCGTCCTGCTGCCCATCCTCATCGCCGGGGACGTACTCGCCGTCCTCGTCTACCGCCGGCACGCCCACTGGCCCACGCTGTGGCGGCTGTTCCCGGCGGTCGCCGCGGGCGTCGTCGCCGGCACCGTCTTCCTGATGTGGGCGGACGACGGGATCGTACGGACCTCGATCGGAGCGATCCTGCTGCTGATGGCCGGGGTGACGGTGTGGCGGCGCCGCCGGGCCGACGCCGGGGACGACCCCGACCGGGTCACCACCCGGGCCGGCCGCGCCAAGGCCCGCTCCTACGGCGTCCTCGGCGGCTTCACCACCATGGTCGCCAACGCGGGCGGCCCGGTGATGTCGCTGTACCTGCTCTCCGCCGGCTTCCGCAAGCTGGGCTTCCTGGGCACCTCGGCGTTCTTCTTTTTGATCGTCAACACCTCCAAGCTGCCGTTCAGCGCCGGGCTCGGACTCATCGACGCCGACTCGCTGCTGCTCGACGCCGCGCTCGTGCTGTTCGTGGTGCCCGGCGCGCTGCTCGGCAAGTGGGCCGTGAACAGGATCAACCAGCGACTCTTCGAGCAGATCGTGATCGCCGCGACCGTGGTGGGCGGTCTCCAGCTACTGCTCACCTGAGCGCGAGCCGCCCGGCCGCGCCTCCTCGCGCGGATCGGCCGCCCGGCCGGGTTCGGACGGTACGCCGTGGAACGGACGGTGGAGCCGGCTCGGCGCCGCGGTACGGCCGACCGTCGCCGCGAGCTTGCGCAGCCGCCGCCAGTCCATCCGGGGCGGGGCCGATGTGACACCGGGCCGCCTGCGCGGGACCCGGACGCGGAGCGCGCCCGGAGCGATGCGGCAGCGGACGGGGGCCGGCAGCACCATGGCCTCCCCGTCGACGCCGGCCTCGATCTCGTCGCGGTCCGCCTCGATGACGACGTCGGGGGCGGTCAGGACGGTGAGCCCGCTCGGTTCCGGGTTCAGCAGCAGGGCGGCGGCACCGACGGCACCCTCCAGCTTGACCCCGAGGACGCCCAGCACGGCCGAGTCGAGCCGTTCACGCCGGCCGAGCCCGAACGGGTCGCCCGTGCGGTACGGGTTGTTGCTGACCAGCACGGCCTGCGGAGCGGTGAGCGTCGTGTCCCCCGCGCGGGCCACCAGCCGCGGCCCCTGCTGACCGGTGAGCAGGTCCGGCAGCATCTCCAGGCTGGTGCCGATCTTGTCGTCCCGGTAGGCGGGGCTCTGCACGATCGCCGCGTACGCGCCGAAGGACGCGTTGTTCACGAACGGCTGCTCACCGGCGAACCCCAGGTCGACCCGGAGTTCCACGCCGTCGGTGAGCGCGTCGAGACAGGCGGCCGGGTTCCCGCGGTCCAGGCCGAGATCCAGGGCGAAGTGGTTGCGCGTCCCGGCGCTGATGACCAGGAACGGGATGTTGTGCTCGGCGGCCACGGCCGCGACCAGCGCCTGCGTGCCGTCGCCCCCGGCGGCGCCCAGCAGATCCGCCCCGTCGGCGACCGCCGCCCGGGCCAGCGCGGTGACGTCGTGCTGCTTGCCGGGTTCCAGGAGCACCACCCGTGCGCCCAGCCGCTCGGCCTTCTCCCGCAGCCGGAACCGGCCCACCTTGCCGCCGCCCGACCGGGGGTTCATGATCAGCACCGGTTTCCGGGGCGGCGGCAGCCGCCGCTCCCGTACGTGGGTGTGCCCGACGCCCGTGCCGCGCAGCGCGAACCTGCCGCTCCACACCGCCAGACCCCACAGGGCCAGGGACACCAGCAGCGCCCAGAACAGCGTCACGGCGAACAGGGCGAGCAGACCGGCCGGGACGCACACGGCGATCAGCGCGGACACCCACCGCAGGGGGCCCCGCAGGGTCAGCGTCCACCAGACGGCGGCCGCGCTCAGCGCCAGTCCCGCGACCCCGCACACCAGCAGCAGCAGACCGCGCAACCCGCCGTAGACCAAGGGGGTCGCCACCGCGAGCGCGGCGGCGGCCAGCGCCCCCCGCGCCGCCCAACGCTGGGCGTGATAGCCCCGCTCGCTCCAGTCCACGGCCATGACTCCTCCAGTCGCCCGGCGTCATCGTAGGCCGTGTACGCACGTGAGTGCGGCCGGACGGTGATCACCGGGGCCCGGGCCGGCCCGCACACCGCGCCCCGGCCGCTCAGCCCTCGGACGGCCGGCGGCGCAGCAGATACGTGTCCATGATCCAGCCCTTGCGCTCCCGGGCCTCCGCGCGCAGCCGCTCGATGCGGGGCGCGGCCTCGGCGAGGGGCCCGGAGACGAGGATCTCGTCCGGCGTGCCGATGTAGGCGCCCCAGTAGATGTCGACGTCCTGGTCCGCGTACGCACGGAAGGACTGGTGGGCGTCGAGCATCACCACCACGTCGTCCACCCCTTCCGGGAAGCCCTCGGAGAGTCGGCGGCCGGTGGTGATCTGGACCGGGCGGGCGACGCGGTTGAGCCCCGTCCGGTGCCGGGCCACGAGCGCGGACACGCTGCTGATGCCCGGTATCACGTCATAGGTGAAGGAGACGGCCCCGCGCTCCAGGACCTCTTCGAGAATCCCGAGCGTGCTGTCGTACAGCGAGGGATCACCCCACACCAGGAACGCGCCGGTCTCGTCCTCGCCGAGCTCCCGCGCGATCAGCCGCTCGTAGATGCCCGCGCGGGCGCTGCGCCAGTCCCCGACGGCGGGGGAGTACGCCGAGCCGTCGGCCGCCCGGTCCCGCTCCGGGTCACGCGCCTCGACGACGCGGTAGGCACCCTCCGGTACGTGCGCCTCGAGCATGTCCCGGCGCAGCCGGGTCAGGTCCGCCTTCGCCTCCCCCTTGTCCAGGATGAAGAACACGTCCGTGCTCCGCAGCGCCTTGACCGCCTGCAGGGTCAGCTGGTCGGGGTCGCCCGCGCCGATACCGATGACATGAATCTCTCGCACGCCCCGAGTGTGCCGCACGGCACTGACAGCGCGTACACCGCACCCGGCCCCTCCGTCAGGAGCGAGCCGTCAGGAGGCCCCCCGCAGCCGCGGCGCCCTGGCCCCGGCGTCCACGGGACCACCGCCCCGCTCGACCTCCGCCGCCAGCTCCCGGGCCCAGGCGATCACACCGGGCAGATCGATCCCGTGCGGCCGGCATTCCGCCCCCGCGGCCCACGCCTCCGCCGCACCGGCCCCGCGCCGCAGCAGCCGCGCCCCGCCCGTGACGTTCCCCCGCGCGGCATGCGTGAGCCCCACCGCGAGCTGGGCCAGCCCCCGCCACAGCTCCCGCTCCTCCTCCGGCCCCGACTTCCAGGCGTCCTCGAACACCTCGTGCGCGTGGAACGGCTTCCCCTCGTCCAGCAGCCGCTGCGCCTCCGCGACACTCTCCGCGGGCGGTCGCACCACCCCCTCCGGCTGCCGGGGCACGCCCCGCGCCCCGTACGGCAGGGGCCGCCCGAGCCCGTCCCGGGGCCGCGCGTTGCGCGCCCGCCCCTCACTGTCCCGGTCCCGCGCGGCGGCCGTCCGGCCCGTCGACGTGCTGTCCATGCTGCCCATACGCCGATTGTCCCAAGTCCCGGCCCGCTTCGGCCGGGCCCGGGACGTGGGGTAAAGTGCTGTTCGCGCGATCACGCGGGTCACCCCGCGCGAACGCATCGGGACGTGGCGCAGCTTGGTAGCGCACTTGACTGGGGGTCAAGGGGTCGCAGGTTCAAATCCTGTCGTCCCGACTTGCGAAGCAGCAGGTCGTCGGGCCGTACCGGATACTTCGGTACGGCCCTTCACCTGTCCCGCCTCCACGTGGCCGGGACCGTGGTAGAAGCGGGCATGAACACTGTGCACCCGCCCTCCCAGCCGCCGGCCCGCCGATGACCGCCGGTATCGACACCCCGGACCGCCGGGGCCGCACCGGACTCGACCGTGCCGGTCGTGACCTCACCGGCAACCCGCGCGTGAAGGTCCGGGACGTGAGACTGCTGTCCAGTCACTGGTACGTCGAGCGCACCACGACCTTCGACTACCAGCACGCCGACGGCACCTGGAGCACCCAGGAACGCGAGACCCACGACCGCGGCAACGGCGCCACCATGCTCCTCTACGACGCCGAACGCGAAACCGTGCTGCTCACCCGCCAGTTCCGCTTCCCCGTCTACGTCAACGGCCACCCCGACGGCCTGCTGATCGAGACACCGGGCGGTCTGCTCGACGACGAGGACGAGCACCCGGAGGTCGCCGTGCGCCGCGAGGTGGTGGAGGAGACCGGCCACACCATCGGCCCCGTCCAGCACGTCTTCGACGTCTACATGAGCCCCGGCTCGGTCACCGAACGCGTCAGCTTCTACGCCGCCGCGTACGGCCCCTCGACCCGCACCCACGAGGGCGGGGGCCTCGACGACGAGGGCGAGGACATCGAGATCGTCGAACTGCCCTTCCGCCGGGCACTGGACATGATCCGCACCGGCGGGATCAACGACGCCAAGACGATCATGCTCCTGCAATGGGCCGCCCTGGAGGGCCCCTTCGCCGGCATCAGCGCAGGGTGATCCGGGCCGCCACCGGCAGATGGTCGCTGCCGGTGGCGGGCAGGGCACGGATGTGGTCGACGGTCGCCGAGCGGGCCATCACCTGGTCGATCCGGGCCAGCGGCAGGGAGGCGGGGAAACTGAGGGCGAAACCCCGCCGCGCCACGCCCAGCCGTGAGGTCAGCGGCTCCAGCCCCCGGTCGTCGACCGTGCCGTTGAGGTCGCCCAGCAGGATCACCCGCTCCAGCCGCTCGGCGGCCACGGCCCGGCCCAGCAGACCGGCGCTCTCGTCCCGCCGGGAGGAGGCGAGGCCACCCGCCCCGAGACGGATCGACGGCAGGTGCGCCACGTACGCCGCGATCTCGCCGTACGGCGTGCGCACCACGGTCCGCAGGCCACGGCTCCAGGGCTCCGTGATGTCCCGGGGCCTGATGTCCAGGGTCCGGGCGCCGGTGAGCGGATGCTTCGACCACAGTCCGACGGTGCCCCGCACCGCGTGGTACGGATAGCCGGCGGCGAGGGTCTCCTCGTAGACCGGCAGCGCGGCGGGCACCAGCTCCTGGAGCGCGATGAGGTCGGGCCCGGCGGCGGCCAGGGCCCGGGCCGTGCCCGCCGGGTCGGTGTTCTCGTCGCTCACGTTGTGCTGCACCACCACCAGGGCGCGCGGTCCGGACGGCGCCCCGGGCAGCAGCAGCCCGCCGAAGAGGTGCGTCCAGGCCGCCGTGGGCAGCAGCAGGGCCAGCAGGGCGACGGCCGAACGGCGCAGCAGGGCCAGACCGAACAGCGGGACGACCACCAGACCGAGCCACGGCAGGAAGGCTTCCAGCAGACTGCCCAGCCGCCCCGGCGAGTTGGGCACCGCCCCGTGGAACGCCAGCAGCCCGCCCGTCAGCACCGCGCACGCTGCGATCGCACGCCCCCGCGTCCACACCTCCCGGCTCCAGGACACCATCGTCTTCTCCGCCGGCGTCACACCGCCGCCCTCCCGCTCCACCCGACTCCCCGTCCGCTCGTCTCCCTGGTCAGGACGAACCGCCGGGTGGATCAGTTTCCGACCGGGGGCGTCCGGGACGGTTCCGGCGCTTGACCTGGAGTGCGCTCCAGCGGGAAGACTCCCTTTCCGTACCCCGACAACGGGGTGCGGACGGGAGGTATCCGCCATGAAGTACCGCACCATCGGCACCGGCCCCGACAGCCGCCGTGTGAGCGTCCTCGCGCTCGGCGCGATGCTGTTCGGATCGGTGACCGACGAGAAGACCGCCTTCGCCCTGCTCGACCGCTACGCCGAAGCCGGCGGGAACTTCATCGACACGTCCGACAACTACGCCTTCTGGACCGACGGCGGCCAGGGCGGGCAGAGCGAGGAACTGCTCGGCCGCTGGCGGCGCAGCCGCGGCGTCGGCGACGAGATCGTCTTCGCGACCAAGCTCGGCGCACGGCCCCTCGCTCCCGGCACGACCTACATCGACAACGCCGAGGGCCTGTCCGCGAAGGTGATCCGGGAGTCGTCCGAACGCAGCCGCGAGAGGCTCGGGCTGGAGCGGCTCGACCTGCTGTACGCGCACATCGACGACCACACCGTCCCGCAGCGGGAGACGGTCGAGGCCTTCGGCGCCCTGGTCGCCGACGGCAGCGTGGGACTGCTCGGGGCGAGCAACCAGGCCGTGTGGCGGGTGGAGCGGGCCCGTGCGATCGCCGCCGCTGCCGGACTGCCCGGCTACGAGGTGCTGCAGTACCAGCACAGCTATCTGCGCCCCCGCTCCGACGTCCCCGAGGACCTCTTCCCCGACGGCAGCCTCGGCCACGCCGGCGCGGAACTGGCCGGCTACCTGCGCGCCGAGCCCGCACTGACCCTGGTCGCCTACTCGCCGCTGCTGAAGGGCGCCTACACCCACCCCGAACGGCTGCCCCACGACTACGACCACCCGGGCACCCCCGCCCGCCTCGCGGTGCTGCACGAGGTCGCCCGGGAGACCGGCGCGACCCCGGGCCAGGTGGTGCTGGCCTGGCAGTTCGGCCACGAGCTGCCGGTCCTCCCGCTGGCCGGCGTCTCCTCACCGGCTCAACTGGAGGAGAACCTGGCGGCGGTGGACCTGGAACTCTCGCCGGAGCAGCGCGCCCGGATGGACGCGGCGCACTGACCCGGCGCCCCGCGCCTCACGGTCTCACCAGCAGCTGGAAGTCGAACGAGTACCCGGACGCGCGGTAGATGTGGGTTCCGAACTCCACAGGGCGGCCCGTGTCGTCGTAGGCCGTGCGCTGCATGGTGAGCAGTGCGGCCCCCTCCTTCTCGTCCAGGCGCGCGGCCTCCTGCGCGGTGGCCGAGCGGGCGCCGACGGTCTGGCGGGCGCTGTGCAGGGTGATGCCGGCCGAGCGCATCATCCTGTACAGGCCGGTCGTCTCCAGCCGGACGCCGTCCAGGTCCAGCAGGCCCGACGGCAGATAGTTGCACAGCAGGGCGACCGGCCGGCCGTGGGTGCGGCGCAGGCGCTCCAGGAGGACGACCTCGGCGCCCTCCGCCAGGCCCAGCGCCGCGGCCACGCCGGGGGAAGCCGGGACCGTCTCGCTGCGGACCACCAGCGTGGTCGGCACCTGGCCGGCCGCCTCCAGGTCGTCGTAGAGGCTGGTCAGCTCCAGCGGGCGCCTGACCTGGCTGTGCACCACCTGGGTGCCCACCCCGCGCCGCCGGACCAGAAGCCCTTTGTCGACAAGGGACTGGATCGCCTGGCGCACGGTGGGCCGGGACAGGCCGAGGCGCACCGAGAGGTCCACCTCGTTGCCCAGGAGGTCGCCCGGGGCGAGGACCCCCCGCCCGATGGCCGCCTCCAGCTGCTGGGCGAGCTGGTGGTACAGCGGCACCGGACTGCCCCGGTCCAGGGCGAAGTCCAGGGTGCTCAGCGCGGGTTCGGCCGCCGCACGTGCGCGGTCACCGGTCTTCGCCATGGAACGTACCTCCCTGTAGGAGCGCGGACGGTGCGGCGGGTTCACAGGTGGCGGCGGCGTCCGGCGACCTGCGCGTCGTACCGTTCGCGGGCCCGGGAGGCGGCCTCGCGGGTCGCCACCTCGGCCACCGGCACGTCCCACCAGGCCTGGGCCGGGGGAGCGGTGGCGGCCGGGTCGGTCTCGACGTAGACGCAGGTCGGACGGTCCGAGGCACGGGCCTCGGCCAGCGCGTCGCGCAGTTCCCGCACCGTCTTGGCGCGCAGGACGTCCATACCGAGGCTGGCCGCGTTCGCGGCGAGGTCGACGGGGAGCGGGGCGCCGGTGAAGGTCCCGTCGGCGGCCCGGTGGCGGTAGGCGGTGCCGAAGCGTTCGCCGCCGGTCTCCTCGGACAGCCCGCCGATGGAGGCGTACCCGTGGTTCTGGATGAGGACCATGGTGACCGGCAGGCCCTCCTGGACGGCCGTGACGATCTCCGTCGGCCCCATCAGATACGTGCCGTCGCCGACCAGCGCCCACACCGGGGTGCCCGGGGCGGCCTGCTGGACCCCCAGCGCGGCCGGGATCTCGTACCCCATGCAGGAGTAGCCGTACTCCAGGTGGTACTGGCGGGGGCTGCGCGCGCGCCACAGCTTGTGCAGGTCGCCGGGGAGCGAACCGGCCGCGTTGATCACCACGTCCTCGTCGCCGACGACCGCGTCCAGGGCGCCCAGCACCTGCGTCTGCGTCGGTACCGCGTTCTCGTCGTCGGCCCGGTAGGCGTCCTCGACGACCCGCTCCCAGCGTTCCTTGCCCGCGCGGTACTCCGCCTCGTACGACGGTGCCACACGGTGCCCGGCCAGCGCCCCGGCGAGCAGTTCGAGACCCGCCCGCGCGTCGCAGACCAAGGTGCGCGCCGCCAGCTTGTGGGCGTCGAAGCCGGTGATGTTGAGATTGAGGAAGCGCACGTCCGGGTTCCGGAAGAGGGTGCCGGAGGCGGTGGTGAAGTCGGTGTAGCGGGTGCCGACCCCGATCACCAGGTCGGCGGTGCGGGCGAGTTCGTCGCTCACCTCCGTGCCGGTGTGGCCGATGCCGCCGAGGTCGGCGGGGTGGTCGTGGCGCAGGGAGCCCTTGCCGGCCTGGGTGGAGGCGACGGGGATGCCGGTGGCGTCCACCAGCGCCCGCAGCGCCTCCTCGGCCTCACTGTGGTGGACACCGCCGCCCGCGACGATCAGCGGCCGCCGCGCCGCCCGTACGGCCTGCGCGGCCGCCGTCAGCTCCACCGGGTCCGGGACCGGACGGCGTACGGACCAGACGCGCTCGGCGAAGAACTCCTCCGGCCAGTCGTACGCCTCGGCCTGCACGTCCTGCGGCAGGGCGAGGGTGACGGCGCCGGTCTCGGCCGGGTCGGCGAGCACCCGCATCGCGTTCAGCGCGGACGCGATCAGTGCCTCGGGGCGGGTGACGCGGTCGAAGTACCGCGACACCGGCCGGAGCGTGTCGTTGACCGACACATCGGCCTCGACCGGGTGTTCCAGCTGCTGGAGCAGCGGGTCGGCGGCGCGCGAGGCGAAGTAGTCGCCCGGCAGCAGGAGTACCGGCAGCCGGTTGACGGTGGCGAGGGCCGCGCCGGTGACCAGGTTGGTCGCGCCGGGGCCGATGGAGGTCGTCACCGCCTGCGCGGAGAGCCGGTTCAGCTGGCGGGCGTATCCGACCGCCGCGTGCACCATCGCCTGTTCGTTGCGGCCCTGGTGGTACGGCATGACGTCGGCGTACTCGACGAGCGCCTGCCCGACGCCGGCCACGTTGCCGTGACCGAAGATGCCCCAGGTGCCCGCGATCAGCCGGCGGCGCACGCCGTCCCGTTCGGTGTACTGGGCGGACAGGAACCGCACCAGTGCCTGGGCGGTCGTCAGTCGGCGGGTGGTGGCGCTCATGCGGACCTCTCCGGTGCGGTGTAGAGGGGGAGTCGGGGGTCGACCGGCGCGTCCGCCCACGTACCGCGGATCCAGGCGTGGTCGGGGTGGTCGCAGATCAGCCAGGCGCGCTCCTCCTCGGGGCCCGCCATGACGTTGAGGTAGTACATGTGGTGGCCGGGCACGGCCATGGACGGCCCGTGCCAGCCGTCCGGGATGAGGACGACGTCGCCGTCGCGCACCTCCGCCAGCACGTCCGTGTCGCGCCCCGGGCCGGAGGGGGAGACCCGCTGGTAGCCGAGGCCGGGGGTGCCGTCGTGGCCGGCGAACTCGAAGTAGTAGATCTCCTCCAGCACGGACTCCTCGCCCGGCCGGTGCTCGTCGTGCTTGTGCGGGGGGAAGGACGACCAGTTGCCGCCCGGGGTGAGCACCTCCACGGCGATGAGCTTGTCGCACTCGAACGTGCCCGCCGCGCCGAAGTTGTTGACCTGCCGTGAGCAGTTCCCGGTGCCGCGCAGTTCGACGGGCACGCCGGAGGCGGGACCGTGACGGGCGGGCAGGCGGCGGGTGCAGCGGGCGCCGGTGAGCGCGAACCGGCCGCCGCCGGCGGAGGTCACGCTCGCGCGGGCGTCGCGCGGGACGTAGGCGAAGTCGGTCACGCCGTCGAACACGCTGGTACGGCCGGTGAGTTCGAAGGTGTCGTGGCCGAAGTCGTCGTCCACGGCAACCGTGCAGCCGCCGCTCAGCGGCAGCACGATCCACTCGCTGTCGCCGGCGTCGAAGGTGTGGGTGCCGCCCGGCGCCAGCTCCAGGACGCGCAGACTCGAGTAACCCCACCCGGCGGATTCCGGGGTCACGTCGACCACGTAGGGGCCGGCGAGGGCCTTGCCCGCGGGAAGGTGATGCGTCATGCGATGCCTCCGTTGTCGTACGGGCTTCTCACAACAGGCCGACGGCCGTGTCGACGGCCTGCTCCACGCTGCCGCCGGCCGGGTAGAGCAGCGAACGGCCGACGACCATCCCCTGCACGGTGGGCAGCCGCAGCGCCTTGCCCCACCGCTCGTACGCCGCCTCCTGGTCGCCGACCTCCCCGCCGAGCAGCACCACCGGCAGCGTCGAGGTGCGCAGCACCTCCGCCATGTCGGCGACGTCGTCGGTGACCGGCAGTTTCAGCCAGGTGTAGGCGGAGGTGCCGCCCAGCCCCGAGGCGATGGCGATGGAGCGGGTGACGGCCTCGGCGGACAGGTCGTTGCGGACCCGGCCGTCCACCCGGCGGGAGATGAACGGCTCCACGAACACCGGCAGCCGGCGCTCGGCCATGGCGTCGACGGCGCGGGCGGAGGACTCCAGGGTGGTCAGTGAGCCGGGGTCGTCGTAGTCGATCCGGACGAGCAGCTTGCCGGCGTCGAAACCGAGCCGGGCGATGTCCTCGGCGCGGTGACCGGTGAAGCGGTCGTCCATCTCGAAGGACGCGCCCGCCAGACCGCCGCGGTTCATCGAGCCCATGACGACCTTGTGCTCCAGCGCCCCGAGCAGCAGCAGGTCCTCGAGGATGTCGGCGGTGGCCAGCACCCCGTCCACACCCGGCCGGGACAGTGCGACGCAGAGACGTTCCAGCAGATCGGCGCGGTCCGCCATGGCCAGGCGCCGGTCGCCGATGCCGAGCGCCCCCCGCGCGGGGTGGTCGGCGGCCACGATCATCAGCCGGCCGCTGTCGCCGATCAGCGGACGGCGGGCCCGGCGGGCGGCCGCCTCGGCGACGGCCTCCGGATTCCGGGCACGGACCGTGGTGAGGTCGGTGATGCTGAGATTCAAGGAAGGGCTCCGTTCAGGACTGGCTCGGCAGGCCCGCCGCGTCCGGCGACGCGGCCCGCGCGAGGAGGTCCGCCACCTCCGGCCCGGTCGGCATGGCGGACGAACAGGCGAGGCGCGAGGCGACGAGGGCACCGGCGGCGTTGGCGTGGCGCATGGTCCGCTCCAGGTCCCAGCCGGAGAGCAGACCGTGGCAGAGCGAGCCGCCGAAGGCGTCGCCCGCGCCGAGACCGTTGACCACCTCGACCGGCACCGGGGGCACCTCGGCCCGGGTGCCGTCCCGGTGCACGGCGAGCACACCCCTCGGGCCCTGCTTGACCACGGCCAGCTCCACGCCGGCCGCCAGCAGCGCCTCGGCGCAGGCCTCCGGCTCGCGCAGGCCGGTGGCGACCTCGCACTCGTCGAGGTTGCCGACCGCGACCGTCGCGTGGCGCAGTGCCTCGCGGTAGTACGGACGTGCCTGGTCCGGGTCCCGCCAGAACATGGGGCGCCAGTCCAGGTCGAAAACGGTCGTGCCGGCCCCGTCCCTGGCCGCGAGGGCGTCGAGCGTGGCCGACCGGCTCGGTTCCTCGCTCAGCCCCGTGCCGGTGATCCAGAAGATGCCCGCCGCGCGGACGGCGGGCAGGTCCAGCTCATGGGTGTGGATCTCCAGGTCCGGGGCCTTGGGGCGGCGGTAGAAGTGGAGCGGGAAGTCGTCCGGCGGGAAGATCTCGCAGAACGTGACGGGGGTGGGATACGCGGCCACCGGGGTGACCCAGCGGTCGTCCACGCCGAAGTCCTTCAGCGCCTCGTGCAGGTACGTGCCGAAGGGGTCCGCCCCCGTGCGGGTGATCACCGCCGCGGAGCGGCCCAGCCGGGCGGCCGCGACCGCGACGTTCGCGGCCGAACCGCCCAGGAACTTCCCGAATGTCTCCACGCGCGACAGCGGCACACCGGTCTGCAGGGGGTAAAGATCGACCCCGATGCGACCCATGGTGACCAGGTCGAAATACTGTGGTGAGTCGGCCATGACGCGATGCTCCTGAAGCGCTTGAGGATGCGGGTCCCAGGGCGCCCTGCCACGGTGGGGACGTGGATTCCAGGGACCTGTCGCCTCTCAGGTGTAGGTCTCCGAGGGCGGCGGTGTCAATAGTTTGTACTTACATTCGGACGAGCGCGTGAACTGATGTCTTAACAAAGTATTGACACCGGCCGTATCTGGGGATTGGATCGCGTCCCAGCACGACAGCCGTGTGCCACGGCACACACCCGGACTCCCGAGGCTCCGGGCCACCGGATCCTCGGACCCCCGCCCTTTCCCCGCGTAGCACAGTGAGGTGCAGGACAGATGGACCGCTCTTCTCACACCCGCTCCCGCAGAATCGCGCCGTTCGTCGCGGTCGCGGCGGCAGCCGCCCTGGCCCTCGCCGGCTGTTCCAGCGGTTCCGGAGGCAAGAAGTCCGAGGAAGGCGGAGACGGCGCCTCGGCGGGCAAGGCCTCCACGCCCCGTATGAAGGTCGCCCTCGTCACCCACCAGGCGCCCGGCGACACCTTCTGGGACATCGTCCGCAAGGGCGCCGAGGCCGCGGCCGCCAAGGACAACGTCGACCTCATCTACTCCGCCGACCCGAACGCGGGCAACCAGGCCAACCTGGTGCAGAACGCCATCGACCAGAAGGTCGACGGGATAGCCGTCACCCTCGCCAAGCCCGACGCCCTCAAGGCCGTCATCGACAAGGCCGAGGCGGCCGGCATACCCGTCGTCGGACTCAACTCCGGACTGAGCGACTGGAAGGAGCTCGGCCTGCTGGAGTTCTTCGGCCAGGACGAGTCCGTCGCGGGCGAGGCCTTCGGCAAGAAGCTCAACGAGGTCGGCGCCAAGAACGCCCTCTGCGTCGTCCACGAGCAGGGCAACGTCGGCCTGACCCAGCGCTGCGACGGCGTGAAGAAGACCTTCGAGGGCGAGACCCAGGTCGTCAACGTCAACGGCACCGACATGCCGTCGGTGAAGTCGACCATCACCGCCAAGCTCGAGCAGGACTCCGCCATCGACTACGTCCTCACCCTCGGCGCGCCGTTCGCGCCGACCGCGGTGCAGTCGGTGGGCGACGCCGGCAGCAAGGCGAAGGTCGCCACGTTCGACCTCAACAAGGAACTGACCAAGGCCATCCAGGACGGTTCCATCGAGTTCGCCGTGGACCAGCAGCCCTACCTCCAGGGCTACCTCGCCATCGACGGCCTGTGGCTCTACAAGAACAACGGCAACTACAGCGGCGGCGGTGAGCAGCCGGTCCTGACCGGCCCGGCGTTCGTCGACAAGTCCAACGTCGACGCGGTCTCCGAGTTCGCCGCGAAGGGCACTCGGTGATGAGCATGGCACAACAGGCTGAGCCGGCGGTGACCCCGCCGCCGGCTCCCGGCCCCCGGCAGAGCGACGGCCGCACCGTGCGGCGCCCGCTGGCGCTGCGGATGCTCGCCCGGCCCGAGGTCGGCGTGTTCCTCGGCGCCGTGGCCGTGCTGGTGTTCTTCCTGTTCGCCGCCCCGCCGGTGCGGGACGGCAGCTCGATGGCGAACATCCTGTACCAGTCGTCGACCATCGGGATCATGGCACTGCCCGTGGCCCTGCTGATGATCGGCGGCGAGTTCGACCTCTCGGCCGGTGTCGCCGTCGTCACCTCGGCACTGACCGCGAGCATGCTCAGCTACCAGCTCACCCTGAACGTCTGGGTGGGCGTGATCGTCGCCCTCGTGGTGTCCCTCGCCGTCGGCCTGTTCAACGGCTGGATGCTGGTCAAGACCGGACTGCCGAGCTTCCTGGTCACCCTCGGCACCTTCCTGATCCTGCAGGGCGTCAATCTCGCGGTGACCAAGCTCGTCACCGGCAACGTCGCCACCGACAACATCAGCGACATGGACGGCTTCGACCAGGCCAAGGCCCTCTTCGCCTCCAGCTTCGAGATCGCCGGCGTCCAGGTGAAGATCACCGTCGTGTGGTGGCTGGTCTTCGCGGCCCTGGCCACCTGGGTCCTGCTGCGCACCAAGTACGGCAACTGGATCTTCGCGGTCGGCGGCAACAAGGACAGCGCCCGCGCGGTCGGTGTCCCCGTCACCTTCACCAAGATCTCGCTGTTCATGCTGGTCGGCTTCGGCGCCTGGTTCGTCGGCATGCACAACCTGTTCTCCTTCAACACCGTGCAGTCCGGCGAGGGCGTGGGCCAGGAGCTCATCTACATCGCCGCGGCGGTCATCGGCGGCTGCCTGCTGACCGGCGGCTACGGCTCCGCGATCGGCCCGGTCTTCGGCGCCTTCATGTTCGGCATGGTGCAGCAGGGCATCGTCTACGCCGGCTGGAACCCCGACTGGTTCAAGGCCTTCCTCGGCGTGATGCTCCTCGGCGCCGTCCTCATCAATCTGTGGGTCCAGCGCACGGCGACCCGGAGGTGACCGCAATGACCGACAAGACGACCTCCGCCGACGGCGCCGTCCTGAAGGACACCCCGCCGGACGGCGACCGCCCCCTGGTGGAACTGCGCGGCGCGGGCAAGGCATACGGCAACATCCGCGCCCTGCACGGCGTCGACCTCGGCGTCCGTCCCGGCAGGGTGAGCTGTGTCCTCGGCGACAACGGCGCCGGCAAATCCACCCTGATCAAGATCATTTCCGGGCTGCACCAGCACACCGAGGGCGAGTTCCTCGTCGACGGCACCCAGGTGCGCTTCTCCACCCCGCGCGAGGCCCTCGCCAAGGGCATCGCCACCGTCTACCAGGACCTCGCGGTCGTCCCGCTGATGCCCGTCTGGCGGAACTTCTTCCTCGGCTCCGAGATGACCAAGGGCCCCTGGCCCCTGCGCCGCCTCGACATCGACCGGATGAAGAAGACGGCCGACGAGGAACTGCGCAACATGGGCATCGTCCTGGACGACCTGGAACAGCCCATCGGCACCCTCTCCGGCGGCCAGCGCCAGTGCGTCGCCATCGCCCGCGCCGTCTACTTCGGCGCCCGCGTCCTCATCCTCGACGAGCCGACCGCCGCCCTCGGCGTCAAGCAGTCCGGCGTCGTCCTCAAGTACATCGCCATGGCCCGCGACCGCGGCCTCGGCGTCATCTTCATCACCCACAACCCGCACCACGCCTACATGGTCGGCGACCACTTCAGCGTGCTGCGCCTGGGCACCATGGAACTCAGCGCCGACCGCAGCGAGGTCACCCTCGAGGAGCTGACCAACCACATGGCCGGCGGCGCCGAACTGGCCGCCCTCAAGCACGAACTGGCACAGGTGCGCGGAGTCGACACCGAGGAGCTTCCCGAGGAGGACGCCCTCCAGGCCCCCGCAGCAACTCCGGAAGGAAAGTCCTGACATGGCAGTCGCGCTCGACCGCATCCGGGTCGGTTCCGCCCCCGACTCCTGGGGCGTCTGGTTCCCCGACGACCCGCAGCAGGTGCCCTGGCAGCGCTTCCTCGACGAGGTCGCCGAGGCCGGCTACTCCTGGATCGAACTCGGCCCCTACGGCTACCTCCCGACCGACGCGGCCCGACTCACCGACGAGGTGAACCGGCGGGGCCTGAGGGTCTCCGCCGGCACCATCTTCTGCGGACTGCACCGCGGCCCCTCCGAGTGGGAGTCCACCTGGGAACAGGTCAGCCGCGTCGCCGCCCTCACCCGGGACATGGACGCGCGGCACCTCGTCGTCATCCCGTCCTTCTGGCGCGACGACAAGACCGCCGAGATCCTCGAACCCCCGGAGCTCACCACCGAACAGTGGGGCCACCTCACCCGCGGCATGGAACGCCTCGGCCGCGAGGTGAAGGACACCTACGGGCTCGACATCGTCGTCCACCCGCACGCCGACACCCACATCGACACCGAGGAGCACGTCGAGCGCTTCCTCGACTCGACCGACTCCTCCCTGGTCGGCCTCTGCCTGGACACCGGACATTACGCCTACTGCGGCGGCGACAGCGTCAAGCTGATCGAGACCTACGGCGAACGCATCGGCTACCTGCACCTCAAGCAGGTCGACCCGGAGATCCTCGCCGAGGTCGTCAGGGACCAAGTGCCGTTCGGGCCCGCGGTCCAGCGCGGAGTGATGTGCGAACCGCCCGCCGGCGTCCCCGAACTCGGCCCGGTGCTCACCGCCGCCCAGAAGCTCGACGTGGACCTGTTCGCCATCGTCGAGCAGGACATGTACCCCTGCGAGCCCGACAAGCCCTTCCCCATCGCCGAACGCACCCGCAAGTTCCTCCGCTCCTGCGGCGCCTGACGACCCGGACGGGAAGGCGAGAAGTGATGAACCGGCGCGAGCCACTGGGCATCGCCGTCATCGGCACCGGCCGCATGGGCACGGACCACGTACGCAGGATCGACCGGGTCATCAGCGGCGCACGGGTCACCGCCGTCGTCGACGTCGACGCCGGACGGGCCGAGGCCGTCGCCGCGGGCATCGACGGCTGCACCGCCCACACCGACGCGGCCGCCGCGATGGCGGCGGCCGACGTCGACGCCGTGCTGATCGCCAGCTCCGGACCGGCCCACGAGGCCGCCCTGCTCACCGCGTTCGAGCACGACCTGCCCGTCCTGTGCGAGAAGCCGCTCACCCCCGACGCGGCCTCCGCCCTGCGCGTCATGGAGGCCGAACTGGCCCTCGGCCACCGCCGGGTGCAGGTCGGCTTCATGCGCCGCTACGACAGCGAGTACGTGAAGCTCAAGGCCCTGCTGTCCACCGGCCGGCTGGGCCGCCCCCTGATGCTGCACAACCGCCACCGCAACGTGGCGAGCCCGCCCTTCTTCACCAGCGCGATGCTCATCACCGACTCGGTCGCCCACGAAGTCGACGCCACCCGGTGGCTGCTCGGCCACGAGATCACCGCCGTGACGGTGCTGCGCCCGGCCCCGTCCGCCGGCGCCCCCGAAGGACTGCGCGACCCGCAGTTCGTCGTCCTGGAGACCGACGGCGGAGCCCTCTCCGACGTCGAGATCTTCGTCAACTGCGGCTTCGGCTACCAGGTCCAGGCCGAAGTGGTGTGCGAACGCGGCACCGCCCGCATCGGCGACGGCCACGACCTGGTCACCCACACGGCCGGCCGCTGGGGCGGCACCATCGCCCAGGACTGGACCGACCGCTTCGCCCAGGCCTACGACGACGAGATCCAGACCTGGGTCGACACCACCCGCCGCGGGGAGATCACCGGCCCCAGCACCTGGGACGGCTACGCCGCGGCGGCCGTCTGCGAGGCCGGCGTCCGCGCCCTGGAGGAGGGCGGCCGGGTGGAGGTCGACCTGGCGGAGAAACCACCGCTGTACCGGTGACCCCACGTGTACGGCCGCCCCCTCGGGGAGCGGCCGTACACGTGCGAGCGCCGCGCCGTCGGCGCGGCACGCTCAGGCCTGCCGTACCTCCTCGACGGTGACCGGACGGTGCTCGTGCAGCGACCGGGTGCAGGCCTCGGCGATCCAGCCCGCCTCCAGGGCGTCCTCGATCGTGCACGGTGAGGGACGCCCGCCGGCCACGACCTCGGTGAACGCGGTCAGTTCGGCGCGGTAGGCGGCCGTGAAGCGGTCCATGAAGAAGTCGTGCGGGACGCCCGCGGGGAAGGTCACGCCCGGCTCCACCGACCGCAGCGGCAGCTTGTCCTCCAGGCCCACCGCGATGGAGTCCAGGAAACCGTGGATCTCCATGCGGACGTCGTAACCCCGGGCGTTGTGACGGCTGTTGGAGACCACCGCGAGGGTGCCGTCGTCCAGGGTGAGGACCGCGCCCGTGGTGTCGGCGTCGCCCGCGTCCCTGATGTAGTCGGCGCCCCGGTTGCCGCCGGCGGCGTACACCTCGGTCACCTCCCGCCCGGTCACCCAGCGGATGATGTCGAAGTCGTGCACCGAGCAGTCGCGGAAGATGCCCCCGGAGGCGGCGATGTAGGCGGCCGGCGGCGGCGCCGGGTCCAGCGTGGTCGAGCGCACGGTGTGCAGCGTGCCCAGCTCCCCGCTCCGTACGGCGGCCCGAGCGGCGGCGAAGCCCGCGTCGAAGCGGCGGTTGTAACCGATCTGGACCGGCACGTCCCGCCCCCCGACGGCCTTCAGCACCTCCACGCCCTCGGCCATGGTGCGGGCCACGGGCTTCTCGCAGAACACGGGCACGCCCGCCTCCGCGCAGGCCACGATCAGCGCCGGGTGGGCGTCGGTCGCGGCGGCGACGACCACGCCGTCCACCCCGGCCGCGAGCAGCGCCTCGGGGGAGTCCGCGACCTCGGCGCCGAACCGCTCGGCGGCGGCCTTCGCGGCGTCCGCGAACGGGTCGGAGACGACGAGGGACTCGACGGCGTCGAGCCCGGACAGGGTCTCGGCGTGGAAGGCGCCGATACGGCCGAGGCCGAGGATTCCGATACGCATGGGGACGGTGCTCCTTGCTTGCGGGGTTCGTACGGGCGGGGGGTGGGGGAGATCAGTCGAGGCCGCCGAGGACGTTCTGGTCCCAGTCGATCACGGACCCGGTGACCACCCCGGACCGGTCGGAGAGCAGCAGGACCACGAAGTCGGCGATCTCGTCCGGCCGGCCGAGCCTGCCCATCGGCAGCCGCGCGGCGGCC
This sequence comes from Streptomyces sp. NPDC030893, assembly GCF_055571535.1. Taxonomy (NCBI): domain Bacteria; kingdom Bacillati; phylum Actinomycetota; class Actinomycetes; order Kitasatosporales; family Streptomycetaceae; genus Streptomyces; species Streptomyces sp. NPDC030893. The sequence continues at coordinate 384,907 of NZ_JBVIFC010000005.1, read as the reverse complement.
TGTTCGCGCCAGTCGTCCCCGGCGGCGTGGTAGGTGCGCTGGGTGGCGTCCTCGCCCTCGGTGGCGGTCCAGCCGATGTTCACGCCGTTGATCCGGATCCGGTCCCAGCGGTGGGCGTGCGCGGCGTTCCGGGTGAGTCCGATCAGCCCGGCCTTGGCCGCCACGTACGGCGCGAGGTACGGCTGCCCGCCGTGCGCCGACGAGGTGATGATGTTGACGATCGTGCCGGGCTCCTCGCGCCGCACCATGTCCGCGACGGCGGCCTGCATGGCGAAGAACGGCGCCCTCAGGTTGACCGCCATGTGCCGGTCGAACAGCTCGGGCGTGGTGTCCAGCAGGGTTCCGCGCGCGGTCAGACCGGCGGAGTTGACCAGGCAGTCCACCCGGCCGTACGCCGCCACCACCCGGGCGACGCAGGCCCCGGCCTGCTCGGCGTCGGCCAGGTCGGCCCGTACGAACATCGCCTGGCCGCCGCCGGCGGTCAGCTCGGCGGCCAGCGCCTCGCCGGGCTCCGGCCGGCGCCCGCTGAAGGCCACGACCGCCCCCTCACGGACCGCGGCCCGCGCGACGGCGGCACCGACGCCCTGGCTGCCGCCGTTGACGAGGACGACCTTGTCGTCGAGAAGTCCCATGATGTGTCCCCGGGCTCCTTTCAGCTCTCGCGCCGCTTGCCGCCGGCCCGCAGTTCGTCCCGCAGGGCCCGCGCGGTCCACCCCTCGCGCAGCGCCCGGCGCACGACATCGGCCTGCGACGGCGGGGCCAGGCCCTCGACCGGCGGGTCGTTGTCGAGGTTGGTGGGGAAGGGGTAGCTCTCGGCGCTCGCGGCGATCACGTTCTCCAGCCACCGCTCCCCGGCACCCTCCGCCTTCCGGGCCAGGAGCACCGGGTACACGGCGCCCGCCACAGCCTCCCGGTCGACGGTCTCCATGGCCCGCCCGAACGCGGAGGACACCTGGAGCAGATTGGCCATCCGCCGGATGTCCGCCGAGTGGTTGGCGCCCGCGGCGTGGAACAGCGCCGGGTTGAAGAACACCGCGTCACCCTTGGCGAGCGGCAGCTGGACGTGGTGCTTCTCGAAGTACGCGTGGAACTCCGGGAGCCGCCAGGCGAGATAGCCGGGCCCGTACTTCTGCGAGTGCGGAAGGTAGAGCGTGGGCCCGGACTCGACGGGCATGTCGCAGTGCGCCACCGCGCCCTGGAGGGTGAGCACGGGGGAGAGGCGGTGCACGTGGGCGGGGTAGCGGGCGGCGGTCTCGTTGGAGAGGAAGCCGAGGTGGTAGTCGCGGTGCACGGTCTGCGCGGCACCGCCCGGGTTGACCACGTTGACCTGGGAGGTGACCTGGTAGCCGGGGCCCAGCCAGGCCGAGGAGACCAGCGCGATCACGTCGTTGGCGTAGTAGTCGGCGAACGCCCGCGGGTCGTGCAGCGCCGCCTTCTCCAGGGCGTTCCACACCCGGTCGTTGGCGCCCGGCTTGGCGAAGTGGTCCCCGGCGCCGGCGCCCGAGGCCCGCTGTTCGGCGATCAGGGCGTCGAACACCGCGGTGGCCCGGTCCACGACCGCCGGGTCGGGGAAGGCACCGCGGACCACCACGATGCCGGGACCGTCGGCCAGGGCCTCCACCAGTTCGGCCTGTACGGCGCGGCGGTCGGCCGGCGCGAGCCGCTCGGCGTCGTAGAGCAGCACGTTCCGCTCGACGGCGGAGGCGTGCGGGTAGCGGGCGAGGTCGGTCTGCTGCTCGACCAGGGCGCGCAGGGCGTCCAGGTCGCAGTCCTCCTCGGACAGCCAGGCGGCCGGGGCGGGGGTCTGCACGGAAGGTGATGCGGACATGGGGTCGTCCCTTCTGGTCACGGAGCGACGCGGCTGGTGTCATTCTTGTCAGTACAAACCCTTCGAACAACCAGCAGGGTGCCATCAAAAACCCCTCAGGAGCCTCCGTATGGGCCATCCCTTCCCGATCAGGGAAATCGCACGTCAGGCAGGGTTGAGCGAGGCCACGGTGGACCGTGTCCTCAACGGCCGGGGCGGAGTGCGGGACAGCACCGCGCAAGAGGTGCACCGCGCGATAGCCGACCTGGACCGGCAGCGCACCCAGGTCCGGCTCGTCGGCCGGACCTTCATGGTGGACATCGTGATGCAGTCGCCGGAGCGGTTCTCCACCGCCGTCCGCACCGCCCTGGAGGCCGAACTGCCCTCCCTGCACCCGGCGGTGGTCCGCTCCCGCTTCCACTTCCGGGAGACCGGCCCGGCGGAGGAACTGGTCGCCGTCCTCGACCGGATCGGCCGGCGCGGCTCGCAGGGCGTGTTCCTCAAGGCGCCGGACGTCCCGGAGATCACCCTCGCCGTCGGCCGGCTCGCCGCGGCCGGCATCCCGGTGGTGACCCTGGTGACGGACCTGCCCGCGAGCGCCCGGATCGGTCATGTCGGCAGCGACAACCGGGCGGCCGGCGCCACCGCCGCCTACCTCGTGGGACAGTGGCTGGGCGACCGGCCCGGCAATGTCCTCACCAGCCTCTCCAGCGGCTTCTTCCGCAACGAGGAGGAGCGCGAGATGGGCTTCCGCGGCGCCATGCGCGCCCGCCACCCCGGCCGGGCCCTCGTCGAGATCGCCGAGGGGCAGGGCCTGGACGCCACCCAGTACGACCTGGTCCGGGCCGCCCTGGACCGTGACCCGGAGATCCGCGCGGTGTACTCGATCGGCGGCGGCAACATCGCGACCCTGCGCGCGTTCGAGGACGCCGGGCGAGAGTGCGCCGTGTTCGTCGCCCACGACCTCGACCACGACAACACCCGGCTGCTGCGCGAGCACCGGCTCTCCGCCGTGCTCCACCACGATCTCCGTCACGACCTGCGCGAGGCCTGCCACCTCGTGATGCGGGCCCACGGCGCCCTGCCGCCGGCCGGGCCCACCCCGCCGTCCGCCATCCAGGTGGTGACCCCCTACAACATGCCGTCCCCGGCGTTGGCCGGGTGACGGCCCAGGCGTGTACGCCGCTGAGCCGGGGCGGCTCTGCCTACCGTCGTGCGCATGAGGAAACCGACCCCGGAAGGCGGGCCCGAACGGCTGGTCGCGCTCGCCGACGGCGTGTTCGCCATCGCCATCACCCTGCTGGTGCTCGACATCTCCGTACCGCAGGGGCTGGACTCCGAGAAGTACCGGCAGGCCCTGAGCGACACGCTGCCCAACCTGGGCGCCTACGCCATCAGCCTGGCGGTGCTGGCCGGCTTCTGGCGCGACCACCGGGCGATCTTCCGCACCGTCCGGCAGGTCGACGGGGACGTGATCGCGCTGACCGTGTTCGGTCTGGGGCTGGCGGCACTGGTGCCGTTCCCGACCGCGCTGGTCTCCGAGTACGGCGACGAACGCTCCTCGGTGGTCATCTACTCGGCGGCGGTCGCCTCGCTCGGCGCGGTCCATCTCGCGCTGGCCATGGTGGTGGCGCGGCGGCCGTGGCTGCGGGGTGGGGCGGCGCCGGTGCGGGACGAGAAGCTCTCCGCGGTCGATCTGGGGGTGACGGTGGGGGTGTTCCTGGTGACCATCCCACTGGCCCTGCTCATCGGGCCGGCGGCGATGTGGTGGTGGCTGGTGCTGGTGCCGGCGAAGGTGTGGCTGGGACGGCGGGAGAACCCGTGAGGGGACGGCCCGGCGGCCCCGCTCCTCGAACGCCGGAGCGGCTGATTCCAGCCCCTCCGGCGTTTGAGGAGCGGGGGTCCGGGGGCAGCGCCCCCGGGGGACGGGAACGGGAAGGGGCGGCGGGGGCGAGGGAATCAGTCCGGCGTGCCCACCGGCACCCACGCCCCGCTCGCAGCCGACCGCGCCATCGCGTCCAGCACCACCGCACTGTGCACGGCGTCGGCGAGGGTCGCCCCGTACGGCACCCCCTCCGCCACCGACCGCAGAAACCGGTACGCCTCGATCACCTTCAGGTCGTCGTACCCCATGGCATTCGCCGCACCCGGCTGGAACGCCCCGAACTCGCCCTGCCCCGGCCCGACGTACACCGTGCTCACCGGCTGATCCTGGTACACGCCGCCCCGGCTGACCCCGAGTTCGTTCATCCGGCGGAAGTCCCAGAACACCGCGCCCTTCGTACCGTGCACCTCGAAGCCGTAGTTGTTCTGCTCGCCCACCGACACCCGGCAGGCCTCCAGCACCCCGCGCGCTCCGGAGGCGAACCGCAGCAGGCAGCTGACGTAGTCCTCGTTCTCCACCGGGCCGAGTTCACCACCCGCCGCCCGGGAGTGGCCGGCCGTGGCGCCCGCCGGCCGGGCCCGCTCCGGCAGGAAGATCGCCGTGTCGGCGGTCAGCGAGGCGATGTCGCCGAGCAGGAAGCGGGCCAGGTCGGCGCCGTGCGACGCCAGGTCGCCCAGCACTCCGCTGCCGCCGCGCTCCCGTTCGTAACGCCACGTCAGGGCCCCTTCGGGGTGGGCCGCGTAGTCGCTGAACAGCCGCACGCGGACATGGGTGACCGTACCGATCTCCCCGGACGCGATCAGCTCGCGGGCCGCCTCCACGGCGGGCGCGTTGCGGTAGTTGAAGCCGACCGCGCCCTGGACCCCCGCCTTGGCGACGGCGTCGGCCACCGCGCGGGCGTCCTCGGGGCCGAGGCCCACCGGCTTCTCGATCCAGATGTGCTTGCCGGCCTCCGCCATCGCGACACCGATCTCGCGGTGCAGGAAGTTCGGCGCGGTGATGCTGACCGCCTGGACACGCGGGTCGGCGGCCACCTCGCGCCAGTCACGCGCCGTCGAGGCGAACCCGAACCGCTCGGCGGCCTCCTCCGCCCGGCCCGGCACCTCCTCGGCGACCGTGATCAGCTCAGGGCGCACCGCGAGCTGCGGATAGTGGTGCCGCACGCGCGCGTACGCCTGGGTGTGCACCCGCCCCATCCAGCCGAATCCCACGACGGCGACACCCAGCGCATCCACCATGAAAGCCTCTCTCCGGCCCGTTCCCTGTCCTGTGCGCTCACCCTCCGCGCGCAGCGGCGTCCTGTCAACCTTTTGACAGGACATTCCCTCGCCGCCGCCTCACCGGACGACTCTTCACATGAGGTAAGGTTGACCTGCGTGATCACGCGATCCACCGCGTGAGCCGCATCGGGACGTGGCGCAGCTTGGTAGCGCACTTGACTGGGGGTCAAGGGGTCGCAGGTTCAAATCCTGTCGTCCCGACGGAAGTCGAAAGGGAGCCGTACCGGAATCGTCCGGTACGGCTCCCTTCGCCGTATGTGGGCCGGGGCACGCCGCCCTCCCCCGAAGGTGGCGTGCCCCGGCCGCTCCCCCGGCGCCGGAAATGGCTCTGATGTCGACGGCCCGGCATGTGCCGTCACCAGCACATGACCGCCGTCTCGCCCGGCCCCCACGCGGAGTACAGACGGATACGGACGTGATAGCGGCGGCCCTTGACCAGCCGGGCCACGATCGTCGCGTCGCGTCCGCTTCCCCCGTCGTCGTCACCGGCGAGGAAGCGGGGCTCCCCGTCCCGCTCCTCGAACAGCACGACGACCCGGTCGGCGTCGCCGAAGGTGCCCACCGTGTAGTCGCGGGTCTCCGGCGGGTCGATACGGAAGTCCGCCTGCTCCCCGGGCCCCAGGCCCAGCGGCACCGACCGGAACGGCACCAGCGCGGGCGGCTGCCCCGGTGACGGCGGCGGATACCGGCGCAGCACGAACTCCTTGTCCGCCGGGGACAGCGTGCCCGGCGGGTGCACGCCCCCGCGGTACTGCTCCGGCTCCAGGATCAGCCCCGGCTCGAACGCGTACTGCATGATCGACTGCGGGTCCCAGACGGGGCCGTTGACCTCGTCCGGGCCGAGCTCGCGCAGGACGTTGTCGTACGTCCTGTCCCGGCTGAAGTGGTTCGGCGGGCCCGCCAGCTCGGCGTACACGGCCTCCTCGTCCCAGTGGAGGCCGGCGTACGGGCTCTGGTGCTCGTGCAGCATGCCGAGCGCGTGCCCGATCTGGTGCAGGGCCGCCGCCCGTTCACCCGGCGCGGTCAGGTCCCAGCCGAAGTTCATGGTCCGCTCGTGCACTCCGGTCCGCAGCGCGTCCCGGCCCACGGCCGACCAGGAGCCGTCGCCCCACTGGAACCCGATGCGCAGCTCCGCCTCCGTGCGGTCCCGGACCTCGGTGAACGTCAGCCCGAGACCGAGCCCCCGCCACTCCTCGAAACACTCGCGCACCACGTCCTGCTGCTCCTTGGCCCCGCCCCAGGGAACCCAGCGGCTCCGCCCGGTGCCCGGCACCGAGATCCGGGAGCCCTCCTGGTCGCCGTCGAAGAAGCAGTAGTGCAGCACCGTGCCGTTGACCCACAGCCGCCGCCCGCCGGTCAGCGCGCCGAGCCGCTCGGCGGCCAGCCCCGGCGGATACGCGGGAGCCGGCTGCTGCGGCAGCGAGCAGTGGCGAGCGGTCATGGACCACATGCTGCCCCGCGGCCCGGTCGCGGCGCCTGAGCCGGGGTCTGCTCAACCGGCCCTGTATCAGGATTGAGTACCCGTGCTCCTGTTCTCGTGACGACTTCACGACAGCACGCCACCGGACCGCGCGAGACGCACGCGAAGGACCCGACGACACCGCCCCCGGCCTGGCCGTTCACCGGCCGGGAGGACGAACTCGACCTGATACGACGGTCGCTGAGCGGCGCCCGGCGCGGGCTGGTGGTGACCGGGCCGGGCGGACGGGGCAAGACCCGGCTGGTCACCGAGGCCGTCCACGGCACGGACTGCGCCCGGGTCACCGGAACCCCGCACAGCCGGCACCTTTCCTTCGCCGCCTTCGCCCACCTGCTGCCCGAACCCGTCACCCTGCACCGCGCGCTGCACCACTTCTCCGGGGTGCGGACCCTGCTCGTGGACGACGCGCATCTGCTCGACGACGCCTCCGCCGCCCTGCTCCACCAGCTCGCCGCACACGGCCGCACCCGGCTGCTCGTCGTCGTCACCGACGGCGAGCCGGTGCCGGCCGCCGTGTCCCGGCTGTGGACCGGGGAACTGCTGCCCCGCCTCGCCCTGGCGCCGCTGCCCCGGGAGGAGACAGTACGGCTGCTCTCGGCGGACGCGGAGAGGCGCCCCGAGCCGCTCACCGCGCGCCGGCTGCACCGGCTCTGCGACGGGGACCTGAGGCTGCTGCGGGAACTCGCCGACGCGGTACGCGACTCCGGCCGGCCCGGCGCCGTCCCGGGCACCTGGGCCTGGCGCGGCCCGGTGCCCCTCACCCCGGCGGTACGCGGGCGCACCGCGGACCTCCTGGACCGCGGCCCCGGCGAGCGCGAGACGCTCGACCGGCTCGCCTTCGCCGAGCCCCTGTGCCCCGCCGCGGACGACCTGGACCTCACCGCCCTGGAACGGCTGGAGGCCGACGGCCTGATCCACGTCGACGACGACCACCGCATCCGCCTGGCCGACCCCCTGCACGGCCCGGTCCTGCGCTCCGCCGCGGGCCGGCTGCGCACCCGCAGGCTCGCCCGCCCGCCCGAGGAGTACGCCCCCGCCCTGGACGCCGAGGCGGCGGAGCTGACCCGGCGCATCGAACGGGCCGACGTCTCGGCGACACCGGCACCGGTGGGCGACTGGCTCGTGGGGGAGGGGCTCGTCGGGGAGGGGCTCGCCGGGGAAGGGGCGACGCTCCCGCCCGGATACGCGGCCCTGCGCGCCCGGTACGCCCGGCTGCGCGGCGAACTGCGGGAGGCGGCCGCATGGGCCCACGAGGGCCTGCACACCGACTCCGCGGACCAGGAATGCCGTACGGAACTGGCCCTCGCGGCAGGGAACCCCGACCCGGACGGCGACCCCTACGACGCGGTACGCCTCGGCGCCCCCGAACGGGCCCGCGGCCGGCTCACCGGCGTCTTCGCCGACCACGCCGACGCCCTCGCGCGGGCCGACGGACCCGGCCTGGACCGGGTGGCGGAGGAACTCGCGCGGCGCGGTTTCCTGCTGTTCGCCGCGGAGGCGTACGCCCAGGCCGTGCCCGCCCACCGCGAACCGCTCGCGGCCCGCACGGCCCGCACGCGTGCGGTCGCTCTGGCGCGGCGCTGCGACGACGCGGGGACGCCTGCGCTGTCGGGGCTGGTGCTGGGTGAACTGACCGCCCGGCAGCGGCAGATCGTCGCGCTGGCGGCGGCGGGACTGAGCAACCGGCAGATCGCGGAGCGGCTCACCCTCTCCGTCCGCACGGTCGGCAATCACCTGTACGGCGCGTACACCCGCCTCGGCCATTCCGACCGCCGCGCGGTGGTCGCGGCCTGACAGCCCGGACGGCGCGGCCCCGCCGGCGGCTGCGGAAGGCCGCCGGCCGGTCGCACCCACGCGGCGGCACCCCGCGGCCCTTGACGGGGCGGGGCTCCGCCGACCTCAAGGGGCGCGGGGCCCTACACTCGAGGCTCCCCCGCGTGAGTGCGACCAGCCACCGACGACCCGCAGTCACCGACGACCCGCAGCCGCCGACCGACTGGTTCACGCCGCCCCGAACGCGGTGAACGCCCACCCCGTGGCCCGGTGCACCGCATCCGCCGGCAGCGCGGCGCGCGCGTCGCGCAGGGCCTCCGCCAGGGAGAGCCCCGCGTCGAGCCCCGCGTGCAGCGCGAGCATCAGCGGCACCACCGCCGCGTCATTGACCGGCGCACTGCACGCCACCACCCCCGCCGTGCCCAGCGGCAGCAACGCCGTGACCAGGCCCAGGAGTTCGTCCGCGCCGACCGAGGCGAACCGGGCCGTGTCGCAGCACGACAGGATGATCCGGTACGGGCTGCGGTCCAGCCGCTCGAAGTCGTGCACGATCAGCGGCCCGTCGGCCATCCGCAGGGACGAGAACAACGGCCCGTCCGCGCGGAACGCGCCATGCGCGGCGATGTGCGCCAGTCCCGCCCCGTCCAGCTCCGTCAGCACCCGCGGCACCGTCGCGTCCTCGTGCTCCAGGACCGTCGCACCGCCGTAGCGGCCGGCCAGCTCGGACACCTCCGCGCCGCCGGTCGCCAGGCCCGGACCGCGCACCAGCACCTGGCGGCCCCCGCGCGGCGGCGCCGTCTCCCGCGCGCGCAGCCAGCTGCTCGCCGACGGGGACACGCTCAGCACCCGCTCCCGCAGCGAGGGCAGCAGCGCCCACGGCACCCGGTGCAGCCGCCCCGGCGGCACGATCACCACCGGCCCGTCCCCGAGATGCGCGGCGGCAGGACCCAGCAGCAGCTCCTCCAGCCGCCGGCCCGCCGCCTCCACCACCGGCAACCGCGCCTGAGCCCCCGGATGGGCCAGCCGCCGCAGCCCCGCCTGTACGTGCTCGGCCTCGGTCTCCGCCGCCGCCAGCAGCCCCGCCTCGAACCGCCGCACCCTGCCCCGCCCGCACAGCAGCACCTGCACCCGCCCGTCGAGCACGGCCAGCTCCACCAGCCGTACGTCGTCGCCCAGCCGCGCCAGCAGCCGGCCGACGTCGAAGCGGTCCCCGCCGTCGGGAGCCGCACCGCGCATGTGCAGCGTCCGGGACCGGATCTCCCGTTCCAGGCGCCGCTGCTCCCGCTCCAGCGCGGGCACCGGCTTGCCCTCCCTGCGGGCCTCCTCCGCGCGGGCGGCGATCTCCCGGTAGGCGGTCATGTCGCTGAGCAGCGCGGGGTCGGCCGGAGGCCGGGTGGGCGGTGCGGACAGGGCGGTGGCACGCCGGCGCTCGCTCCACACCAGCAGCCGCCGGGGCCCGCCCGAGACCAGGCTGGCCTTCTGGGCGAGGGCGGCCAGCTCGGCCCCCTGCGCGGTCGCCCGGGCCCGCAGCTCCGAGGCGCCCAGCGTCATCCGGTGGTCGTCCAGCACGTCCAGGCCGCGCCGGCACGCCTCCAGCACCCCGCGCGGGGAACCGGCGGCCTGCGCGCGCAGCGCCTGCGCCGCCCAGCCCGTCATCCGCGCGAGGGGCGGTCCGCCGCGCCGGCTGCGGGCGGCGACCGCCAGGTGCCGCTCCGCGTCCGCCGTCCAGCCGAGGTCCAGCGCGATCCGGCCCGCGAGCAGCGACGCCTCGGGGGCCGCCGGAGCGCCCAGCGCGACCAGTTTCTCCGCGACCTCCGCCGCTTCCGCGACCAGCCGGCCCGAACCGCGGCCCGCCGCGTGCCGGGCCCCGATCAGCACCAGCCGCGCGTGCGCCTCCCACCAGGTGCGCCGCTGGCCGGCGAACAGCCGCACGGCCAGCGCCGCGCGCGCGATCGCCGTCCGCGGATCGTCCGCGAGCCGGGCCGCCCGCGCGGCGGCCAGCAGCAGCTCCGCCTTGCGCGTCGACTGCCCGCCGATCCCGTCCAGCGCCCCGAGCGCCGTGTCCGCCTCCGCCAGTGCCTCCGCGGCCAGCCCGGCCGCCATCAGCACCTCGCAGCGCCGGATGCTCAGCATGAAGGTGGGCGTGCCCAGTTTGGCGTACCGTTCCTCCGCCTCGTCGAGCAGCCGCAGCGCCGCCGGGACGTCGCCCGAGCGGAACGCCGCCAGGCCCCGGCTCTCCACCGCGTCAGCCTTGTCGTGCTCCTGGCCGGTGGTCTCCCAGAGGGCCTCCGCCGCGGTGAAGTCGGCGTCCGCCCGGTCCACCGAGCCGAGCGCCAGATGCACCGTCGCCCGCAGCGTCAGCGCCCGCGCCGTCCAGATGACGTCATCGGCCTGCCGCAGGACGGGAATCGCCCGCCGCACGTCCTCCAGGGCCTCCTTGTGATGACCCAGCACCCACCACGAGTACGCCAGCCGGAACAGCACCCGCGCGCGGGTGTGCCCGGTGCCGCGCTCGACGCCCCGGCGCAGGGCGTCCATGCCCTGCCGGGTGCGCCCCGCGTGCACCAGTGCGACCCCGAGCGTGGCGAGGACGTCCGCCTCCCGCTCGGCGGAGTCCGCGCGGGCCGCCCAGGCCCGCGCCCGCCGCAGATGGCTCAGGGCGAGCCGCATGTCGCCGAAGTCCCGCTGCCAGATGCCGATCACCTGATGGGCGACGGAGGCGTGCAGCGGCGCGGGACGGCCGCTCAGGACCCCTTCCGCCCTCGCCAGCGCCTCACCCGGGGCGGCGAACACCATCGGCAGCAGTTCCAGCACCGTGTCGCTTCCGGCTGTCACCCCACGATGGTAGTGGTCCGCAACCACGCCCCACAGGTGTGACGTTGTATCAAAAGACCGCCCCCCGACTCTTCATCACGACAGCTCCGCGGCCGCGGCCGCCGTCGCCCGAGTGGAGGACATGCCATGGCACCACAGCGTTTCCGTGAGCAGTTCGCACAGATCCAGCGCTCCATGCCCGACGTACCCCTGGCGATGGGGCCCGACGACGCGGGCGAGTTCCTCTACGAGAAGGGCGTCGTCCTCGCCCGCGACGGAGAGGAGGCCCGCGTCGTCGAGGACACCGTGCGGCAGCACTTCACCACGTTCGCCGGGCTCACCCCGGACCGGGTGCGCCGGGCGAGCCCGGAGACCAACCGCTCCGGCATCACCCGGATCCAGGTCGCCGACCCGGGCCGGGGCGACGGCAGCGGCGACCCGGCCGTCGCGGGCGCCCTGCGCGCGCTCTCGGCGACCGAGGGCCGCACCGGGCGCCGGCTGATCAGTCGCAACCACGTGGTGTCGATCGCCGTCAACGCCTGCCCCGGTGACGAGCCGGTGCCCGTCGCGCCCGGCGCGCGGCCCAACCCGGCCGCCGCGGACGCCGCCCACGACCCGGACAGCGCCGTCGGCGTCCTCGTCATCGACACCGGGCTCATGCACGACCACCGTTCCTACCCGCTGCTCGCCCACACCCGCGGCGACGCCCAGGTCGCCGAGTGCGACGACGACGGGATCCTCCAGCAGTACTGCGGCCACGGCACCTTCATCGCCGGACTCGTCGCCGCCGTCGCCCCCAACACCGACATCACCGTGCGCGGCACGCTCAACGACGCCGGGGCCATCCTGGAGTCCGAGTTCGGCGAGAAGCTCTTCGAGGCCGTCGACGAAGACGGCTGGCCCGATGTCATCAGCCTGTCCGCCGGAACCTCCAACGGCCGCACCGACGGCCTCCTCGGCGTCGACGCCTTCATGCGCGAACTGCGCGAGCAGCACACGCTGCTGGTCGCCGCCGCCGGCAACAACGGCAGCGCCACCCCCTTCTGGCCGGCCGCCTACGCCGACCTGCCCGGCTACGAGAACGCCGTGCTGTCCGTCGGCGCCCTGCGCGGGGACGGCGAGTTCGGCGCCTGCTTCAGCAACCACGGCGGCTGGGTGAAGGCGTACGCGCCGGGCGAGCGTCTCACCAGCGCCCTCACCGGCTTCGACACCCCCGTCCCGTACGTCTACCAGCACTCCACCTACGACGCCTGCCGCTACGGATTCGGTTACGCCTGCACCTGCCTGCACCCGCGCCACACGGGCGTGTTGAGCGAGGACGGCGGCTCCGCCAAGCCGGACCAGGTGATGTTCGAGGGGCTCGCCCAGTGGAGCGGTACCTCGTTCGCCACCCCCGTCGCCGTCGGCATGATCGCCGCCCAGATGACGGCGCAGGCCCAGACCGAACCCCGCAAGGCACGCCGGCAACTCATGGACTCCACCACCGAGTTCGCCGAAGTGCGCGGGGCGCACGTTCCCGCGCTCCTTCCGCCCACCTGGCGCCCCGTGCAGGTCTCACCGCCCTCCGCGCGGGCATGAGGAGCGGAGCCGTCCCCTCCACGGCGTACCATGACGTGCCGTACACGAGGGGTGGGACCGTGGAGCACAGGGAAGTCGGCGCGTTGGTCCGGTCCGCTGTCGACGGCGACGCGGCGGCCTGGAAGGCGATCGTGGAGGGGCTGGGCCCCCTGGTGTGGTCCGTGGTGCGCGCGCACCGGCTCTCCGACGCCGACGCACACGAGGTCTGCCAGACGGTGTGGTTCCGCTTCGCCCAGCATCTGGGGCGGATCCGGGAACCGGAGAAGGCGGGGTCCTGGCTGGCCAGTACCGCGCGGCACGAGTGCCTGAAGGTGCACCGGAACGCGCGCAGGCTGATGCTGACGGACGATCCGCATCTGCTGGACCGGGTCAGCGAGGACGGCACGCCGGAGCAGTCGCTGCTGGAGTCGGAGGAGGCGGCCGCGCAGAGCGAACGCGTGCGGCGGCTGTGGCAGGAGTTCGAGGAACTCGGTGAGCGGTGCAGGGAGTTGCTGCGCGTGCTGATCGCCTCGCCGCCGCCCAGTTATCAGGAGGTGTCCGCCGCGCTCGGCATCGCGGTGGGCAGCATCGGTCCGCTCCGCCAGCGCTGTCTGCGCCGGCTGCGGGCCCGGCTCGAGGCACGGGGAGCATCGTGGACGACGTGAGCGACATGAGCGACATGAACGACGACGCGGAATTCGGCGACGACTTCGACACCGGGCTGCTGGAGGAGGAACTCCGGCAGGCGGCGGCCGTCCTGGACCCGATGCCTCCCGCCCTCCTCCAGGCCGCCGTGGACGCCTACGCGCTGCACGACCTCGACGCCCGCGTGGCCGAGCTGACCTTCGACTCGCTGGTCGACGCCCTTCCGGTCAGGGGAGCGACGGACGTGCCGCGCATGCTGACGTTCAGCGCGGGCGAGGTGACGCTGGACGTGGAGGTGAGCGCGCAGGGCCTGATGGGCCAGGTACTGCCGCCCCAGCCGGCCCGCATCGAGGTGCTCGGCGGCCCCCGTACGACCGCCGCGCTCACCGCCGACGGCATGGGCCGCTTCACCGCCGACACGGCCCCCTCCGGCCCGTTCGCCCTGCGCCTGCGCACCGGCGACGAGGTGGTCACCACGGAGTGGCTCCGAGCCTGACCCCTCCGGGGACGGCGGAGCAGCACGGACGGACGACACCGAGTCCGGCCCCGCCCCGCTGCCGCGGTGCTCCGGCCGCCTGGGCGGGAACTGGCCGACCGCACCCGGCGCAGACCGACCCGCTCCGGCCTCGCACCGACGCCCCCTGAGCCACCGGCGCACGGACGCCGGACCTGGGGCCCGGTGGGCGGCCGACCCGCGACGCCCCGCACGGGCGTCCCCGCCGTGCCGGGTGGCCGGGCCGGCCGCCCCTGACTGCGCCGCACCGCCAGGCCGGGCCCGCAGCACCGGAGCCGCCGGCCGCCCCCCACGGGCGGTCGCCGCCACGCCTGCCACCACAGCGCCGGGCGTCAGCCGGAGACCGCGTCGACCAGGGGTGGCGAGTGCCGAGGCGACGCGGTGCACACCGGGGCCCGCGCGGGCGTCTGCGTCGGAGCCCGGCGGTGGAGCCCGACCGTCCGGGACCGGGTTTCGTCGTCAGGTTGGAGCGGCGGCCGGTGCTGGATCCCGGGGGCTGTCCGCGTGCGGTGGCTCGCCACCGGTGCGGGCGGCTGGGGTCTGTACTGCCGTGACGCCGGGCGTCAGCCGGAGACCGCGTCGACCAGGGCGGCGACCGCCGAGGCGAGGCGGTGCATGCCGGGGCCCGCGGGGCCGCCCGCGTCGCCGGGCGGCTGGGACGGTGCGGGCCCCGGCCGTCCCCCGCGCGGGCGGTTGAGCCGGGGCCCGGCGGTGGAGCCCGACCGTTCCGGACCGGGCCCCGTCGTCGGGGTGGGCCGGTGCCGGTTCCCGGGGCCCGTCCGTGTGCGGTGGCCCGCCGCTGGATCGGGCGGCCGGGGTTCGTACTGCCGTGGCGCCGGGCGTCAGCCGGAGACCGCGTCGACCAGGGTGGCGAGTGCCGAGGCGGGGCGGTGTACGCGGGGGCCCGCGGGGCCGCCCGCGCCGCCCGGGCGGCCGGGGTTCGTACTGCCGTGGCGCCGGGCGTCAGCCGGAGACCGCGTCGACCAGGGTGGCGAGTGCCGAGGCGAGGTGGGGGAGGCCTGGGCCCGCGGGGCCGCCCGGTTCGGTCATGTAGGTGTCCCGGCGGATCTCCACCATCAGCGCGGACACCTCCGCCCGCTTCCCGTAGAACTCCAGCGGTACGTACGTCCCCGCGAACGGGCTGTCCAGCCCCGTCTCCCCGCACGGCGCGAACGCCTCTCGCGCGGCGTCGAGCAGCCCCTGTGGGGTGTGGAAGGGGTCGGTGCCCAGGCAGATCTCCGGCCGGGGCCCGTCGCCGTGCAGTTCGTAGGGCAGCGGCGCGCTCGGATACGAGTGCACGTCGATGATCACGGCCCGTCCGGTCGCCGCGAGCCGCCCGGCGACCGCCTCCGTCATCGCCCGCGCGTACGGCCGGAAGTACCGTTCGACCAGCGGCCCGGCGTCGAATCCGTCGGGCCGCAACACGTCCTTGTGCGTGGTCCGCGTGTAGACCGCGCCCATCCCCACCGCCAGCATCTCCTCCCGCTCGTCCGGGAACCGCTCCGGGTCGACGACCAGCCGCGACAGCCGGTTCACGAACCGCCACGGCACGGCACCGGCCGCCCGGGCCGCCGCCTCCGCGACCGACGCGGTGTGCGCGTCCGTGATGTGGTCCAGCTCCCGCTCCAGCCCGGAATCGTCCAGCACGATCCCGGACCGCACGTCGGCCGGTATCTCCCGCGCGGAGTGCGGGACATGCAGGATCACGGGGGAGTCCGCGTCACCGGGAAGGAACGCGAAGGACGGCGGGACATCGGTCATACGGCTGCTCCAGGGCGTTGTCAGTGGCACACGGAAGGATCAAGGTGCCACACCCCACTGACAACGCCGACGAACGAGGCCCCGCATGCCGATCAGCAACGAGCACATCGCAGCCCACCCGTTCCTGCGGGCCCTGTACCGGAGCGACTACTACCCCGACCATGTCGTGGACCGGGGCCGGGCGGTCCTGCTCGCCCTCTGCGCACGGATCGAGGCGGACCGGCCCGCCGGCCTCGCCGCGCTCTACGCCCTGACCCACGCCGCCACGGAGGAGTTCAACGACCTCCAGGCCGCGTTCGAGGCGGCCGGCAGTGAGATCGAGACGGTGGCCCGTGACGCGATAGGCGAGGAGTTCTGGTTCGTCGCCCGGGCCTACGGCTTCGCGGACGCCGACATCGAGGAGCTGATCGCCCCGCGCGAGTGGTGAACCGGCCCGCGGGGGGCATGGAACCGCCCCGGTCGGACGCATTGCCGACCGGGGCGGATCACAGGATCACCGGATCACAGGATCACCGGATCACCCGAAGGTGCTCGCGTCAGCTCAGGGACGCCAGTGCCTCGTTCCACGTGGTGGACGGGCGCATGACCTCGGCGGCCCTGGCCGGGTCGGGCTGGTAGTAGCCGCCGATCTCGGCCGGCTTGCCCTGGACGGCGTTCAGCTCCTCGACGATCTTCGCCTCGTTGGCGGCGAGCGCCTCGGCGAGCGGGGCGAAGGCCTTCGCCAGGTCCGCGTCGTCGGTCTGGGCGGCCAGCTCCTGCGCCCAGTACAGGGACAGGTAGAAGTGGCTGCCGCGGTTGTCGATGCCGCCGACGCGACGGGTCGGGGACTTGTCCTCGTTGAGGAAGGTCGCCGTGGCGCGGTCGAGGGTGTCGGCGAGAACCTTGGCACGGGCGTTGCCGGTGGCCGCCGCGTACTGCTCCAGCGACGGCACCAGCGCGAAGAACTCACCGAGCGAGTCCCAGCGCAGGTAGTTCTCCTTGACCAGCTGCTGCACGTGCTTCGGCGCCGAGCCGCCCGCACCCGTCTCGAACAGGCCGCCGCCCGCCATCAGCGGGACGACCGACAGCATCTTGGCGCTGGTGCCCAGCTCCAGGATCGGGAACAGGTCGGTGAGGTAGTCACGCAGCACGTTGCCGGTCACCGAGATGGTGTTCTCGCCGCGGCGGATGCGCTCCACCGACAGCTTGGTCGCCTCGACCGGGGACAGGACACGGATGTCCAGGCCCTCGGTGTCGTGCTCCGGCAGGTACTGCTCGACCTTGGCGATCAGGTTGGCGTCGTGCGCGCGGGTGGCGTCCAGCCAGAACACCGCCGGGTCGCCGGTGGCGCGCGCACGGGTGACGGCCAGCTTCACCCAGTCGCGGATCGGGGCGTCCTTGGTCTGGCAGGCGCGGAAGATGTCCCCGGCGGAGACGGCCTGCTCGATGACGGCGTTGCCGTCCGCGTCGACCAGCCGGACCGTGCCCGTGACGGGGATCTCGAAGGTCTTGTCGTGGCTGCCGTACTCCTCGGCCTTCTGCGCCATCAGACCGACGTTCGGCACCGAGCCCATGGTGGACGGGTCGTAGGCGCCGTTGGCCCGGCAGTCCTCGATCACGGCCTGGTAGACACCGGCGTAGCTGGAGTCCGGCAGGACGGCGAGGGTGTCGGCCTCCTGGCCGTCCGGGCCCCACATGTGACCGGAGGTGCGGATCATGGCCGGCATGGACGCGTCGACGATGACGTCCGAGGGCACGTGCAGGTTGGTGATGCCCTTGTCGGAGTCGACCATCGCCAGCTCGGGGCCCTCGGCGAGCTCCGCGTCGAAGGACGCCTTGATCTCCGCGCCCTCGGGCAGGGACTCCAGGCCCTTGTAGATGCCGCCCAGGCCGTCGTTCGGGGAGAGGCCGGCCGCGGCGAGCTTGTCGCCGTACTCGGCGAACGTCTTCGGGAAGAACGCGCGCACCACGTGGCCGAAGACGATCGGGTCGGAGACCTTCATCATCGTGGCCTTGAGGTGCACGGAGAACAGCACGCCCTCCTGCTTGGCGCGGGCGACCTGCGCGGTCAGGAACTCGCGCAGCGCGCCGACGCGCATCACGGAGGCGTCGACGACCTCGCCCGCGAGGACGGGTACGGACTCGCGCAGCACGGTGGTGGAGCCGTCGTCGCCCTTGAGCTCGATGCGCAGCGCGCCGTCCTCGGCGATGACGACCGACTTCTCGGTGGAGCGGAAGTCGTCCGTGCCCATGGTGGCGACGTTGGTCTTGGACTCGGGGGTCCAGGCGCCCATGCGGTGCGGGTGGTTCTTGGCGTAGTTCTTCACCGAGGCGGGGGCCCGGCGGTCGGAGTTGCCCTCACGCAGGACCGGGTTCACGGCGGAACCCTTGACCTTGTCGTAGCGGGCGCGGATCTCGCGCTCCTCGTCGGTCTTCGGGTCGTCCGGGTAGTCCGGCAGCGCGTAGCCCTGCTCCTTGAGCTCGGCCACCGCGGCCTTGAGCTGCGGGATCGACGCCGAGATGTTCGGCAGCTTGATGATGTTGGCCGCGGGCGTCTTCGCGAGCTCACCGAGCTCGGCGAGGGCGTCCGGGATGCGCTGGTCCTCGGTCAGGTACTCCGGGAACACGGCGATGATGCGTCCGGCCAGCGAGATGTCCCGCGTCTCCACGGCGACACCCGCCTGCGAGGCGTACGCCTGGACCACCGGCAGGAAGGAATACGTCGCCAGGGCCGGGGCCTCGTCAGTGTGCGTATAGATGATGGTCGAGTCAGTCACCGGGTGCTCCGCTCCACGTCTGCAACATTGCTCGACATCAAGATATCTTGTGACGGTCCCCGGCTCGACAGGGGTCCACGCCGACTTCCCGGCGATCTCCCGCCACACGGCCGCGCCGCCGCGGCGGGAGATCACCCGTGCGGCCCCGCGGACCGCCTGCTCGGCCCCGCGGGACCGCCTGACCGGCCCCGCGGAGCACCCGTCCGGCCCCGGCGGACCGCCCGTCGCGGACCTCAGATCGGCCGGGTGACGGTCATCTCGTCCGGCGCGGACTCCGCGTCCCGCTGCTGGGGGAACATCACCGCGCCCTGCTGGAGCGCCACCGTACGCGCGGGCGAGGGGATGCGGATGCCCTCCTCGCGGTAGCGGCGGTGCAGCCGCTTGATGAACTCGTGCTTGATCCGGTACTGGTCGCTGAACTCGCCCACGCCGAGGATCACGGTGAATCCGATGCGGGAGTCCCCGAAGGTGTGGAAGCGCACCGCCGGATCGTGCTCCGGCACGGCGCCGGTGATCTCGGTCATCACCTCGGCGACGACCTCCTTCGTCACCGCCTCCACCTGCTCCAGGTCGCTGTCGTACGACACCCCGACCTGCACCAGGATGGTCAGCTGCTGCTCGGGCCGCATGAAGTTGGTCATGTTCGTCTTGGCGAGCTGGCCGTTCGGGATGACCACGAGGTTGTTGGACAGCTCGCGGACGGTCGTCTGCCGCCAGTTGATGTCCTCGACATAGCCCTCCTCCCCGCTGCTCAGCCGGATGTAGTCACCGGGCTGCACGGTCTTGGAGGCGAGGATGTGGATGCCCGCGAACAGGTTGGCGAGCGTGTCCTGCAGCGCCAGGGCGACCGCGAGACCGCCGACGCCGAGCGCGGTGAGCAGCGGGGCGATGGAGATGCCGAGGGTCTGCAGGCCGACCAGGAAACCGATCGCCAGGACCAGGATCCTGGTGATGTTCATGAAGATGGTCGCCGATCCGGCGACACCGGAGCGGGCCTGGGTGACCGAGCGTACGAGGCCCGCGACGACCCGCGCGGCCGACACCGTGGCGGCGAAGATGACCAGCAGGGTCAGCACCTGGTTGACGTTGTGCTGCACGGTCCGGGTCAGCGGCAGCGCCGCCGCGGCGGAGGCCATGCCGCCCGCGACCGCCGCCCACGGCGCGATCATGCGCAGCGCGTCCACGAGGACGTCGTCACCGCGCCAGTTGGTGCGCTCCGCGTGCCGGCCCAGCCAGCGCAGCAGCATGCGGAGCAGGAACGCCGCCAGCAGGCCGGCGGCGAGGGCGATACCGGCGAACACCAGATCGTCCACGGTGAGCGGGCGGGTCACCGGCCACCTCCGGCGCATGCCCGGGCCGACGGGGGTATGTGAAGTCGTGTCACGTGGTCACCTGCTCGAGGTCATCGGGATGTGCGTGGGTGCCGGCCGTCCTGACCCGCGGTCGGCACGACCGCTCATCCTGCCGTATCCCGCAGGGCAGTTCGTACCACGACGGTCCACCACCGGTCCCCGAACGAGCCGTGCCGCCCCCCGCGACAGACCCCCGCCCCGCACCCCGGCGGCGGCAGTCACCCCGAACCCGGCGTCCTTCCCGGGGTACCGCCCTTGACCTCAATCATGGTCGAGGTTCTACCTTCGCACTCATGAGCATGGAGACCACAGCGTGGACACAGCTGCGCGGCGTCATGTCCGCCGAGGACGAGCACCACCCCGTGACGCGGGCGACGCTGCGCCGTATCGCCGCCTTCGCCCGCCCGCACCGCCGCCGGCTCACCCTGTTCGTGCTGCTCGGCACGGCGACCGCGGCACTCGCCGTCGCCACCCCCGTGCTCGCCGGGCGGGTGGTGGACACCATCGTGTCCGGCGGGGACGGGGCCACCGTCGTCCGCCTCGCCCTGCTCATCGCGCTCATCGCGATCGTGGAGGCCGCCCTCGGCATCCTCGGCCGGAGACTGTCGGCGGCGCTCGGCGAGGAACTCATCCTCGATCTGCGGACGGCGGTGTTCGACCATGTCCAACGCATGCCCGTCGCGTTCTTCACACGCACCCGAACGGGAGCGCTGGTCTCCCGTCTCAACAACGACGTCATCGGCGCCCAACGGGCCTTCAGCAACACGCTGTCGACCGTCGTCGGCAACATCGTCACCCTGGTGCTCACCCTCGCGGTGATGCTCACCCTGTCCTGGCGGATCACGCTGCTGGCGCTGGTGCTGCTGCCGGTGTTCGTGGTCCCGGCCCGCCGGATGGGCCGCCGCATGGCCGGCATGCAGCGCGAGGCCGCCGCCCTGAACGCGGCCATGGGCACCCGTATGACCGAGCGGTTCTCCGCGCCCGGCGCCACCCTGGTGAAACTGTTCGGCCGCCCCGAGGAGGAGTCGGAGGAGTTCGCGGTGCGCGCCCGCCGGGTCCGTGACATCGGCGTCCGTACGGCCACGGCGCAGACGGTGTTCATCACCGCGCTGACCCTGGTCTCGGCCCTCGCCCTGGCCCTGGTCTACGGGCTCGGCGGGCGGCTCGCGCTCAGCGGCGTCCTGGAGCCGGGCGCGGTGGTGGCGCTGGCGCTGCTGCTGACCCGGCTGTACGCACCGCTCACCTCACTGGCCGGGGCGCGGGTGGAGGTGATGAGCGCGCTGGTCAGCTTCGAGCGGGTCTTCGAGATCCTGGACCTCGAGCCGCTGATCACGGAGCGGCCGGACGCCCGCGAGGTGCCCGAGGGCCCGGTCTCCGTCGAGTTCGACGACGTCCGCTTCGGCTACCCGTCCGCCGAGAAGGTCTCCCTGGCCTCCCTGGAGGAGGTCGCCGCCCTCGACCCGCGCGGCGGCGAGGAGGTCCTGCACGGCATCTCCTTCCGCGCCGAGCCGGGGCAGACCGTCGCCCTCGTCGGCTCCTCCGGCGCGGGCAAGTCGACCGTCGCGGCCCTGCTGCCGCGGCTGTACGACGTCGACTCGGGCGCCGTACGCGTGGGCGGCGTCGACGTCCGCGACCTGACCGCCGCGTCGCTGCGCGCCACCCTCGGCATGGTCACCCAGGACGGACACCTCTTCCACGACACCGTCCGCGCCAATCTGCTGCTCGCCCGGCCGGACGCGACCGAGCCCGACCTGTGGGACGCCCTGCGCAGGGCGCGCCTGGAGACCCTCGTACGGGCCCTGCCCGACGGCCTGGACACGATGGTCGGAGAACGCGGCTACCGGCTCTCCGGCGGGGAACGCCAGCGCATGACCATCGCGCGGTTGCTGCTGGCCCGCCAGCGGGTCGTCATCCTGGACGAGGCCACCGCCCATCTGGACAACACCTCCGAGGCCGCGGTCCAGGAGGCGCTCGGCGAGGCACTTCAGGGCAGGACGGCGGTGGTGATCGCGCACCGGCTGTCCACGGTCCGCGCGGCCGACCTCATCCTGGTGGTCGAGGCCGGCCGGATCGTGGAACGCGGCACGCACCGGCAGCTGCTCGCCGCCGGGGGCCGCTACGCCGAGCTGCACCGCACCCAGTTCGCCCACGCTCCGGCGGGAGAAGCCCCGCAGGACGGGCGCGGCGAGCCGGCGGCGGCGTAGGACTCCCCGCCGCGGCAGCACGCCGCCGCCGGCCCGGGAAACGGGGCCGGCGGCGGCGTGCGTACGGTTACTTCACCGCGCCGGTGGCCTTCGCGCGGCCCGCCTCCTTCACGGCGCCGGACCTGGCCCGGCCGGACCCGCCGCGGGAACGGCCGCGACCACGGCCCCGCCCCCGGCCGCCCTTGCCGTCACCGGAGTGCGCCTCGAGCTCGATGGCGAGCGGCGAGGCGGTCAGCACCGACGAGTACGTGCCCACGAGCATGCCGATCAGCAGGGCGAGCGCGAAGTCGGTGAGCGAGTCGCCGCCCAGCAGCGCCAACGCGGCCAGAATGAAGATCACACCGATACCGGTGTTGACCGTCCGCGGCACCGTCTGCAGGATCGCCTGGTTGGTGACCTGCGCCAACGGCTCCTTGGGCTCCTTCCGCCACAGCTCGCGGATGCGGTCGAAGACCACCACGGAGTCGTTCACCGAGTAACCGATCACGGTGAGCAGCGCGGCCAGGAACACCCCGTCGATCGGCTTGCCCAGCCAGGCGAAGATGCCGGTGACGATGACCACGTCGTGGGCGAGCGCGGCCACCGCTCCGGTGCCGAACATCCAGCGGAACCGGAAGGCCAGGTACACCAGCTGGGCGGCGAGGGCCAGACCGAGCGCGATCAGCGCGTTGCGGCGCAGCTCGTCGCCGAGGCTCGGGCCGATCAGCTCGTCCCGGACCTTCTCCGCCCCGCCGCCGACCTCGTCGATCGCCTCGGCGACCTCGACCGCCTCGGCGTTGGTCAGCTCCTCGGTGCGCACCGTCAGGTTGTTGTCGCCGGAGGACTGCACGACGGCCTGCGGGAAACCGGCGTCGGCCAGCGCCTCGCGGGCGCGGTCCGGGTCGACGGTGGTGCTGGTGGAGTACTCGATCAGCCGGCCGCCGGTGAACTCCACACCGAAGTTCAGCCCGCGCACCACGATGCCCGCGGCGGCGACGGTGAGGACGACGGCGGACACGGCGAGCCAGCGGCGCGGACGCCGCATCAGCTGCGGATTGCGGCGGGTGAGGTACCTGCGGACCCGGCCGATGGAGGCCAGACCGGTGAACGCCGGCCGCCGGTGCACCCACTTGCGGGCCACGGCGAACTCGGCCAGCACCCGGGTGATCACCAGGGCGCTGACCATGGACGCGATGACACCGATGCCCAGGGTGACGCCGAAGCCCTTCACCGGGCCGGACGCCAGCAGGAACAGCAGCACGGCCGCGATCAGCGTGGTGACGTTGGAGTCCGCGATGGCGCTGAACGCGCCCTTGAAACCGGCGGTCAGGGCCGAGCGGCTGCTGGGCCGGTTGCGCTTGCCGTACTCCTCCCGGGCCCGTTCGAAGACCAGCACGTTGGCGTCCACCGCCATACCGATGGCCAGCACGAAACCGGCCAGACCGGGCAGGGTCAGCGTGGCGCCGAGCGCCGCCAGACCGGCGTAGGCGATCAGGCCGTAGCAGGCCAGGGCCAGCGTGGCCAGCACACCCATCAGCCGGTAGACGACGATGATGAAGATCGCGGTCAGCGCGGTGCCGACGACGGCCGCCCAGGCACTCGCCTCGATGGCCTCGGCGCCCAGCGTCGGGCCGACCGTCCGCTGCTCGACCGTCTCGACCGGCACCGGAAGGGCGCCGCCCTTGACCAGCAGGGCCAGTTCCTTGGCCTCGTCGCTGGTGAAGGAACCGGTGATCTGCGTGGACCCGCCGGTGATGCCCGCGCCGCAGGAGACGGACGGGTCGACCTGGGGCGAGGAGATGATCTTGTCGTCCAGGACGATCGCGACCCGGCGCTTCGGGTCACCCGCGGGGTGGCAGGCGGCCTCACCGGTCAGCTTGGCCCAGCCCTTGTCGTCCTTGAAGTCCACCATGACGTGCCAGCCGGCGCCGGTCTGCTGGTCGAAGAGCGCCTCGGCGTCCTCGACGTCCTGGCCGCTGAGGGACGCGGGGGCGAGCCGCAGCCGTTCACCGGACTCGTCGGGAAGGATCTGCTCGCCCTTCTCCGCCGGCTTGTCCGCCTCGGTGGCGGCGCCGAGCACCGAGTGGACGGAGAGCTGGGCCGTACGGCCCAGGACGTCGGCGGCCTGCCGCGGGTCCTGCAGACCGGGCAGCTCGACGATGATCCGGTTCTCGCCGGAGCGGACGATGCTCGGTTCGGCCACACCGAGCGCGTCGACGCGCCCGCGCAGCACCTCCAGGGTGCGGTCGGTGGCCTCCCCGTCGGCCTTCACGGTCTCGGTGGAACGGGTCTCCAGCACGATCTGGGTGCCGCCCCGCAGATCCAGACCCAGACGGACCGGAACGGTGACGGCGATGAACACGGATGCGGCGATCACGGCGAGCGCGAACAACGCCCTGAAGCGGGCGGGACGTTTCACAGATGCCTCCAGCAGGCACGCGGAAAGAGGGAACGGGGAATGTCAGGTGCTGGAGGCGGCGGGCGGAGCCCGCCCCAGGTCCGACGGCACGTACGCGGCCGCGTACGGCACGTGCCCGGCCACCGGCGCGGGCCGCGCCGGCCGGGGCGGTATCGACGGCGCGTACGCCGCGGTGAACAGCAGATGCCCGGCGTGCACCGTCCGCTCACCGGCATCCCGCTCCAGCCGGGTGAGCAGGGCACGGGCACAGACGTAGGCGTCGTCGCTGTACGGACGGGTGTCGGAGGAGTACGACGCCGGGGCGGGCGACGCCGGGGGAGCGGACGCCCCGGCCCGGGCGGCGAACTCGACACCGCCGGTGACGCCCAGGGCCAGCAGCACGGCCGCGAACGCGGCGAAGCCGGCCGCGGCAGCACGGAGCGTGAGGCGGGGGGAGTGCCCCCGCGGGTCGGCGGTCAAGGTTCGACGAGCCCGGCGCGAATGGCGTAACGGGTCAGCTCGAGCCGGTCCCGCAGCCCCAGCTTGTGCAGCAGGTTCTCGCGGTGCCGCTGCACCGTCTTGATGCTGATGAACAGCAGCTCGGCGATCTCCTTCGACGAGTGGCCCTCGGCGACGAGCTTCAGCACCTCCTCCTCGCGGGGCGTCAGCAGCTGCTCGGGCGCCTCCTCCCCGTGCCGCACCCGGTCGAGGTAGTTGCGGATCAGGGCGGTGACCGCCCCCGGGTACAGGAACGGCTCGTCCCGCATCGCGGCCCGGCAGGCGGCGACCAGATCACGGTCGGCGACGGACTTCAGCACATAGCCGCCCGCACCCGCCTTCAGCGCCTGGAACAGATACTGCTCGTTGTCGTGCATGGTCAGCATCAGGATGCGCAGCCCCGGCTTCAGCGCGGTCAGCTCACGCGCGGCCTGCAGACCGGTCAGCCGCGGCATGGCGATGTCCAGGACCGCCAGGTCGACGTCATGGGTACGGGCCATGGCGATCGCCTCCGCACCGTCACCGGCCTCGGCCACCACCTCCAGGTCCGGCTCCCGGTCGAGGATGAGCCGGACGCCACGCCGCACCAGCGCGTGGTCGTCGGCGAGCAGGATCCGGATCTTCGGCTGCGCCCGCTGATCCGCGGGGGGTTCCTGATGGGTCATGACTGCTTCCTGACGGCGGGCACGGTGAGGCGGATACGTGTCCCGGTTCCTGTGACGGAGGTGACGGAGGTCCTGTCCGGGCTCCTGATGTCCAGCTCGGCCCCGATCAGCAGCGCCCGCTCCCGCATCCCGCGAAGACCGGCACCCTCCTGGGCGGCACCGATGCCGCGCCCGTCGTCGGCCACCTCGAGGACGACACCGCCGCCGTCCCCGCGCAGGCTCACCTCCACGCTCCGCGCCTCCGCATGCCGGGCGGCGTTGGTCAGACTCTCCTGCGCCACACGGTAGATCACCAACTCCGTCTCGTGGTCCAGCACCGGAAGATCGGCGTCGAAGCGGCGCCGCACGAGCAGCCCGGTGTGCGTGGCGAACTCGGTGGCCAGCGAGGTCACCGCACTGACCAGGCCGAGGTCGTCCAGGACGCCCGGACGCAGCCGCCGCACCAGCCGGCGGACCTCGTCGAGGCTCTCCCGGGTGATCTCCTGCGCCTGCTGGAGCTCACCGCGCAGCGGCTCGGCCGCCTCGTCCGAGGCCCGCTTCAGGGCCAGCAGCACGGCGGTCATGCTCTGCCCGACCTCGTCGTGCAGCTCCTGGGCGATACGGCGCCGCTCGCCCTCCTGGGCCAGGATGGCACGGGCGCTGCTCGCGACGCGCTCCGCCTCCAGCCGCTCCAGCATCGCGTTGAAGGAGCTGACCAGCTCGGCCACCTCTCCGCCCCCGCGTTCGGGCAGCCGCTGGCCCGGGCGCAGCAGGTCGACGGTGGACATCAGCCGGGTCACCCGGTCCAGGGGGGTCAGCCCGATGCGCAGCAGCGCCGCGTTGGCCACCAGCATGACCGCGAGTCCGCCCACGAGGACGACCGCCTCGGTGAGCAGCACCGGTACGGAGACGGTCACCGGAGCCAACAGCAGCAGCGCGGTGGCACTGCCCAGC
This sequence comes from Streptomyces sp. NPDC030893, assembly GCF_055571535.1. NCBI lineage: Bacteria > Bacillati > Actinomycetota > Actinomycetes > Kitasatosporales > Streptomycetaceae > Streptomyces > Streptomyces sp. NPDC030893. Next base: position 358,606 of record NZ_JBVIFC010000005.1, on the reverse strand, counting down.
ACCACCGCGTTGAGCCCGAAGATCCGCCAGTACAGGGACACGGAGGTCACGCCTTCCTCTTTCTTGTCTGCCTCTACTGTCGGTCACCGCGCATTCTCCCGCGGCGGCGGCCCCCGTCGTCCCGGCGGACAAGCGGGAAGTGTGCACCACCGGGGCCGCCCCGGTCGATGGGCCGCACACCCCATTTTCGGCGGCCCGCCCGGCCCACGCCGCACGGGGTGGGTCCTCGGACCCGTCACAGATGGGTACCGCGCCCAATGGGCCCCAAGCCGGAAAAGGGCGAGGCTGAGGACAACATCCGTACGTCATGAGGAGGCCCCTCCGTGTCGCTCGACCTGCCCCGCACCGAACCGCGCTCCGTTCTCCCGGCCGCGGACGAGGTCCGTCAGCGGCTCGAACACGCCCGAACGACCCGTCTCGCGCAGCTCAAGGCTCTCGACGAAACCGGTCAGAGCCCCGGCGACCACCTGATGTCCAACCAGGTCGACGCCATCAAGCGCGTCCTCACGGAGATCGACGAGGCCTTCGCCCGGGTCGAGGACGGCACCTACGGCACCTGCCTCGGCTGCTCCAAGTCGGTCCCGCCGGAGCGGCTGGAGATCCTGCCCCACACCCGGTACTGCGTCGCCTGCCAGAGCCGCGCGGCCTGACCCGCCACCGTCCCGTTCCTCCCCGCTCTGCCCAAGGGGTGCAGTGGTGACCCACCAGACCATCGGCGAGCGCGACACCGTCCTCACCCCCGAGGACCTGGCCGCGCTGCGCGAGAACCTGCACGAGCAGCGGCTGTTCCGACAGGAGCAGCTGCGGCAGTTCGCCTCCACGACCCGCGACGACGACCGTCGCCGGCGGGCGGACGCCGCCCAGATCGAGGTCGGCGTCAAACTCGCCGCCTCCGCGCGCATGGTGCTCGCCGACGTCGAGGCGGCGCTCGCCCGGATGGACTCCGGGAGCTACGGCACCTGTCATCTCTGCCGCCGCCAGGTCGAACGCCACCGCCTGCTGATCGTCCCCCAGGCCCGCTACTGCGGGCGCTGCCAGCAGGTGAGGGAGGCCGGCCGGTGACCGTGATCCGGCACCCCCGGCCGGCTCCCGTGCGTCACCGGCACTGGCCGCTGTGCCGGCGCTGCTCAGGTATCGCTCTCGACCTGGGCAGCGCCCGCACTCGCGCGTGGATCGCGGGACGGGGCATGGTCCTCGACGTCCCCACCGTGACCTTCCCGGGCACCGGTGCCGTCCACCCCATCCAGCGCGGCACCATCGTCGACACCGCCGGCACGGCCCGCATGCTGGACCGGCTGCTCGGGCACCGGATGCCCAGGATCGGCCGCCCGATGGTCGTCGTCACGGCACCCGTCCTGGACGGACTCGCCTTCCGGACCGCGGCCCGTACGGCCGTGGAGATCCTCCGCCCGCGCTCCGTGGTGACGGTTCCCGGCGCACGGGCGGTGGCCCTGGCCGCGGGCGCCGACCACATCCGCCCGCTGCTGGTCGTCGACATCGGCGCCCACCTCACCGAGGTGGTGCTGCTCGCGGACGGCGCGGTGACCGACGCCCGCCGCACCGCGCTCGGCACCGGCGACCTCTCCGACGGCACGGAACCCGGACTCATCACCGAAGCGGTCACCGGGATGGTGACGGCGATGCTGCGACAGGACCGCACCGCCCTCACCCGCACCGCCCTGCGCCGTGGCGTCCTGCTGGCCGGCGGCGGCGCGCTGCGCCCCGACATCACCCGCGACCTGCCCGACGGCCTCGGCTGCGCGGTCCAGCCGGTGCCGTCCCCGCACACCGCCGCCGTCCGGGGCGCCGCCGGGCTCCTCGCCGCCGCCCACCACCACCCCTCCGTCACCGGAGCGCCCTGAACCCCGGCCGCCTGCGACCACGAAGGGAGAGACCACGTGGCGGGTGAGAGACCTCCGGCACCGCAGGCCCCCGGCCCGCCCCCGCGCGTTCTGCCGTGGCGCCGGCGCCACAACCCCCTGCGCCGTCGCACCGACCGGCTGCGCACCTGGATCGGCCTCGGCGTGCTGGTCACCGTCCTGGCCGTGGCGCCCGTGGCCGCCGTCCTCGTCGGCGACGCCGCCCGCGGCCACTACGAGGAGACCGCCCGCCACCAGCTCCAGACCCGGTACGAGACGGACGCGACGCTCATCCGGGACGCGCCCCGCCACCCGGAGCCGGGCTCGGACGAGGAGAAGCACACCCGCTACCCGGTCGAGGTCCGGGTCGTCACCCGCGAGGGCCGCACCCGCACCACACGCGCGGAGGTCCGCCCCGGACTGACCGCCGACAACACGGTACGCATCTGGATCACCTCCGACGGCGAGGCGACGGAGCCTCCGCTGACGTCCAAGGAGGTCCGCAGCCGCACCATCGGCTGGTCCCTCCTCGCCGCCGTGGGCGTCGCGCTCACCGGCGCCGCCGCCCACCTCCTGACCGGCCTGGTGCTGCGCCGCCGCGACCTCGCCCGCTGGGACACGGCCTGGGCGGAGACGGCCCCCCGCTGGACGACACCCACGTGAGCCGGCGCCACCGTTCCGACGGGAACGCGTGGCGGTCGCCGGTCGCCGAGCCCGGACGCCGAACTGGCGCCCGGGCTCCGGTGTGTGGTGTGCGACCAGCCCCGTCGAAAGTTTCGCGTCCGCATTCATGGTCTTCGCAGGTGTGGAGTCCGCTGGAGTTGAACCCCTCTGATCGACCGGTTCATCAGCCGCTATCACCTGGGGTTACGTGATTCCTTCTCGTTTCCCGATCAAGCGAAGATTTCGAAACATTCACCGAAACTGTTGACGGTTGACGCGCACAGGCCAACACTGTCCGGCATCGACCTCCCCCCACCGAGCCGTCACAGGAGGCGCACCACATGAACGTGTTCGCCCACCCCGGGGGCCGTAGACGCGGCCGTCCGATGCTCAGCGTCCATCGTGTCTGGACCGTCGTGCTGGCCGCCGTCAGCGCCCTGCTCCTGACCGCCACCACCGCGACCGCCGCTCCGGTCATCTCCACGAACCAGACCGGCACCAACAACGGCTGGTGGTACTCGTTCTGGACCGACGCCCAGGGAACCGTCTCCATGGACCTGGGCTCCGGCGGCGGTTACAGCACCCAGTGGAGCAACACCGGCAACTTCGTCGCCGGCAAGGGCTGGAGCACCGGCGGCCGCAAGACCGTCAACTACTCCGGCAGCTTCAACCCGTCCGGCAACGCGTACCTGACGCTCTACGGATGGACCACCGGCCCGCTCATCGAGTACTACATCGTCGACAACTGGGGCACCTACCGGCCCACGGGTGAGTACAAGGGCACCGTCACCAGCGACGGCGGCACGTACGACATCTACAAGACGACCCGGCACAACGCCCCCTCCATCGAGGGCACCAGGACCTTCGACCAGTACTGGAGCGTCCGGCAGTCCAAGCGCACGGGCGGCACCATCACCAGCGGCAACCACTTCGACGCCTGGGCCCGCCACGGCATGAACCTGGGCAACCACAACTACATGATCATGGCCACCGAGGGCTACCAGAGCAGCGGCAGGTCCAACATCACCGTGAGCGAGGGCTCCGGCGGTGGCGGTGGCGGTGGCGGCGGTGGCGGCGGTGGCAACACCGGCGGCTGCACCGCGACCCTGTCGGCCGGTCAGCAGTGGGGCGACCGGTACAACCTCAACGTCTCCGTGAGCGGCGCCGACGACTGGACCGTGACGATGCGGGTCCCCTCCCCGGCGAAGGTCTCCTCCACCTGGAACGTCAGCGCGTCCTACCCCGACGCCCAGACGCTCGTCGCCAAGTCCAACGGCAGCGGCAACAACTGGGGCGCCACGATCCAGACCAACGGCAACTGGACCTGGCCGTCGGTCTCCTGCAGCGCCGGCTGACCCGCGCACGAGGAGGACCCCTCAGATGAGCACCGGAAAACGACAGCCGGTCACCCGGTACCTGGTCCCGGGCCTGGCCGTCGCCGCACTGACCGTGGCGGGAACCGCGACCTCGGCCGTCCACGCGCCCGAGGCGCGGGCGGCCGCCTGCAACGGCTACGTCGGACTCACCTTCGACGACGGTCCGTCGACCGGCTCCACCACCAGGCTGCTCGACGCGCTCGGGCAGAACGGACTGCGGGCCACGATGTTCAACCAGGGCCAGTACGCCGCCGCCAACCCCTCCCTGGTGAGGGCCCAGGTCGACGCCGGCATGTGGGTCGCCAACCACAGTTACACCCACCCCCACATGACCCGGCTGAGCCAGTCCCAGATGGACTCGGAGATCGCCCGCACCCAGCAGGCGATCGCGAACGCCGGCGGCGGCACACCGAAACTGTTCCGGCCGCCGTACGGCGAGACCGACGCGACGCTGCGCGCCGTCCAGGCCAAGTACGGCCTGACCGAGGTCATCTGGGACGTCGACTCGCAGGACTGGAACAACGCGAGCACCGACGCCATCGTGCAGGCGGCCTCCCGGCTCACCGACGGCCAGGTGATCCTGATGCACGACTGGCCGGCCAACACCATCGCCGCGATCCCGCGGATCGCGCAGAACCTCGCCTCCCGGGGCCTGTGTTCCGGCATGATCTCCCCGCGGACCGGCCGCGCGGTGGCCCCCGACGGCTCCGGCGGCGGGGGAGGAGGGGGCGGTGGCGGCGGTGGCTCGTGCGCCGCGACCCTGTCGGCGGGCAGCCGCTGGGGCGACCGCTACAACCTCGACGTCTCCGTCAGCGGCGCCGACAACTGGACCGTGACCATGAACGTGCCGTCACCGGCGAAGGTCTCGGCGACCTGGAACGTCAGCGCCTCCTACCCCGACAGTCAGACGCTCGTCGCCCAGTCCAACGGCAGCGGCAACCGTTGGGGGGTGACGATCCGGACCAACGGCAACTGGACCTGGCCGACGGTCTCCTGCACCACCGGCTGAACCGCCGAACCGGGAGCGAGCCGCGGCACGCACCACGCCGCGGCTCGCCGCACGCCCGCTCACGGATGCCCGCTCATCGATGGCCGCTCATGGATGCCCGAGGAACCAGTCGGCGGCGAGTCCGGTGACCTCCTCCAGTGCCCCGGGTTCGGGAAAGAGATGTGTCGCGCCGGGCACCACATGGACGCGGTGCTCACCGGGCAGCCGCTCCGCGGCCCGGCGGTTGAGTCCGAGGACCGTCCCGTCGTCACCGCCGACGACCAGCAGCACCGGGCAGGCGACGAGCGCCAGCGCGTCCCCCGCCAGATCCGGACGCCCACCCCGCGAGACGACCGCCGACACCCGCTGGGGCCGCTCCGTCGCCGCCACCAGCGCGGCAGCCGCGCCCGTGCTGGCCCCGAACAGTCCCACGGGGAGGTCCGCGGTGTCCGGACGCTGCTCCAGCCAGTCGATCGCGTGCGCCAGACGCCGGGACAGCAGCCCGATGTCGAACCGGTGCTCTCCCGTTTCCGCGTCCCGGCCCGCCTCCTCGTCGGTCAGCAGGTCGAGCAGCAGCGTGCCCAGCCCCGCCAGTTGCAAGCCGGTGGCGACGGCGCGGTTGCGGGGGCTGTGCCGCGAACTGCCGCTGCCGTGCGCGAACAGCACCATCCCGCGGACCCCGGCCGGTATCTCCAGATCACCGGCGAGAACCGCCCCGCCCGAGGGAACCGTCACGGATGCGGACACCATGCCGCGCTCCCTCAGTCGGATTCCTCGGCGGCACGCCCGGCCGGCAGCAGACCTCCGATGTCCTTGGGCAGCGCCGCGACCACCTTCTCCGTCAGCTCCGGAGCGAGCGCCGCGTCCAGCACCTCCAGTACGGCGGCGGCCTCCCGTACGGCGGCGTCCTCGTCCGTCTCCGCCCGGCCGGCGATCCGTCCGGCGAACGTGGTCAGATCGAAGCGCTCGTCCCCGGGGGTGGTCTCCTTCGCCTGTCGCATGGGGGAGCCCAGGGTCGGTGGCAGCTGCGCGGCCACGTGCTCCGTGAGACCGGACGGCAGCCGTTCCGCCAGCGTGGTCAGCACGGCACGGGTCGCCATGTCGGCCGATCCGCGGTCCGGCAGCCGGGTGAGGGCCTGCACTTTTCCGATGATCTCATCGTGCTGCATGAGGTGGCGTCCTTCCTCATGGTGCGATGGTGCGGTCGTCCGCGGCGAGTACCCGAAAGCGGGCACCGGATACCGGTTTGTCCCCGGTGCCGAGGGCTACCCGTACCCTCCGAAGGAGGCCGAGGAGGTGTACGGCATGCGCGACGAACGTACCGACCGGGCCGGAAACCAGGTCCCCCGCTCCCGTTCCGGGACGATCGGCCGGCGCTTTCCCCGGACCGGCACCGAGCCGGTCACCGCCCGCAGCCCGCTGGGCCTGCGCCTGCTGCTCGCCTCGGTCTTCCTGCCGCTCTTCGTCGCGGGCTGCGCCCTTTTCGCCGTCTGGGCCGCGGACGCCGGCCCGGGCGACAGCCCCGGCCGGGGTCCGCTGATCTTCCTCTCGGTCGTCTGCGGCTTCCTCGCCCTGACGGCCCTGGTGGACCTCGTCGTCGTCGTGCGCCGCCTGCGCCGCGAACGAGGCACCCGCGGCTGAACCGGCCGCCGGGCCGGGCGCACCCCGCCCGGCAGCCGTGACCTACCAGCGGTTCCGGTGCACGACCTCTGCCACCGGGCGGCGGCTCACCGGACCGAACCGGCCGCGCGGCCACCCCACCGGGATGGCCGCGAAGGTGTTCATGTCCTCGGGGATGCCGAGGGCCGCCTTCCACTCCTCCTCCAGGAACAGGTGCCAGATGGTGATGTTGGCGGCCAGTCCCAGGGCTCGCGCGGCCAGCAGCAGGTTCTGCACGCCCGGGTAGACGCAGGAACCCTCGGCGAGCGCGGAGAAACGCTCCTGGATCCGCCCCATCCGTGCGGTCGCGTCGGGGCCCAGCGCCTCCGCGTACCGCCGCATCCCCTCCTCCTCGATCCTCGGCTCGGGGAACCGGTAGCAAGGGATGATCAGCGCCGGAGTCGCGGCGAAGTGGTCGCGCTGGTACTCGATGGCGGCGACCATGCGGTCGTAGGCGGCCTCGTCCATACCGGCCGGCGCGTACTTCCCGGTCGTGGCCAGGTAGGCGTCCACGCAGCGCTGCCACAGCGGTGCCAGACCGGCCATGACCGCGGGGTCGGTGACGACGACGTACTCGTAGCGCTGCATGTTGCCGCCGCTGGGCCCCCAGACGGCCGCCTGTATCAGCCGGTCGAGGATCTCGTCGGGGACGGGGTCGGGCCGCAGGCGCCGCATGGCCCGCGTGGTGGACATGGTGCCGAAGAGAGCCGGGTCGGCGGTGCCGTCGACCGGGGGTTCTGACAGAGCCTCTGGAGTATGCATGATCGCGAGTGTAGAGAGCATCCGCCCGGAGGGCACCGGGTGTTGACGCCGCGTCATCCGGGGGCTGCGGCAGGGGCCGTTCCAACGCCCCGCCGCCGTAAAGGAGTCGAGGCCCGGGCGGCCCCGCGCCTACGCTGCCGGCATGAGCCGTGCCAAGACCTCCTACGTCTGCCTGCCCTGCCGGGCCTCGTACAAGCAGCCGTACGACCGGGACCGGCCGCACCGGGCCTGCCCGCGCTGCGCGGAACCGCTGATCCACGTGGGGTCGGCCTTCGCGGCGCCCCGCCGCCGGGACACCGCGGCCTGGCGGACGCTGTCCGTCCTCCTCCACGCGGGAGTCCGCTTCCACCAGGGCTGCTGCCGGGGGCCCGGATACCGGCCGCGCACCCTCGGCGAGGTCCGTGAGCGGATGACGTACGCCCGGCGTACGGGCGAGCCCTTCGCCGGTGCGCTCGTCCGCCACGACCTGCCGTGGGACAGGACGCGCACCTGACCCGGCCGCGACGCCACCCCCGCGCGCGCCCGCGGGTCCCGGACCCCGGTGCGAGGCCGGCCGGCGGTCCCGCGCCTCACGCCCCTTCGAGGCGCGCCGTGCTCTGCCGTACCACCAGGTGTGTGGCCAGTTCGATCCGCTGCGCGGCCGTGCCCGGGTCGTCCGGGCGGAGCAGCATGCGGGAGGCCTCCTCGGCCATGTGGCGCAGCGGCTGGTGGACGGTGGTCAGGGGCGGGCTCGACCACTGGGCCAGCGGTACGTCGTCGTAGCCCACCACCGACAGGTCCTCCGGTACCCGCAGGCCCTTGACGCGGGCCGCCTCCAGGACGCCGAGTGCCTGCAGGTCGCTGCCCGCGAAGACCGCCGTCGGACGGCCGGGGCCGTCCAGCAGCTCCATGGCGTGCTCGAATCCGCCCTGTACGTGGAAGTCGCCGAAGCGTGTCAGGCGCGGGTCGGCCTCCAGGCCCGCCATCGCCATGGCCGAGCGGTAGCCGTCCAGGCGGGCCAGTGAGCAGAGCATGTCCTCGGGGCCGGTGATGATGGCGACCCGCCGGTGGCCGAGGTCGGTGAGATGGCGGGTGGCGGCGAGACCGCCGGCCCAGTTCGCCGAGCCGACCGAGGGGACGTCGGGGTCGGGGTCGCCCGCCGGGTCGATCACGACGAAGGGGATCGCCGCCGCCCTGAGCTGGCGTTTGATGTCCTCAGGGAGGGCGGAGAAGACCAGCACGACACCGAGCGGCCTGCGTTGCAGCACGCCCGGCAGCCACTCCGGCGCGGGGGTGTGCCGGGTGCCGCTCTCGGTGAGCGCCACCGTCGCGCGGTTCTCCTTGGCGACGTTCTCCACCCCCCGGATCAGCTCCATCGCCCACACGCTCTCCAGCTCGTGGAAGACGATCTCGATGAGCGGGGAGCGGGACGCCGGCTGGGCGCGGCGGCGGTAGCCGTGGGCGTCCAGCAGCCGTTCCACCTTGGCCCGGGTCGCGCGAGAGACATCCGATCGGCCGTTGAGGACCTTCGAAACTGTCGGCATGGAAACCCCGGCCTCTTTCGCTACCGTGGCCAGGGTGACTCTGCCGCTCACCTCGTCGTCATCGTGCATAGCCGCAGGATACGGCACCGCCCGTCGATAACGGTTTGGGCGAGTACCGACTCGACCGTTGACCGAAAGTCTCGTCTGACCTACTGTCCCACGGCATGGACTTTCGGTGATGAGGCCGAAACTTTCGAAAGGCGAACGATGAAGACACGTGCGCGCTTGCCCAGACTGGTCGCCTGCGGTGCGACGCTCACCCTCGCACTGACCCTCTCGGCCTGCGGTGGCGGGGACGGCGGGGCGTCGGCGGACGACGGCAAGATCCATGTCCTGGTCTACGGGGACGCCACCAACAAGGTCGAGAAGCAGATCGTCGACACGTTCAACAAGACGTCCGACGTCAAGGTCGTCCTCGACACCATTCCCGGTGCGGACTACCAGAAGAAGCTGCAGACGATCATCAGCACCCCGCAGGCCCCGGACGTCTTCTTCAACTGGGGCGGCGGCAGCATCAAGCCGTTCGTCAGCGCCGACCTGCTGCTGCCGCTCGACGACTTCATCGAGAAGAACCCGGACCTGGAGAACAAGTTCCTGCCGTCCGTCTTCAACAACGCCGTCGTCGACGGCAAGCCCTACGGCATCCCGATGCGCGGCACCCAGCCGGTCCTGCTCTTCCACAACAAGGCGGTCCTCGACAAGGCGGGCGTCCAGCCGCCGAAGACCTGGGACGAACTGCTCGACGCGGTGAAGAAGCTCAAGGACGAGGGCGTCACGCCGATCGCGCTCGGCGGCGGCGACGTCTGGCCCACGCAGATGTGGTTCCAGTACCTCTACGACCGCATCGCCGGACCGGAGCTGCTCCAGAAGGCCCTCGAGGGCGACAAGAGCGCCTGGGAGAGCGCGGACAGCAAGAAGGCCCTGACCATGATCAGGGAGCTGGTCGACGCCGGCGCCTTCGGCAAGAACTACGACTCCGTCAAGTACACCAACGGCGGCTCGGTCGCGCTGCTGGCCTCGGGCAAGGCCGGCTTCGAGCTGATGGGGTCCTGGTACTACTCCCAGCAGCTCACGGACCACAAGGAGTTCGCCGAGAAGGACCTCGGCTACACCACCTTCCCGACCGTCCAGGGCGGCAAGGGCGACCCGGCCAACATCGCCGGCAACACCAACAACTACTACTCGGTGCTGAAGAAGACCAAGCACCCCGAGGCCGTCGCCGAGTTCCTGAAGCTCATGTACTCCGACGACTTCGTCAAGGCGCAGCTCGAGGTCGGCAACCTGACGACCACGACCAACACCGACAAGTTCATCGACACCGCGGGCAACCCCGAGTACTCCCGCTTCCAGTACGACCTGGTCGCCGACGCCCCCTCGTTCCAGCTCTCCTGGGACCAGGCGTACCCGCAGAAGGCGAGCTCGGACATGCACAAGGCCATCCAGCAGTTCTTCAACGGACAGCTCGACGCGGACGGCTTCATCAAGGCCATGCAGGCCCTCCCGACCGAGTGACGAACGGCTCATGACCACAAAGATCACGAGCGTCCGGCCCGCCGCCGGACCCCGCAAGGGGTCCCGGCGGCGGCCGCCCGCCTCCTCCGCAACGACGGTGGGCCGCCCGGGCTTCGCCTGGGCGCTGCCCGCCGCCGTGTTCTTCGCCCTCTTCGCGATCACCCCGCTGATCATGGTCGCGGTGCTGTCGTTCATGAGCTGGGACGGTCTCAGCTCGCCCCAGTTCGTCGGCATGGACAACTGGTCGCGCCTGATGGACGACCCGGTGATGCTCAAGAGCATCTGGCTGACCCTGCTGCTGACCGTGCTCGGCGTGGTCATCCAGACGCCGCTGAGCATCGTGCTCGGCGTCTGGGCCGCCGGCCACCAGCGCAACCGGGCCGTGCTGTCCGTCATCTACTTCATTCCGCTGCTGCTGTCCGCGACGGCCGTCTCCGTGCTGTGGCGGGCGCTGCTCGACCCGAACTTCGGCATCCCGGCCGACGCCGCCTGGCTGTTCGGCGACGGCAACCTGTTCGGCGAACAGGCCACCGCCATCGGGGTGCTGGCGTTCGTCAGCACCTGGCAGTTCACCCCGTTCCACACCCTGATCTACCAGGGCGCCGCCCGGGCGATCCCCCAAGTGCTCTACCAGGCCGCGGAGATCGACGGAGCGGGCCGCTACCGGCAGTTCTTCCACATCACCCTGCCGCAGCTGCGCAACGCCATGATCACCTCGATGATCCTGATGATCGTCGGCGGTCTCACCACGTTCGAGACCGTCCTCATCCTGACCCAGGGCGGCCCCGGCACCGACACCACCATCAGCGCCTACTACATGTACGACAAGGCCTTCAAGAGCTTCGACTACGGCACCGGCTCCGCGATCGCCCTGGCCCTCGTCGTCGCGGCCACGATCATCTCGCTGATCGTCGTCCGGGTCTCCGGCTACGACAAGATGCGCAGCTCCATGGAGGGTGTGTCATGAGGCGCCGTCCCCACTACCTGGCCGGCGCCGGCTCGCTCGTCTGGCTCTTCGTCGTCGGCCTGCCGTTGTACGTGCTGCTCGCGGCGACCCTGCGCACCCGCCAGGACTACGCCGAGAACGGCCCGGTCTCCATCCCGGACAGCTTCACCCTGGACAACTACACCGGGGCCTTCGACTCGGGCTTCGGCCAGTACTTCTTCAACACGCTCGTCGTCACCGCCTGCGTGATCGGCATCGTGCTGCTGCTGGTCCCGCCGCTCGCCTACGCGATCGTACGCAGCCGCGGCAGGACCACCTCGGCGATCTTCCGGCTGTTCCTGCTCGGACTCGCCATCCCCGCCCAGGCCGTCATCGTGCCGATGTTCTACCTGATCAGCGAGGCCGGGCTGTACGACAACCTGCTCGGCGTCATCCTGCCCACGGCCGCCTTCGCCCTGCCCATGTCCGCGCTGATCCTCAGCGGCGCGATGCGCGACATCTCCCCGGAGCTGTACGAGGCCATGGCCATGGACGGCGCCTCCCCGCGGCGGATGTTCTTCCAGCTCGTCCTGCCGCTGTCGAGGGGCGGACTGTCCACCATCGTGGTCTTCTCCGCACTCCAGGCCTGGAACGGCTTCCTGTTCCCGCTCGTCCTGACCCAGTCCGACTCCTCCAAGGTCGTCACCCTGGGTCTGTACAACTTCCAGACCGAACACGGCATCGACATCCCCGGTCTGCTGGGAGCCGTGGTGCTGTCCATGGTGCCCATCCTGCTCGTCTACCTGTTCGCCCGTCGCGCCCTGGTCCAGGGTCTGATGGGCGTCGGAGGAAAGTGACTGCCGACGTGGCCGTAGAGACCACCCCCGAAATCCCCCTCTGGAACGACCCCGACCACCCCGTCACCGCCAGAGTCGACGCGCTCATCGGCGCGATGACCCTGGACGAGAAGATCGCGCAGCTGTACGGCGTGTGGGTCGGCGCGTCCGCCAACGGCGGCGAAGTCGCCCCGCACCAGCACGACATGGAGGAAGCCGTCGACCTCGACGCGCTTCTGCCCAGCGGACTGGGCCAGTTGACCCGCCCCTTCGGCACCGCGCCCGTCGACCCGGCGCTCGGCGCGCTCTCCCTGCTGCGCACCCAGTCGCGCATCACCTCGGCCGGCCGCTTCGGCATTCCCGCCGTCGCGCACGAGGAGTGCCTGGCCGGCTTCGCCGCCTGGGGCGCCACCGCCTACCCCGTCCCGCTCTCCTGGGGCGCCACCTTCGACCCCGGCGTGGTGCGCCGCATGGCCGCCGCCATCGGCCGCGACATGCGGTCCGTCGGCATCCACCAGGGCCTCGCCCCCGTCCTCGACGTGGTCCGCGACGCCCGCTGGGGCCGCGTGGAGGAGACCATCGGCGAGGACCCCTACCTCGTCGGCACCATCGGCACCGCCTACGTCCAGGGCCTGGAGTCCGCCGGGATCATCGCGACCCTCAAGCACTTCGTCGGCTACTCCGCCTCCCGCGCCGGACGCAACCTCGCCCCCTCGCCCATGGGCGCCCGCGAACGCGCCGACGTCCTGCTGCCGCCGTTCGAGATGGCCGTCCGCGAGGGCGGCGCCCGCTCCGTCATGCACTCCTACACGGACACCGACGGCGTCCCCGCCGCGGCCGACGAGAGCCTGCTGACCGGACTGCTCCGCGACACCTGGGGCTTCGACGGCACCGTCGTCGCCGACTACTTCGGCATCGCCTTCCTCAAGACCCTGCACGGCGTCGCGGGCGACTGGGCCGGCGCCGCGGGAGCCGCGCTGAACGCCGGCGTCGACGTCGAACTGCCCACCGTCAAGACGTTCGGCGCACCGCTCGCCGAGGCCGTCGCCGACGGCCGGGTCCCGGAGTCGGTCATCGACCGCGCCCTGCGCCGCGTCCTCGGCCAGAAGGCGCTGCTCGGCCTGCTCGACCCGGACTGGAGCCCGGTGCCGCCCGCGCTCGACGGCGCCGACCTGGACGACCCCGACGCGCTGCGCGGCACGATCGACCTGGACGGCCCCGAGAACCGCGAACTGGCCCGCGAGGTCGCCGAGAAGGCCGTCGTCCTCCTCACCAACGACGGCGCCCTGCCCCTCTCCCGGCCCCGCCGCATCGCCCTGGTCGGCCCCAACGCGGCCGAGGCCACCGCCGTACTGGGCTGCTACTCCTTCCCCCAGCACGTCGGCGTGCAGTACCCGGACGTCCCGGTCGGCATCGACCTGCCCACCCTGCGGGACACCCTGGCCGCCGAGTTCCCCGACGCCGACATCACGGTCGCCCGCGGCACCGGCGTCGACGACGGGGACCTCACCGGCGTCGACGCGGCCGTGGCCGCCGCCCGGGACGCGGACATCGTCATCGCCGTCCTCGGCGACCGCGCCGGCCTGTTCGGCCGCGGCACCAGCGGCGAGGGCTGCGACGCCGAGTCCCTCTCTTTGCCCGGCGCCCAGCAGCACCTGCTGGACGCGCTGCTCGACTCCGGCACGCCGGTGGTGACCGTCCTGCTCGCGGGCCGCCCGTACGCGCTCGGCCGCGCGGTGGCGGAGTCCGCGGCGATCGTGCAGTCCTTCTTCCCCGGAGTCGCCGGCACCCACGCCATCGCCGGCGTCCTCAGCGGCCGTACCAACCCCTCCGGCCGTCTCCCGGTCAGCGTGCCACGCGGCCCCGGCTCCCAGCCGACCACCTACCTCGGCGCACGCCTCGCCCAGGTCAGCGAGGTCTCCAACATCGACCCGACCCCGGCGTTCGGCTTCGGCCACGGCCTGACGTACACGAGTTTCGCCTGGAGCGACCTCGCCGTGGACGCGCACGAGGCGGGCACGGACGGCGAGTTCGCCCTCGCCCTCACCGTCCGCAACACCGGCGACCGCTCCGGCACCGAGGTCGTCCAGCTCTACCTCCACGACCCGGTCGCCTCCGTCGTCCAGCCGGTGCAGCGCCTCGTCGGCTACACCCGCCTGGAGCTGGCACCGGGGGAGTCCCGCCGCGTCCACGTCACGGTCCCGGCCGACGTGGCCTCCTTCACCGGCCGCGACGGCCACCGGATCGTCGAACCGGGCGACCTGGAACTCCGCCTGGCCACATCGAGCACCGACACCCGCCTGACGACGACGGTCACCCTGACGGGCCCGGAACGCCGGGTGGACCACACCCGCCGCTTCCACGCGGCGTTCACCGAGGAGCCGGCCCCGGAGGTGTGACCCGGACCCGCCCGCCCCGCTCCGGCCGGCCCGAACCGCACACGCGGTGCGGGCCGGCCGGAGTCGAGTAGGGTCCGGTGTCGATGACGACGTTCGACGAGAGCGAGCGGCGGATGTGGGCGGGCCGGGGCGCCGCCTATGCCGGAAGCTTCGCCGAGCTGTGCGCCCGCCCGGTGCCGCGACTGCTCGATGCCGCCGAGGTGGGACCCGGAGTGCGGCTGCTGGACGTGGGGACCGGACCGGGAACGGTCGCCGCCGCCGGCTGTGCGCGGGGTGCGACGGTGACGGCCGTCGACGCGGAGCCGACCATGGTCGAGTTGGCGGTGCGGGCCGCTCCCACGGCGGACGTGCGCGTGGCCACGCTGCCCGATCTCCCTTTCGCGGACGGTCAGTTCGACGCCGTCGTGGCGAACTTCGTGCTGAACCATGTCGGCAGGCCCCAGGCGGCCCTGGCCGAGCTCCGTCGTGTCGTGAGGCCCGACGGTTGGATCGCGGTGACCATCTGGGCGGCTCCGCCGGCACCGGGGCAGGCATTGATCGGCCGCGCGATTCAAGCCGCGGGTGCGGTGCGTCCACCCCATCTGCCCGCCGGATTGGCCCCCGGTGACGACTTTCCCCGTGACGAGAGCGGGCTGACGGGGCTGATGGATGCGGCGGGGCTGCGCGAGGCGAGGTGCGAGACCCTGCGCTGGGATCACCGCGCGAGCGCGGACGAGTGGTGGGCCGGCCCTTCGAGTGGCGTCGCGTTCGGCGGGCAGATGGTGAACAGCCAACCCCCTGGGATCCGCGCCGACATCAAGCGCCACTTCGACCTGTTCAGTGCTGATTTCGCCGACGCGGACGGTGTGCTGACGTTGCCACATGCGGCGTTGCTCGCCCGCGCGCGTCGCTGACTCGCCTGCTGCCGGCTGCGGCGCGTCGTACTCGCTCCGCGTTGCGGAGTTCGCCTTCACAAGAGCCGCTGCGGTGGGCCGTATTGATCGCGTGCCCGGCCATCTGATGGGGTGGCCGGCATGACCGAGCTCGGACCCGTCCCCTGGCCGCCCGCACCGATCAGGACCGAGAGGCTGGTGCTCCGTGCGCCCGAGGACCGGGACCGAGGGGCGTTCATCGAGTTGCTGGCGTCGCCTGAGGTGCACACCTACCTGGGCGGCCCTCGCCCGAGGGACGAGCTCGAGCGCGAGATGCCCGGGGCGCCCGAGCGGTGGCCCGGGAACTTCGCCGTCGAACTCGACGGGGCGATGATCGGTCAGGTCCTGCTCCGCAGAGCGACGGAGCACCGTCGCCCGGCCGCCGCGGGGAAGGTCGATCTCGGCTACCTGTTCCTCCCGCGGGCGTGGGGATTCGGGTACGCCGCCGAGGCGTGCACCGCGGCACTGGACTGGCTCGCCGGGGCCCTTCCCGGCGAGCCGGTGGTGCTCGCCACCCAGACCGCCAACGCCCGTTCGATGAGCCTCGCGGCACGACTGGGGTTCACGGAGGTGGAGCGGTTCCACGCCTGGGACGCCGAGCAGTGGCTCGGTCTGCGGTCCCCGGTCACGCCGTCCGCGTGAGCGAACGGGCGGAGGCTTTCGCGGCGGCGCGCCGTCACGAATCCGAGCCCGACCAGACCTTGCACAAAACGGATGAGATTGTCCATAAGTGATCGAATGGCGTGCCTGATCGACCGGCCCTCCCCCACCCCGCTGTGCGCTGTCAGTGGCGGTCCGTAGTCTCGACGGTGTGGAGGGGAAAGAGGGAAACGCACCGCAGGCGCAGGAAACGGACGCGGAGGTCTGGCAGCGGCTGAGCGCGTACGCCTACCTCAGCGCGCCCGAGCGCCTGGAGTACATGGCGGTGATGCGCGTGTTCTGCGGCACGCTGCTGGCGGACCTGTCCGTGCCCGACCTGGCAGGCAAGCTCGCCGAGCTGGGCGGCCCGGGCGCCGGAATGGACACGGAAACGCTCACCCGCAGGCTCGAGGAACTCGTGCGCTGGGGCAACCTGCTGCGCAGCACCCACACCGTCAGGGCGACGAGCATCTCCGAGTACCAGCGCTCCCGCTCCCGCTACCAGCTGTCCAAGCTGGGGGAGCGCGTACAGCGCGACGCGGACGAGGTGCTGGCCGGGGCGGACGCGGCCCGCGAGGTGAGCAGCGAGCTGCTGGCGCTGGTCGACCGCGGCCTGCGCGAGCTCGCCGTCATGGCCGCGGCGCCGGGCGGTGCGGACCCGCAGCAGGCACTGGAGCGGATCAGCACACTCTTCGTGCAGTTCACCGGCTTCGCGGAGTCCGTCCGGGACTTCTACGCCTACCTCGGCCAGGTGCTGGCACGCTACGACCTCGACTCGGCCGAGTACCAGGGCTTCAAGGAGCTGCTGCTCGACTACGTGGAGGCCATCACCGAGGACGTCTCCTTCCGGGCCCCGCGCATCGCCGCCCACCTGGACGACCTCCGGCCGCACCTGCCGGCGCTGCTCGCCCGGATCGACGCGCACGCGGCCGGCATCGGAGCACCCGCCGACGGACTGCCCGAGACGCGAGTGCAGCGCAGCCGCGGCCGGGACCTGGCGGACTGGGAGGGCATGCAGGAGTGGTTCACCACCGGCGGAGCGCACTCCAGCCAGGTGGACCAGCTGCGGGACGCCACCCTGCGCGCCCTGCAGTCACTGCTCGCCAACGCCAAACGGATGCTGCGCTCGGCCTCCGGGGAGATGTCCCGCCGCAAGGACCTGCTGCGGCTCGCGGCCTGGTTCGACGCGGCCGGACCGGAAGAGGCCCACGACGTGGCGGTCGCCGCCTTCGGCCTCTACGGCGCACGGCACCTGGGAGTCGCGCCCGACCCCGACCAGCCCGTAGCGGCCCACGTGAGCTGGTGGACCGGCCCCGTGGTGGACGTACCGGTGGCACTGCGCGAGCGCGGCAGCAGGTCACCGCGCGGACGCGCGGCGGCGGCCGAGGACCACTCCGAACAGAAACGCCGCCTCCTGGAGCAGGCCCGGCAGCAGGCCGAGGCCCGCCGATCGGCGGCCGACGAACTGCGCAGCGCGTCCGGCCGGTTCGACCAGGTACGCCTCGGCGCCCCGGCCATGCGCCTGCTGCTGGAACTGCTCACCACCGCCCTCGGCAACGCCCGGCTGCACCAGGACACGGGCGGCTTCCTGCTCGACGGCGCACAGGCGGACGACGCGGACCTCGGCATCCGGCTGACCGCGTGGCGCACGCCCGGCCGGTCCACCGTCCTGCGCTCCGTGGACGGCGACCTGACCGCGGACGACCTCACCGTGGCCGTCGAGAGCACGTCCGCGCACTCCGCGCGGGAAGCGAGCGCCTGATGCCCCTGCCCTCCGCCCACGACGTCGCCCTCGCCGCCGAGCGCCGCACCGCCGCCCGGCTCCTGCTGGCCCACCCGCTGGTCACCAGTACCGGACCGCACAGCGACACGTTCCCCCTGATCCGCCGCCACGCCGACTGGCTCGCCCAGCGCTTCCAGCAGGTGTTCGGCTACCGCCTGCTCGTCGAGGCCTCCTACGCCCGGCTGTTCAAGGCGGGACTCGGCCCGGGTTCCGGCCACCGCCTGGAACGGCCGTCGACCGGAACGCCGTTCACCCCACGGACGTACGCCTACCTGGCCCTCGCCCTGTCCGTCCTCGTCACCGCCCCGGAACAGCTCCTGCTCTCCCAGCTCGTCGCCGACCTGCGCGCCGCGGCCGTCGACGCCGGGATCGAGATCACCGACACCGGACGGCAGGCCGAGCGACGCACCCTCGCGGCCGCCCTGCGGCAACTCGTCGACTGGGGCGTCCTGGTGGAGACCGAGGGCCAGGTGACGGCCGTCGCCGAGGAACGGGCCGGGGAAGCACTGCTCACCGTGGACCGCGACATCGCGCGAGCCGTCGTCGCCGGCCCGCTCGCCCAGAGCCGCGACGGCGCCGACCTCGTCCGCCGGGCCGCCGACCCCGGTTTCGGAGGACCCCGTACGTACGTCCGCCGGCGCCTCGTCGAAACCCCCGTCGTCCACCTCGACGACCTCACCGACGCCGAGCGCGAATGGCTGCGCACCCGGCAGCGGCGCGAGGCGCAGGCCTTCTCCGAACTGCTCGGCCTGGAGGCCGAGATCCGCGCCGAGGGCATCGCCCTGATCGACACGGACGACGACCTCACCGACCTCCACCTCCCGGGCACCGGCACGGTCGCCCAGGCCGCGCTGCTCCTCGTGGAGCGACTGGTCGAGCGGCTGCGGCCCGAGGACCCCGGCCATCCGGCGGTCGGCGGACGGCTCGTCATCGGCGTACCCGTCCCGCACGGGCTGCTGCCCGGCCTGCTCGACGAACTGATCGAGGAGTACGGCGGACGTGGCACCTGGCAGCGCGGCCACCTGGAGGACCGGAACGGATTCCTCGCCGCCGTGCTCGACCACCTCGCCCCGGATGCGCCTGATGGCACCCGCAGGACCCGTCCGCGCGGACGGCCACGGCGTGCCCGGGGGATACGACGGGACGACGGCCGACGGCCGCTCCGTCACCGATGTCTCGGGTGCACGCGGCCAGGGCCCCGCCGACGGCGGCTGGATCCTGCTCGCCGCTGCCGCACGCTACGCCACCACGGTGGCCGTCGGACCACGTACCACCCGGTCGTCGACGGACGACCCCGCCAAGGAGCAGACCCGATGAACCGCCCGCCGTCCCCGCACCGCTACCGACTGCACCGCGCGGGCATCCGGAACGTCTGGCAGTACGACCACCAGGAGTTCACCTTCGGCGAGGGCCGCCTGCTGCTGCGCGGCAAGAACGGCGCGGGCAAGTCCAAGGCCCTGGAGATGCTGCTGCCCTACCTCCTCGACGGCGACGCCCGCGCCCTGGACGCCACGGGAACCGGCCGCACCACCCTGAGCTGGCTGATGCTCGACGGCTTCACCCGGACCAACCGGCTGGGCTACCTCTGGCTGGAATTCGCGCGGACGGACGAGGAAGGCGACGAACAGCGCCTGACCGTCGGCGCCGCCGTCCGGGCGTCCCAGTCGACCAGGACGGCGAAGCCCTTCTTCTTCACCACACGCCTGCGCGTCGGCGAGGACCTCGACCTCGCCCCCGGCGACCACCCCCTCCCCGTCGACCGGCTGAAGACCCTGGTCGGCCCGGAGAACGTCACCGACCGTGCCGTCGAGCACCGGGCCCGGGTCGCCCGCGACCTGTTCGGCCTCACCGACCCGGCGCGCTACCGCAACCTGCTCCACCTGCTGCACCGGCTGCGCCGCCCCACCATCGGCGACCGCATCGACTCCGGCGGACTCGTCCAGATCCTCGCCGAGACCCTGCCCGCCCTCGACGACGAGATCGTGGAGAAGGTGGCCCGCAGCCTGGACGACCTCGACTCCGTCCGCGCCTATCTCGGACGCCTCGAACGCACCGACCAGGCACTGCGCACCTTCCTCACCGCCTACCGCGGCTACCTGCACGGCACGCTGCGCCGCCGCACCGACCAGGCGAGCGGTGCGCTGGAACGGCTCGCGGAGCACCGCGAGTCCGCCGCCGACGCCGTGTCCAAGGCGGGGGAACTCCGCGCGCGCGAGCGGGAACTCGACGCCCGCATCGAGACCCTCGAAAGCGAGTCGGCCGCGGCCGCGACGGACCTGGCCGCGCTGCACGCCGGCACCGCATACCGCAGCCTGCGGGAACTCGGAGAGAAACGCGACACCGTCACCGCCCTGCGCAGCGCGGCCGACGCCGCCTTCAAGGCCGTCCGCCACGCACACCTGAACGAGGAGGAAGCAGGCCGGCGCCTCACCGCCGAGGCCGGGCGGCTCGGCGAAGAACTGGTGGAACTGAGCACCGCACACGCCGAGTCGGTACGAGAAGCCGAGCGGTCCGGAGTGGACCCCGCGCACCTCGGGGAGCCCACGGCAACCCCCGTCGCCCCGGTCGCACCCGCCACCACGGCCGAACTGACCGTACCGGGAGGCGACTTCCACCTGGTCCGGCACGGCGAGGTACTGGCGGTCGACACCGAACTCTGCGCGACCGCGCTGCACGCCTGGGACACCCGGCTCGACGCCGCACAGCCGCTGATCAGGAACCGGGTCCGCTTCATCACCGAACTGGCCGCCCTCATCGAGCGGTCGGACGCGGCCCACCGGGAGGCGGACGAGGCCGACGCCACCCGGGAGCGCCTTGAGGAACAAGTGGAACAGGCCCGCACCCGGACCGGACAGCGACGCCAGGAGACCGCGCACGAGGGAGAGGCGTACGCGGATGCGGCCACGACGTGGGCCGGGCGCCTGCGCGAACTCACCGGACTGCCCCTGGACGACGTACTGGCCCCCCTCACCCACGACCCGGCCGACGGCCCGCTGCCCGCCCACACCCCCGACGAGGTGGCCGACACCGCCAGATCCGCCGTCGACCCCTGGCTGGCGGACCTGGCCGAGGAACGCGACACCCTCGCCCTGACCGCCCGCGCACGGGAGACCGAACGGAACGATCTCCGGCAGCAGCGCGAGCGATGGGAACGCCTCACCGACCCCGAACCCTCACCGCCGCCCCACCGCACGGCCGACCGCGCACCCGGCACCGGAGCACCCCTGTACCGCCTGGTCGACTTCGCCCCCGGCCTGGAACCGGCCGCGCGGGCCGGGCTGGAAGCCGCGCTGGAGGCGAGCTGCCTGCTCGACGCATGGGTGTGCGCCGACGGCACGCTCCTCGACCCGGCCACACGGGACACCCTCCTGATCCCCGGAACACCCGCGCCCGGGCCGACGCTCCTCCAGGTGCTGCGCCCCGTCGCGGCACCGGACAGCGGCGTGACGGAGGAGCGGGTGCACCGCCTGCTGGAGACGGTGGCCCTCGCCGCCGGCGGAGTCCCCCTCACCGCCGCCGCCCCGGCCGCCGACACGGAGACCGGCCCGCACGCCGCGATCGGCACCGACGGCTCCTGGCGGCTCGGCATCGCCCGAGGCCGCCACTCCAAGCAGACCGCCGAGTACGTCGGCGCGGAAGTGCGCGCGGAGACCCGCCGCCGCGCCCTCGCGGACATCGACCGCAGGCTGAGCGACGTGGACGGCGAGCTGGAGGAGCGCCGGCAGGCCCTGCGCGTCCTGACCGACCACCGTGACCAGGTCGACCGAACCGTGCGCCGACCGCCCTCGGCCCGTGGGCTGACGGACGCGTGGGCCCGCACCGCCGAGGCCGACCGCGCCGTCGAGTCCCTCGCCTCGCAGGCGTCCACGGCCGCCCGCGAGGCACACCGGGCACGTGCCCGCGCGGTCGCCGCCCGGCGCGAGACCATGGCGACGGCGAACGCCCAGGACCTCCCGACGGACCCGGCCGCACTCGAAACGGTCCGCCTGGCCCTCGACCGCCTCGGACAGGGCACACGGCACCTTCGGCGGCGCATCCGCGCGGTCCTGGCCACGGCCGACAACCACCGCGACAGCCGGACCGACTACGAGCGCACCGCCTCGGCCCGACGGGAGGCCGAAGCGGACTACGCCGAACCTCTCGGCCGCCTGGAGGCCGCCCGCCGTACCGTCCGGTCCCTGGAGGAGGCCCTCGGCGCCACGGAACAGGAGATCCTCGCGCGGGAAGCCGACGCCCAACGCCGCCTGGACGCGGTGGGACGCCAACTGCCGCCCGCCCGGAGGGACCGGAGCGCCGTGCACGACCTGTGCGTCCGGGCCGAGGAGGAGGAGCGGAAGCGGCACGAGGCACTCGCCGCGCAGGAGACCGAGGCGCTGGCCTGCGGCAGAAGGCTGCGCACCGCCCTCGCGCTGTCGGGCGTACTGAAGGGAGCGGGCCTCGACACCGGCGCGGACGGGGGTGCGGTCCTGAAGTCACAGGATCCCGTGCACCATGACGTGCCGGAGCGCATCACGGCACTGGGCCTGCTGACCGACGCCGTGCGCCGCGGCCTGGACGCCGAACGCCGCGACGTCTCCGACACCGCCCTCCTCAACCGGCACACCGAACTGCGCGACCAGCTCTCCGGCGGCTACGACGCGACCATCGAGGAAAACGAAGGCATCAAGCTGTGCCGACTCGTCGACGACCAGGGCCCGCGGGACATCGCCGAGGTCGGCGAACGCATCGCGACCGAGGCCGCCGAGGCACGCGACCGTCTGACGGAACGCGAGCGCGAGGTATTCCAGCGCTTCCTGACCGGAGAGCTGGGCGACCACCTGTCCGCACAGGTACTGGCCGCGGGAGCCCTGGTCACCGCCCTCAACACCACCCTCGCGACGGTCCGCACGTCACACGGCCTGGGCGTCACCCTCGACTGGAAGCTGGCCGACGGCGTGGAGGCCGACGTCAAGGCGGCCGTCGACCTCCTGCGCAGCCCCTCGGGCCTGCGCACCCGCGAGCAGTCCGAGCAGCTCCGCGAAGTCCTCCAGCGCCGTATCGAGGACGCCCGCCGCGCCGACCCGGCCGCCGGATACGCGGCCCACCTGCGCACCGCGCTGAACTACCGGGACTGGTTCACCTTCACCCCCTGGGTGGTGAACGACGCGGCACCGGGCAGCCGCCGCAAACTGTCCGGCCGTACGGGCCTGAGCCAGGGCGAACAGCGGGTCCTCTCCTACCTGGTCCTCTTCGCCGCGGCGGCGGCCCACTTCACCGGCCTCGCCGACGCCGCCCCGCACACCCCCCGCCTCATCCTCCTCGACGACGCGTTCGCCAAGGTCGACGAGCCCACACACGCCCGTCTCGGCCGCATCCTGGTCGACCTGGACCTCGACTTCGTCCTCACCAGCGAACGCCTGATCGGCAACTGGCCCGACGTGCCGTCCCTGCACATCTACGAGTGCCTGCGCGACCCGCACGTCCGGGGCGTGGCGACGCTCCACTACACGTGGAACGGACGGCAGCGGAGACTGATGCCGGTATGAACCGCCCCGGACCCACCGAGGGCTCCCTGGACGCCGAGACCCTCGCCTTCCTCACCCGTCCGGGCCTCACCCGCCTCTGGACGGCGGCCCGCACCCGCCTCGAACGCAACGGCCTCCGGCCCACCGGCACCCTGAGACTCCAGCACCTGGACGCGGCGGAGCGCGAGGCCCTCTCCCTCCTCCTGGCCAGACCCGTCACCGCCCCCACCACCACGGTCAGCCTTCCCGACCTGGACGCCCGCCTGCGGGCCAGCGCGGCCGGCCGGGGCCTGGCCGCGACCCTGGAGGAACTGGGCCCGCCCCTGAGGGACCGCGGGGCGCTCCGCGACGCGGCGGCGGCCGAACGAGCCCGCGTCTGGTCGACGGCCCGGGCGGAGCTGGAGTCCACCTCCCTGTCGTCCCGCCCCTGGACGGCACGGTGGCTGGAGGACCTGCGCCGCGGCGGCACCCTCACCCGCCAGGCCCCGCACACCGCGACCACGGTCGTCACCCAGGCGATCCGCACCCTGGCCACCCTCTTCCCGGACGGCGAAGCGCATCCCGCCCCGGCCTCCTGGGGCCGCGGCGAACTGGCCACCCGCACCACCGGCTCCGCCCACGGCCTGGACGACGGCACCCTGCTGTCCCGGCTGGTCCTGCGCGGCATAGCCCTGGCACACGACACCGACCTCCCCACCGACGCCCCCGCCCGCCGGGCCCTGTGGCGCGCGGCCTCCGTCACCCCGGACGAGGTCTCCAGCACGGTCCTCACCTACGGTCTGCGCCCCACCGGCACCACCTGGCAGGAGACGGCCCTGCGCGACCGCGCCGACCACCACGGGGAAACCCACCTGACCCTGCGCGACCTGCGCACACTCCGCTTGACGATGCCACCCGGCACCCGGATCCACGTCTGCGAGAACCCCCGCGTGGTCGAAGCCGCCGCCGACACCGCCCGCACCGCACCCCTGGTCTGCACCTCGGGCAGCGCGACGACGGTCGTCCTCACCCTCCTCGACGCCCTGGCGGCGACCGGCTGCGCCTTCGCCTACCACGGCGACTTCGACTGGCTCGGCATCACCCTCGCCAACCGCATCACCCGGCGCTACGCCGCCGAACCGTGGCGCATGAGCGTCCCCGACTACGAGCACCTGGCGACCCGCACCCGACTGCACGGCACGCCGCACCTCCCCCTCACCGGCCCACCGGTGGAGGCCGCGTGGGACCCGGAACTGGCGCCCGCCATGGAGGCCTCGGGCGTCGCCCTGCACGAGGAGGCGGCGCTGGACCTGCTCCTGGAGGACCTCGGGTAGGCCGGACGAGGTTGCCTCATACGTCCATGGCGTTCCGAGGGCGCTCGACGAACTGGCCGCGCTTCGCCGCCACATGGTTCAGACGACACCTTTCGAGTGATGACGAGGAGCGACCGGAAGCGCGGAGGCGGGCGGCAGGCCCCGCCCTTGGCGCCGGGCCTGCCGGCGGCCGTCACGCTGCTCCACGGCCGGACCTGTCCGGGCCCGGTGACGCGTCCGATCAGGTCCTCCCCGGCGCAGTCGTGCACCGGGCCGACGCCCGCGAGGAAGGCTTCCGCCGTGACGAACCGCAGAACCTCCCGCCGGGCGGCCGGCGTGCGAGCGGCCTCTGCCCTGGTGCTCACCGCGCTGGTGTCCGCCCCACTCGCCTGTACCGCGCCCCTCGGCCCGGCAGCCACCGGAGTCCGGCGCGCGGATCCGGCCGGCGCCGCCACCGGCGAGACGGTACGCACGGACGCGGGCCTGGTGCGCGGCACCCGGTCGGGCGCGTACCGGATCTTCCAGGGCATCCCGTACGCCGGGGCCCCCGAGGGAAAGCACCGATGGGCCCCGCCCCGCCCGGTGCGGCCGTGGAAGGGGGTCCGGGACGCGACCAGGCCGGGCCCGCTGTGCCCGCAGGTCGCCTCACCGTACGCGCCGATCTCCAGTACGCAGGAGGACTGCCTGGTCCTGAACGTCACGACGCCACCGGCCTCGGAGCAGCGGCGGCCCGCTCCTGTGCTCGTATGGATCCACGGCGACGGCTCCGTGGGCGGCGGCTCCTTCTTCGACGGACGCCGCCTGGCCGAGCGGGGACTGGTCGTCGTCACGATCAACTACCGTCTCGGGGTCTTCGGCGGCCTCGCCCTGCCCGGCCTGGAAGGGGCCGGTACCTTCGGCCTCCAGGACCAGCGAGCGGCACTGACCTGGGTGCGGAACAACGCGCGCGCCTTCGGCGGTGATCCCGGCAACGTCACCGTGGCCGGGGTGTCGTTCGGCGCGTCCGCCATCGCCGGGCACCTGACGTCCCCCGCGTCCCGGGGTCTGTTCCACCGGGCCGTCATGGCGAGCGGTGAGGCCATGATGGACATGCCGGCCGGCGCGATGGGCCCGGACGTACCGGGATACCCGTGGTACGTCTGGCGGACGGGCCGGGAGATGGAGGACATCACCACCGAGATGACCTCGCCCCTCGGCTGTCGGGACGACCGCCCGGAACGCACCCTCGCCTGCCTGCGCGCCCTGCCGGTGGAGAGGATCCTCGAGGTGCCGCACATCATGAACGCCTTCCAGGCGTTCGGACACGGCAACGCCACCCTGCCCGAGCTGCCGCCCACGGCCCTGCGCGCCGGCCGTTTCCACCGCGTTCCCGTCCTGTCGGGCGCGACCCGCGACGAGCACCGCGTGTTCGTCGGGATGTCGTACGACGCGGTGGGCAAACCGTTCACCGAGGCCGACTACGACCGCGCCCTGCGCACCGCGTTCGGCGAGCCGGCGGCGGAGCGGGTGCGGGCCGAGTACCCCACGACCGCCTACCCGTCACCGGGGCTGGCGTGGGCCGACGTGATCACCGATCGCATGTGGGCGCGCGGGACACAGGCCCAGAACGACGTGCTGGCATGTCATGTACCGCTGTACGCGTACGAGTTCGCCGACCGGAACGCGCCGATGTTCCTGCCGCTCGGGGGCGGGTTCGACTTCGGCGCCTACCACGCGGCTGACACCCCCTACCTGTTCGAGGACGAGGCGGCCGAGCCGTTGTTCACCCCGGCTCAGCGCCGCCTGTCGGCCACGATGACCGAGTACTGGGCCGCGTTCGCCCGCACCGGCGCGCCCCGCGGCACCGGCCTGCCCGCCTGGCACCCCCACCGCCCGGGCCCCGTCGGCCGGCCGTACACGCAGTCGCTGGCGCCGGGGCGCATCGGGCCCGTCGACTATCGCCGCGAACACAACCTCGACTTCTGGAACGGCATGCCCTGACACGGCCGATCGGGTCCCACGGTCGCCGGGGGACAGGGAGAACGCGGCGGGGTGGCCGAGCCGGTCCTGGCCGCCTCGGCCACCCCGCCGCGGCCGCCACCCGGCCCGCGGTCGGAGAGTTCCGCCGCTCTACTTCAGGTAGGGTCCGGCGGTTCCGATCTTCCCGGGGCCGTTCAGGACGTAGACCCGCAGATTGCCCTTGCCGGGTGCGGCCACCGTGAGCCTGCCGTCGGTGACGGTCCGGGTGTCGCCGGTGACCGCGTCGGTGTAGGTGCCGTCGGGGACACCCGTGAACGTGGCGCCGCCCGAGACGGTGATCAGGGCGAAGCTGTCCGTGCCGTTCGCCGTGTAGCGGCGTTTGAAGGCCATGTCGCCGGTGATGCCGTCCGTGGAGTACTGGCCCGTCTGGAGGGCGGGGACCGCCCGGCGGATCTGGTTCAGGCGCTGTACGTGCTTGACCAGCGGCTGCTGCAGCGTCGCGGCCACGGCGCCGGAGGCCGAGTCGACCCGGGAGAAATCGGATGACTTCACCTCGCCGGCGACATGATCGCCGTAGTACGCCCTGCCCGTCGTGGCCAGGGGGCAGCTCGGGCCGCAGTCGATCCTCTTGCCCTTCTGGAACTCGATCTCCGAGCCGTAGTACAGGGTGGGGATACCGCGGAACGTCCACATCAGGGACATGTTCTCGGCCCAGGCGTCGGTGCCGCCGGTGTAGCGTTCGCCGCTCTTGTTGGGGCCGTAGTCGTGGCTGTCGACGTAGACGACGTTGTACGTGGCGTCGTTGTAACTGTCGTCGGAGTTCTTGCCGTTGTGGAAGGCGTTGCTCGCGTCACCGAAGTTCATGTGCATGCGCATGTCGATGACGTTCATGCCGGAGAAGCGGCTGTGGTCGGGGGCGTGGTAGGCGTTGCCCTCCAGGAACGCGTTGGTGGACGTGGGCTGGTTCCCCGTGCCCTGCTGCTGCTCGTACTCGTACATCTCCAGGGCGGCCCGCGCGTCGTCGGCGCTGTACTCCTTGCGCTCCTTCCAGGTGAAGAACTGGGCGGAGTGGTTGACCGAGCCCCGGTTCCACTTGTCGTTGACGAAGGCGGCGACCTCGCCGAAGACGAAGAAGTTCTTCGCGGCCTCGGCTCCGTGCTGCTGGGTCACGCGATCCTGGATGGCGGGCAGGAAGCGGCGGTTCCAGGTGGTGCGCGGGATGTGGACGGCCGTGTCGACGCGGAAGCCGTCGACGCCCATGTCGATGTACTTGTTGTAGGCGCCGATCAGGTAGTTCTGCACCTGGACGTTCTCGGTGTCGAAGTCGGCGAGGTCCTCGTGCAGCCAGCAGGAACGGGAGTCCTCACCCTCCCAGTTGCCGATCCAGCAGTCGTGGTAGAGCGCTTTGGGGAACATGCCGGACGTGGGGCTGGGCCACTGGCAGTTGTAGAGGGTGTAGCCCTCGGGGCTCTTGCCGCCGGTGGGCTTGCCCCAGTTGACGCAGGTGTTGCCGGACGGTTCGGCGGTGGACCAGAGGTCGCCGTTGTAGTAGGACTTGCCGGTCCTGGGGTCGACGGTCAGGCCGTCGTACTCGAATCCGGGCTGCTTCTCGTCGTAGTACCAGCTCCACTGGGAGTCGCGGATACCGTAGACGGTCGGTGTGAAGAGGCCCTTGGCGCCCCAGCGGGAGGAGTGGTTGTAGACGACGTCCTGGTAGATCTTCATGTCCTTGGCGTGGGCCGCGTCGATGAGGTCCTGGTAGGAGGCGCCGGCGGACTCCAGGCGGGGGTCCACCTTGTAGAAGTCCCAGCCGTGGTAGCCGTGGTGGTCGTAGTCCGAGCGGTTGAGGACGACCGGGGTGATCCACACGGCGGAGAAGCCGAGGCCCTTGATGTAGTCGAGCTTGTCGACCAGGCCCTTGAAGTCCCCGCGGAACATCGGGTCGTCGTGGGCGGCGTTGCCGGACTTCTCGTGCTGGCTGCCGCCGCGGTTGTTGGAGCTGTCGCCGTCATTGAAGCGGGCGGTGAGGACGAAGTAGATCGGGTCCTTGCGCGGGTCGGTGCCAAGTGGCTTGCCGGCCGCGGGTGTCGGCGGCTTTGAACCGGTGGTCGCCGTGGCCGCGGCCGAGGCGCCGGACACGTTGCCGGCGGCGTCCACGGCACGGACGGTGTAGGTGTAGGCGGTCTTCTCCTCCAGTCCGGTGTCCGAGAGGACGGTGGAGCCGACGTCGGTCACGAGATTGCCCTTGGTGCCGCCGGTGCGAGTGACCTGGTACTTGGTGACGCCCCTGTCGTCGGTGGACGGCTCCCAGGTGAGCACGACGGACACGCCGTCGGCCCGTGCCGTCACCCCGGCGGGAACGCTCGGTGTCTCCGTGTCGGGCACCTCGTCGGCGCACGGGTCGTCGGCGTTCTCGGTGACCGTGTTGTCGGCGACGGTGGTGACGCCGCTGGGCAGGGTGTAGTCGGCGCCCTTGTTGTTGTCCCACACGCCGTTGCCGTTGTTGAACGCGGCTTTCATCGAGGTGGCCGTGCCGAGGTCGATGTCCTTCTTCCACCAGCCCGTGCACGCGGCCCGCATGCCGGCCCCCGGTACGTCGGTCCATGATCCGCCCGCCGGCCGGTAGTGGATGTTGGCGGTGGTCCAGCCGAGGGTCCGGGTGGAGTAGTAGACGGTGGCCAGGTTGCCGTCCCCCGGCGTCGGGTCCGGGTCCGGGTCCGGGTTCTCACCGCCGTCACACGGGTCGGAGTGGGCGATCACGCCGTCCTTGACCGTGATGTTCCCGGTGCCGAGGGCGTAGTCCTTGCCGGAGTTGTTGTCCCAGGTGCCCGAGCCGTTGTTGAAGGTGGCCCGCAGGCCCTCCGCGGTACCGAGGGTGACCGTCTTCTTCACCCAGTCGGTGCACGCGGGCTCCATCGCCACGCCCGGGACCGCGGTCCAGGCGCCACCGTCGGGCGCGTAGTGCAGGTTGTACCGGTCCCAGTTCTTCGTCTTCGTCCAGTAGAAGACGGTCGCCGTGTTGTCGGCCGTGGCGGCGGCGGAGTCGGTTGTGGGGGAGGGGGCCGCCGGGGGGACGGAAACCAGCCCCAGGACGGCACCGACGGCCACGGCTGCGGCCGGCGCCCGTCCGGGCAGCCGTGTGCGGATGCGTCTCATGCGTGTCTCCTGAGAAGGCGGGCGGTGGGGCCCGCGGTCGACCACGGCGTCCCCGCCGTGAAAGTCCGGTCGGAAAATTGCAGAAAGCACTTACGGCAGCCGGAAGTTACCCGTCCGCGAGGGCGCCGTAAAGGGGTCCTGCTTCAACCATCTGCTGCGCGGTCGTGGGAAGCGAGCGCGGCGTCACTCTTCTGATGTGGCGTCACCAGCCGTCAGAAGAGGCGGTGTTCGGAGGGTTGACGGTAGTTGAACGCTGCCCTTACGGTCACGACCGCAACCCCTTGCAGACATCTTGCTGCAACACATTGCAAGGGTGGGCCGATTCCCCAGTCACCCTCGGCCCCGCCCGGGACACCCGCATCCTCACACGGGAGACTCCATGCACCGGAGTACCAGCAGAGCACGCAGAACCACCGCGGCGACGCTCGCCCTCACCGCCGGCGTGGCCGCCGGTCTCGTCGCCACCACCGCACCGGCGCAAGCGGCGCCGCCCGGCGACAAGGACGTCACCGCGGTGATGTTCGAGTGGAAGTTCGACTCGGTGGCCAAGGCGTGCACCGACACCCTCGGCCCGGCCGGCTACGGCTTCGTCCAGGTCTCCCCGCCGCAGGAGCACATCCAGGGCGGGCAGTGGTGGACCTCCTACCAGCCGGTGAGCTACAAGATCGCGGGCCGCCTCGGTGACCGCGGGCAGTTCAAGAGCATGGTCGACACGTGTCACGCGGCCGGTGTGAAGGTCATCGCCGACTCGGTCATCAACCACATGGCGTCGGGCAACGGCACCGGCACCGGCGGCACGTCGTACACCAAGTACAACTATCCCGGCATCTACTCGTCCAACGACTTCGACAACTGCACCTCCAAGATCAGCGACTACCGCAACCGCTTCGACGTCCAGGAGTGCGAACTTCTCGGCCTCGCGGACCTCGACACCGGCGAGGACTACGTACGGGGCAGGATCGCGGGCTACCTCAACGACCTGCTGTCCCTCGGCGTCGACGGCTTCCGGATCGACGCGGCCAAGCACATGGCCGCCGGCGACCTGGCCGACATCAAGTCCCGGCTCAGCAACCCGAACGTGTACTGGAAGCACGAGGTCATCCACGGTGCCGGCGAGGCGGTCTCCCCGCCCGAGTACCTCGGCAGCGGCGACGTCCAGGAGTTCCGCTACGCACGTGACCTCAAGCGCGTCTTCACCGGCGAGAACCTCGCGTACCTGAAGAACTTCGGCGAGAGCTGGGGCTACATGGCCTCGGGCAAGTCCAACGTCTTCGTCGCCAACCACGACACCGAGCGCGAGGGCGACACCCTCACCTACAAGAACGGCGCCGACTACACCCTGGCCCACGTCTTCATGCTGGCCTGGCCCTACGGCAGCCCCGACGTCCACTCCGGGTACGAGTTCACCGACCGCGACGCCGGCCCGCCCAACGGCGGCCAGGTGAACGCCTGTTACAACGACGGCTGGAAGTGCCAGCACGCCTGGCGCGAGATCTCCTCCATGGTCGCCTTCCGCAACACCGCCCGCGGCCAGGCCGTCACCGACTGGTGGGACAACGGCGCCGACCAGATCGCCTTCGGACGCGGCTCCAAGGCGTACGTCGCCATCAACCACGAGGGCTCCTCGCTGACCCGCACCTTCCAGACCTCGCTGCCCGCCGGCGACTACTGCGACGTCCAGTCGGGCAAGGGCGTCACCGTGGACGGCTCCGGCCGCTTCACCGCCACCCTCGGCGCCAACACGGCCGTGGCCCTGCACGTGGGCGCCCGCACCTGCGACGGCGGCACCGACCCCGACCCCGACCCGGTGACCGACGGTGTCTCCTTCGCCGTCAACGCCACCACCAGCTGGGGCCAGGACATCTACGTGACCGGCAACCGCCCGGAGCTCGGCAACTGGAACCCGGGCAGCGCCCTCAAGCTCGACCCGGCCGACTACCCGGTGTGGAAACTGGACGTGGAACTCCCCGAGGGCACGTCCTTCGAGTACAAGTACCTCCGCAAGGACGCGTCCGGCAACGTGACCTGGGAAAGCGGCGCCAACCGCACGGCAACGGTCACCTCGACCAAGCCGGTCCTCAACGACACCTGGCGCAACTGACACACTCCCGGCCGACGCTGCCGTACCGGACGCCTGCCCTGCCAGGGCAGGCGTCCGGCTGGATTCTCGCCCGCCACGGCGGCTTCGACTGGTCCGGCGTCGCACTGGTCCGCCCGGCACGAGGCGGCGGCGCCGGACCTGCTCATGGAGGTCCTCGGCCGAGTCAGACGTCGAGCCCGCCCGCCGCGAGCAGATCGGAGACGTCACTCAGCAGTTTCCTGCCCAGCTCCTCGGCGGTACCGAGACGTGTCTCGAAGTCCCGGAGGCCCCGGAAGACCTCGGCGTAGGCTTCCTGCTCCCGCAGAGGGAGTTGGAGCACTTGCAGGCGCCGGATGTCGACCCGGGACGAGCTGGAGGCGTGGGTGCCGGCCTGACGTCCGTTGGAGGGCGCGCGCAGACAGCCGGCGAGGAAATACGCGTCGAGTTTGGCCGCGTCCACCCGCAGGGCGTACAGCTGTGGTCCCAGGGCCGTCGGGGGCCCTTCGTGTACCCATGCCCGGTACGCGCGTACGACACCGGCGACCACGACGTCGCCCTTCTCTACGATCACGGGCGCCGATCCGGCGGTGACGAGCCCGCTGGGAGTGCCGTCCGTCAGCAGGTCGGCAACGGTGAGGAGAGGCATGGAACCGCCGCCGGGTGCCGTCGTGTCGCCCGACGTCTGTTGTCCGGAACGCAGCGACAGAGCACCGGCTTTGACGAGATCGCCCACGCTGGTCGTGGTCTGGGGCGCGTCGGTCGAGAGCCTCAGTTCGGACAGTCGTCCGGCTCGATGGGCCAGGTCGGTCAGCACCGTCCCCGCTTCCCGCCAGGCCGCCGCGAGCTCCAGGCCGGTCGGTTCGGCGGTCACCGACGCGTAGCGTCCAGGGGTGACGTCCACCTCGTCGTCCAGGAGTTCTATGAGAGGAACACGGACGGCTCCGTCCGGCAGGTCGGCCGCCGGGTGGTCGAGGGTCTCCAGCGCGGAGAGGGCGAAGGCCCGCAGCGGTTCCCAGTGGGGACCGGATTCACGCGTGCCGGTCCTGGCGAAGCGTGTCGCGTCGACCAGGAGTACGTCCTGTCCGGGTGGAACCGTGGCCGTGCCGTCCGGTGCCGCCCTGAGAACCCACAACTGGAGCGAGACACTGTGCGGCTGGGCGCTGCCCGGCGGCAGGGCCACCACGGCACGGAGTGCGCCGGTCCGCAGCAGGGAGCCCCGGATGCGTCGGCCCGCCTTGCGCGAGGCGACCGCCGGAGGCAGGACGACGACGGCCGCCCCGCCCGGCTTGAGGTGGGCGAACAGGTGCTGTACCCAAGCCAGTTCAGGCTCGGTCCGCGGGGGGAGACCGTGCGTCCAGCGTTGATCGGTGGCGAGTTCCGCGTAGCCCCAGTCACGTTCGTTGAATGGCGGGTTGCAGAGGACGATGTCCACCCGCGCTCCGGCGAACGGATCCTCGCGGAGAGCATCCGCCGTGGCGATCTCCGTACGGACGTCGTGGTCGTCCGTGAGGAACGCCAGCCGTGCGGACGCCAGCGCGGCAAGGGCGGGATCCCGCTCGCACGCCAGCACCGACAGCCCCGAGCCCGCCCCTTCCTCTATGGCCGCAGCCGCCAAGTGCCCTGTTCCGCACGCCGGGTCGAGAACGGTGAGCTTCTCGTCGGCTGCTTCGCCGCTCCCGCCGCCACGGACGCCGAGCGCGATCCGCGCCATCAGGGCGGCGAGTGGCGAAGGTGTCGTACTCAGCTGACGTACATGCGTCTCGAGCCATCGTTGCAGCAGGAACTCGAACGTCTCGCGCGCCCCCTCGTGCCGCCCCAGCTTCGCCGCCTCGTTCGCCAACTCCTCGGCCTCCGCCGTGAGTTCAGCGCGCGATCCACGTGTCCGGGGGGAGCGCATGCGGTGGGCCGCCTCGGCGATGGCCAGCCCCGACTCGTCCCTGCTGCCCAGTGCCTCGAACCGTGGCCACAGAAGCTCGCGCCCCCCGATGGAGTCGAGTTTGCCGTTGTCCCTCAACCACTGCTCGACCTCGGCCAGGGAGAACTGGGGGCTGACGTCCGTACCGCCGATGCGTGTGGGAAAGGAGTCATGGCGCCGCCGCCAGTTGCTCACCGCGGCGCGCCCCACGCCGGCGATCCGGGCGATCTCGGCGAGGCTGACGGGTACGGAGTCGGTTGTACTCATCGACAGTCTCCGAGGTGCTGGGGCTCTGGTGTGCGGGCCGGCGGTGGACGGGGTCTCTGGATGGCTATATATGAGAGGCTACTACGCTCATTGACTTTGTTCACAGCGTAAGAGCCCGAGTTGCTGTGCGGGAAGTGTGGAGGACGGGAGCAATGCAGGAATTCACGCCGGGAACGGTGCTCCTGGACCGTTACCAGCTCACATCGGTCCTCGGTCGCGGTGCGATGGGCCGTGTCTGGCAGGGGCGTGACCTGCGCCTGGAGCGACCCGTGGCCGTCAAAACGGTCGCGGCGGAGCTGCTCGCCGTCCCCCGGAGCAGAGAAGAGGCGTTGCGGCGCTTCCGGCGAGAGGCGAAGGCCGCGGCGCGCCTCCACCACCCCAACACGACCACCGTCTTCGACGCGTCGATCACGGACGAGGGCACCTGCTGCCTGGTCATGGAGCTGATCGAGGGCACCACCCTCGAATTCCTCTTCGACCAGCAGGACGACGGCCGGTTCGACGTGCCCACGGCCGCCGCCGTTGCCGCCCAGCTGTGCGCCGGCCTGTCGGCCGCCCACGGGGCCGGCCTTGTCCACCGCGACCTCAAGACCCAGAACATCATGGTCCGCGCGGACGGCATGGTGAAGATCCTGGACTTCGGGCTGGTGAAGGTCCTGACCGACACGGACCCGCGCCTGACCATGACCGGCGAGAGCATCGGCAACATCGCGTGCGCCTCGCCCGAACTGCTCTCCGGCCAGGACCGGCTCGACGGACGCAGCGACCTCTACGCCGTGGGCTGCCTCCTGCATCACATGCTCACCGGCGAGACCCTCTTCGCCACGGACCAGCCGGCCCTGCTGGCGAGCCATCACCTGAGCTCGCCGCCGCCCGCGATCACGGACGCGGGCGTCGATGTCCCCCGCCCGCTGCGGCACCTGGTCACTGCCCTGCTGGCCAAACACCCGGACGACCGGCCCACCTCCGCCGCCGAGGTGTACACGGCCCTGGCCCCCTACCTGCCGGCACCCAGCCCAGAGCTGGCCGTCCGGCCCGCCGCACCGGAGGACCCCCGCCGCCCCTTCCTGGTCCCGCAGGGACCGAGCCCCGTGTGAACGGTGCGAAGATGACCGCGTCGACCGGGCGCGTGCGCAGGTGCGTGGCCTCGCCCGGACACAGGGGAGTGAAGGGCGCCAGGGGCGCCGGGACTGGGACTGGGGACGGGCGCGATGCGGCGAAGCCTGGGACGGTACGAGCTCACCCGGGAGCTGGGCCGGGGCGGCATGGGGGTCGTGTGGGCGGCACATGATCCGGACCGCGGCGGCGAGGTCGCCGTGAAGCTCCTCGCGCCACGTGCGGGAGCCGCGGACTTCACCTCCCTGGAGCGCCGCTTCCTCCGCGAGGCGAGCCTCACCGGCCGCCTGCGCCACCCGGGCATCCCCGCCGTCCACGACCACGGCAGCCACGAGGGCCGGCTCTACCTGGTCATGGACCTCGTCCCCGGCCGGGCGCTCGACGCCGTCCTCGAGAGCGACGGCCCGCTACCCGTCGAGCGCGCCGCGGACCTCACCCGGCGCACGGCCGAGGTGCTCGCCCACGCCCACGCCCAGAACGTCGTGCACCGCGACCTCAAACCGTCGAACCTGATGCTCACCCCCGACGGCGAGTTGAAGGTCCTCGACTTCGGCGTCGCCGCAGCCCTCGACCCGCAGCCCGGCGAGACCCGCTTCACCGCGGCGAACGCCACACCCGGCACGGTGATGTACATGGCCCCCGAGCAGGCGGTGGGGGAGACGGTGCCCGCGAGTGACCTCTACTCGCTGGGCTGCGTCCTCTACGAACTGCTGACCGGTGCCCCGCCCTTCGCCGCCGGCAGCCAGTTCCTGCTCTACCACCGGCACGCGCACGACCCCGTGCCGCCGCTCGACAAGCGCCGCTCCGGCGTCCCGGCCGGACTGCGGGAACTGGTGGAGGCGCTGCTGGAGAAGAAGCCGCAGGACCGTCCCGCCTCCGCGAGCGAGGTCGCCGCACGGGCAGCCGCGTGGGCGCCCGCCCCGGTACACACGCCGAAGCCGGTGATCCCGCACCCCCGGCTGGCCGAGATCGACCGTGTCCGCCGCTCGGGCCGGCCCGCCCGCGCCCTGGAGGAGTACGGCGCCCTCCTGGCCGCCCCCGGCCTCGGCCGGGCCGACGTCCTCGCCGCCCGCGCCGGGCACGCGCTGTGCGTGGGCGGCCTCGGCCGCACCCGCGAGGCACTGGACGAACTGAAGTCGGTCCTCGCCGAGCAGCGCAGCCTCCTCGGAGCGGACGACCCCGGTGTCCTGGACACCCGGTACGAGATCGCCGTACTGCTGGCCCGCACGGGTGAGCGCCACGCGGCCAGGGAACTGCTCAAGCGGCTGGCCGACGACGAGGACCGGATCCTTCCCGGCGCCGAACCCCGGCATGGGCGCGCCCGCACTTTGCTGGACCGGCTCTCCCGCATCGTGTGAACGGTCCGCACTCACATTTTCGTAATCTATGTTCACAGTCAATACAGCGTGTTACGCTGCGACCGCGCCGCCCGGAGGGGAGACGGGACACTGTCTACGGACGGCCGCAGGAGAGACCCGAGGGGAACAGCGCCCATGACGCCAGCAGCCCAGCGCGAGACCGAGCGGACGGGGGCCGAAAAGCTCCCCGAGGAGGGCAACCTCGTCGAGGTGCGCGGCCAGTCCTGGGTGGTCGCCCGCGTCGAGCCGTCCCCGGCCGCCGACGCCTCCGACGGCGGCGGCGAGCGCAGGCCCGCCACCCTCGTCCACCTCCAGTCCGTCGCCGACGGCCGCTTCGGCGACACCCTCTCCGTCATCTGGGAGGTCGAGCCGGGCCGCCGCGTCCTGCCCGCCGGCTCCCTCCCCGACGCCTCCACCGGCGCCTACGACTCCCCGAACCGCCTCGCCGCGTTCCTCGACGCCGTCCGCTGGTCCGCCGTCGCCTCCGCCGACGCCAAGACCCTCCAGGCCCCGTTCCGCTCCGGCGTCGCCGTCGAGCCGTACCAGCTGGAGCCGGTCTCCCGCGCCGTCGGCGCGCCCCGCGTCAACCTCCTCCTGGCCGACGACGTCGGCCTCGGCAAGACCATCGAGGCCGGACTCGTCGTCCAGGAACTGCTGCTGCGCGGCCGGGCCCGCCGCACCATGGTCGTCTGCCCGGCAGGCCTCACCCTCAAGTGGCGCGACGAGATGGCCGAGAAGTTCGGCCTGGAGTTCACCATCGTCGACTCCGAGCACTGCGCCCGCCTGCGCCGCACCCACGGCACAGCAGCAAATCCCTTCCGCGTCCACCCGCTCACCATCGTCTCCCTGCCCTGGCTGCGCGGCCAGAAGGCCCAGCGCCTCCTCGACGAGGTCATCGGCGCCCCCGAGGAGAGCCCCGACGGCGAGCACAAGCGCTTCTTCGACCTTCTCGTCCTCGACGAGGCCCACCACGTCGCCCCCGCCGCGCCCAAGCAGGTCTACGCGGTCGACTCCCAGCAGACCAAGCTGATCCGGCGCCTCGTCCCGCACTTCGAGCACCGCCTCTTCCTCTCCGCCACCCCGCACAACGGCTACCCCGAGTCGTACACGGCCCTCCTCGAGCTCATCGACGACCAGCGTTTCGCGCGCGGCGTCGACCCCGACAAGGAGGCACTCAGGGACACCGTCGTACGCCGCCTGAAGTCGACGGTCACCAACGCCGACGGCACGCCCCGCTTTCGCACCCGCGTCACGCGCGAACTCTCCGTCGACTACACGCGGCAGGAGCGGGCGATCCACGAGCTGCTCGGTTCGTTCGCCGAACTGCGCCGCAAGAAGCTCACCCCGAAGGCCCGGGGCGGCCGCCGCGCCGCCGACCTGGTGACCCTGCTGCTGAAGAAGCGCCTGTTCTCCTCCCCGGCGGCCTTCCTGCACACCGTCCAGGTCTACCTCTCCCATCTGGAGGACACCGGCGGCCCCGCCCGCGGACGCTCGGCCGCCGCCGAAGTCCCCGAGTGGCTGGAGGAGTTCGCCGACCTGGTCGCCGACCTCGACGACACGGGCCTGGTCGACGCCGAGGACGACGCCCTGACCCGCTCCACCTCCCTCACCCCCGCCGAGGACGGCCAGGAACTCGACCTGCTCCAGGAGATGGAGCGCTGGGCCCTCACCCACGAGGCCGCACCCGACTCCAAGGCCGAGGCGCTGATCAACGAGATCAAGGCGATCTGCCGCCCGGACGGCAAGAAGTGGACCAACGAACGGGTCGTGATCTTCACCGAGTACCGCGACACCCAGGAGTGGCTCCACGACCTCCTCCAGGCGGAGGAACTCACCGACGGCGGCCGCGTCGAGCGCCTCCACGGCGGCCTCTCGGCAGAGGAGCGCGAGCGCATCCGCCTCGGCTTCCAGACCGAGCCGTCCCGCGAGGAGGGCAAGGTCCGCATCCTCCTCGCCACCGACGCCGCCGGCGAGGGCATCGACCTCCAGAACCACTGCCACCGCCTGATCAACTACGACATCCCCTTCAACCCCAACAAGCTCGAACAGCGCATCGGCCGAGTCGACCGCTGGGGCCAGAAGAAGGACCCGGAGATCACCCACTTCATCGGCTCCGGCTGGCAGCAGGCGCAGGCCGGCTCCTACGAGGCCGACTTGGAGTTTCTCTCCCGCGTCGCGAAGAAGGTCGCGCGCATGGAGCACGACCTCGGCTCCGTCAACGCCGTCCTCGCCGACGCCGTACAGCGCCGCATGACCGGCGACACCGCGCCCGTCGACATCGAGAACGCCAAGCCGAAGCCCATCAAGGGCCGCCGCACGGGCGGCGACGTCGCCCCCGAGCAGAACGTCACTACACAGACGAAGAAGCTCGCCGACCAGTACGAGGAGACGGTCAGCACGCTGGGCCTGACACCGGTCAACGTCAAGCGCGTCGTCGACACGGCCCTGGCCCTCGACCACCAGCCGCCGCTCCTGCCATCCACCGTCCGCGCCGAGGACTTCGAACCGGGCGACCTCTTCGCCGTACAGCCCCTGTCCGGCAGTTGGGAGCGCGCGACCCGCGGCCTCGCCCACAAGCTCCGCGAGGGCGAGCAGCGCCCGCTCACCTTCTCCCCGCAGGTCGCCGCGCAGGGCAGGGACGACGTGGTCCTCGCCCACCTCAAGCACCCGCTCGTCGCGCTCTCGACGCGCCTGCTCACGGCGGCCGTCTGGAACGCCGACTCGGTCGGCCTGAGCCGCGTCACCGCCGTCGTCACTGACGACCCGGCCGTCACCACCACCCTCGTCTCGGCGTACGCCCGCTACGTCCTCGTCGGCACGGACGGCACCCGCCTCCACGAGGAGGTCCTGTACGCGGGCGGCTGGTTCGGCGACACCGGCCGCTTCCGCCGCTGGGAGTCGGTGGGCGAGCAGGGCCGGGTCCTCTCCCAGGCCCTCACCCAGGGCACGGAGGCCGCCCCACACCTGCGCAAGGAACTCACGGAGGCCTGGCCCAAGCTCCGCGACTCTCTCTACCGCTCCTTGGAGGCCCGCGCCGCCGAACTCGGCCGCCAGCTCGAGAGCCGCCTCGCCGACCGCCGGGCCGAGGAGGAGCGCCGCATCACCGCCACCCTCGACCGCTTCGAGAACACCCTGCGCACCAAGCTCAAGGAGGAGGGCGACGGCGAGGGCGAACAGCTCGCCCTGCTCTCCACCCACGAACTGACCGGCCACGAGCGCCGCCAGTTCGAGGAGGACCGCCAGCGCTGGCAGCACCGCCTCGAAGGCCTCCCCGCCGAGCGAGAGCGAGAGCTGGCCGCCATCGCCGCCCGCTACCGCGAGCCCCGCTCGCACCTCTTCCCCGCCGCCGTCGTCTTCGTCGTCCCCGCAAAGGAAGCCCGCCGATGAGCCCCCGCCGCCCCGTGAGCCGTGGAGTTGCCGCCGCCAAGGCACAGGCCGCCGACGGCCGCCGGCAGCACCAGGAATGGCTGGACCTCACCGAGGTCTCCGGCCCGTTCCTGACGATGCCCGTCCTGCTGCGCGCCTGGCCCCAGCTCGACGCCCTGGAGAAGGACGAACGGGCCCGCCTGCGCGCCCACCACGCCGACTGGCAGACCGACACCGTCGCCGGGCGCGACGCGTGGGTGGCGTACATCCTGCGCCGCCTGCTGGGCTGGGACGACGCGCTGACCTTCCGCGAGGGCGAGTCCGAACACCACGGCCTGGACCGCCTCACCCTGCGCGTCGCCGAGCACAACACCGAGGTCCGCCCCGACTTCGCGTTGGTGGAACCGGGCGCCGACCTCGCCGCCGAGCCCGACGTGGACTCCGCCGCCAAGCGCGTACGGCTCCTCGGCGTCACCGTCCCGGCCGGCACCGCGCCCACCGCGCGGGCGGGCGGTGGCGGTGACTGGGCGGCGGCTCCCGCCGACCGCCTGGCCCGCCTCCTGCGCCACCACGGCGTCCCGCTGGGCCTGGTCACGGACGGCCGCTGGTGGTGCCTGGTCTGGGCCCCGCTGGGTGGCGTGACGACCACGGCCGTCTTCGACTCCATCGGCTGGAACGAAGCGGCGGAGCGCAACGTCGTCCGCGCGTTCGGGTCCCTGCTGAGCCGCCGCCGCTTCTTCGAGTACGACGAGCCCGAGACCCTGGTCGGCCTGCTCAAGGCCAGCCTGGCGGCTGGGGAGGACGTCACCGAGGCGTTGGGCGTCCAGGTCCGGCAGGCGGTCGAACTCCTCGTCGACGCGATCGGGCGGGCGGACGTGCGTGCCGTCGAGAACGGTGCGGCAGGGCTTCACGCGTCGGGGGTGCCGGCGGGCGAGATCTACCGCGGCGCGGTCGCGGTGATGATGCGCGTCGTCTTCCTCCTCTTCGCCGAGGAGCGCGGCCTGCTGCCGGCCGACAACGAGGTGTACGCACGCTCGTACTCCGCCCGCTTCCTGCGCGATGAGCTGAAGGCACGGGCGGACGAGGAGGGCGAGACGTCCCTCGAACACACGACGTCGGCCTGGCACCGCCTGATCGCCCTCTTCCACGCCGTGCACGGGGGAGTGGACCACCCGGGCTCCGGTTTCCGACTCCCCGCCTACGACGGCTCGATCTTCGACCCGGACAAGTACCTGTGGCTGGAGCGCACCACCCCGCTCCTCCCGATCGACGACCGTACGGTCCTGCACATGCTCCAGGCCGTGCAGGAGGTCCGCGTCGGCAAGGGCAAGGACCGCGAGGTCCGCACGCTCAGCTTCCGTGCGCTGGACGTCGAGCAGATCGGCTACGTGTACGAGGGCCTGCTGTCGTACGACGGGCGTCGCGCGACCGAGCACATGGCGGGCCTCATCGGCCCGGAGGGCCTGGAACACGAGGTCCCGCTGCGGGAGCTGGAGTCCCTGGCGGCGAAGGCGGGCGGCTCGCTGAAGACGCTGGCGAAGTCCATCCACGAGAAGTGGAAGGACCCCAAGCCTCCAGCGACGGCCGGCCAGTTGGAGAAGAAGCTCGCCCCGTTGGGTACGGAGGAGTCGGCGGAGGCCCGTCGCCGCCTGAACGCGGTGACGAAGGACGCGGCGCTGACGGAGCGCCTGCTCCCGTTCGTCGGCATCCTCCGCGACGACCTGCGCAGCCTGCCGACGGTCATCCCCAACGGCACCCTGTACGTCACCGAGTCCTCGCTGAGGAAGAACACGGGCACGCACTACACGCCCCGCTTCCTGGCGGAGGAAGTCGTCCTGCACGCGCTGGAGCCCTTGGTGTACGAGCCGGGTCCGCTCCAGACGGCGGACACAGGGGAGTGGCGGCTGAAGTCCGCCGACCAGATTCTCGACCTGAAGGTCGCGGACATCGCGATGGGCTCGGCAGCGTTCCTGGTGGCGGCGTGCCGCTACCTGGGTGACCGCCTCATCGAAGCTTGGGAGACCGAGGGCCGCACGGACGCGATGGCGTACCGCGCGGGCCGGGCGGTAGACGCCGTGACGGCGGCGGACGCGGAACAGGACCCGGTGCTGGTCGAGGCCCGCCGCCAGATCATCGAGCACTGCCTGTACGGCGTGGACATCAACCCCATGGCGGTGGAGATGGCCAAGCTGTCGCTGTGGCTGGTATCGATGGACCCGGAGCGCCCTTTCACGTTCCTCGATGACCGCTTGGTGTGCGGTGACTCGTTGCTGGGCGTGCACACCATGGAGCAGATCCGTGCCGAGCACCTCAAG
Source organism: Streptomyces sp. NPDC030893 (assembly GCF_055571535.1). Taxonomy (NCBI): domain Bacteria; kingdom Bacillati; phylum Actinomycetota; class Actinomycetes; order Kitasatosporales; family Streptomycetaceae; genus Streptomyces; species Streptomyces sp. NPDC030893. The sequence continues at coordinate 316,443 of NZ_JBVIFC010000005.1, read as the reverse complement.
CCGAGTGAGAAGCGCAGTCTGCTGACCCAGCAGGTCGATGAGCGCGCTGAGGCGTTGCGGCTGAAGGCCAAGGAACTAAAGGCCCTTCGCCTGGCGATCACCTCCGTCAAGGGTGTTGACCTGCCAGCACTGCAAAGGAAGCGCGAACGCCTGGCGGAAGTGAACCGGCACTCCGCGCGCCTGCGTCTCGTGGGAGACCTGTTGGCGGGCGCAGCCGTTGCGACCTGCGCCTCGGGCCGGGTCCCGTGGTACTCGGAGGACGGTGGCAAGCGGCTCAAGGATCTCTTCCCACAGGCTGAACTCATCGTCGAAAGGATCATCGACGAGCGGGTAACTGCGGACACTGAGCTGGTGAGCACTGCCACGGCAACCGCGGAGACCTGGCTCGCCTCTGAACTGCCCGAAGGAAGCTTGGAGCGTCGGCCGGTGCACTGGCCGCTGGTCTTCCCCGAGGTGTTCACAGAGCACGGCGGCTTCGACGCCATCATTGGGAACCCACCGTTCCTCGGAGGCCAGAAGCTCACGGGCACGATGGGCGAGGCGTACCGCGAGTACATGGTCGACTACCTCGCCGAAGGCAAGCGGGGTAGCGCGGACCTCGTTGCCTACTTCGAGCTCCGCGCCCATCAGCTGCTGAACCGGCGTGGGCAGACGGGGCTCATTGCTACCAACACGCTGGCCCAGGGGGACACCAGGGAGGTGGGCCTCGATCAGTTGGAGACAAAGTCCACTATCCGGCGTGCGATCAAGAGTGCCCGTTGGCCCTCGAAGTCCGCAGCGCTGGAGTACTGCGCTGTGTGGACTACGGTGCCGGCTGTAGCCGAGGAGGCGGCTCGGATCCTGGACGGCGAGAAGGTCCGAGGTATCACGACGTCCCTGGATCCGCAATCGAGGGTGACGGGGCGGCCACACCGGCTGGTAGCAGGGAATCGTCCGGGGGCATACATTGGGTCCTACGTTCTGGGCAAGGGGTTCATCCTGTCGCCTCAGCAGGCCGAGGACCTGATCCAGCGTGACCCCCGCAACAGGGATGTCCTCTTCCCTTACCTCAACGGCGAGGACCTCAACTCGAGGCCGGACTGCTCCGCCAGCCGATGGGTGATCAACTTCCATGACTGGCCCGAGGAACGGGCACGCGAGTACCCAGAAGTATTCGCCATCGTCGAACGAGACGTGAAACCAGAGCGACTGAAGAACAACCGCAAGGTCTACCGAGACTATTGGTGGCAGTACGCCGAGAAGCGTCCAGCGATGCTCAGGGCCATCAAGGGGCTTGACCGCGTCCTGGTAGTAGCACTCGTCTCACGCACCGTAATGCCTGTGGCAGTTCCGACCGGCCAGGTCTTCTCGCACATGCTTGGTGTCTTTGCGACACCGGAGATGAGCCACTTGGCGTTGCTTGACAGTGGTATCCATCGGGCGTGGGCAATCTCCCGTGGCTCAAGCCTGAAAGGGGACCTCCGCTACACTCCGTCCGATATTTATGAAACTATGCCCTTGCCTGCTAATAGCGCACCTTTGGGCGGAATAGGTGAGGCTCTGAACCGGTACAGATGCGGGCTGATGGGGGATCGAAAAATCGGATTGACCAAGCTGTATAACCTTTTTCACGATGGCAGAGTATGGGATCGCGACATTAAGGAGTTGCGTGAAAAGCACCAAGAAATTGACCACGCTGCCATCCAGTGCTACGGCTGGAACGACCTCTACTTGCACCATGGATTTACCGATACCCGGCAAGGTGAACGCTTCGGACTCCCATCCTCTACTTGCGTAGAGATTGTCGATCGCCTAACCGAGGTTAACCATGCGCTGAGGTCCGTACCTGGCCCTTCTCGCCTTTTCTGAGGTGCATCAAAAGAGAACGCCTGGCCTGGTTCCTGGAATGTTCACGCGTGAGTGCGTCTCATGATTCAACTCTAGCAACCTATCCAATATCTCAAGAAGGATGCCTGGCGGAAAAGTGAAACGCACGCCTTGACGGGTTTCGAAGAAGGCGTGCTCCAGGCTCAGGTCTGTCCAGTCGTACGCATCAGCGGTCGCCCCATCAAGGTCGCGGTGATGGTCTCGCAACTTCACTATGTCAGCATCGTTGTTCCCTGGATCGTGAAAGAGGTTGTACAGCTTAGTCAAGCCGAATTTTCGCTCTAGCATTACAGATCTACGACACTCTTCCAACCGGCTTCCGATTGCGCTCAGGGCAGGGTTTTCTGATTCCGGCTGGGGCATAGTTTCGTAGACATCGGATGGGGTGTATCGGATTCGGGTCTCGAGGGTAGAAGCCTGTGCCACCACCCATGCGCCGTGGATACCACTGTTAAGCAGGGCTAGCACCTGAGGGCGGTCTGTCGCAAAAGCAACGGTTTGTTCGCTCATCACCTGCCCCGTGGATGCAAATACAGGCAGGCCTGTCTTGCTGACCCGTGCTACTACCAGGACACGGCCAAGCCCTGCAATCTTGCTGTACAACTCGGGGCGACTACGTTCAAAAAGCCACCAGCGCTCACGAGCATTCTTGCTGTGTCGCACCTTCAGTCGCTCTGGTTTCACGTCTCGTTCGACGATGGCGAATACTTCTGGGTACTCGCGTGCCCGTTCCTCGGGCCAGTCATGGAAGTTGATCACCCATCGGCTGGCGGAGCAGTCCGGCCTCGAGTTGAGGTCCTCGCCGTTGAGGTAAGGGAAGAGGACATCCCTGTTGCGGGGGTCACGCTGGATCAGGTCCTCGGCCTGCTGAGGCGAAAGGATGAACCCCTTGCCCAAGACGATCGAACCTTGGAACGCGAGCCCGCGGTTCGCTACCAGCCGGGCGCCGGGAAGGTGCAATTAAGACATGTGCCAATGATTTATGGTCAAATTGCGCGGCGGTGGTTTGTTTTTATGCCAGCGCTGCACATCCTCCCCTCATGATCCTCGACGAGTTCATCGCTGCGCAGCGCGCCGACGGATACTCGCGCAACACCATCGGTGCCAGAGTTCGTTGCATCCGAGCCATCGCCCAAGCCGCTTTGGTCAGAGTCGAGGAACTGACCGTCAATCACGTGTTGAGCTATTTCGGGGCGAGATCACTCAAACCCTGGTCCAGGCGGACATACCTCAACCACCTTCAGGCTTTTGGGAAGTGGCTGGGCGTGGATCTCACAACGGGCATACGCAAGCCGCCGGCACCGAGATCAACTCCCAACCCGTTGCCCGAGGAGGAACTGGTCCAGCTGACTGCCCACACCGAAGGGCGTCAGCGTGCGTGGGTGCTTCTGGGCGCCTTCTGTGGCCTCCGGGCGCACGAGACCGCCAAGCTCAGGCGTGAGGACATCTCAGTTCTCCAGGAGGGAGAAGTGGTTTTGCGGGTCCAGGGCAAGGGGGGACGCACCGACATTGTTCCGGTCCCACCGGTTGTCGTTCGCGAGTTGGACCTGGCGAACAACGGCCTTCTCTGGGACGGCGTAAGTCCTCAGCGCGTGTCGCGTACCGTCGCAAGCATTGCGGCGAAGCATGGCATACGGATGCGGTATCACCAGCTCAGGCACCGTTTCGGTACGGCGGTCTACCGTGCTTCCGGCCGCGATCTGCTGTTGACCCAACGCCTGATGCGTCACGCTTCGCCCGCAACCACCGCTGGCTACGCGGCAGTGGCGGATGAGCAGATCCACTCAGTGGTTTGTGCGTTGCCCGGCGCAGACCCTGATGCCCGGCCGAGGCGATCACGGCGACGTCGCGCGGTCGCATGCGCCTCCTGCGGGGCATAGCCAGCCAGGCCGCCTGGAGAAAGAAGTTACGGGCTCACCTGCCGCACTGAAGCGAGTGAGCCCGTTGTTGTCGCAGGAGACCTACCTCGCCGCAAGCTTCACAAACGTCATCCATGTGTCCTGACCGACCCGCAGCACAGGCCCGCCGCTTGCGATTTTGGAGTCGCGTACGTACACGGCGTCGAGACCGGCGGCCACCTCGACGCAGTCACCGCCACCTGATCCGCTGTAGCTGCTCTTGACCCAGATCAATGCTTTCACGCGTCGGTCCCTACTCTGCGAGTGCCATGAATGCCACCCACTTTTCCCGGCTAACCCGCAGCACTGGCCCGTCGCCCGCAGCCTTGGAGTCTCGCACGTAAACGGCGTTCAGGCCCGCGGCCACCTCCACGCAGTCGCCGCCGTCCGATCCGCTGTGGCTGCTCTTGAACCAGTGCAGCCCGTCCACGCTCTCGGTCACCTGCTCCACGCTCACGTCTCTCCCACCATCCGCTCGATGAGTCGTGCAGACTCCTCGACGTTCAGGGCCTGCGATCGCAGCTTGCCATACCGCAATGAGAAGGCGCTGACCTCGGCGGGATCCGTGACGACGCATCCGACCCCTTGGGACTCGAAGTACCCGAGGAGCCGGTGCTCGTGTGACTCCACCACCACGAACGGACCGTTCTTACCCGGATGGAATCCCCGCCCGGCGGGCATGACCTGCACCTCCACGTTCCGCAACGCGCTGACCTCCAGTAGGCGTTGCCACTGCTCGCCCATGACCTCCGGGCCGCCCACCGGATCGCGCAACGCCTCCTCACTCACGATGAACGACAGCTCCGCCAGCGGCACCCGAGTCAGCAGCTTCTGCCGACTCAACCGAGCCTCCGTGTGCTGGTCGATGATCTCCTCGCTCAGCGGTGGGCAGGGCCCCGCGAACACCGCCCGCGCGTACCCCTCCGTCTGCAACAGCCCCGGTACCAGCAGCGGATCGTACGAGAAGCGGCTGACGACCTCCGCCTCGATGACCGCGAAGTTGCGGAAGAAGCGCGGGAGTTTCGCCCGGTCCACCTCGTCTTGGAGCACCTCCAGAACGCCACCCGCCTCCAACACCCGGTCCGCCGCCCGTGTGAACGCTGCCTTCGCCGGCCGCCGCCCCTGCTCGACCGAGGCGACCTGTTCCAGCGAGTAGTCGATGGCCTCCCCGAGTTGCTGCTGGTTCAACCCGGCCCGCTTGCGCAGATGCTGGAGCAGCCTCCCGTACGCAGCCCACGCCCCCGGCAGATCACCCCCGCCCTCCTCCTTCGCCTTCCCCGCCTGACCGCCCCGCGTCTCCCGCACCGTACTCATGCCTCACGCCCTTCCGTCCCGCACCGCACCCCGCTCACCCGCACCGCAGCGACGCTCAGCCCGCCGCCGGGACCTTGTTCAACGCGCGTCGCATTGACAGGGGCACGGCCCCGGCCCCGTACAACAGCCGTACAGAATCCCGTACGGCCACAGGCGGCGACCGGCGGTGCCGGGCGAACCGGTTCAGCGAGCCATCCAGCGGTCCACCTGCCGCGCCCGCGTGTTCAGGGCGTCGACGACGGCGACCGACGAGACTTGGGCATCGCCGGGGACCTGCACGTCGTGTCGGACACCACCCCACGCATGGCCGACTTCCGGCGCGGGCATCTCCACCTCGATCCCCGCCCGACGCGCGAGCGCGACCGCTGTCGCCGCGAATCCCTCGGAGAGCGTGAGGATCACGGAGTGGCTTGTTTCGCAGTGCCGGGCGACGAGGCCGTGCACGAACTCCGCGTACATGACCGGATTGACCTCAAGTGTGTCCGGGTCCCCCCAATATCTCCCCTGGCCGATTCCCGAGGGCAGCCCGAGTTCCGCCTCGAAGACTTCTATCTGCCGCATGAAGAGGCGGCCGGCACCGTTCGATGGGTTCCACAGCGTCTCGTCACCCAGCTCGAAGTACATGCTCATCGTCGATCTCCCCGCTCCAGCTCAACCGCCCTGGCACAGGGTAGATGCTGAAGTGACCAGCCACCCCAGTCCCGTTCACCAGCCGGACGGCTTCGCCGTGCGCGGCGACCGGGCCGTGCTGACCCCGCCGCGACCACAACCGGCGGACCGTCGAGCTCACCAGCGCCGAGTTCGAGGCACCACCTGGACGTCGACCGACCGCCGCACACTGCGCGTACCTGGCCGGGTCGTCGGACGTTGCGGTCAGGGCCGCGACGGCACACTCTGGCTCCGCGCGGGCGGCACCTGGCTGCGCATCGAGGTGTGAGGGGCTGAACGCGCCGGGACTACCCGGCCGCGTGCGTCACGAACGCGGCCCACTCGCCCCGGCCGACCCGCAGCACGGGGCCGTCGCCCGCGGCCTTGGAGTCCCGTACGTACACGGCGTGTGCCGCGGCGGCCACCTCGACGCAGTCGCCGCCGTTGGTTCCGCTGTGGCTGCTCTTGAACCACGTGAGGTCGCCGGGCTGCTCAACGTGCTGGTCGATGCTCATAGCTCCCCTGCCAAGCGCTCGATGAACCTGGCAGACTCCTCGGTGTTGAGGGCCTGTGAGCGCAGCATTCCATACTGGAGACAGAACTCGCTCACCTCGTTCCGGTCGGAGCGGATGTTCACGATCCCCTGGGCCTCGATGGACACGAACTGCCGTCGTTCGACGGTCTCCAGCAGGACGATCTGGCCGTTGACCCCACTGTGCGCGGCCCGCTGGGTCGGCATCACCTGAACTTCCACGTTCCGCATACGGGTGTGGTCCCGCAGCCGCGCGAGTTGCTCCCGCATGACGGCCTTGCCACCCACCATCCGCTGAAGGGCGCCCTCTTCGAGGATGAACGAGAACACGACACACGGATTCCTGCGCGTCAGCAGGAACTGCCGGGCGAGCCGGGCGGTGAGGTGCTGCTCGATGGCCTCCTCTTCGAGGGGCGGGAAGTGAGCTTCGAGAAGGGCACGGGCGTACGCCTCCGTCTGCAACAACCCCGGCACCAGCATCGGGTCGTACGAGAAGCGGCTGACCGCCTCCGTCTCCAGCGAGGCGAAGTCCTGAAAGAACAGGGGAAGTTTCGCCCGGTCCACGTCGCCCTGGAGCACCCGCAGCGCCCCGCCCGCCTCCAGCACCCGCTCCGCGGCCTCCGTGAAGGCGGCCTTCGCGGGTCTGCGCCCCTGTTCGACGGAGGCGACCTGCTCCAGCGAGTAGTCGATCGCCTCCGCGAGAGCCTGCTGGGTGAGGCCGGCGCGTTCGCGGAAGAGGCGGACGAGCTTGCCGTAGGCGCTCCACGCCGCCGGGCGTTCCTTGTCCGGTCCGCGCCGGCCGGTGGTCCCGCATTCCCGCTGGGTCGTCCTGCCCATCGCGCCCCTCGTTCCGCGTAGCGTTCCGTCGTGAGCGACAACGACCGACCCGGGGTTCCGGCCACGCGCACGCACCCGTACACCTGCCGTACGAACCCGTACAGCGGCCGTACCACGTGACCGGGTACGGAGGTCCGACCTCGCCCCGCTGCCCGCGTGACGGGACGGTAACCCTGTGAAGTCGACCAACAGCAAAGTGGAATCGCCCACCGGCGCCCCTCACCTCACCGTCCGCCTCAGCAGCACCGCACGCGGAGCCCGTCTCGCCCGCCGCCTCGCCGGACAACAGCTTGCGGCCTGGGGCATCCCGTACGACTCCGAGACGTCACAGGCCGTTGCCCTCGTCACCGCCGAGCTGGCGGCCAACGCCGTCACCCACGGTCGTACTCCCGGCCGGGACTTCCGTCTGACGCTGCTCCTCCTGCCCGAGCACGGCGTCGTCCGCGTCGAGGTGACCGACACCCGCCCGGGGCACCGCCCCCGCGACCCGGCGGCCGAACCGACGGCGCCCTACGCCCTGTCGGGGCGCGGACTGCTGCTCGTCGCGGCGTGTGCCGAGCGATGGGACTGCGAGGTGCGGGACGCGTACACGAAGACCGTCTGGGCCGAAGTGGCCCTCCCGCCGGCGTCCGTGTCGCGACACCTCAGCCGCGCTGCCGCCGAGGGAGACCGGGCGATGGCGGGTCAGTCACAGCGATCGACTCTTGGGAACTGAATGGATGAGAAAGACGAGCGAGTTCACCGAGGAAGCCGGACCAGGTGCTTGCCGCGGGTGAACAACGCGGCCTCGATCTGGTCCGGGAGGACACTCTCTCGCCGCGCGTGCTCGTGGACGAGGGACAGGTACCGCTCGTAGCGGGGTGTTCTCCATCCGCTCGTGGGCCACTTGCCGTCGGTGTCCGAGGCCCGCAGCGCCAGGGCGACGAAACGGTCCAGGATCAGCGGTCGCCACGCCCCGGCACAACGCTCACGACCGGCGAAGTACAGCACCTTGGTGAAGAAGGCCGGGCCCAGGAATCTGATCCGGTGCTCGTTGTTGAAGGCGTAGTACGCCGCGACGGCTCCCTCCTGGCGGAGGACGCCCAGTGCGGCTTCCAGACGCGCGTCGATGTCCAGGGATGAGGAGTCGGAGAATATGCGTGCGCGCCACGCTACGGACCGCGCTTTGGTGCCGGTCCCCCAGACGAGGGCCGCGGTCAGAAGATGCCGTCGGCCTTCGACGCTGTCCGAACGGTCGGCGATGCCAAAGACCACGCTGCGGTCGACTCGCCGCCGACCCGCCGCGGTGGGGCAGTTGTCGAGTTCCGGCGGCCACCAGTTCGCACCGGGCAGATGAGCCAGCCAGCGATCCCGGTCGAACGGAATGGCCTGGCCGAGCACCGCGCCACGCTCGGGAACAGCGGTGCCGGCGGGCATCGGATCCGCCATGGCTGACTGCATGATCCGAGTGTGGCCCAACGCGGGAGCAACCGTCCACGGGTCACGTCCGCTGGAGTGGCCATCGATACACCACTCCAGCGGACGTGCCCCTCGCGGCGGCGACGAAAGGGCTCGGCTACGTGAACCGGTTCGGACGGGGGATCGGGCGGGTTCAGGCGGCGCTCGCCCGCAACGGAAACCCGCCGGCCGAATTCCAGGTCGACGATTCGTCGTGGGCCGTCGTCCTCCGGAGGGCCTCGTGAACCGCACGTCGATCGCGCTCTTCAACAACAAGGGCGGGGTGGCGAGACGACCCTGACCTACCACCTGGCCCACATGTTCCGCAGGCTCGGACTGACGGTCCTGGCCGTCGACCTGGATACCCAGGCGAACCTCACCTCGATGTGCCTGGACGGGAACGAGATCGAGGAACTCTGGGACAACAAGTCCGAGCTGATCGCCCAAGGGGCGGTCTCCGCGGCCCTGCCCGGCACCGGCCGGATGTCGACGACGGCGTCCAGCGCCTGCTCGTACTCCAGCGTGTCCTTCTTCATCGTTCTCTTCCCACCCCGGTGTCCGGTTCTGAACCGGCTCAGAGCCTAAGTGCCCTGCGCGCCGAGGGACAGGGGTGCACACCAGATTTCTAGCATAGAGTTGTGAACTCAGTGCACGAGCCTGCATACTGGGTCGACCGGTGCCGTCGAGCCCAATTCCGACGCGCACCGGTGGAGCACTTTGCCGGGCTCGACCGGCGACGCATCGGGCCCCGCTCGCGTCCGCACGACCGGCCACTCTCATCCGCAACTCCCCTGGGGTTCACCATGCGCATCATCCGTGTCTCCGCAACCGCGGCGCTGCTGCTCGCCGCGCTCAGCGCCTGCGCTCCGACCGCCGACACCGGTGCGGACGTCGCCACGTCCACCACCCCGTCGGCCCCCGAGGCGCCGGCAGCCGACCCCGGTGAGCCGGCCGAGGAAGCCTCGGCCGGCGCCGAGTCCTCCGCGACGCTCCCGGACATGGTCGGAAAGGGACTGCAGAGCGCCCAGGACGAGGCGCAGGCCGCCGGTTTCTACCACCTCACATCGCACGACGCGCTCGGCCGTGGCCGCAACCAGATCCTCGACCGGGGCTGGAAGGTCTGTTCCCAGTCACCGGCGCCCGGGGCGCACGCGACGGACACGAAGGTCGACTTCGGCACCGTCAAGCTCGAGGAGACCTGCCCCGCGGGCGGTGACAAGGGTGAACCCGAGAAGGCGGGTTCCGTCATGCCGGACTTCACGGGCAAGTCCGTCAAGGTCGCCCGCCAGGCCCTCGACGGCTCCACCAGTATCACGGTCGACGACGTGTCCGGTCAGGACCGGATGGTGCTCGTCGAGTCGAACTGGCAGGTCTGCTCGACCGACCCGGGGGCCGGAGCGGAGCTCGACGGACAGCCGGTGACGATCGGGGCCGTCAAGTTCGGCGAGAGCTGCTGACCGCGTGCCAGCTCCTTAACAGGTGCACCCCAGAGCCTGCGGCTTCCACCCCCTCGAACCCTGAACCCTGAGCCGGGGTTCGGCGCGCGGGCACCTCGGACCCGGGCCGTCCGCGCGGCTCGGTCGCTGACGCCCCGTAGCGAAGGCACTTCTGTTCGGCCCGTCCCGGTCGTGGGGCCGCCGCGCACGGTCCGGTCAGCGGGCGAATCCGGACTCCCAGGCCCAGGCCGCTATCTCGACCCGGTTGCGGGCGCCGAGTTTGCCCTGGATGTTGGCGAGATGGGTTTTCACCGTGCCTGCGCTGATGTGCAGGGCGGCGGCGACCTCCGCGTTGGTGTGCCCGCGGGAGACGAGGGCGGTGACCTCGGTCTCGCGCTCGGACAGGGGCGAGGGGCGGGCCGCGGCGGCAGCGGGGCGGGCGAACTGCCGGAGCAGGCGGACGGTGATGGAGGGGCTGATGAGGGCTTCGCCGGAGGCGGCGGAGCGGACGGCCTCGGCCAGCAGACGAGGCCCCGCGTCCTTGAGGAGGAAGCCGCAGGCACCGTTGTGCAGGGCCTGGTGGACGTACTCGTCGTCGTCGAAGGTCGTCACCATGACGACCTTCGGGGTGTGCGCGGCCCCGGGACGGTGCAGGTGCCGCAGCGCCTCGATGCCGTTCAGCCGCGGCATGCGGATGTCCATGAGGACGACGTCGGGGCGGTGCAGGTCGGCCTGCTGGATCGCGGCGACCCCGTCGGCGGCCTGGGCGACGACCTCGATGTCGTCCTCGGCCGACAGGATCATGGCCATGCCGGTGCGGACGATCGTCTGGTCGTCCGCGAGTACGACACGGATGGTCATCGGATCACCTGGCGCAGAGGAAGAGGGAGTTCGAGTGCGACGCGCCAGCCGGACCGGGGGCCGGGGCCCGCGGTCAGCGTGCCCCCGGCGGCGACGGTGACCTCACGCAGGCCACGCAGCCCGTAGCCGGTGCCGTCGGACGGACGGAGGTGTCCGTCGTCGGTGATCCGCACGGTCACCCGGCGGCGGGAAACCGCCAGGTGCACGTGTGCGGTGGTGCAGTCGGGGGCGTGCTTGCGGATGTTCGTCAGCGCCTCCATGACCACGCGTTCCACGATGTGGGCGGCGTCCGCGGGGAGGCCGTCGACCGGGCCGGTCTCGGTGAGGTCGACCCGGGCCCCGGGCAGCCGGCAGTCGGCGACGAGGGCGCGGACGGCGTCCGTGCCCAGTGCCCGGGTGTCCGGGACGGTGTCCTCGCGCAGGGCGCCGACCATCCTGCGCATGGCGGTCAGCGCCTCCGCCCCGGTGGTCTCGATCAGTGCCAGGGCGTCGCCCACCGCCTGGGGCTTCCTGGCCGCGACGGCACGGGCGCCCTGCGCCTGGAGCACGATGCCCGATATGTGGTGGGCGACGAAGTCATGCAGGTCGCGGGCGAAACCCAGGCGCTGTTCGAGTCTGATCCGCTCCTCGTGCTGTCGGCGGGAGGCGACGACCAGGCGGACGGTGAGGCCGGAGGCCAGGGCGCCGCCGGCCACCAGCGTCAGGACGAGCGCGACGATGCTGCTGCCCTCGTCCACCTCGATCACCAGCGGACGCAGGACGACGGCGGCCATCAGCAGCGGCAGGGCGACAGCGGTGCCGGCCGGGGAGCCCCGCCGTGCCGTCATGTGCAGCAGCACCATCAGGGCGATCGGCTCGAACAGGGTGTAGGCGTCGGAGGCCTGGTCCAGGACCGAACCGCCGCTCGCCGCCACGCGCAGTCCGGCCGAGCAGGCCAGTGACACCAGGGCAACGCCGCACGCCGCCCACGCCAGCACCGCGGGGGACGACTTGATCCCCACGGCCGGGAAGGCGACGGCCGCCGCCGTGGCCGTCGACAGGAACAGCGTGATCCCGGTGCCCTGGCTTTCGAGGGTGCCGGTGTCGATGTCGATCAGCAGGGCCGCTCCGAGGAGGCAGAGCAGCAGGGCGCTGACGGCGAACCGGACGGCGGCCGGCGCGCGCAGTGGTCTGAGCATGGTGAGAACCCTAGCCGCGCGTGACACCGGGCTCCCTCTGCCGAAAGTCGTAGCCGTCCACCGGGGAATGGATCCTTCGGGAGATCCGCCGGAGCTGGCCCGGAAGGAAGCTGAAGCACGTCAGCACCGCTCGCCCCGACCGAAGGACCAGCCCTCATGGACATCCGCTTCCAGGTGGACTCCGCACCCGTTCTCGGCCCCGCACTCGTCCTGTTCGCGGCCGGCACCGTCATCCGGGTAAGACGCGGGGTGTGGGACAAGCGCCGTGGTCTGCTGCGGCTGGCCGCCGCCGTCTACGTCGCCGCCGTGCTGTCCCTGACGGTCTTCCCGCTGAACGTGACGTGGGGCGAGTACGCCAACCAGGCTCCCTGGATCGGCCAGATCAACTTCGTCCCGCTACTCACCGCGGACATCACCATGGTCCCCAACGTCATCATGATGGTGCCGGCCGGCTTCCTGCTGCCCCTGCTGTTCCGGAACGCCACCTCGGCGTCGCGGGCGACCCTGATGACGGCGGCGGCCAGCCTGTCGGTGGAAGCCGCGCAACTGTTGTCGTACATCGTCCTGAACAACGGTCGCGCCGTGGACGTCAACGACCTCCTCGCCAACACGCTCGGCGGACTCGCGGGCTACGCTCTGGTGACCCTCGCCTTGCGTGCGCCGGCCCTGCGCGGGATCCTCCTGGCGTCCGCGCTGCCCCGCTCCGCGGCGTCGAAGGCCGACCGCCGGCGGGCGGCGACCGCCGACGGCACCCGGGAGGTCCCGACCGAAGGCCCCGTCGTCCGCTCTTGACCCTGCCCGCTCCCGCACCACCCTGGTTCACACGGAGAACGGCGGCTCACGACCACGGGGGTCGTGAGCCGCGAGGCGTCGGGCACGCCGAGGTCGCGTGACGCGCCGTCCCGCGCACGCTTCTCACCCCTGGATGTCCAGGAAGCCGAGTGCCCACATGAGCCGTACGCCGGCGGATCGGGTCAATGAGGACCACCGTGGGTCCACCGGGCGCTTCGCTCAGTCCCGTTGTGCCAGATCCAGTGCCGCCGTGTGCACGAACCAATCGAGTACGCCGCAGATCTCCTCCCCGTGTTCCGCGAACACCCGCACCGGGAAGGACGGACGCAGTTCCAGCTTCGCCTCGGGCAGGTCGATCCCCTCGATCTTGTTGAGGCGGTTCAGCAGCTCGCGGCGTTGTTCCGTGTCGTCGAAGGGACTGCGGTCCTTGAGGTACTGGAAGACGACCTCGACCGTTCCGCTCACCGGGTAGATCGCCATGGGCCAGATCAGATGGGGGCGGCGACTGGTGCCGGCGTCGAGCACAGGGAAGCAACTCGTCTCCTCGTGACGGCCGTAGTTGACGTAGCCACCCTGGAGACGCCAGAAGTCGAGTGCGCTCAGGACTCCGGCGGCCGTCTCTGGCCAGTGCTCTTGCAACTGTGTCCGGAAACGCTGCGCCGCTGCCGCGTCTTCTTCGTCGGGGAGCGGGTCGTGCGAGGCGGGTTGTGTGACGTCCTTGCCGAGCAGGGTGGCCAGCTCGGCGGCGGTCAGGCGCTGCGACGCGTTGGCACGGCCCGACGGGTCGAACCTCACCCCTTCACCCGTCAGCAGTTCTTGCGGCGGCTGCCGGTCACTGCCGTCGGCCCAGCGGAACGCCGGGGAGATCTTCCCGTCCGCGGTGAGAACTCGGTACGCCCCCAGCACCGTCGGGTTGGAGCCCAGGTAAGTACCGACGGGCACCGGGTGACTGCCGATCAGCTCGGCGACATCTCCGTACGTCGTCCACGTACCGCTCGGCATCGCCACCAGAGCCGCCCGCAGCTCGGCCCAGCCCGGCCACTCCTCGGCCGTCGGCTTGACCCCGCCGATGGGGCCGGGCCAGAGCCGCACCGCCCGCTCCGTCAGGCGATCGGCGCGGTCCAGGATCTCGGCCTTGCCCCAGCGGCGCGTCGAGGCGATCTCCTGGTTCATGCGCAGGGCGCTCGAGTCGAGGATCTGCTGCTTGCGTTCGAACGGGCTGTTGGACAGCTTGGCGTTGTCCCCGGTGAGCGTGAGGTTGCCGAGGGTGTGGACCAGCAGGTCGTGCAACTCCTGGGGAGTCTGGTTCGGCTCGGTCTCGTCGGCGAGCAGATCGAACCAGGCGGAGGTCGGACGCTGCGGAAGGACGTGCTCCACACTGAGCGACGCCTTCACGAAGTCGACCGGCTCGCTCGACCCGTAACTCTCCTCCAACCGGCGCAGGATGTAACTCCGTTGCGGGGGCCGGCCGCTCCAGTAGAACGGCTTGCTGCGGATCGCCTCACGCAGTTCGTCGTCGCTCGGCCACCGGCGGCGCCGCCCGGAGAGGAACCGCCGGACCGCCTCGGCGGCGGGACGGTCGGTCTCCAACTCCTTCGGAGCCTCCATGAAGATGCGGTTGAGGCCGGTCGTGGATGTCTGGCAGACCAGCCGCCGTACCAGGTAGGACTCGACGTATCGCAGCGCCTCCGCCGCATCCTCGGGTGTGGTGGCTCCGCCGTCGACGAGGTCCAGCAGGTGAAGAGCCAGGGGATAGTGGGTCTGGCCGCCCCAGGAGGCCAAGCGCTCCAGCACGCCGCGCAGCGCCGGCGATTGCTCACGCCGGGGTTCGATGATGCGGAGGAACCTCCTTCCCCGCTCGGCCAGCTGCGCGATCTCTCGCTGTAGTGAGTCCTCGTCCCCGGCCAGTGGCTGGAGCCGCTTCTGCTGTTCCCGGTAGATCTCGCTCTGCTTGGTTTTGTTGTGGCCCCGGACGACCAGATCCAGCCAGACGAGGAGTTCGAGGTTCTTGGGTCCGAGACTCTGCTGCATGGGCAGCCACAGCTCCTGATAGACCCGCTCGCCCCGCTTGGGGAGGAGCATGAACACGTAGTTGCGCAGCAAGTCGCTCTGACTCAGCCCGACGCCGGTGTTGTTGATCGACTCGAAGATCCGGTAGACGTTGTCGCCCGGCTCCGCGCTGATCTCGACGATCGACAGCAGATCCTTGAGCACGGTCCCGACCGTCGTGATCCACCGGTCGTCGCCGGAGGCTTCCTGGCCCTCAGAGAGCACGCCGCGGAAAAAGCGGTAGGCGGCGCCGATGTTGTCGCTCCCGCCGGCCTCCGCCCGGGACTGGATGCAGGCCGTGTACGCCTGTCGGTCGGCCTGCGTCGGCAGCAACCGGTAGTGGTCGAGGCCCTCGTGGTACTCGTTCACCAGGAGCTGGTGGTGGATCCGGATGACAC
The DNA here is from genome assembly GCF_055571535.1 of Streptomyces sp. NPDC030893. Taxonomy (NCBI): domain Bacteria; kingdom Bacillati; phylum Actinomycetota; class Actinomycetes; order Kitasatosporales; family Streptomycetaceae; genus Streptomyces; species Streptomyces sp. NPDC030893. The sequence goes on along the minus strand of NZ_JBVIFC010000005.1, from coordinate 301,197 downwards.
CCCGTGTGTCACCCGTCTCCTTGAGATGGTCGCGCAACGCGGCGAACGCCAGCATCAGTGTGGTCAGCCGTTGCTGACCGTCCACGACGAGCCACCGTTGCACGCCGCCGGCCTGGAACTGGCCGGGTGCGAGCACCACGGAGCCGAGGAAGTGCGGTGTGGCGCTTTCACCCGAAAGATGCTGGTCGACGAGCTCGCTCACATCTTCCCAGAGTCGCGTCAGCTGTTCCCTGCCCCAACTGTATGTCCGCTGATAGAGGGGGACTTGGAACTGCTTCTCCCCCTGGATCAGTTTGAGGAAGGTGATTTCCTGCGCGCGCATACGTTTCCTTTCGCGGTCAGGCGGGCAGTGCCTGACGGCTCGTCCGACGGCTTGGAGCCCGAGGCGGTCACTCAATCTACGGTGTACTCAGTCAACAGCGAGGAGTTTCTGGCCATCTACCGTCAGGCAGTACCCCTGAGAGTGGGAACTGTGGCCGTCTGCTTGGAGATTCGGGGCATCGTTTCGTTGGGGGACCGGCGCAGCAGCTTGATCGACCGGCCCTCCGCCCACGCGTTCCAGGCCTTGAGGTAGTAGAGCAAGTGCTCGCGTGAGTCGTCGCGGCGACGGTGCGACGTGCCCGTGGCGAGGTTGAGCATCGTGTTGCGCAAGGTGAGGCGGGGGTCGCCCGGTTCCAGACGTGCGCCGGTCACGATGCCCTCCTTCCACGTGCTTTGATCGATGTCGGGGCGCGCCTCGCTGGTCACGTACCAGCCGATGGTCGCCGCCGTGACGGTGATACGGCATGCGCGGTTGAGTGCGACGCCGTGCTGAAGGGCGTCACGGATGCCAGGGTGTTTGTCGAGCATGGTCAGGAGCTGGTCGTTGCTGGTCATCGACGACCCGCCGCTCCATGACGAGTTGGGTGCGTTCAGGTAGAGGTGCAGGCCGCGCAGGGCCGCCGCCAGGTGCGTGGCATTGGCCTCGCCCGCGAGAGCGAGTGTGTCCCGGCCCGTGCGTTTGCGTCCTGTGTCCATCACCGTGAACGCGGTGCGCGGAACGCCGCGGGTGACGGTCAGAGGGACGGTGATGCCCGCCTTGGCGATCGCCGCGAGGCGGTGCTGGCCGTCGATGAGTACACCGTCCTCGTCGAAGGCGATGCCCTGGTGCGTCAACTGCCACTCGCCGCGCTGGATACGGCTCACCAACTGCTGTACCGCAGCCTTGCTGAGCGGCCGGTTGCCGGTGTTGTGGGTGAGCCACTCCGTTGCGAGCTGTGGACTGACGTGGAGCACTTCCATCTGCATGGCGCGTGGGCCCTTCTGTGGCGTCCGCCTGGCTGTGCGTGTGGTGCCGGATCATGTTGACGCGTGGGTGTGAACTTAGTCAACTGTCTCAATGGATTGTTTTGATGCTTCCGATGCGGTTCCATGGGGCGCACCGACATCCGGAGGTCTGCTGCTACCCTCGGCTCGTGTGCTCAGTTCACACTCGAGACAGCGGGCTGGGGGCGGAGACGTACTCGGGGTGGGCCGGGCGGATGACACCAAGCGGCCACGCAAGTGGCTCCGGACAGCAATGGGGTGGGGCGCGTGAGCCAGCGTGAGCACGGCCTGGACGACGAGACGCAGCCGGTCGGATCGGTCTATCAGTACGACGACGGGTTGCATGTGCGCGTGGACGACGTGGTGCCGTACGAACTGGTCGATCCCGAAGACTCCGACGGGTACCGTCAGGGCGACGACCTGGTCCGGTGCACGTTGTACCTGAGCAACGGCACGGCCCGCCCCATCGACGTCGACGGCGTCACCTTGCTCGTGCGCGGCGGGCCCTACGGCAAGACGGCACGGCGGGTACTGGACTACCGGACCGAGCTGCTCGACGACGGACTGGAAGGCACGCTCCGGAAAGGCCGCCGCGCGTCCGCGACCTGGGCCTACAGCATCCCAGCGGGAACCGTCGCGGAGCTGGACATCGAGGTCCGGTTCCCCCACGACCACAAGCGCGAGAGCGTCACCTTCACCACGGCGAGGACCACGGCGCCCGCGCCGGCACGGGCGGGACGGCTGCCGGACCAGGCGCCGCTGTTCGGCGAGCGACAGCCCTCCCTGTTCACCGGCGCCGACGACGCCGACCCCGCAAGCGCCGACGGCGGAGCACTCCCTACCGCACTCGGAGCCGTACCGTCACAGCCCACGGGACCGGACCCGCGCCTCACCACGCCTCTCGTGACCCCGTCGGCCGGGATGGTGCCCCGTCCTCGGGACCTGTCGTCCGACGAGCTCGACGCCGCCCGCGTCCGCCAGATCTTCCGGTTCCTCGCCGAGGCGGAGGAGTCGAAGACCCGCCCCGTCCGCACTCTTGACGGTGCCGCCGGCACCGTCTGGTTCGACGAACTGCCGGACGCCCCCGAGGTCACCTTGATGCTTGACGGCGTGCTCGACACCGAGGAGCCGGCCTGGCTGACCCTCGCCCGCCCTGAACGCGAGGACGCTCCCCACCCCGAGACCCTCCTCGCGCCCTGGATCGACGAGACCCGCATCCGCGACTTCAAACAGACGCGCGCCCCGCACCTTCGCCGGCGGATCGAGCCGGAGTTCCCCGACTGGTCCCACGGCATCCCCCTGGACAAGACGTACCACGAGCTCGACGACCACCCGAAGCGGGAGAGGATCGAGAAGCGGTACGCCGCCTGGGAGCAGGAATGGCTCGCCTGGGCCGAGCGGCGGCGGGCCGTCGACCCCGTCGTGAGGCTGTACGACCGTTTGCACAAGATGCACGAGGACGCGGCCAACCTCGGCGAGGCGTACGAACTCGTCCTCGGACTCGGGCGGCTCACCTGGCAGACGACCGGCGGCCAGCGTGTGGAACGCCACCTCGTCACCCACCGCGCCATCCTCCACCTCGACCCGGCCACCGGCACCCTCACCGCCGCCCCCGACCCGACCGGCACGGGGCTGGAACTGGAAGAGGGCATGCTGGAAGGCGCCCAGCACGTGCCCGGCGCGGTGCGCGAGCAGATCGTCGACACGCTGGTCGATGCCTCCGACGTCACCGACCCGGCACACCTCGACGCCGTGCACACCGCCCTGCGCAGCTGGATCAACGCGGCCCACAGCGCCGGCGGCTACGCGCCGACCGTGGAACGCGCACGGCCGCGCACACTCGAGGTACCCCAGGTGGGGTTCACTCCCGCGCTCCTTCTGCGGGAGCGCAACCGCCGATCCACGATGGACGCCCTCAAGGCCATCGCCCGTCAGATCGACGCCGGCACGCCTCCCACCGAGCTGCTCGGCTACATCGCGGGCCGCGACGGGGCGCTGACCGCCGCCGACCTCGCGGCGACCGAGGACGACGGTGCGGAGGCCGGAACCGACGAGATGTACTTCGCGCTGCCCGCCAACGAGGAGCAGCGCACCATCGCCGAACGCCTGCGCGCCAACCGGCTCGTCGTGGTGCAGGGCCCGCCCGGGACCGGCAAGACGCACACCATCGCCAACCTGGTCACGGACCTGCTCGCCCAGGGCAAGCGGGTCCTCATCACCAGCCACACCCCGCGCGCTCTGCGCGTCCTGCGGGACAAGCTGCCCGAGAGCATCCGCGACCTGTGCGTGAGCCGTACCGAGGACGGCGCCGCAGCCCAGCGAGAGCTCGAAGCGTCCGTGCAGAGGATCCTCGGCGAGTACGCCGGCTACGATCCCAAGGCCTCGCAGAACGACATCCGGACGCTGCAGGCCCGGCTGGCCGCGGCCCGGTCGGCCCAACAGACCATGCTGCGCGACCTCGCCGTACTGCGTGAACAGGAGACCCACCGCTTCGAGGCGGAGATCGGCGACTACACCGGCAGCCTCCAGGAGATCGCCGAGCGCCTCACCGCCGAGACGGAGCGGTACGACTGGCTCGGGCAGGTGCCTCGTGAACAGCCCTCCGTCACCGCCGACGACGCGCTGAGACTGCTGCACACCACGCGCGCGTTCACGTCGCACCACCGTGCCCTGGCCGCCGAGGTGCCCGGCCCCGCCGAACTGCCCGCCCCCGGCGACTTCGAGGAAGCCGTGCGGGTCGTGCGCTCCGCCGAGGAGGCGCACGAGACGGCACGACAGGACCCCGTGTGCCTGCGGTACGACACTGCCGTACGAGGTCTGAACGAGGCCGAACAGCGCCGTCTGACGGAGGCTCTGGACGTGTTCTCCGCGGCCCGGGCCCGCGCCGCGTCCCTCGCCACCGCGGCCGGCGGGTGGGCCGGGACGCTCCTCGAGGAGGTGGCCGCGGGACAGGACTGGCAGACCCGCAGTCGATACGCCGCTGTCCACGACGCCCTGGCGGCGCTCGACGCGTCGCTCGCCACGCTGGGCACGGCGCTGGTCAGCGGCCTGGAACAGTACGACCCGGCCACCGCGCTCGGACAGGCCACCACCCTGTACGACGGGCTGACGCAGGGACAGAAGCTGCGCGGACCGCTCGGCACCCGCACGAAGCTCGCCAAGGCCGTCGGCGCGTTCGTGCAGGCCGTGCGCGTCGACGGAAGGGCTCCCGAGGACCCCACAACGGCGGAGGTTGTCGTCGCGCGTGTCCGGCTCGAACTGCGCCTGGCACAGGTGGAGGCGGAGTGGGGCACCCCGGCCGTCGCGTGGCAGGGACACGGCCCGCGCCTGGCCCGCCTGAGGCAGGACGCCGACGTGCTCGAAGCCCTGCTCGCCGTCGTCGCCGCCCGCACCGACGTGCTCACCGCGGCCGCCACCTCACCCGAACTCGCCGTCGCCACATGGCACGACACCTCGGTCGAGAACGCCGTGCGCGCCCTGCTGCGCGCGGCGGCCACACTGCGTGCCGCCGAGCGGTCGCGCCGGACCGTCACGGATGCCGAGGAACTGCTGCGCTCCTGGAGCGACCGGCCCGGTGTGGCACCTGCCGTCGCCCGCGCACTCGAAGCCGTGCGCGCCCGGGATCCCCAGGGCTACCGGGGGTTCAGCGAGGAGATGGCCGAGGTGCGGGCGGCCGCCCGGTTGCGGGCCGAGCAGCATGCCGCGCTCACCCGCGTGCGCGATGCGTTTCCCGCACTCGCCGAGCGGGTCACCGGCTCCCCGGAGAACACCGCGTGGGACGACCGGCTGCCGCAACTCGCCGAAGCCTGGGCCTGGTCGGCGTGGTACGAACGGATGGAGCGGCTCACCGACCCCGAGGCTGAGCGCACCCTGCGGCGGCGGCTGACGGAGGCCGACGACGAGGCACGGATCATGCTCGCCCGGCTCGCCGCCGCCCGCGCCTGGCACCGCTGCCTCGGGCTGCTCACCGGCGACCAGTCCCGGGCCCTCAGCGCGTACCAGCAGGCCGCCCGCCGCATCAAGGGCAAGTACCAGCACCGCTACCGGCGCGACGCCCAGGCCGCGCTGCGCAAAGCACAGACGGCCGTGCCGGCCTGGATCATGCCGCTGCACCAGGTGGCCGAAACGGTGCCGATGGACCGGCCCGGCCTCTTCGACGTCGTCATCGTCGACGAGGCCAGCCAGTCCGGCCTGGAGGCCATGATGCTGAGCTGGCTCGCCGACCGGATGGTGGTCGTCGGGGACAGCAAGCAGGTCAGCCCGTCCAACGTCGGCCTCAAGCAGGACGAGTACTTCCACCTGCGGGACCGGCTGCTCACCGCGCTGGAGCCGGACGTCCGCAGCCTCTTCGGCCCCGACTCCAGCTTCTTCGACCTCACCGAGGCGCTCTCCGCCGGTCGCGGCACCCTCATGCTCAAGGAGCACTTCCGGTGCATGCCGGAGATCATCTCCTTCTCCAACGACCTCTGCTACAACGGCCGGCTCCAGCCGCTGCGGCAGTACGGTGCGGACCGGCTGCCCCCGGTCCGCACCGTGTACGTCGAGGACGGGGAGGCGGTCGGCGGCAACGAACGGCTGGTCAACACGGCCGAGGCCGAGGCCCTCGTCGACGCGGTCGCACGCTGCTGCGCCGACCCCGCGTACGAGGGGAAGACCATGGGCGTCGTCAGCCTCCGAGGCGCCAAGGGGCATCTGACGGAACTTGAGAACCTGCTCGCCGAACGCCTCGACTACGAGCAGCGCGAGGCCCGGCGCATCCGGATCGGTGACGCCGAGGACTTCCAGGGCGACGAGCGGCACGTCATGTTCGTCTCCTGCGTCAACTCGGCCACCACGGCCGCCGGAACGGTACCGGGCGGCTACAACGGCAAGACGTACGAGCAGCGGCTCAACGTGGCCGCCTCCCGTGCCCAGGACCAGGTCTGGGTGTTCCACAGTGCACGGCCCGAGCAGTTCCACGAGAACGACCTGCGCCGCCGGTGGCTCGACCACCTCACCCGGCCCGTTCAGGAGGACACCGTCGCGGTCGAGGGGGAGGTGCTGCCCGACGTGCGCCACGAGGCGTTCGACAGCCTCTTCCAGCAGAGGGTGTATCTGGAGCTGACGGCCCTGGGCCACCGGGTGCGGCCCGGCTACCGGGTGGGCCGCCACACCATCGACCTGGTCGTCGAGGGCGGCACCCGCAGGCTCGCGGTCGCGTGCGACGGCGACACCTTCGCCGACGGCGAGGACGCGTCCACCGCCGCCGCCCGGCAGCGGGACCTGGAACGCGTCGACTGGACCTTCGTCCGGATCCGGGGCAGCCGTTTCCACCTCGACCGCGAGCAGGCACTCGCCCCGCTCTGGGCGGAGCTGGAGCGGCTGGGGATCGAACCGGTGCCCGTTACGCCGGTCTCCGCGGAGCCGGTTTCTCCCGCGTCGCTTCCCGCCGCGCCAGTGGAACCCGCCGCTCCCGCCGATGTGGAGGAGGCCCGGATCCTGCCCGCCGACGGCCCGCGCACGGACGACGGGGCGGGGGAGTGGGAGCCACGGGAAGACGACCGCTCGCGTGCCCCGGGCCCGGCACCCGGGGCGACTCCCGAGGCAGCGGTGGCTTCCGTCACCGAGCCCGCGGAACCGCGCACGCCCCGGCCGAGCCCCACCGCGCAAGCGGCCCCGGAGCCCGCGTCCGGTCCGGTAAGCCCCGGTACGCGGAGTTCCCTCCCCGTCCGAGAGATCCCCGCCGCCGCCTTCCACCGGCTGGTGCGCGAGATGCAGGAGCTGCAGGCCGTCATCGACGCCCCGGACGAGACACCCGTGGACGCGGACCCGGCGAACCTCGTCTTCCTCAGGAAGACGCAGGCCGACCAGCGTGAGCGCCGCACGAAACGCCTCGGCTTCCTGCGGTCCTTCCTCGACGCCGTGCGCGTCGGCGCGGAGGATGCACCGAAGGCGGTGCACCCCGGCGCGCTGCTCGTCCTCGAGTTCGACGGACAGGTCGACGACACGACTCTGTACACCGTCGCCGAACTGCCCGCCGAGGACGCGGAGATCATCTCCCCGTCGTCACCGCTGGGCCACGCGCTGATGTGGCAACCGACGGGGCGGACGATCTCGTACGACGCCTCCAGGGGAAAGAGCCACGAGGTCGTCGTCCGGGAGATCCGGGCCTGACGCCCACAGAGCTCCGCGCAGAGCACTCCGCGGCGAAGGCCTCGGTGCCCCGGACCCGGAACAGGGTCCGGGGCACCGTGTGTCTCAGCCGGCCACCGGGTCCAGCATCCGGCTGCGTTCACCGCTCCACGAGATCGCCAGCGCGTCCCGAGCCCGCGTGCAGGCCACGAACAGCAGGCAGTGCTCGGCCAGCAGGTCCGACTGGTGCTGGACGGGATCGACCTCGGCCGGCGTCACCTGCGGGGCGAACGGCAGCACGCTCGACGTCAGGCCCACCACCGCCACGCACCGGAATTCCAGCCCCTTCATCGCGTGCATGGTGGCAACGCGGACACCGGAGACGTCCGGCCCCGGGTTGTCCTTGACGGCCACCGCCGGGATGCGCTCCCGTCGCAGGCGGGTGATGACGCCGTCGACCAGTGTGTTGAACCGGGCGCACACCGCCACCTCGGACGGCTTCACCCCGTCCTGCTCGATCCAGGTGCGCACCTGCTCGACCAGCGCCCGCAACTCTTCGTCCTGGCTGCCGTATCCGCGCGCCGCCGGGACGCGGCCGTGCAACTGGGACCGGTAGCCGCGCAGGGAGTCCCGGCCGCCGTCCTCGTCGTCGTCCTCGCCGAGCCGGCCCACCGGCTGACCGTCGAGGAGGGACGCCGACCAGCGCAGGATCTCCTCCGTGCTGCGGTAGTTGAGGCGGAGCCGGGAGGTGCGTCCCCGGACGTCGATGCCCAGCGAGCGCAACGAGACGCGGGAGTCGTAGATGCGCTGGTGGGGGTCGCCGACCAGGAACATGTCGTCGGCCTGGGAGGCGACGCAGGCGCGCAGCACCCGCCACTGGGCCGGATGCAGGTCCTGCGCCTCGTCCACGACGACATGGCGGTAGCGCGGTGCGCCTTCGGCGAGGATGCGTGCCGCCCGGTCGCACACCTGCGTGTACGTCGCCGCGTCGCGCGAGGCGAGGTCCGCCGTGAACCGCTCCATCACCCGCCACAACCGGGCCCGTTGCACCCGGCCCACCTGGGTGCCGCGTCCTCGGCGTACACAGCGCAGGTACTCCTCGGGTGTGCGCAGCCCCTGTGCCAGGACGACGTTGCGGAACTCCTGGGACAGGAACTGTTCCGTCCACGGCAGTTCCTCGCGCGCAGCGGCACGGGTCCAGGCACTCTTCTCGGCGGCGGCCGACAAGGGCTTCGGGGAACCGCCCCGCGCCTCCCGGAGAACGCGCGCGGCGAGCGAGTCCACCGTCGTGACGTCGACACGGTCCAGCAGATGGGCGTCGGCGTCACCGAGCAGCAGCGCGAGGCTGTCCCGCAAGGCCGCCGCCATGGCGTTGGTGAAGGTGGTCAGCAGGATCCGGTCGCCCTCACGACCGGTGCGCAGCAGGTGCCGTACGCGATGCAGGGCGACCACCGTCTTGCCGGTGCCCGGCCCGCCGGTGACCTGGGCGGGGCCGTTGAAGCCGGGATGGTAGGCGTAGCGGCGCTGGGCGGGGTGAAGGAAGATCCGCCAGCGGGTGAAGTCCTCGGTGAGGATGCGTTCCAGCTCGCCGGGGCCCGTCACCTCCACGATGCGGTCGGGCGTGTTGAGGATCGCCTCGGTGAGCGTGACCGCCGGCCGTTCCTCCGCAGTGCGCACGGTCTGGCCCCGCGGGGCGATCAACTGCTCCCAGACGTCCTCGGCTGATTCGCCCTGTGCCAGGAACCACAGCACCTCGTACTGGTCGGCGGGCATCATCGGGGGCGCCATGACCGTCAGGTCGTCGGCCGTGACACAGACGCGGGCCAGCCTCAGCACCTGGTCGTCGACGCCGAGGTCGCGCAGAACGGTGTCGGAGTGTCCTGCGAAGAGACGGGTGGGGGTGGTGTCCGCCTTGGTCTCGAAGTAGGTCTCCATCTGTTCGAGCGCCTCGACGTTGCGCACCTCCAGGCCGCCGGTGGCGCCGTTGGCGGAGTAGGCGCGCTTGCAAGCCCAGTTGATCGCCTCGTCGTGCGGCGCGACCCGCAACAGCATGAAGAGGTCGCTGCCGTCGTCGGGGGCCAGGAGGACACCCCGGTAGAACTTGGTGATGCGAATGGTGCGAATCCGGGGATCGCGTGCCCGCTCCAGCTTCTCCAGGTGCATGCCCTTGCTCGCGTGGAGCTGGGGGACGGTCATGCTGCGGAACATCTGGATCGCGTCGCCGACTTCCTTCTGGACCGGTCGCTGAAGCGAGATGAGATCCGCGACGAAGTCGTCGGAGAGAGCGAGTCGGGGCATCGGCGTCCTCGGTGACGGGCGGGCGGTGGTCGGGACCAGCCTAGAGACCCCGGCGAGCGGGAGCGACGGAGCGTCCGATACTCATTGTGTGAACTGAGTCAACGGTCTAAGCTCTGTGTGCTGTCACACGTTCGGTTCCCGTTCGTGCTCCATCGGATCCGTCCGAAAGGACCCACCGCATGCCGGCCCAGCCCGCCCAGGCCGCTGTCCCGCACCCGCTCGACGAAGTGCCCCAGACGTTCCGCGCCGGGGACTCGTACGAGGTGCGGGACGGACTCGTGACGTACATCCGTCGTGATCTGCTGGGCCCCTGGGACGGAGAGGCCGAAACCTTGCCGAGCGCCTCGTCCGGGCCACGCGACCGGTATCTCGTGGGCATGCTCGGTCCGCGGCCCCAGGGCGTCACCGCCGACCGGATCGCGCTCGTGGCCGCCCAGAGCGCGGACGGGGAATCCGGTGACGAGCAGGAGGGGGACGACACCGAGTTGCAGGACCGGCTGACCCCGCAGGCCGCCGGCCACATCTGGGCGTCGTCCATGGGGCTGTCCTTCACGGTCCCCGCCTCCGTCGGCACGCTCAGCGTCACCGTCCGCTGGGGGCGCTACACGCAGTCGGAGGAGGCCACCGACCGCGGCACCACCCGCAGGGTCTGGTCGCGCGAGCCCGTGGAGCACCCGGTGGACATCGACGTGACGGACCTGGCGGACCGGATCGTCGAACTCGAAGGGGGAGCGGCCGTCCTCGACGTACAGGTGCGCAGACACTCCGGCGGAGGCGGGACCGAGGGCCTCCGGGTCGTCGAGCTGGCTCTGGTGAACCGGCAGCAGGACAGCCGTGAGGCCCGCGACGCCCACTGGCTCTTCCAGACCCGGATCGACGTCACCGCCTTCCCGGACGACCAGGCGGCGGTCTTCCTCCCGGTCGACGACCCGCTCGATCCCGCCCACCGAGGCAACGGCGCGGAGGACGCCGAGGAACGCCGGCTCCGGCTCCTCTACCGGGACAGCCTCAGCCACGCCAAGGGCCGCAATGTCGCCGTGCACGCCCAGGTGCGGGACGGGGAACGCAACGCCCACCGGCTCACCACCACCTGGCTTCCCGAGTACGACGTACGGGCCACCACCGCACCCACCGTGGAGGAGCAGGATCTGCTCCGCGGCCTCGAACTCGGCATGGACGAACTCGCGGCTCTCGCGGTTCCCGCGCGCCGGACCGCACTCAGCGCCGCACTGGCCCCGCTCGCCGACGGCTACGGCACCTGGCTCGACCGGCAGCGTCGCAAGGCGCGCTCGCTCCCCGACGACCTGCGCGCATCGGCCGACGCGGCCATCGACCAGGCACTGGACATCTGCGACCGGATAACCCTGGGCATCGACCGGCTCGTGGCCGACGACACCGCCCTGGAGGCCTTCCGGTTCGCCAACCGGGCCATGGCGCTCCAGCGCCGCAACACCGCGATCGCCGCGGCCCGCGCCGGCCGCGAGGACGACCGCGCCTCCTACCGGGATGCGTACGACGAGATCCACGCGAAGGGCAAGGCGGCCGCGAGCTGGCGCCCCTTCCAGCTCGCCTTCGTCCTGCTGAACCTCGACTCCCTCAGCAGGCCCGGACACCCCCACCGCGGCACCGGCCGCGAAGCCCTCGTCGACCTGCTGTTCTTCCCGACCGGTGGAGGCAAGACGGAGGCCTACCTCGGCCTCGCCGCCTACACCTTCGCGCTGCGCCGCCTGCAGGGCACGATCGGCACGGGCACGGAGGCGCGCAGCGGCGAGGCGGGCGTCGGCGTCCTCATGCGCTACACCCTGCGCCTGCTGACCGCCCAGCAGTTCCAGCGCGCCGCTGCCCTGGTCAGCGCCTGCGAGGTACTGCGCCGGGAGGAGTTCGCCCGGGACGCCCGCTGGGGCGCCACCCCGTTCCGCATCGGGCTGTGGGTGGGAACCTCCGTCTCGCCCAACTGGTTCGGCGAGGCCAAGGATCAGATCGCCGAGGCCCGGGAGAGCGCGAGTGACAAGCACGCGCGCGTCCTCCAGGTCCTGACCTGCCCGTGGTGCGGAAGCGGACTGACGGCCCGCTCGCACATGGAGTACGACGAGGGGCGGCGCCGCGTCCTGCTGTACTGCCCGCGCGGGGAGGGCGAGGACCGCTGCCCCTTCTCCCGGCGCGAGTCGCCCGGCGAGGGCATCCCGGTGCTCACGGTCGACGAGGAGATCTACCGGCTCGCGCCCTCCCTGCTGATCGCCACCGTGGACAAGTTCGCCCAGCTGCCCTGGAACGGATACGCCGGTCTGCTGTTCGGCAGGGTCACCGAGCTGTGTCCGCGCCACGGCTACCGCCACGACGACCTCGACGCCAAGACCGGCTGCGGTAGCCGTCACAACGCCAGGGGAGACCTGCCCGGCGTCACCGCGCAGCCGGTGACGCGCCTGCGGCCCCCGGACCTGATCATCCAGGACGAGCTGCATCTGATCTCCGGCGCCCTCGGCACCACTGTCGGTCTCTTCGAATCCGCCGTGGACCAGTTGTGCACCTGGAGCGTCACCGACGTCCAGGGCCAGCGCCACGAGATCGGACCCAAGATCGTCGCCTCCACGGCGACGACCAAACGGGCCGCCGACCAGGTGCTGGGTGTCTTCGGGCGCAAGGTCGCCGTTTTCCCGCCGCAGGTACTCGACGTCGGGGACACGTTCTTCTCCCGCCAAGTCGAGCTGAGCCGCACCGACCCCGGCCGTCGCTACCTGGGCGTGTGCGCGCACGGCACCCGCCTCAAGGCTGCCGAGATCCGGGTCGCAGAGATCCTGCTCCTGGCCGCACAGCAGCTCTTCGACGACTACGGCAAGCCGGCCGACCCGTACATGACCCTGGTCGGCTACTTCAACGCGACGCGTGAACTCGCGGGCATGCGGCGGTACATGGACGACCAGATCACCAGCCGGGTGCGCTCCAACGGCAGCCGCAGGGGTCAGGAGACGCTGGCCGACCGCATCGTGAGCCGAACCGGGATGCTCGGCATCCAGGAACTGACCTCACGTATCTCCTCCGCGGACATCGGCGCCGCACTCAAGCGCCTGGAGGCCGAGTTCGACCCCGAGCGGGACACTTCGGAGCGGCGACGCGCCTTCCTGCGGGAGTACGCGGTGGCCATGAAGGAGAAACGGGAACCCCGTGCCGCCATGACGCCGATCGCCAGGCAGGCGGTCGACGTCGTCCTGGCCACCTCCATGCTCCAGGTCGGCGTAGACGTCTCGCGGTTCGGCCTGATGCTGGTCGTCGGCCAGCCCAAGAACACCGCCGAGTACATCCAGGCGTCCTCGCGTGTCGGCCGTGACGCCTCGCGCCCCGGTCTCGTCGTGACCCTCTACAACTGGTCGCGTCCCCGGGACCTCGCCCACTATGAGGACTTCGAGCACTACCACGCCACCTTCTACCGCCAGGTCGAGGCCCTCTCCGTCACCCCGTTCACCCGCCGTGCACTCGACCGGGGCGTCGCCGCCACCTACGTGGCGGCGCTGCGTCAGGCGGCTCACGACACCTCACGCAACCTGGACGCCCACCACGTGGATCTCGACGGTCCCCTCGCCAGGGACGTCGAGCGCCGGCTGCTGGAACGCGCGGAACGGGTGGGGGGCGACCTTCCCCGCCAGTACCTGAGCGAACGGCTGGACCGGCTGAAGGACGAGTGGCGCCGCAAGCGGGACGAGAACAGCTCGGCTCTCGGCTACCGCAAGGAGAAGCACAAGACCACCGTCGTGAATGGGCTGCTCCGGCGGGCGGACGGGTCCCGGTGGACCGAGTTGACCGTCGGTATGTCGATGCGCGAGACGGAGAACGAGATCAACCTGCTTCTGCCCGGTGGCGGAGCGTTCCTCGCGGATCCCTCGGGAGGCGGCCCGGACTGGAACTTCGGGGCGGCCGACACCGATACCGACCATGATTCGGCGGCCACCGTGGACAGCGACGAATATGGATCCACCACCGCGGACACGCCCAGGAGGGGACAGCGATGAACACCTGGAGCAACCGCAGGGTCGGGGCCGTCCGCCCCAGCCACCTCATGTTCACCGCCGGTGTCGGCTCCCTCGTCGACCTGCCGAACTTCTCGGTTCTCGTCAGGGGCCTCGACGCATGGAGCTACTCCGGCATCACCGACTACGACATCGACGAACCCCGGCTGCGTGCCGCCGTCAACCGCTCGCTCCAGCGCTACGGACGCGCACAGATCGAGCAGTTGAGGGCCGCTCCCTGGCTGGAGGGCGGCGACACGGATCCGAAGGGCTGGGCCGCGCAAGGCGTCGGAGTGCCCGTCGCACCGTTCCCGCAGTGGCTGCGTTGCACGGCCTGCGATGTCCTGGCCGCCGTCGACTCCGACGAGTTCACCTTCCTCAACGGCAACCCCCGCACACCGCACGAGGCGAAGTTCGTCCACGACTGCAAGCGGGGCAAGCCCCCGCTCGCCGTGGCCGCCCGCTTCACCCTCGCCTGCACGGCCGGTCACCTCGACGAGTTCCCGTACACCCCGTACGTCCACCACGGGCAGGCCTGCGGCAAAATCCCGCGACCCAAGCTGCGCATGAAGGACCATGGCGGCAACCAGGCGGCCAACGTCACCATCGAATGCGTCGCCTGCGGAGCGAAGCGCAACATCCGCGAGGCCATGGGCGAACGCGGGCGCCGTCACCTGCCCCATTGCCGGGGCCGCCATCCCCACCTGGGCACCTATGAGCCGAACGGCTGCGACCGGGGTTCGGTGCTGATGGTCGCGGGCGCCTCCAATCAGTGGTTCCCGCTCACCCTCAGCGCGCTCGCACTGCCCAAGGGGCAGGGCGGGGACATCGACAAGCTGCTCGACGACCACTGGCCGGAACTGGAGAAGGTCGAGGACCGCAGTGAGCTCGCCTTCATGGCGCGTCTGCCCCAGTTCGGGTTCCTCAAGGAGTTCGACGCCGACGCCGTCTTCGCGGCGGTCACGGCCCGCAAGCGGGGGCTCGACGGACCGGCCCCTTCCGCCCCCGACGTCCAGGCCGACCTCTTCCGCCCCGAATGGGATGCTCTGTCCGGACCGGTCCCCACGCCCAGTGACGACTTCGCCCTCCGACCGGTCTCCGTCCCGGCCCCGCTGGACGAACTGTTCTCGGACGTTCGCCAGGTCGAGCGGCTGCGCGAGGCACGCGCGTTGATCGGTTTCACCCGTCTCGACGCCCCCGACCCCGAGTCCCCGGAGATCGCGACCCGGGTGGACCTGTCCCGGGGCACGCAGAACTGGGTACCCGCCAGCGAGGTCCGCGGAGAGGGCGTCTTCCTGCGCGTGCGGGACGACCTCATGGCCGAGTGGGTGGCGCGCATGGAGAAATCTCCACAGATGGAGGCACACCGGGAGGCCTACGGCCGGTTCCGGGCCAACCGGAAGTCGGACCGCAAGACGAGCGACTTCGACCCCTTCCACGGCTGGCCCGGCGCTCGCTACATCGCGCTGCACACCCTCTCGCACCTGCTGATCCGTACCATCGCCCTGGAGTGCGGCTACAGTTCGGCATCGCTGGCCGAGCGGATCTACGCCGGCGACGAACAGAACCCGAGGACCGGGATCCTGATCTACACGGCCGTTCCGGACTCCGAGGGCACCCTCGGCGGACTCGTCTCCCTCGCCGAGGAGCGGGAGTTCGGCAGGATCGTCCGCCGGGCCCTGGCCGACGCCGGGCACTGCTCGGCCGATCCGCTCTGTTCCGAGCGGCTGCCCCACGACCCCGGCGACTACCTCCACGGAGCTGCCTGCCACGTCTGCCTCTTCGTCTCCGAGACCACCTGCGAGCGCGCCAACCGGTTCCTCGACCGCCGCTTCCTCGTTCCGCTGTCCGGGGACAAGGAGCAGGTGCTGACACCGGTCGGCCTGCTGCCGTGAGCCGGCGCGCGTTCGAGGCCGCCACGGAGTCCGCCGTGGCGGTCCTGGGCCCGTCCCGGGGAAAGGACCTGGCCGGCCTGCTGGCACGAAGAGGCAGCAAGGAGCGTGCTCTGGTCGAACTGACCGCGCCGGGGGCCGGTGAGGTTCTCGCGGACCTGTACGAGGCGATGGAGCGGGACGCGGTCCCGTTCCAGGAGGCGGCCGCCTATGTGCGGGGCTATGTCGCGGCAACGCTGCGGGCCCGGGACAGGGTGCGGGTACGCACGGTGTGGAGCGGTCCCTCGTCACCGGGTGTGCCTGTGCGAGCGACCGCCCAGGTACTGGTCGACGTCATCGACGAGGCCCAGGACGAACTGCTCGCCATGACCTACGCGGCCCGCCCGTACACGGCGCTGACCCGGGCTCTCACGGCGGCAGCCGAGCGGGGCGTGAGGATCCATATCGTCGTCGAGACGCTGGCCGGCGCCGGAGGGCTCCTCGCCGGCCGCGAGCCGGCTGAGGCGTTCACGTCCGTTCCCGGGCTGAGTCTGTGGCACTGGGCGAGAGACCCGGACGTCCATCGTCACTCGCGCCAGCACGCCAAGCTCGCGGTCGCCGACCGGCGCACGCTGTTCCTGGGCAGCGCCAATCTGACCGAGTCCGCCGCGCACCGCAACATCGAGGCGGGGGTGCTGGTGAGCGGTGGTGAGGCGCCACGACGGGCGGCGGAGCACGTGGTGGAGCTGCAACGGGCGGGCGTCCTCGCGCTGCTTCGACCGTGACCGCTGCCCGGTGCCGCGGAGGAGGACGGCCCGCACCGCCCGGGACCGAGTGACCCGGGGTGGGCCGGAAGCCCCCGCGCCCACCCCTCCACCGCCTCAGCGAACATGCCCGCCTCGTACGAGCCGCCCTTCTGGTGGACGATCACCGCGAGCGGTTCGGCCGCGTTGATCAGGGCTACCAGGAGCACCATGTCTTCGGGGCGTCGGCGAGGCGGGTGCCCTCCTCGGCGAGGGCGAGTGCGGCCTGCTCGGCCTAGGTGAACATCGCGGACTCGCGCCAGGCGACGACCAGATGGAGCCGGACCGCGCTCTCGCCCCCGGCCTCCTTGACGTGCATGTCGATGCAGTGGCCGCAACCGTTGATCTGGCTGGCGCGCAACGACACCAGTTCCTGGGTGCTCCTCGGTAGCGGCGAGTCGTGGATCAGCAGGCCAAGGCCCGCGAACCGCTTGACGAACCTGGCCGCGATCTCGTTCTCGAACAGGTTGAACCCGGGGTCCATGGCATGTCGACCTGCTGGGCGACGGAGGCGGCATCAAGCAAGCCGGTCCTCAGGTCGGTGGCGGGGACGGGTAAGGTCGTCCGCCTGCTGCGGCCCGGCCGGGCGGGCTCACCGTCGAGGTGTCGCTGCGGCCGGTGGCGGGCAACCGCCGTGCCGCGCTGCTGGTCCGGCCGGGTGGCGTCCTCGACACCGTCCTCACGGTCCGCTTCGACGACGGTCTGTCTCGTCACCGGCCTCCACGCCGTCCGCACACGCGGAGCACCGCCCTGCTCCGCTCGGCGCACGCGATTCAGCCGCCCAGCCAGGCCAGGCTCGCCACCGTCAGCGCCGCGATGCCGGTGTCCAGGGTGGGCTGGACGACGGGGGCGAAGGTGGCGCTGTGGTTGACCGGGACGTCCTGGGTGACGGTGCCGTTCCTCGCGGCCTCGGCGTAGCGATCGGGGTCGGTGCCGCCGATCGCCCAGTAGGTGAACGGTGCGCCGAAGGCCCGGGGGATCTCGCTCATGTCCTCGCTGGCGGTCTGCAGTTCGACGGTGTGGGCGCCGGCGCCGAAGTACGCGGTGAAGGCGTCCGCGATGCGCCGGGTCGGTTCCTCGTCGTTGACGGTGGGCGGGAAGGAGGCGGTCCGCTCGATCTCGGGCGGCCGGGGGGAGCCGGAGGCGGCGCATTCGGCCTTCACGATGCGCTCGATGGCCTCCAGGACGTGCGTGCGCGTGGTGTCGTCGTAGGTGCGTACGTTGAGTTCGACGACGGCCCGGTCCGGGATGACGTTGGGGCCGCTGCCGGCGTGGATGCTGCCCACCGTCAGCACGGCGGGGGTCGTGGCGGCCAGCTCCCGGCTGACGACGGTCTGCAGCCGTACGACGATCATGGCGGCCGCCACCACGGGGTCGACGGCGGCCTGGGGCATGGAGCCGTGCGCCCCGCGGCCGTGGACGGTGACGCGCAGGCTGTCCGCGGCGGACAGGAAGGACCCCGGGCGGGTGCCGACATAGCCGGCCGGGTAGGGCAGGACGTGCTGGGCGAGTACGACGTCGGGCCGGGGGGACTTCGCCGTGAGACCGTCCTCGATCATGGCCCGCGCGCCGTTGCCCTGCTCCTCCGAGGGCTGGAAGAGGGCCACGAACGTTCCCCGCCAGGCGTCCCGGTGCCCGCTCATCAGCTGGGCGCAGCCGACCAGGCAGGTCACGTGCACATCGTGGCCGCAGGCGTGCATCACCGGCTGCTCGCCGCCGTCCGGGTCGGTCACCGTCTCGGTGGAGGCGTACGGGAGCCCGGTGCGTTCGCGGACGGGCAGCGCGTCCATGTCGGCCCGGGCCATGACGACCGGGCCGTCCCCGTTCGCGAGGACCCCGATGACGCCCGTGCCGCCGACGCCCTCGGTGACGTCGTAGCCGGAATCCCGCAGGGCGTCCGCCGCCTTCTGCGCCGTGCGGTGCTCCCGCAGACCGAGTTCCGGGTGCCGGTGCAGGTCCCGGTACAGGTCCTCCAGCGCGGGACGGACGGCGGCGAGGCCGTCCAGCACGGTACGGGCGGCGGCATGGTTCATCGGGGCTCCCGGCGTGGTGACAGCGCTTCGTCGCCCGTCGCATCGGCACCATGGGCGGGCCGTGACCGAGCCTACCCACGGCCCCGCTTCCGGCCACCCGGCGAGGACGCGGCGCGGGGGAGGGCCGTACGGGGGAGCCGGCCGGGGACCCGCCTGCGCGCCGGCCTGTGCGCCGGCCTACGCGCCGGGTTCCCGTGAGTCGCGGCGGGCCCTGGTCTCGGGCGGCTCCGGTGCGTTGAGGCTGTAGCGCAGGCCGAGCATGCGGATGAGGAAGCAGACCGCCGCCGCTCCGAGCGCGGCCGGCAGCCCGTACACCCCCGTCTCCACGGTGACCACGGTCACCGTGGCACCGACCAGGGCGGGGACGGCGTACAGGCCGGTGCGCAGCACCGAGGGGATCTGACCGACGAGCATGTCGCGGATGGTGCCCCCGCCCACCGCGGTGATCACGCCCAGCAGGATCGACGGCGCGACACCGAGCCCCGCGTCCAGGGCCTTGGTCGAGCCGATGACCGCGAACGTACTGAGTCCGACCGCGTCGAGCACGTTGATCGGTGCCTCGAGCCGCCGCAGGTGCCTGCTGAGGGCGAAGGCGAGCAGCCCGCCCACGGCGGCGAGCGTGTAGTAGCGCCAGTCGAGAAGCGTGGCGGGCGGCAGGGAGTCGATGAGGACGTCCCGGATGAAACCGCCGCCCATCGCCGTGATCATGCCGAGCACCACCACGCCCACCACGTCCAGCCGCGCCGCACGCACCGCCGTCAGCGCCCCGTTCAGCCCGAAGGCGAAGGTGCCGGTCAGGTCGAGGGCGAACAGCGCCACGGGCTGGGAGCTCATACCGGTCTGCATACCCCGCCGGACACCGGCAGCCCCCGTCGTCGTGGTCAGGCCGGGCCGTGCGGCGCGGACTTCTCGAGTTCGACGGCGAGCGTCTCCGCGTCGTACGGTCCCGTGTGCCGCCGGCCGCCGACGAAGAAGGTCGGTGTGCCGCGGGCGCCGCTGGCCTCGGCGCTGGCCGCGTCGGCCCGTACCCGTTCCGCGGTCCGCTCGTCGTCGATGTCGTCCAGGAACCGCCCGATGTCGAGCCCGATCTCGATGGCGTACCCGGCGATGTCCTCGAACTCCAGCCGGTCCTGGTGCGCGTAGAGCATGTCGTGCATCGGCCAGAAGCGGCCCTGCTCGCCGGCGGCGACGGCGGCGCGTGCGGCGAGGACGGCATGGGGGTGGACGTCGGGGAGCGGCAGGTGCCGGAAGACGTACCGCAGCCGGTCGCCGAACCGCTGCCGCAGTTCCTTGGTGACCCCGGTGGCGCGGGCGCAGTACGGGCATTCGAAGTCGCCGTACTCCACCAGGGTGAGCGGCGCGTCCGTGGGGCCGTCCAGGTGGTCCTCCTCCGGGTCGACCGGACGGTCCAGGCGCCGGGGAAGATCGGCCGACGTCTCGCCGCGCAGCACCGCGGCGAGGTGGAACACGAGCCAGCCCAGCGCCGTGGCGAACACGGCCGCCAGCAGCACACCCACGGTCGCCTGGGTGTACGGCACCGGATCCTCGAAGGCGAGCCGGACGATCAGGAGGGAGACGGTGAAGCCGATCCCGGACAGGACGGCGCCGCCCATCACATGTCCCGGTCCCACCCCCTGGGGGAGCCTTCCGAGGCCGAGGCGGGTGCCGAGCAGGGCTCCGCCCCAGACGCCCAGCAGCTTGCCGACGACGAGGCCGACGACGACGGCCCAGGTGAGCCATGAGGTCAGGGCGCGCTCCAGGGCACCTCCGCGCAGGTCGATGCCGGCGCCGGCCAGGGCGAACAGCGGGACGACCACGTAGCTCGCCCAGGGGTGCAGCATGAGCTGGAGCCGCTCGTTGACCGATACGGCGCGTTGCAGGCCGATACGGGCCGACGCCCCCACGTCGGCGCGGGGCGACTGGCGGAAGGCGCGGGCGAGCCGGGTGGCGCGGTCCACGGCCTCGGACGCGGGGGGATGGGCGGGGATGAGGAGACCGCCGAGCATGCCGGCGATGGAGGCGTGGAGACCGGCCCCGAGGGTGGCGAGCCACAGCGCGAGAACGACGAGGAGGTACGGGGCCGTCCGCCAGGCACCCAGACGGGTGAGCGCGGCGAGGACCACGCAGAGAGCGAGCGCTCCCAGCAGGGGGAGCAGACGGACGGTGTCCGAGTAGACCAGGCCGATCACGCTGACGGCGACGATGTCGTCGATGACGGTGATGGCCAGCAGGAAGACCCGCAGTTGGGTCACGAACCGGGGCCCCACCACGGCGAGCGCCCCGAGCATGAACGCCGTGTCGGTGCCGATGACCACCCCCCAGCCGCCGGCGGCCCCGCTGCCCGAGGCCATCGCCAGGTAGATCCCCGCGGGAACGACCATCCCGCCGATCCCCGCGATGGCCGGCAGCATGATGCGGCGGCGGCCGGCGAGCGCGCCGACCGAGACCTCGTAGCGCACCTCCAGGCCGATGACGAAGAAGAACAGGGCCATCAGGCCGTCGCTGACCCAGTGCCCGAGATCCATGGAGAGTTCGGCGTCGCCGACCGACACGGACGCCTCGGTCGCCCAGAGCGACTCGTACCCCTCGGACCAGGGCGAGTTGGCCCACACCAGGGCCACCACCACGGCCGCCAGGAGCAGCCCCGCGCTGCCGGCCTCCGTGGACAGATAGGCGCGCACCCGGTCGGAGAGCTGGGCGGCCAGTGATTGCCTCCCTGCCTCGGTCTGGGAGGTCCGGTCGTTCTTCGTGGGCGTCACAGGGTCCCCTCGCCGTCCCGCCGGCATCGAGTCGGTGGGGCACGGACCTTCCGGCACGGCGCGTCGACGGGCGCACGGTCCGGGAAGAGTGCCCGGCGGGGAGTCAGTCCGGGGCGCGGTGCCCGGCGACGAGGACCGTCAGCGGCCGACGCGGTGTGCGATGCATGGGGTGTCCCGTCCTCTCCGGTGGTCTCCTCCGTCCGATCGTTGCCCCTGGCGCGGATCTCAGCGCCCCGGGGGAGCGGTCCGTTGCGCCGTTCAGGTCACGGGGCGCCGGGGCGGGCACGCACACGGCCGGTGCGCGGGGCTCGGGGACGCGACGCCGCCCCGTACGTCTCCTTCAGCGGCGGCCCTTCGGAGTCGCCCGTGTCTTCGAAGGCGTCCCCCTGCGGCCCGCGACGGCCGCCGCCCGGCCGTCCACCGCGCCCGGATGCCCCACCGTGCCGAGGCCGAGCAGCACATGCCGTTCGGCGATCTCCGCCGCGCCGAGCGGACCGTCGGCCCGGTACCAGTTGGCCACGCCCTGGCACATGATGAGGACGGCCCGGACCGCGTCGGCTGGGATGGGCGTGGTGAAGACGCCCCGCGCGATGCCGGCCTCGACCGTGTCGAGCAGCATGTGCTCGAGATAGTCCCGCAGCGCCACGTAGCGGGCACGGTTGTCCGGTTCGAGACTGCGGATCTCGGTGTCGAGGAACGCCAGCCCCTTGCGGTTGGCCATGTAGAGCACGATGGACTCGACCATGGCGCAGAAGCGGGGGAGCGGCTCGTCGCCCGCCTCGGCGGCGGCGGCCCGGCAGCGGTCGAGGACGTCCTTCATCGACGTCTCGAGCAGGGTGGCGAGCAGAGCCTGCTTGTTCTCGTAGTGGTAGTAGAGGGCGGGGACGGTGACGCCCACCCGGCCGGCGATGTCCCGGACCGAAGTGCCGTGATAGCCGTGCTCGTTGAAGGCCTCCATGGCATGCAGGAGGATCGGGTGCAGATCGAGCGGGCCGTAACTGCTCCAGTGGGGTGGGGCGGTGGTCTCCTGGCTTGACTGCGCGCTCAACGGTGCTCCTCCGATGGAATGCCGGGCGAGCGCCATGGTACGTCCGTGGCGCGCCGCTACACCCACCCCATTCTACTTAACGACCGATCAGGAGCGGAGGGTCCCCCTCTCCGGTCCGGCGGGGGCGGACCGGTCCTCCGGGGCGCGGTCATCGGCCAAGTGGGCCCAATTTCCCTGTCGTTACTGTCGTTCGGGAAGTTCGCGGCGCCGCGGTCATTGACCCCTCTCTCACCCCGCTCTACCTTCTTAGCGAGCGCTAAGTAGAGCCCGGTTCGGGGGTTGGCCGCCCACCCCTGCCGCGAGAGAGGGACCCATGAGCTCGACCAGCGACACCGCCGACCGCCACGACGACGCGACCGGTCGCCGGACCACCCCGCCGCCGCTGCGCGCCGGTCCGCTGACCGGCGTGCGGGTGGTGGAACTCGCCGGGATCGGCCCGGCCCCCTTCGCCGCCATGCTCCTCGGCGACCTGGGGGCCGACGTCGTACGCGTCGACCGTCCCGGAGTGCCGCCCCTCGGCATCGAACCCGCCCGCGACGTCACCAACCGCAACAAGCGGTCCGTCCTCGTCGACCTGAAATCGGCGGACGGACCCGGCACCGTACGGGACCTCGCCGCCCGCGCCGACATCCTCGTCGAGGGCTACCGGCCGGGTGTCGCGGAGCGGCTCGGCATCGGTCCCGAGGAGTGCCGGGCCGTCAACCCGGCTCTGGTCTACGGCCGGATGACCGGCTGGGGCCAGGACGGACCGCTCGCGCCCACCGCCGGGCACGACATCGGCTACATCGCCACCGCGGGCGCCCTCGGCATGATCGGCGACCCGGACGGCCCGCCCGCGATCCCCGCCAACCTGCTCGGCGACTACGCGGGCGGCTCCCTCTACCTCGTCGTCGGTGTGCTCGCCGCGCTGCTGACCGCCCGTGCCACGGGCCAGGGGCAGGTGGTGGACGCGGCGATCGTCGACGGCACAGCCCACCTCACCGCCATGATCCAGGGCATGCTCGCCGCCGGCGCCTGGCAGGACGGCCGCGGCCGCAACCTCCTCGACGGAGGCTGCCCCTACTACGCCGTCTACGAGACGGCCGACGGCGGCTGGATGGCGGTCGGCGCGCTGGAGCCCCAGTTCTACGCCGAGTTCGTGAAGCTCCTCGGCATCGACACCGACGACCTGCCCGACCGCTTGGACCCGCGCGGCTGGCCGGAGCTTCGCGCCCGGCTGGCCGCGCGTTTCAGGACCGCGGACCGCGATGCCTGGACCGCCGTCTTCGAAGGCACGGACGCCTGCGTGGCGCCCGTCCTCTCCCTCGGGGAGGCCGCCCGCCATCCCCACCTCGCCCACCGCGGCACCTTCACCGAGGAGCGCGGCATCGTCCAGCCGGGAGTGGCCCCCCGCTTCTCCACGACCCCCGGCACCCTGCGCCGCCCGCCCGCCCCGCCCGGCGCCCACCAGCACGAGGTGGCCGAGGACTGGCGGGTCCCCGCCCTGACCGCCGCCCCGCACCCCACCGGCACCCACCCCGAGGACGGACGCTGATGGAACTGTCCACGCCCCTGCAGTACGCGGGCGACCCGCGCAGGGCCGCCGACGAGGCCGCCGCACTGGAGTCCGCGGGGCTCGACGCGATCTGGGTCGCCGAGGCCTACGGCTTCGACTCACCGACCGTCATGGGATACCTCGCCGCCCGCACCGAACGGCTGCGCATCGGCTCCGCCATCCTCAACGTCTACTCCCGCACCCCCGCCCTGATCGCCCAGACCGCCGCCGGACTGGACGCCCTCACCGGCGGACGCGCCCTGCTCGGCATCGGCGCCTCCGGCCCGCAGGTCGTCGAGGGCTGGCACGGCCGGCGCTACGACAAGCCGCTCGGCCGCACCCGGGAGACCATCGGCCTCGCCCGGCGCATCTGGCGCCGCGAGGTCATCGAGCACCACGGCATCACCGACATGCCGCTCCCCGCGGAGAAGGGCGGCACACTCGGCAAACCCCTCAAGCTCCTCACCCACCCCGTCCGCGACACCATCCCCGTGTACGTGGCGGCCCTCGGCCCCGCGAACGTGCGGATGACCGCCGAGATCGCCGACGGCTGGCTGCCGTTCCTCTACGCGCCCGAGCACGCGGCCAAGGTCTGGAGCGGCCCCCTCGCCGAGGGCACCGCCCGGCGCGACCCGTCGCTGGGCCCGCTGTCCGTCGTGGCGGGCGGACCGCTCGCCGTCGGGGACGGCGCCGAGGAGGTCCGCGACCTGATGCGTCCGCTCGTCGCCCTGTACGTGGGCGGCATGGGCGCCCCCGGCCGCAACTTCTACTACGACCTGGTCTGCCAGTACGGCTACGAGGCCGAGGCCGCCGCCGTCCAGGAGCACTACCTGGCGGGCCGCAAACGGGAGGCCGAGGCCGCCGTCCCGGCCGAACTCTGCGAACTCCTCTGCCTGGCGGGCCCGGAGGGCTACGTACGGGACCGCATCGAGGTGTTCCGCGAGGCGGGCGTGACCATGCTCAACGTCACACCCGTCGGCCCCGACCCGGCCCGGCTCGTCGAGAAGGTCCGCAACTGGCTCTAGCCGGCGGCCCGTTGCCCAGTACAACCACCGACGCGGAGACGACATGCAGCGAGACATCTACACCGCGGACCACGAGGCGTTCCGCGACACCGTGCGCACCTTCCTGGAGAAGGAGGTGCTGCCGCACCACGACCGCTGGGAGCGGGAAGGGGTCGTGAGCCGGGAGGTGTGGCGCGCGGCCGGCCGGCAGGGCCTGCTGGGTCTCGCCGTCGACCCCGAGTACGGCGGCGGAGGCACCGACGACTTCCGCCACAGCGCCGTGCTCATCGAGGAGTTCGCCCGCGCCGGCGCGTCCGGCCTGGCACTCAGCCTGCACAACGACATCGTCGGCCCGTACCTGACCCGCCTCGCCACCGAGGAACAGAAGCGCCGCTGGCTGCCCGGCTTCACCTCCGGCGAGACGATCACGGCCGTCGCGATGACCGAACCCGGGGCGGGCTCCGACCTCCAGGGCATCCGGACCACGGCCACCGACCAGGGCGACCACTATCTCCTCAACGGCGCCAAGACCTTCATCTCCAACGGCATCCTGGCGGACCTGGTCGTCGTCGTGGCCCGCACCACCCCCGAGGGCGGCAGCTCCGGGCAGAGCCTGCTCGTCGTGGAACGCGGCATGGACGGCTTCGAACGGGGCCGCAACCTCGACAAGATCGGCCAGAAGGCGCAGGACACCGCCGAGTTGTTCTTCGACGACGTGAGGGTGCCGAAGGAGAACCTGCTCGGCGGGGAGAACCAGGCGTTCGCCGCGCTCATGGCCAACCTGGCACAGGAGCGGCTGGCCATCGCCGTGGGCGCCGCGGCAGCGGCCGAGCACATCCTCGAACTCACCGTGGACTACGTGAAGGAGCGCGAGGCCTTCGGCCGTCCGCTCGCCCGGCTCCAGCACATCCGGTTCGAGATCGCCGAGATGGCCACCGAATGCGCCGTCACCCGCAGCTTCGTCGACCGCTGCATCACCGAACACAGCGCGGGACGGCTGGACGCCGCCCATGCCTCGATGGCCAAGTGGTGGGCCACCGAACTGCAGAAGCGGGTCGTCGACCGGTGCCTCCAACTGCACGGCGGCTACGGCTACATGACGGAGTACCGGGTCGCCAGGGCGTTCCTCGACGGCCGCATCCAGACGATCTACGGCGGCACCACGGAAATCATGAAGGAGATCATCGGCCGCTCGGTCCTCGGCTGACCCACCCCTCGCGCCGCACATCCTCCCAGTGAAAGGCCTCCTCGTGAGCACCGAAGCGTATGTGTACGACGCGATCCGCACTCCGCGCGGGCGCGGCAAGGCGAACGGCGCCCTGCACGGGACCAAGCCCATCGATCTGGTCGTCGGGCTGATCCACGAGCTCCGTGACCGTTTCCCGGACCTGGATCCGGCGGCCGTGGACGACATCGTGCTCGGTGTCGTCGGCCCGGTCGGCGACCAGGGCTCCGACATCGCCCGCATCGCCGCGATGGCGGCCGGACTTCCGGACACGGTGGCGGGGGTGCAGGAGAACCGCTTCTGCGCCTCCGGTCTGGAAGCCGTCAACATGGCGGCGGCCAAGGTCCGTTCGGGATGGGAGGACCTGGTCTTCGCCGGGGGCGTGGAGTCCATGTCCCGTGTCCCGATGGGCAGCGACGGCGGGGCCTGGTCCATGGACCCGCTGACCAACCACGACACGGGTTTCGCTCCGCAGGGCATCGGTGCGGACCTCATCGCGACCATCGAGGGGTTCTCCCGGCGGGACGTGGACGAGTACGCGGCCCTGTCGCAGGAGCGGGCGGCGACCGCCTGGAAGGAGAACCGCTTCGAGCGGTCGGTCGTCCCGGTGCGGGACCGCAGCGGTCTGGTCGTCCTGGACCACGACGAGCACCTGCGTCCGGGCACCACCGCCGACTCGCTGGGCAAACTGAAGCCGTCCTTCGCGGACATCGGCGAACTCGGCGGTTTCGACGCCGTGGCGCTGCAGAAGTACCACTGGGTGGAGAGGATCGACCACGTCCACCACGCGGGCAACTCCTCCGGCATCGTGGACGGCGCCGCCCTGGTCGCCATCGGCTCCCAGGGAGGCCGGCGAGCGCGGCGGGCTGACGCCGCGTGCGCGGATCGTCTCCGCGGCCGTGTCCGGGTCCGAGCCGACCATCATGCTCACCGGCCCGGCCCCGGCGGCCCGCAAGGCGCTCGCGAAGGCGGGGCTGACCATCGACGACATCGACCTGGTCGAGATCAACGAGGCGTTCGCGGCGGTCGTGCTGCGTTTCGTGAAGGACATGGGTCTGTCGCTGGACAAGGTCAACGTCAACGGCGGTGCGATCGCGCTGGGGCACCCGCTGGGTGCGACCGGCGCGATGATCCTGGGCACGCTCGTCGACGAACTCGAACGCCAGGACAAGCGCTACGGCCTGGCCACGCTGTGCGTCGGCGGTGGCATGGGCATCGCCACCATCGTCGAACGCCTCTGACCGCCCCCAGCGACCCGCCACCTCTAACGGAGACTCCCTCATGACCGAGAGCACCACCATCCGCTGGGAACAGGACGCCGACCAGGTCGTCACGCTGGTCCTGGACGATCCCGGTCAGTCCGTGAACACCATGAACGCGGCGTTCATCGACTCCCTCGACGCGGTCGTCGACCGCCTGGAGGGCCGCCGCGACACCCTCAGGGGCGTCATCGTGGCCTCCGCGAAGAAGACCTTCTTCGCCGGGGGAGACCTGCGCGACCTGAGCGCGGTCACCCCCGAGACCGCCGACCGCTCCTTCGAGGCGGGCATGCGCGTCAAACGCGCCCTGCGCAGGCTGGAGACGCTGGGCGTGCCCGTCGTGGCCGCCCTCAACGGCACCGCGCTGGGCGGCGGTTACGAGATCGCGCTCGCCTGCCACCACCGCGTTCTGCTGGACCGCCCCACCGCCCGGGTGGGACTGCCCGAGGTGACCTTGGGCCTGCTCCCCGGCGGGGGCGGAGTGACCCGCACGGTACGGATGTTCGGGATCGCCGACGCGCTGCAGAAGGTGCTCCTGGAGGGCAAGCAGTACGCGCCGGCGCCCGCGCTCGCCGCCGGCCTGGTCGACGAGATCGCCGCCGACTCGGCCGAACTGCTCGACAAGGCACGGGCGTTCATCGACGCCCACCCCGAGTCCGCCCAGCCCTGGGACCGGCCCGGCCACCGCATCCCCGGCGGCACCCCGGCCCACCCCGCGTTCGCCGCCCACCTCCCCGCCTTCCCCGCCACGCTCCGCAGGAAGCTGGCCGGCGCGCCCTACCCGGCCCCGCGCAACATCCTCGCCGCCGCCGTCGAAGGCGCCCAGGTCGACATCGACACCGCGTTCGTCATCGAGGCCCGCTACCTCACCGACCTGGTGACCGGGCAGACCACGAAGAACATGATCCAGGCGTTCTTCTACGACCTGCGGGCCGTCGACGCGGGCGCCAACCGCCCGCGGGACCTGCCGGCCCGCACCGTGACCAAGGTCGCCGTCCTCGGCGCCGGGATGATGGGCGCCGGTATCGCGTACTCCTGTGCCAGGGCCGGGATCGACGTGGTCCTCAAGGACGTGACCGTCGAGGCGGCCGAGCGGGGCAAGGCGTACTCGGCGCGGCTGCTGGACCGGGCGGTGGCCGCGGGCCGGGCCACCGACGCCGAGCGGACCGCTCACCTCGACCGGATCACGGTCACCGCCGACGCCCATGACCTGGCGGGCTGCGACGCCGTGATCGAGGCGGTCTTCGAGGACCCCGGCCTCAAGGCGAAGGTGCTGAAGGAGGCCGAGAGCGCGGTCGCCGCCGACGCCCTGCTCTGCTCCAACACCTCCACCCTGCCCATCACCTCGCTCGCCGGTGAGGTGAGCCGTCCCGAGGACTTCATCGGGCTGCACTTCTTCTCGCCGGTGGACCGGATGCGGCTGGTGGAGATCGTCAAGGGCGAGCGGACCGGCGACGAGGCGCTGGCCCGCGCCTTCGACCTGGTGCGGCAGATCAGGAAGACCCCGATCGTCGTCAACGACTCGCGCGGCTTCTTCACCTCCCGCGTCATCGGCCGCTTCATGGACGAGGGCGTCGCCATGGTCGGCGAGGGCTACGACCCGGCCACCGTGGAACAGGCCGCCGCCCAGGCGGGCTACCCCGCGAAGGTGCTCTCCCTCATGGACGAGCTGACCCTCACCCTGCCGCGCAGGATCCGCAACGAGACGAAGCGGGCCGTCGAGGAGGCCGGCGGCACCTGGACCGCACACCCCGCCGAGGCCGTCGTCGACCGCATGATCGACGAGTTCGGCCGCCCGGGCCGCAGCGGCGGCGCCGGCTTCTACGAGTACGGCGAGGACGGCCGGCGGACCCGGCTCTGGCCCGGACTGCGGGAGCACTTCGCCGACCCGGCGCTGCGCGAGGCCGACCTGACGGAGCTCAAGGAGCGGATGCTCTTCGTCGAGGCCCTCGACTCCGTGCGCTGCCTGGAGGAGGGGGTGCTGGTCTCCGTCGCGGACGCCAACATCGGTTCCCTCCTCGGCATCGGCTTCCCGGCCTGGACCGGCGGCGTCCTGCAGTACATCAACGGCTACGAGGGCGGCCTGCCCGGATTCGTCGCCCGGGCGCGTGAACTCGCCGCACGCCACGGGGACCGCTTCACCCCGCCCCCGTCGCTGCTGCGCAGGGCCGAGCGCGGCGAGACCTTCACCGACGACTGACACCGCCCACCCGAACCCCCTCGCCACCCCCCGCTCCGACCCCGACCGTCCAGCACGCCAGGAGGCCGTCATGACACCAGCCCCGCGCACCGACGGGGAACCAGCGGTACCGTCCACGCTGCCGCTGCTCGTGGAACACAACGCCCGCACCCACCCGGACCTGCCCGCCCTGTCCTGGCGCACACCGGACGGCAGCGGATGGACCACCCTCGACTGGGCGCGGGTGAAGGAGCACACCACCCTCCTCGCGGCCGGGTACGCGGCACTCGGCGTCGGCCGCGGCGACCACGTCCTGCTGATGATGGCCAACCGCTGCGAGCACTGGCTGTCCGATCTGGCCCTGGTCCGTCTCGGCGCCGTGCCCGTCAGCGTCTACGGCACCTCGGCGCCCGAGCAGATCACCCACATCGCCCGCAACTGCCGGGCCGCCCTGGCCGTCGTCGAGGGCGCCGCGCAGGTGGAGCTGTGGGCGCCGCTGCTGGACGACGCGGCGACCCCGCTGGCCCGGCTTGTCGTCGTGGAACCGGGCGAGGAGGGACCGCACCTGCCCTACGCGGCGCTGACCCGCGACCCGGTCCCCGAGTCGTTCGAGAAGTCGCTGGACACGGCCGGCCCCGACGACCCGCTGACCGTCGTCTACACCTCGGGCACCACCGGGGAGCCCAAGGGCGTGGTCCTCACCCACCGGCAGGTGCTCGCCAACGCCGTCGCGCTCGACGCGGCGGTGGAACTCCCGCCGCACGTCGAGCACATCTGCTACCTGCCGTTCGCCCACATCGCGGAACGCATGCTGGGCATCTACCTGCCCTGTCACCGCGCCTCGCACGTCTACCTGTGCGCCGATCCCACCGCCGTGGCCCAGGCGGTGCGCGAGCTGCGGCCCCGGCAGTTCTTCGGAGTGCCGAGGATCTGGGAGAAACTGGCCGTGGCCGTCCGCGCCGGGCTGGACCGGCTGCCCGAGGAGCAGCGGCAGGGCGTGGAGAAGGCCATGGAGGTGGCGCGCGAGCACGTCGGGTACCGGGAGCGGGGGCAGACACCGCCCGCCGAACTGGAAGCCATGTACACCCAGTTGCGGGAGAAGGTGCTCCAGCCGGTGCTGGCCGCGGGCGGACTCGACCGGGTGACCTGGACCGCCAGCGCCTCCGCTCCCATGCCGCTGGACGTGGTGAGGTTCTGGTCCGGTCTCGGTGTGGTGATCATGGATGCCTGGGGTCTGACCGAGACGACCGGCGTGGCCACCACCAACAGCCCGCGCACCGGTTTCCGGCTCGGCTCGGTCGGCCGGCCGGTCTCGTCCGTCGAGGTGCGGATCGCCGGGGACGGCGAGATCGAGGTGCGGGGCGCCTCCGTCTTCTCCGGATACCTCCAGCCGGACGGCTCCGTACGGTCGGTGCTGGACGAGGACGGCTGGCTCGCCACGGGCGACATCGGCCGGGTCGACGAGGACGGCTATGTGTGGCTCACCGACCGCAAGAAGGAGATGATCATCACCTCGACCGGGAAGAACGTCTCCCCGGCGCTGGTGGAGAACACCCTCAAGGAACACCCGCTGATCGGGCAGGCGTTGGTGCACGGCGACAACCGGTCCTACCTGGTCGCCCTGCTGGTGCTCGACGCGGAGGCCGCCCCCGCCTGGGCCGCCGCCCGGGGCATCGACGCCGGGAACGACCTGGCGGCCCTGGCCGCCCACCCCGGCGTACGCGAGGAGGTCGACCGCGCGGTCGCCGCGGCCAACACCCGGCTCAACCGCACCGAACAGGTCAAGCGGTACCGGCTGCTGGCCCGCGAGTGGGGTCCCGCGACCGGGGAGCTGACACCGTCCCTGAAGATGCGCCGCCGCGTCATCCGCGACCGGCACGCCGCCGAACTGACGGAGCTGTACGACGAGTAGGCGCTCCTCGCAACCGACGGCCGCCCCACGGAATCCCGTGGGGCGGCCGTCGCCGTACCGGCGTCTACAGCCCGTAGCTCCGGCCGATGATGTCGCGCTGGATCTCACTGGTGCCGCCGTACACGGTGGAGACCACCGCGGCCCGCAGATGGCGCTCCATGCCGTACTCGGTCGCGTAGCCGTAGCCGCCCATCATCTGCATGCACTCCAGGGCGACCCGCTTGGCGGTCTCGGTGGCCTTGAGCTTGGCCATCGACGCCTCCCGGGGGAACAGCCGGTCCGGTTCGGCGTCGCAGTCCGCCGCCACCTCACGCACCAGCAGCCGGGTGCACTCGATCTCCGTGGCGAGGTCGGCCACCCGGTGCCGCAGCGCCTGGAAACTCCCCACGGGCCGGCCGAACTGCTCGCGTTCGCCGATGTAGGCGACCGCGTCGTCGAACGCCCTGCGCGCCAGGCCCAGCATGTTGGCGGCCAGGAACAGCCGCTCGTGGTTCAGCCCGGCCATCAACTGCTTCCAGCCCGCGTCGACTTGCCCCACCACCGCGTCGGCGGGCAGCCGTACGCCGGTGAAGAACACGTCGTTGACCTCCCTGCCGCCCATGGTCTCGATGCCGCGGATCTCCACGCCCGGGGTGTCCGCCGGCACATGGAACATGGTGAGACCCTTGTGCTTGTCGGCGCCGGTCCGGGCCACCAGCAGGATGCTGTCGGCGAGGTGGGCGTTGGAGATCCACGTCTTCTGGCCGTCGACCAGCCAGCCGCCGTCCGGCTGCCGTTCGGCGCGGCAGCGCAGCGCGCCCACGTCCGAACCGGCGCCGGGCTCCGACATGGCGATGGCGAGCACACTGCCGCGCGCCACACCACCGAGCACCTCCCGCCGCTGCGCCTCGGAACCGAACGCCTCATAGGCCTTGGCGGTGATGACGGTGGTGACGAAGCCGCCCGCGGGCACCATGCCGTAGGAGGTCTCCTCCAGGAACACGCACGCGTCGCCCAGGCCGCCGCCCGCGCCGCCGTACTCCTCCGGGAGGCAGACCCCGAGCCAGCCCAGGTCGGCGAGCATGCCGTAGATCTTGGGGTTGTGCGGCTCCCGGCCGTCCCGGGTCAGCGCGGCGCGCTGTTCCCGGGTGCCGCACTCGCGCCGGGCGAAGTCCCGGACCGCGGCTGCGAAGTCCGACTGCTCCGCGGTGAGACGACTTCCCATGAGGGCCCTCCGAAGATGTGGGATACAGATGTATGGGCTATGTTTCACTGTTTCTCGGTGGAGGGGGGCCGGTACGGTGAAAGACACCATGAAGACTTCTGGCAACGAATCCCCGCTCGCCCGTGCCCTCGCCCGGCCGGAGACGGAGGAACGGCTGGCGCGGCAGATCCTCGACGCCGCCCTGGAGCAGTTCACGACCTTCGGCCTGCGCCGTTCCTCGGTGGACGACGTGGCCAAACGGGCCGGGGTCTCGCGGGTCACGGTGTACCGGCGCTTCCGCAACAAGGAGGGACTGGTCGAGGCGTGCCTGCTGCGCGAGGTCAGCCGCTTCTTCCGGGAACTGGACGACGCGGTCGCCCCCCTGCCGACCATGCAGGACAGGGTCGTCGAGGGATTCGTCGTCGCCCTGCGGCACACCAGGGCCCACCCGCTCTTCGGGGGCCTGCTGCGGCTGGAACCCGAGGTGGTCCTGCCGTACCTGACCGTCGGCGGCGGCCCCGCCCTCACCGTCACCACCGACTACCTGACCTCCCACCTGAGGCGGGCCCGGCACAGCGAGGGCCGCCCGGAGTCCGACCCGCGGCCGGTGGCGGAGCTGATGGTGCGGGTCGCCGTCTCCTTCCTCCTCAACCCGGCCGGCTGCATCGAGCTCGACGACGAGGAGCAGTCGAGGGCCTTCGCCCGCCGCTACCTCGCCCCGCTGCTCGACGCCTGACCGGGGGCCCCGGGGCCCCCGGACGCCACCGTGCCGCGCGGGTCCGCCCGGCCGGCCCTCAGTGACGGGCGTGCAGCCGTCGCATGAGCGCCACCGCGCGCGCCTTCGCCGCGGGCGGGGCGGTGAACGACGTCAGATCGACCGGGGGAGCGAACCGCCGGACCGTGACCGACTGCGGCGCGGTGAACGCCCGCAGCCCCTCCGCGCCGTGGATCCGGCCGAATCCCGAGTCCCCCGACCCGCCGAACGGCAGGGCCGGAACCGAGGCGAAGCCGAGCACCGCGTTCACCGACACCGCCCCCGCGCGCAGCCGCGCCGCGATCGCCGCACCCGCGCGGCGGCTGCCGCAGAACACCGCCGCGCCCAGCGCGTAACGGGAGGCGTTGGCACGCCGCACCGCCTCGTCGACGTCCGCCACGGCGTTGATCGCCACGGTCGGCCCGAAGGTCTCCTCGGTCATCGCGGGGGAGTCCTCCGGTACGTCGACCAGGACCACCGGCGCCACGAACGGCCCGTCCGGCGGCTCCGGCGCGCCCAGCGGCGCCCGCGCACCAGCCGCCAGGGCGGCTTCGACGTGCCGGCGCACCACCTGGTCCTGGCCCGGCATCGTCATCGGGCCGTAGGCCGCGTCCGGACCGCTCCACGGCCGCAGCGAGCGGGCCCGCTCCACCACCCGGTCGACCAGCTCCGCGTGCACGGTGCCGACGGCGTAGACCCGCTCCACGCCCGCGCAGGTCTGGCCCGCGTTGCCCAGCGCCCCCCACACGATCGCGTCGGCGGCGGCGTCCAGGTCCGCGTCCGCGGTGACGAGGACGGCGTCCTTGCCGCCGCACTCGGCCAGGAACGGGGTGAGCGAGCGGGCGCACTCCTCCATCACCTTGCGCGCGGTCCCCGGCGAGCCGGTGAACGCGAGCTTGTCGACCCCGGACGCGGCCAGCGCGGCGCCCGTCTCCGCGGCACCGGTGACCACGGTGAACAGCCCGGCGAACTCGGGCACCGCCCGGTCGAAGAGCGTGGCGAGCAGCGCTCCGGTGCCCGGGGTGTACTCGGACGGCTTGAACACCACCGCGTTGCCCGCCGCCAGCGCGTACCCGATCGAACCCATGGGTGTGTAGACGGGGTAGTTCCACGGGCCGATCACCCCGACCACACCGAGCGGCCGGTGGACCACGGAGGCCGACTGGTTCGCCGCGGGCAGCCCGGTGCGCACCCGGCGCCGGCGCAGGATCCGCCCGGCGTTGCGCGCGGCCCACGCCAAGTGCTCCAGGGTCAGGAGCAGTTCCAGCTCGGCGTCCCCCAGCGGCTTGCCCGTCTCGGCCGCGACGGACCGGGCCACCGTGTCGAGCTCCGTCGCCAACGTCCGCTTCCACCTGAGCAGATGGGCGCGGCGACGGGCGGCCGGGAGCGCCGCCCAGCGCACACCGGCCGCCCGCCCCCGCTCGACCGCCCGCGCGACGTCCTGCGGCCCGTGGACCGGATGGGTGGCGATCGGGCTGCCGGTGGCCGGGTCCCGGGTCGTGAACGTCTCCGTCGCCGAGTGGGTGGTGTCGGTCATCGTTTCTCCAGCGGTGAGGTTTCGTCGGCGAGCGGTTCGAGAGGTCTGCCGTGTGCCCAGTGCGGGCCCAGGTCGTCCAACGTCCAGCCGAACGGATAGCTACGGGGCCTGGGCCGGTACCCCCACCACGAGGGCCGGGCCGGTAACAGGCGTACGAGGGCGGCCCGGGCCCGCAGGACGCGGTGGGCCGCCGCACGCGCCGCACGCGGCTGCGGCTCGAACCCCAGGGCCGCGAGCAGGGGTTCGTCGAGCAGGGCCAGAATGAACCGCACGGCGAGCGGGCGCAGCGGTCGCGGGTACCACTCGGCGATGACGCGCAAAGTGGCCGCGGCCACCCGCCGGTTGGCGGGATCGGGGGCGAACATCTCCTTCTCGTAGGAGTCCAGGAGGTGTTCAAAGCCGGCGTAGTCGGCGGGCAGGTCGCTGATGCCCATCATCGCGCCCATCCGCCGCCCCACCAGGGCGAGGCTCTCGGTCTCCTGCCAGGACAGGCGGCGCCAGCCGTAGCGGTCGATCCACCGCTTCGGCCCGACCACGGTGGTGGCCAGCACGTACAGGTAGTCCTCGTTCGGTATGCGGTAGCGGCCGTGGATCCGGTTGAGGTGCCGGGCGGCCGCCCGCCCGTGCGGCGAGTCCATGCCGTCGCGGACCATCTCATGGGCGAACAGGACCGTGTCGTCGTACCGCTTCTGGCCGGCGCGCTCGAACTCCTGGGTGCGGTCGAGCAGCCGGGAGATGCGGGGGACCCCGTAGTCGCGCAGGAACGCGGTGGACAGGCCCTGGAGGTAGTCCCAGGGGAACTCGTACCGGGTGAGCAGGGCGAAGATCTCCTCATGGTCCTGCTGCGGGTCCATGGTCCGGATCTGGCGGAGCCGGGTGTAGCGGCCCATCGGTGCTGCCTCCTCATCGGGACGGGGTGCGCGGGCCGGCGTCCGGGCGGCGGCCGGCGGGACCCGCTTGGCGTCGCCGCCGGCGGCGACGGACGATGGGAAGGAGGGGGCGCCGCGCCGGGCGGGCTCCGGGGCGGAGACCCCGGACCTGCTGCCGGACGTCCCTCATGCGCGTTCCTTCACGTCGAAAGCCGTCGCTCGGGGCGGGATACGGGCCCTGCGGACGTGCGGGCCCGGACCGTCGGGAGAGTCGAAGATACAAAAACTATTGACTTGTTTCACCGGGTGCGTCAATAGTCCGGACACGACGGAGAACGGAGTCCTCATGAGCGGCACACCGCACACGTCCGGTGTCCCGGCCGGTCCCGGCGGCGGGGCGGGGCCCCGCCCGGGCGCGGACCGCACCGCCCCCGTCCCGTTCGCACCGGGCGCCATCCTCTGGGACATCGCCGGTGACGTCCGGCTGCTGTTCTCCCTGCCCGCCGCCCTCGTCCTCCAGGTCGCCCACCCCGCGGTGGGCGCCGGCGTCGACGAGCACTCCGTGTTCCGCACCGACCCCTGGGGCCGGGGCCGGCGCTCGCTGGACTCGCTCCAGCTCTGGGTCTACGGGGGCGAACAGGCCCTGGAGGAGGGCCGCAGGCTCCGCACACTGCACAAGAGCATCAGCGGCACCGACACCCGGGGCCGCGCCTACCACGCGCTCGCCCCCGCCTCCTACGCCTGGGTGCACGCCACCGCCTACCCGGTCTTCCTGAGGGCGGCCCAGTACCTCTCCCGCCCGTTCGACGAGTCCGGCGCGCGCCGCCTCTACGAGGAGCACCTCGCCCTCGGGCGGATCCTCGGCATCGCCCCGCGCGACATGCCAAGGACCCCGGAGGAGTTCTGGCCGTACTTCGACGCGATGGTCCGGGACGAACTGGAGAGGACGGCCGTCGTCTCGGAACTGCTCGACCCCCGGCGGTCCGTACCGCCACCGCCCGGCGCCGGCCCGCTGCTGCGCCGGCTCTGGCCGGTGCTCCGCCCGCCCGCGGCCCGGCTGAACGTCTTCGTCGCGACCGGCCTGCTCCCGCCCGCCGTACGGGACCGGCTGGGCCTGGACTGGACGGAACGCGACGAACGCAGACTGCGCCGCTTCGGCGCCGTCGTCCGCACCGTGGTCCCGCTGCTGCCCGAGCGCCTGCGCTACCTGCCCAGGGCTTACGCGGCCCGCCGCGCCGCCCGCGCCTGAGGACTCGGCCGGCGGCCTGCGAGCGCGGGCCGCCGGTCCGCTCACCGTTCGGCCGGGGTGATGCGGCGTCCCGTGAGACGCGCGGGCCGGATCGACACCCACATCCCGCGCTCGCCCCCGGCCCACGGTGTGCTGTGGGCGCGCTCGGCCAGCCGCCGCGCCTCGCAGGGCTCCGTGACGGCCCGCGCGGGGCCTACGGCCAGCACGCTCCAGCCCTGGCTCATGGCCTCGTCCAGGTGGTCGACCTCGAAGGCGACCTCGGCTCCCGCCGCGGCCGCCGGGACCGAGCCCGGAGCGGTCCGGAAGGCGATCGCGTCGTCGACGACCTCGTAGTTGACCGGCACCACGGCGGGTCCCTCGGCCGTGGTGACCGAGACCCGTCCGACCCCGTGGGTGGAGAGCAGGGTCCGGCATTCGTCGGGCTCCAGGTCGCGCAGCCGGGGGTGCGCCAGTGCCGTGCCCTGCCCGGGCGGCAGATCGACACCACCGCCGCGCAACGCCTGGACGCTGGTGTGCAGCGCCTCGGCCAGCCGGATCAGAGTCGCCGTGCTGGGGGCGCCGGGCTGCTCCTCGAGGTAGGCGAGGTAGTCCGGTGCCATCCTGGCGCGCCGGGCCGTCTCCTCCCGGCTCAGGCCCATCCGTTCGCGTTCGGCGGCCACGCGCCGACCGATGTCGCCGGGATCGGGCGGATCGGCGGGCGGGTGCGCGCCCCCGCCCGCGTCGCTTCCGGGTTCGCCTCCGGGATGCCTGACGTGGGCGTCGGGCCCGGGGAAGACGAGCGTCACGTCGTGCGTGTCCGACCAGCGCACGTCGTACGGGGGTGTGCCGTCGTCGTGGCGCAGCCCGACGATCTCGCCGTCGCGCCTGGTCGCGCCGGTGGTGGGACTCTCGATGACGAGGTGGTCGCCGAGGTGGGCTCGCATGACCGCCGCCCCTTTCCTTCAGGTGATCCGCCGCCTGCCCGGGACGGGTACCCCGATCCACCGCACGGCCCGGCCGGCCGTTCCCCTACCGGCGGGCGCGCCGGCGGGCGACGAGCAGGCCGAGGGCCGTGCCCACCAGGAGCGTGACCGTGAGGACGCTCCACAGCGGGAGCGTGACGGTCGGGACCCACAGTCTCATGGTCACCGACGCGGTGTTGGCGGCGATGAACCAGATGGCCAGACCGGCGAGCAGTACGAAACCGATGGTGCGCAGCCTGACGTTCCGCCCCTTGACCGACACGGTCGGCGGATCGTAGGCGTGAGCCGTTCTCCGTGCCATGTAGGTCATTGTCGGACGAACCGCCCGTGACCGCGACAGGAGCCCGCGGTCAACGCGCACCCCGGCGGCCGGCTCCGCCCCCGCGATGCCGCCGTACCGCGGACCGGCAAGGGTGTCGAGCCCCTCGGTCACGACCATTGCCGACGGCAACGCACCCCGCTATGTTAATCCGAAATCACATGTGCGTGGCGGGGTTCCTCGCGCCTTGGTCGCACAAATGGCAAGTCTGCGAGAGCACCTGAAACCATCTGGCCCATCAGGGAAGCAGGTAAGTCAATGCAAAACCTCAGCAGGCGAAAGGCCCTGTCGCTGGGTGTCGCGCTCGGTCTCGTGGGCGTGGCGAACCCCGTCCAGGCGTGGGCGTCACCGGGCCCGGGGACCAGAGCCGCCACCGGGACCGGTCCGGAGTGGATCTGGGACGACGCGGCGGACCCCCTGATGGCCTCGATGCTCGACAACGGCCACGTGCCGGCGATCAACACCGCGTGGGGATCGTGGGTGAACAACAACGACCCGCTGCCCGGCGGCATGCCGGCCGAATTCACCGCGTACCTGCGGCAGGTGAACCGACTCCCGTCCTGGGCCGACCAGGCCAAGCTGACCCGCGCCGCCGACTTCAACCGGCGCCGGGACACGTACCTCTTCATGCTGTACGGCCTCGGCAGCGGCATCATGAGCACGGTGATCCCGCGCGAGGCCAAGAGCGTCTACTGGTCGGCGGGCGGCGCCGACATGAAGGACCGCGCGGCCAAGACGTTCACCTTCGGCTACGACCTGTCCGAGCTGGGAGCCTTCAAGCCGTCGGGGCAGTTCGTCGTCACCGCGAACAAGACGCGCGTGGTGCACGCCGCGGTGCGTCACCTGCTGCCGCAGTCGCCGCACTGGCGGGCGGTCGCCGACGAGACCATCCCGATCAGCGCCGCCGACATCCTGGTCACCTTCCACAGCCTGGGCACCTACGTGCACCGCAAGCTGCTCGACTGGAGGATCCCGTACTCGGCGGCGGACCAGGAGGCGTTCCTGCACTCCTGGCAGGTCGCCATTCACCTGCTCGGTGTGCCCTACGAGCACATCCCCAAGACCTGGGCGGCCGCCGAGAAGCAGTCGGCGCAGGTGCTCACCCCGATCCTCAGCCCCTCCACCGAGGGCATCAGGCTGGCCGAGGAACTGCTCGGCCTGACCGCGGAGATCGACTTGGGCGTCACGCGCGGGTTCCTGAACGAGTTCGTGCGCTACGTCCTCAGCGACGAGGTCGGCGACTGGCTGGGACTGAAGCGCGACTACGCGGCGGCGGCCCTGGTCCGTACCGCGTGGCCGGCGTTCATCCTGTTCCGTGAGGGGCTGTCGCCCGTCATGCCCGGCACCTTCTACATGTTCGACCAGTTCATTCGTGCCCTGGCCATGCTGTTCCTCAACAAGGGCTCCTCCGGGACCACCACGCCCATCACGATTCCCACCGGCAACAGGCCCGGCTGAGCCGTCGATCCGCACCCGGACGCGTACCCGCCCCGCGGCGGACGGACTGAGGGGCGGAAGTCGAAGCGCCCGTCACACAAGGCACTTCACGCCATGCCGCCTCGGCCGTCCGCCGCTCACAGCCCCAGGGCGCCCACGACCAGCGCGGTCACGGCCTCACGACGGCCGGGGCCGTCCTCCCAGCGCAGTCTGCGTCCCGCCTCGACCACCACGCCGAACCCCGCGTGCACCAGCACCCGGGCCTGACGCGGGTCCAGCTCCGGGCGGGCCAGCCGCAACTGCTGCTCCCAGAC
Source organism: Streptomyces sp. NPDC030893 (assembly GCF_055571535.1). Taxonomy (NCBI): domain Bacteria; kingdom Bacillati; phylum Actinomycetota; class Actinomycetes; order Kitasatosporales; family Streptomycetaceae; genus Streptomyces; species Streptomyces sp. NPDC030893. The sequence goes on along the minus strand of NZ_JBVIFC010000005.1, from coordinate 261,231 downwards.
GGCGATGTGCTCACGCTGCGCGAGCACCACGGGCCGCCGCAGACCGGGCGGCAGCCCGGCGAGCTCGGCCTCGGCGACACTGTTGAGCTCGGTGTACTCGAAGCAGTACGCCACATACGTCGCCGCCAGCGCGACGAGCGCGTCGTACGGCCCGGACACCTCCCGCAGATTCCGCTCCACCCCCTGGGCCAGCAGTCCCGCCGCCTGGAGGCAGGCCGCCGCCAGGATGTCGATCTTTCCGGGGTAGTGACGGTAGAGCGCGGACGGGGTCAGGCCCACCGCCGTGGCGATCTGCCCGTTGGTGACGTTGGCGAACCCGTCCCGGGCGAACAGCGGGACGGAGGCGGCGAGGATCTCCGCGCGCCGGGTGCGCGGCACCGGCCGGCCGGGCAGCTCGACGGGATGCGTACCGAGCCGGCCCGCCGCCGGGTCCGTCCCGGCCACCCCCAGCGCGGAGGCCAGCAGCAGCTTCTCGGCCCGGCGCTGGGCGATGGAGGTGTGATGCATCGTGATGGACCCGATCACGCCGAGGGCCGCCGTGGCCCGCAGCCGCTCGTCGGCCAGTGGGTGCTCACGCTGCACCGCCTCGTCGACCCGCTCGACGAGCCGGCCGAACTTCACCCCGAGACACCGCCGGTCCTCACGGTCGAGGTACCGGGCCTCCCACCGGTACACGCCGCCCGACGCGCGATGAGCGACGGTGACCCGGGTGACGGCGCTGAGCACCTCCGTCAGGGCCGCCTCGGACGGCACCTCGTCGAGGGTGGCGACCAGTCCGTCCACCATGAGATGGGCGCACGCGGCGAACAGCGCGTACTTGTTCGGGAAGTGCCGGTACAGAGCGGTCGCGGTGATGCCCACCCCGGCGGCGACCTCCTCCATGGACGCATTGTGGTAGCCGCGCTCGCTGAAGACCCGCCCGGCCGCGGCGAGGATCAGCTGCTTGCGGTTACGGGGCCGGGTGGCCGGGGCCGGATCGGCGGTCGCGGCCGAACGGGCGGACGGGGAGGCGGGGGCCATGCGCGTCAGTCAATCACAGGCCCCGGAAGGCCGGACGCCCTCGGCCGGGACCGCGCGGGAGGTGACTCCGGGATCACTTCCCGGATGCCTCCCCGTCCCCGGTGAAGGTGAGGACCGGCTTGACCACACTGCCGTCCCCCATGGCGGCCACGGCCGCGCCGATCTCCTCGAAGGGGAACGTGGTGACAAGCCGGTCGAGCGGGAGCAGGCCGCGCCCGTACAGGCCGATCAGCTCGGGGACGAAGCGGCCGGGATCGGAGTCGCCTTCGAGCACGCCGTGGACACGGACGCCCTTGGCGAGCAGGCCCATCACGTCGAACGTGACCTCCCCGCCGAGTCCGAGGAGGGCGAGTTCACCGCGCGGGTGCAACGCGCCGACGGCCCGGCGGGCCATGTCCGCACGCCCGGTGGTCTCGACGACGTGGTGCGCACCACCGCCGGTGAGGTCGCGCAGCGCCGCCACCAGGCCGTCCCCCGGTGCCAGGGCAGCCTTGGCGCCGAGTTCGGTGGCCAGGGCGCGGCGGGAGGCGACCGGGTCGACGGCCACCACCGGGTCGCAGCCCACGGCCACCGCGGCCATCAGCGCGCTCAGCCCGACGCCGCCCGCGCCCAGGACGACCAGCGAGGAGCCCGGCTCGGGGCGCAGACGGTTGAGCACGGTGCCCGCGCCCGTCTGCCCGCTGCATCCCAACGGCGCGGCGACCGCGGCCGGCAGATCGGACGGCACCACGACCACACCGCGTTCGTGGACGACGGCGTACGTGGCGAAGCTGGACTGGCCGAAGAAGCCGGCGTGGAGCGGCTCTCCGCCGACGGAGAGCGGACTGGTGCCGTCGGCGCGTCCACCGGAGAAGTTCAGCGCCTGTGCGGAGCGGCAGTAGGCCGGATGACCCGCCCCGCACTGCTCGCAGGCGCCGCAACTGGCGAAGGTGAGGCAGACCCGGTCACCCGGCGCGACGCCGGTCACCTCCGCGCCGACCGCCTCCACGGTCCCGGCACCCTCGTGGCCGAAGACCATCGGGGTGAGCCGGCGCGGCCAGGTGTCCCGCATCCCCAGGTCGGTGTGACAGATACCGACCGCGGTCATCCGCACCAGCACCTCGCGCGGCCTCGGATCCCCGAGGTCCGCCTCCCGGACGGTGAACGGGGCGCCGGGCGCCTCGGTGACAGCGGCGCGAACGCGCCTCACGAGCCCTCTCCGGCGCGGTCCCCGGGGACGCGCTCGAGGAAGAAGTAGTAGAAGGGGCCCTCGGCGGGTACGCCCTTGGCGCGCATGATCCCCATCAGCGTGGTGTCGTCCACCTGCTTGAGGTGGTCGAAGACGGGCTGTCCGTCGTAGACCATGGTGGCCGTCACCTCACCGCGGAACTCGACGCTCCACAGGCTGGCCTCGCCCTTGCCGAGCTCGACGTTGGAGTACAACTCACCGTTCGCGTCACGGCACATCAGAGGCTTGGCGTCGTGCACGCCGGCGAACGTCTTGCCGTACCAGCCGGCCTTCTCCAGCATCCCGTCGAGGGGGTGGCCGGTGGTGAACTCGCCCCCCTTCCACTGACCGAGTATGTCCTCGGGCCGGACGGTGGCCAACACCGCCCAGATCTCGTCCAGTTGAGAGGGGTCGACGGGGCCGTCCCTCCCCTGCAACTCCCGGAACAGAGCGCGGGCCTCGGTCACGTCCATACGGGGTGTCCTCTCGTCGGTGCCGACACGACTGGTGCTGCGCCGGGCCCGGGCCGAGCGGCCCCCTCCCTCGCGCTTAGCGATCGTTCAGGAGAACCCGACATCCGGCACCCGACCCGAAGTCACTCTCCCGGTATCGATCCACAAAAACAAGTGTCAGTACAAGAGTTGACCGCCCGAGCGCCACCACCTTTCCGCGATGTCGAGGCATCAAGGTTCGTTGAGCGCCCGCTAAGGGAGGGAGCCGCCCTTCATCACGGTTGAGTTCCGAGCCGGAACTATGGCTTCCATCACAGCCAGTAGTAATCTTGTCCTGGTGTGATCGCCGGATGCTCGGTTTCCTCGTCCGTCTCCTGCCCTTCTGGGTCCGTGAGCCCCTGCTCATCGTGGTCGGGTCCGTCTTCGGCGTGCGCATCATGTATCTCGCCGTGCGCGACGGGGAGTGGGTGCCGGCCGTGATCGGCACGGTCTTCCTGGTGTTCACCGCGGTGCGCGTCCGCGCGGTCCTCCGTGCCCTGCGCGCACGCCGGACCCCGAACCCGGCGGCCCCCGAGGGCGGGACGGTGTCCGACACCGCTGCCCAGCCCCAGCCCCAGCCCCAGCCTCCGGCTCCGGCGCGGCAGCGTCCGGCCCCGGCCGCTGCGGAGAAGGAACCCAACGCGTGGGGTCAGGCCCTCGCGGCCGTGGCCGTGTTCGCGGCACTCGGGGCCGCTGTGTGGCTGGGACCGCGATTCCTGCCCGCCGACACCACCGGCGCACCGCGGGCCGTCTCGTGCCCGAGCGGGGAAGGCGAGGAGCTGCCGAGCGCCTACACCGAGACGCCCCAGGTGGTGACCGGAGACGAGCTGTGCAAGGCGCTCAACGGCTCCGACCTGGCCCGACTCCTCGGAACGCCCACGGAGACCGCGACCGCGGCGTCCGGCACCAGCAACACCGCGCCGCTGACCGACGGGAAGGTCGCCCAGCCGGAGGCCAAGGTCGAGTTCGACACGTACACCGTGCACGTCTCGGTCACGTACAACGAACTGTCGATCGCCCAGTACGTGAAACTGATGGAGTTCGGGGACGAGACGGACGTCAGGACCCTCTCGGTCCACGGCCGCCCCGCGGTCCTCTTCTCGGACCACACCATGAAGATCGAGATCGACCTCGGAAGCGGCGGATCCGGCGGACCCGTCCAGCAGGGCCCCCAGGCCAGAACGCTCACCGTGGCCCTCGACGGGAAGGACCGCGGCGGCTACTACGACATCACCGTGTGGAGCACATCCGGAACCGGCGCCCTCCCGGCCGACAGCGTCCTCCTCGACATCGCCGGGAGGATGCTCCCGGCGATCCCCGAACGGACCGCGTGACGAGGCTCCCGAGCCCACTCACTCCGCGGTCCGCCGGGTCGGCACGCCCACCGTCGTGAGCCGGCGGTGGGCGTGCCGGCCCGGTTGCCGCAGCGAATCCGGCCGGATGGCGACTCCGGTGATCGCCGCCCCGTCAGCCAGACCTGTTGCGCCACTGCGGCGCTGGTCGTCACGGCGCTCGTGTTCGCGTTCCTGTGGGCGCGCATGGAGCCGGGTGCTTAGGACACGGTCGCGGTCATGCCGTTCATGGACGATGCCGGTACCTACTGGATGTACGTGCTCAGCCGGGCCTTCGGCTGGTCGGGGCTGCTGTGGGCCCGGGGCACGGTCGTGCTCGGCCTGTTGCTGTCGGGGCCGCGGTCCGCCCGACTGCCGGTCTCCCGACCGGTGTTGGAGCGCTGACACCGCACCACGAGCCTGACGACGATGGCACTGATGTGCGCGCACGCGCTGATGGTCGCGGCGGAACTCGTCCGCTACGAGACGAAGGTGGACTGGGCCGAGCGGCTGGGCGGGCCGAGGGGAGACGGACTGACCGCTCCGTGCCGCGTCGTCTGTCCCGCACCGCTGCTGCGGCAGCCCCACAGGGACCGGCGCCGGCCACGCGGCCCGGACCGGCGGACGCGGGCCGCCGCGCCAGGGGATGACTTCTTCGCCGCGGCCGTCAGTGGGCGTCACTGGACCGTCGTACGGTCGAGAAGGTGCGGGCGGTGGGGACGAGGGCGGCGGTGGCGGGTGCCGCGAAGCAGACGAACGCGCAACCCGCCAGGACCGCCGTGGCGCCGAAGGCGTCGATGGCGGGGGCGATGACGGCGAGTCCGACCGGGGCGAGACCGTAGGAGAGCAGGAAGTCCAGTGAGGAGACACGGGCCAGCTTGTCCGGGGCGACCTCGCGCTGGGCGGCGGTGAACCACGGCACGTTGAAGAGTTCGATGCCCATGCCGGCGACGGCGTAGGCGGCCATCACGGCGACCGGGTGCACGGGGAACACCAGGCTGAGCGGGGCGAAGCCGTAGCAGGCCAGGCCGGCGAGGGCGGCCCGGCCGGGGGAGCGCGGGCGCCAGCGCGCGATGAGCAGCGCACCGCCCAGCGCCCCGGCGGTGTAGGCGGTCATCGCGCCGGCGAGGACCACCTCGGTCCCGTACTCGTCCCTGCTGACCATGGGCAGGGCGACGCCGGTCGCGGAGTAGCCGGTGGCTATGACGGCCGTCAGCGCGCCCAGACCGGCGAGGAACCAGGGGTGCCTGCGTGCCTCGCGGACGCCCTCCGCGAACTCGGCGACGAAGGACATCCGGCCCGCACCGGCCGAAGGCTCCGACGTGTTCTCCACAGCCGCCCCGGGCCGTGCGCCGCGTCCGGGAACGCAGGCCGCGACGAGCCAGAGCAGCCCGATGCCCACCAGCAGTGCCCACGTGTCCAGGAAGACGGCGAGCAGCGCGGCCAGAGAGGGGCCCACGAGCGTGGTGACCCGCACCGCCAGGGTCATGGCGGCGTTGGCCTGCTGCCTGCGGCCGGCGTCGACCACCTCGGCGGTGAGGGCCTGGTAGGCGGGTCGGCAGGCGCCCTGGCCGGCTCCCGCCACCGCGGCTGCGGCCGCCATCAGCAGCACCGAACGTTCCAGTCCGGCGGCGATCACCGGTGCCGCGGCTCCGGCGGCCAGCCCCGCCCACAGCACGACGCCCCGGCGGGAGTGCCGGTCGGCGAGCACCCCGGCCACGGGAACCGCGGCGAGGAAACCGACGGTGCGCGCTGCGAGCAGCAGGCCGAGGTCGGTGGCGGCCAGGGTCCGGTCGAAGACGGCGAGGCCGAGGACGAAGGGCAGGGCCCAGGTGGCCAGGCCCGATGCGGTGGCGCCCGTCCAGAGGCGGAGGAACGCCAGGTCGAGCAGGACCGAGGGCTGATCCGGGGGAGGGGGCCCGGTGGCGGTGGAAGGGGCGGAGGGGGTGGGCACGAGGGAGTACTCCAGTCCTGTCAGTGGCGGCGGTCGGACGCGAACCGGCTGCAACACCCTTGTCCCAACAGTCGGGTTGTGCGACGGGACCGGCCGGGTCGAGCGGCGGGGGCGGCGCCGGCAACACACTATCGCAGTGATAATCATTTCCATTAAGGTGCTGCCGGTCGCCCTCGGTGGCGGGCGCCGCGACCCCGTGCTGCCAGTCGCTCCGCACTGCCTGCCGGGCCGGAGGGTGTGCTAGGTTCCTGAACATGAACATGATTTTCATTAGCGAGGGAAAGTGAAGGTACCGCACAAGCCGGCGCCCGCGGGCCCTGCGTCCTCGCCGCGCACGGGCGCGGACGCGGCCGGCCCGGACGGGGCGTCGGCGCCCCGGCCCGGGAAGCCAGTGCGAGCTCAATCCGCGTCCCGCAAGGGGCTGTTGCTCGGCTGCGCGGTGTCGGCCGCCGTCCTGCTCGTGTCCGTCGTCGTCGCCATCGGGCTCGGGCCCGCGGTCGTCACCCCGGGTGAGACCGCCCGCCATCTGTGGGCGGCTCTCAGTGGAGGGCGCATCGGCCACGACGAAGTGACGACCTATCAGATCATCTGGCAGATCCGTACGCCGCGCGTGCTGCTCGCGGCACTGGTGGGGGCCGGCCTGAGCGCGGTCGGAGTGGCCATTCAGGCCATGGTGCGCAACGCCTTGGCCGATCCCTTCGTCCTCGGGGTCTCCTCGGGCGCCTCCGTGGGTGCCGTCGGGGTCACGGTCACCGGTGGGCTCGCGGTACTCGGCATCCACGCCGTCTCCGTCGGCGCCTTCATCGGTGCACTCGTCGCCTCGCTCCTGGTGTACGCCGCCTCCTCCAGCCGGGGCGCGCTGGCCCCGCTGCGCCTCGTGCTGACGGGCGTGGCCATGTCGCTGGGTTTTCAGGCTGTCATGAGCCTGATCATCTACTTCGCTCCGGACAGCGAGGCGACGAGCATGGTCCTGTACTGGACCATGGGCAGTTTCGGTGCCGCGACCTGGGGCGCGCTGCCCGTCGTCGCCACCGTCGTGTCGGCCGGAATCGCGGTTCTGTACCGGTACGGGCGGGCGCTGGACGTGCTCTCCCTCGGGGACGAGACCGCCGCGAGCCTCGGCTTCGATCCCGACCGGTACCGCAAGGTGCTGCTGGTGCTCGTCTCGCTGGTGACGGGCGTCATGGTCGCCGTCAGTGGCGCCATCGCCTTCGTCGGACTGGTGATGCCGCATGTGGTGCGGATGGTCGTCGGTGCCACGCACGCCCGCGTGCTCGCTGTGGCCCCACTGGTCGGGGCGATCTTCATGGTGTGGGTCGACCTGACGGCACGGACCCTGGTCGCCCCGCGTGAGCTGCCCCTCGGGGTCATCACCGCGCTGGTGGGAGTGCCCGTCTTCATCGCCCTGATGCGGCGCAGGGGTTACACCTTCGGAGGGCGCTGACGTGGACCTGGAACTCGATGAACTCTCCGTGGTGACGGACGGCAGGAGCCTCGTGCGCGAGCTGTCCCTGACGGTGCCGGACGGCCAGGTCGTGGGGCTCGTGGGGCCCAACGGAAGCGGCAAGTCCACCGCGCTGCGATGCGTGTACCGGGCGCTGCGCCCCAGCTCCGGAACCGTCCGGGTGGGTGAGCAGGACCTGACCCGGCTACCGATGCGCCACAGCGCACGGACCATCGCGGCCATGACCCAGGACGGCGGCGTCGACTTCGACTTCACGGTCGAGGAGGTCGTCGCGCTCGGACGCGCGCCCCATCTGCCCGGCAACCGGACGCTCAGTGGCCGGGAACGCGCGTTGTGCGAGCGGGCGATGGACCGGCTCGACATCCGGCACCTCGCGCACCGGGGCGTTCTGACGCTGTCGGGTGGCGAGCGCCGGCGCGTCCTGCTGGCCCGCGCGCTCGTGCAGGAACCGGAGATCCTCGTCCTGGACGAGCCGACCAACCACCTGGACGTCCGCCACCAGGTCGACCTGCTCTCGCTCCTGCGTGCCTCCGGACTCACCGTCCTGGTCGTCCTGCACGACCTCAACCTCGCCGCGGCGGCCTGCGACCGGCTCGGCGTGCTCTCCCGAGGCCGCCTGGTCGCCTCCGGCGCGCCCGCGGACGTGCTGACGACGGAACTCGTCGGTGACGTCTTCGGTGTCCGGGCCAGCGTCGTCCCCCACCCGCTGACGGGTGGTCCCCAGCTCCTGTATTCGCTCGACTCCACCCGCTGAAAGGCTGTTCACGCATGCGTACAACCCGAAACCTCACCACGGCCCGCCGGCCCGCCGCTCTCGGCTCCGCCCTGGCGGCGGCCCTGGTGCTCGGCGGGTGTGGTGCCGAGGTCACCTCGGACGCCAAGGAGTCCGGCAAGGTCACCGTCAAGCGCTGCGGCGAACCGGTGGAGTACACGGTGCCCGAGCGGGCCGTCGCCTACGAAGGGGGCAGCGCGGACAAGTTGTTCGCCCTCGGTCTGACCGAGCACGTGCACGGCTATGTGATGCCGCCCGCGAACCCGCCGGTGAGCGAATCCCCGTGGGCGTCCGAGTACGCGAAGGTGACGATGCTCAGCGACGACCTCCTGAACAAGGAGGTCGTGGTCGAGGCCAAGTCCGACTTCGTGGTGGCCGGCTGGAACTCCGGCTTCAAGGACGAGCGGGGCATCACCCCCGAGATCCTGGACAAGCTCGGCATCCAGAGCTTCATGCACACCGAGAGCTGCTTCAACTATCCCGGCCACCCCGAGAAGAAGACCCCCTTCGAGGCCCTTTACACCGACCTCGAACGACTGGGCAGGATCTTCCGGGTCGAGGAGAAGGCCACGGAAGTCGTCGACGGGTTGAGGAAGCGCGTGGCGGAGGTCAAGGCGAAGGCCCCGGGCGGCGACCCGGTGCCCGTCTTCCTCTACGACTCCGGTACCGACCAGCCGTTCACCGCGGGCAACCAGGTACCTCCCCACGACATCATCGAGACGGCAGGCGGCAAGAACGCCTTCGCCGGCCTCGACGAGCGCTGGACCCAGGTCAACTGGGAATCCGTGGCCGAAGCCGAGCCCGAGGTCGTCGTCATCCTCGACTACGGTGACCTGCCCGCCGAGAAGAAGATCGACTTCCTGAAGAAGTCCCCCCACACCAGGGAACTTCCGGCCGTGAAGAGGAACAACTTCTTCGTCCTCGACTACAACGAGGGCATCAGCGGCCCCCGCAACATCGACGGCCTGGAGAAGTTCGCCGCCTACCTGCGCGAACTCAAGGGCTGATTCCTCGCACGCCACGGCCTGTCGACAGGCATCTGTCGGCAGGCCCGAACGCCGCCGGACCGTCCTGCGGCGTGACCGCGCGCCATCCCGTCGTGTGACAAGAAAAGGACCCCATGGACATCGACCGTGCCTCGACCGGCCGGGCTCTTCTGGAGCAGTTGCCCCCACCGCTGCCCGCCGACCTGATCATCTCACTCAACCAGCCCCGGGCCGACCTGCACACCACCCGCCTCTACGAGTGGAACGACTGGACGTTCGACGTCCCGCCCGGCGTCTTCATCCCCGGCTGGACCAGCCGCCTGATCCACGAGCGGCTGCTCGACGGCCGTATCGAAACCCGCGGACTGCGGTACGCCGCCATGGGCGTCGGCCTGGGCGTCGAGGCCGTCGCGGCGGGTGTCCGGGGCGCCCGGGAGATCCACGCGCTCGACGTCCACCCGGAGAGCGTGGCCGCCACCACCGGCCACTACCGGCGCCTGGTCGGCGAGCGCCCGGACACCACGTTCCTCCCCGCGGTGAGTGACGTCTTCGACGCTCTGGCCGACGACGTCCAGCTGGACGTCGTCACCTTCAACCCGCCCGCCGTCAGCCAGACCGTCAGCGACGACCCCGACGTCGTACGCAACGTGTGCGTGGGCGCCCCGCTGCTGGCGAAGTTCTTCGCCCAGGTCACGGAGAAGGACCTGCTGGCCCCCCGCGGCGAGATCCACGTCATCGCCTCCAACACCGCGGATCTGCGCGCCCTGGTCCAGCACGCCCTGGACCACGGGCTCAGTCCCCGGATCGACCACCTCCACGACTGGCAGGACGGCGTGCTGACCTTCCTCTTCCGCATCACCCACGACACGCCCCGCACCGGAGGACAGCGATGAGGAACACCGGGGAACTCCTGGCCGCCGTTCTGGCCGGCGAGCACGGCCCCCGCCCCGCCGACCTCGTCGCCACCAGTGTCTTCTGGGTGCACCACGGCACCCGGCTGGCGGGCGGGAACACCACCTACCTCAATCAGTACGTCCTCGTCCGCCTGGGCGACTCCTTCGGCGGCTGCGCCTTCGAGCCGGGCGAGGCCGACCCGTCCCTGTGCCGCGACGCCTCCGGCAGCCCCGTCGACACACTGCTGTGCGAGGCGCCGGGGCCGCTGCGGATCGCCGCGCTCGACGCCTACCTCGGCTCCGTCCGCCCGCACCGGGAGGCGAGGGAGGCCGAACCGGTCACCCTGCCGGCCGGGACACCCGAGACCCGGGCACTGGCCCGGGACGCGGCCGTCGCCGGGCTCCTCGACATCGACGCCGGGGCCAGGGTCGGTCTGATCGGAGTGGTCCACCCGCTCGTCGCGGCCATCCGCGAGCGCGGCGGTGAACCCCTGCTCTGCGACTTCAACCTGACCACCACCCAGTGGGGCGACCCGGTCACCGACGACATGCACGAGGTCCTCGACACCGCCGACGTCGTCGTGGCCACGGGCATGACACTCGGCAACGGGAGCTTCGACACCGTCCTGGCCCGCTGCGGCGAACGCGGCGTGCCGCTGGTGGTCTACGCCCAGACCGGCAGCGCCGTGGCGCGCGCCTTCCTCGGACGGGGCGTGACCGCCCTGGCCGCGGAGCCCTTCCCCTTCTCCCAGTTCAGCGCCGAACCCACCACCCTGTACCGCTACCGGGTGGCGGCCGGCGTATGACGGCCGCCACCCGCCGACCGGGGGCGCCCGCCCATGACACGGAGGGCACCGGACGCGCCGCCTGCCACCACGGCGAAATCCTCCAGGGCGTCTTCCCCGACCAGCGGCGTCGCCCCGTCCACGCACTGGTCACGCTGCCGATGCACGGACCGGGCAGCACCGCCCGTTTCACGCCCCGGCCGGGCACGTCGCCGGACGAGGTGACGGTGACGCCCGCCGGCCGGACCAAGGCACGGGCGGCGGCCGTCCTCGCGGCACGGGAGTGCGCCGCACGCCGCGGCACGGAGCCCTGCGGCGGGGAACTGGCCCTCACCGGGAACCTCCCCATCGGCCTCGGCATGGGATCCTCCACCAGCGACGTCATCGCCACCGTGCGGGCCGTCGCCGACTCCTGGGGCGTGCCGCTGTCCACGCGGACGATCGCCCGGATCGCGGTGCGCGCCGAAGGCGCCAGCGACCCCCTGATGCACGGTCCCCGCCCCCTGCTCTTCGCGCAGCGCGAGGGCCGTGTCCTCGAAGTGCTGGGCCCCGCGCTACCGCCCGCCGTGGTGGTCGGATGCGCGCTCGGCGGCGGCGCACCGGTCGACACCCTCGCCCTCCCCACCCTCCACCACGACGACGACCTCGCCGCCTACGCACACCTGCGCCGCATGCTCCGCAGGGCGGTGACCGACGCCGACCCCGCCCTGCTCGGCCGGGTCAGCACCGCCAGCGCCCGCCTGCGCCAACGCGTCCTGAGGCACCGGGAGTTCCCCTCCCTCACCGGCATCGCCGACAGCACGGGCGCCGTCGGTGTGCAGATCGCCCACAGCGGCAACGTCGCCGGCATCCTCTTCGACCCCCGCGCGCCCGGCCTGCGCCACACGCTGCGCCGGTGCACCCGTGCCCTGGAGCGCGAAGGCATCGCACCGACCCGGACCTTCACCACCTTTCCGTCCCCCATCAGTGAGGAGTTCCCGTGGACGACCACATCTCGGAAGCCATCGGCCGCCCGGACCTGATACGCCTCGACGACGGCCTCCTCTGCCTCCGCTTCGAGACCATGAAGGTCGTCTCCGCCCTGGCCGCCGTACGCCATCTGCTCGACACCGGAGCCGTACGACGCGGGGACACCCTTGTCGACAGCTCCAGCGGCATCTACGCCTACGCACTCGCCCTGGCCTGCCACCGCTACGGCATGCGCTGCCACATCGTCGGCTCCACCACCGTCGACCGGACCCTGCGCACCCAACTCGACGTACTCGGTGCTCACCTGGAGCAGATGCCGCCCAGCAGCAGCCTCAAGCTCGACCAGAACCGCCGTGTCGCCCGCGTCCGCCAGATCCTGCGGGAGCACCCGGACCACCACTGGATGCGCCAGTACCACGACGACATCCACTACCTCGGCTACGAAGCCGTCGCCGAACAGCTGCACGACCGGACCGGTGGCGACTCCCTCACCCTCGTCGGCGGCGTGGGCTCCGGGGCCTCCACCGGCGCCCTCACCCACTATCTGAGGAAACGCTCCGTCGATGTACGGCTCGTGGGCGTCCAGCCGTACGGAAGTGTCACCTTCGGCAGCGCGCACGTCGCCGACCCGGAGATCATCATCGCCGGGATCGGCAGCTCCATCCCCTTCGGCAACGTCCGCCACGACCTCTACGACACCCTGCACTGGCTCGCCTTCGACGCCGCCCTCGCCGGCAGCGTCGACCTGCTGCGCCGCCACGCCGTCTTCGCGGGCCTGTCCACCGGAGCCGCCTACCTCGCCGCCCAGTGGGAACGCCGCGAAGAGCCCCGTCGCACCGCCCTGTTCATCGCCGCCGACACCGGCCACCGCTACGCCGACACCGTATTCGCCCGCCACCGGGAGGCCGCCCGGATCGAGGACCTGGCCCCTCGGGCGGTGAGCGGCACGGACGAACTGTCCCTCCCCTGGTCCCGCATGAGCTGGGACGGGTCACCCGCGCCGGAAGGAGCACTCCTCACGGGAACGACCACCGCATGATGCTCCACGGGGCCTGCGGGTCGCAGCCCTGCCGATGCACAGTGAACAACGCCCTTGACCTGCACAAAGCAGGCAGGGAGCCGTCTTCCGGGAGTCCAAACATGCTGCGCACCATGTTCCAGTCCAAGATCTAGCGTTTGGGTGTTTCCGCAGGTCAGTTTCTGTAACGGTCAGGGGAAGCAGGTCGGGGAGGGCGGGGGCGACACGCAGGATGACATGATCGAGCGCTCGACACAGATCTATGCGGAGAAGAAGCGCACGGCGCCTTCTGTGGCGGAAGCGCGCCGGGAGGCGAGGCAGCAGACGGGCTGTGATTACGCGAAGCAGTGGCTGCCCCGTCAACGCCGGATGACTGCGGGACGCGTTTCGACCCGGACCGGGGCGTGGGGTTCCCCGCGTACGCGACCCCAACGGCCGTGGGCGAGATCAAGCGGCACTTCCGGGACAAGGGCTCGGCGGTGCGCGTGCCGCGCCGGCTCCCGGAGCTGCGGCTGGCCCTGACCAAGGCCACGGTGGAACTCTCGCAGACGCACGGTGGCTCGTTCACGGTCCACGAGCTCGCCGAGCGGCTGTCGATCTCGCAGGAGGAGGTCCTGGAGGGCCCGGAGCCAGCCAACGCGTACTCCACGCTGTCCCAGCCGAAGATCGCGCAGGAGCCGGCCTCTCACGGATGCACGTTTCCCGGTTGCTGGCTCGCACACTGGCGCGGCTGTGCGAGCGGCTTCTCATCGAGGGACAAGCACCCTGGAAGGGGCGGCCCGGGCCGGCGGGAGCAGGCCCCGCCGGCCCGCCGGCCTTGAGGAGGCAGCCGGGTGGGGTGGTTCAGTTCACGGTGAAGAAGTAGTCATAGGGCGCCAGCTGAAGGCCCGAGCGGGTCGTCGCGTAGACCGTGAGGTCATGCCAGCCATCCGTGGTCGGGGTCCACTCGATGCTCGCGTTGTGATCAGTGCCGGCCGGGACGGTCACCTCCGGGTCACCGTTGTTGAAGGTGTAGGTGTAGCTCACGACATCCTTCACCTTGGGCGTAAACGTGAAGGTGCCCGGCACGCCGACGCCACCGCCCGAGCCGTCTTCCGGGTAGGTGTCGGAGGAAACGGTGGGTGCGGTGTCGTAACTGACACCCCACCACGCCCCGTCGCTGATCCAGCCGTTGGCACTCTTGCTGGTCACCTGGAGGTTCTCGCCGTAGAGGCCGTCCAGCGTGAGCTCCACAGTTGCTGTGCCGTCCGATCGCGCAGTGATGTCGAAGGTCCTGTCGCTCTGACCGCCGATGGTCTTGACGGAGTAGCTCACGACGGGACTCTTCGCCTGCAGCTCCGGATCGGGACGGAGTGTGAATTCGGTCGGCTGACCGAACTCGGGTTCCGGGACCGCCGGTGAGATACTGGGCGCCGTGGACTTGACGTTGAAGTCGTACCGGGCGATCTCCGACCAGTTGTAGGCGCGATCCAGGCTGCGCACCCACAGCGTCATCGGACCGGAGCCGGCTGGCGGCACCAGACTGAGTGTGGCCGAACCGCCGAGCGTGTCAGCGCGCACGCGGTACTTTGTGTCGGTGTACGGGTCGACGGGCTGCGGAATGCCGTAATCACCGATGCTTGTGCCGATCACCGGTAGGACCGACTGCCAGGAGAACACAAAGCCCTCGACGTCGGTGGCGCCGTTCGCGTTCAGCGTGAACTCGACCGGCTCGCCGCCTTCGTTCCACGTCTCGGCAGCGTAGTTCGACGAGGTGATGGTCGGGGCATTCGTCGGCCTGCTGTTGTCGATGGTTACGTAGCACGGTGCCGACCAGTCCGAGACCGCGTTCCCGACCACTGTCTGCGCCTGCCACGCGTAGCTTTGCCCGTCGGTGAGCGCGCTGGCCGGCAGAGTGGCGGGAGCCTCGAATCCGGGAGTGGCGTATTCGCGGGTGACCGTGGTGATTTCCGAGGGATCGGCTACCGGCCAGACCTGGTACCGCACGCTGACGCGGGAGCCTTCCGTATTCTCCGTGACCCCGGGGATGCCTTCGACGACCAGGCCTTCGCGGGCCGACCGGTATGAAGGCCGGTCCGCGTCTGTCGCGCAGTGCCTGTACCCGTTGAACAGGTGAGTCGGTGGGGTGAGCGTCCCATCAACCGCATGAGCCGGGGTCGCGACGCCAGCGAGCGTCAGGCCAAGGGCGGCCCCTAAAGAGGTGAGAACCGTGCGTGGTCTCGCGCCAAGGAACATGGTCAAGTGATCCCTCCTTCTGAACGCCCGCAACGACACCCTGATGGGCACAGATGTGCGAGCGGCGAGGGGATCATACTGGTGCGTTACAGGTCAGCGCCTGGGAATTGACCGCCCGGGGGGGGTGACCGCCGAGCTGGCTGCCCGGATGGCGGTCCAGGGCGGCCAGTGTTCTGGAACCGGACGAAGTCCCGGCTGCCGGGTGTGTTGAACGACCTCCAGGTCGATGCGGAGGATGGTTCCGTGCTCGACGGAGTGCTTGACTGCCGGATCGTCGGACAAGTCAGCATCTGGTCAGCATGAGCCCCCGCACACCCCGAGACAGGTACTTGGCGGGCGATAGTGCGACAGCCTCATTTTCCGCGGAAGTGCAGGTGAGGAGCCTTCTTGCCCGAGTGGGATCGACGTTCCTGGGAATCTTCGAGTCCGAGGAGTGCCGGTGTACAGTGAACAACGCCCTTGACCTGCACAAAGCAGGCAGGGAGCCGTCTTCCGGGAGTCCAAACATGCTGCGCACCATGTTCAAGTCCAAGATCCACCGCGCCACCGTCACCCAGGCCGACCTGCACTACGTCGGTTCGGTGACCATCGACGCCGATCTGCTCGACGCCGCCGATCTGCTGCCCGGTGAGCTCGTGCACATCGTCGACATCACCAACGGGGTCCGGCTCGAGACGTACGTCATCGAGGGGGAGCGGGGGTCCGGTGTGATCGGGATCAACGGGGCCGCCGCCCATCTCGTGCACCCCGGTAATCTGGTGATCGTCATCAGTTACGCTCAGGTCACCGACGCCGAGGCGCGGGCGCTGGAACCCCGGGTGGTGCATGTGGACGCCGACAACCGCATCGTCGCCCTGGGTGCCGACCCGTCCGAGCCGGTGCCGGGGTCGGACCAGGAGCGCAGCCCGCAGGCCGTGAGCCCGGCCTGAGCTGCGCGGAGCGAGGCGACCGAGGCGGGAGTGTGAGGTGCCGTGACTGACATCGAGATCCGTGACGACCGGGCTGCGGGCCGGCTCGAAGCCGTGGCGGACGGTGAGGTCGTCGGGCGGATCGAGTACTTCGAGCTCGACGCCCCCGAGCGCGCGCTCGTGCCGGTGCACACCGTCGTGGAGCCCGACCACGAGGGCAAGGGCATCGCGGGCTCCCTCGCCCGGGAGCTGTACGGCCTCGCCGCCCGCGAGGACAGCGCCGTCGCCCCGCTCTGCCCGTACGTCGTCAAGTGGGCCGAACGCCATCCCGACCGGGCCCCCGCGGCCGCTCCGGAGCTGATCCGCGCGGCGAAGGAGTGGCTGGCGGCGCATCCCGGACGGTTCTGAGGGCGGGGAACGTCGTCTCGTGCTCGCGCTTCTGCACACCTCGCCGGTCCATGTGCCGGTCTTCGACGCCCTGCGCGACGAGGACCACCCCGGGCTCCGGCTGCAGCACGTCGTCGCCGGGGATCTGCTGGAACGCGCCCGTGCCGCCGGTCCCGCCGCCGTCGCCGCGGACGTACGGGCGCGGGTGCGGGAGGCCGTCAACGCCGGTGCGCGGGCCGTGCTGTGCACCTGCTCGACCATCGGCGGGGCCGCCGAGGCGGCCGGCGCCGAGACCGGCGTTCCCGTGCTGCGGGTCGACCGGCCGATGGCGGGCGCGGCCGTGGCCGCAGGGCCGCGTGTGGTCGTGCTCGCCGCGCTGGAGAGCACCCTGCGGCCGACCGTCGCCCTGATCGAGGAGGAGGCCGGCCGGGCCGGACTGCCCGTCGAGGTGCGGACCGTGCTGGTCGAGGGCGCCTGGGAGCGCTTCGAGGCGGGCGATCCGGAGGCGTACGTACGCCGGGTCGCCGACGCGGCCGACACGGTCACCGGCGCCGACGTGATCGTCCTCGCCCAGGCCTCCATGGCCCCGGCCGAACGGCTCACCACCACCTCGCTCCCCGTGCTGTCCAGTCCCCGGCCGGGACTGTCGGCGGCGGCGGGCCTCCTGTGACGGGACGAGGGGCGGCAGCCCGGCCGCTCCCGGCGGATGCGCCGCCCGGCCCCGCGGCGTCATGCGGGCGGGTGACTGGAGCCGTGGCCGCCGGGTAGGCGGGGGAGTAGTCCAGAGCCGACGTCGACCGACAGGCCGGAGGACACGCGCCATGACGAACCCGTACCCGGATCCCGTCCCGCCGGGCCCCACCCCCGGACCGGCCCCGGGCCCGGACCCCTCGCACCCCGAGCCCTTCCCCGACCCGGTGCCGTCCCCGGAACCGCCTCCCGGTCCGGGCCCCGCGCCCACACCTCCGCCGCCCGGGCCGGGGCCGGAACCGGCGCCCCCGGGGCCCGGCCCCCAGCCGCCCCCGCCGCACCCGGGCCCGCCCGAGCCGTCCCCGTCACCGATCCCGCCGGGCCCGGAACCGGTACCGAACCCGGAACCCGGCCCGCCACTGCGCTGACGGACGGCTGTGCGATGACGGGGGCTGCGGCAGGGGCTGTGACGGGGGTCCGTGGAGGTGCGACCGCGAAGCCGTCCGGGTCGCCGATCTCCGTACCCGTGCCGAACGCCGGGCCCGGCCGTCCGGCGCACGCCGCACGCCGCGGCAGGAGGGCGGTGGACGAACCTCGGGCCGTCCACCGCCCCGCGCGGTGTTACGCCGTCAGCTCCGACCGGTCCCCGCCCCACAGCGTGTGGAACGAGCCGTCGCGGTCCGTGCGCCGGTAGGTGTGCGCGCCGAAGTAGTCGCGCTGGCCCTGGGTGAGCGCGGCCGGCAGGCGCTCCGCGCGCAGGGCGTCGTAGTAGGCGAGGGCGGCGGCGAAACCGGGCGTCGGCACGCCCTGACGGGTCGCCGCGATCAGGACCTCGCGCCAGTCGTCCTGCGCGTCGGCGATCTCCTGTGCGAACGTCTCGTCGGACAGCAGGCTCGGCAGGTCGGCGCGGGCGTCGTAGGCGGCGCGGATGCGGTCCAGGAAGGCCGCCCGGATGATGCAGCCGCCGCGCCAGATCGCGGAGACCGCGCCGAGGTCGATGTCCCAGCCGTACTCCTGGCTGCCCGCGGCGACCTCGTGGAAGCCCTGGGTGTACGACACGATCTTCGACGCGTACAGCGCCTGCTCCACCCGGTCCGCGAACGCCGCCGCCTCCGACTCGCTCATCGGCGTGGCCTTCGGGCCGGCCAGCCCGCGCGAGGCCTCACGCAGCGCCGCGTGGCCGGACAGGGAGCGCGCGAACACCGCCTCGGCGATGCCGGACACCGGCACGCCCAGGTCGAGCGCGATCTGCACGGTCCAGCGGCCGGTGCCCTTCTGCTCCGCCTGGTCCACGACCACGTCCACGAACGGCTTCCCCGTCGTCGCGTCCACGTGCGACAGCACCTCGGCCGTGATCTCGATCAGGTAGGAGTCCAGCCGGCCGGTGTTCCAGGTCCGGAAGATCTCCGCGATCTGCGCGGGGGAGTACCCGGCGACATCGCGCAGCAGCTGGTACGCCTCACCGATCAGCTGCATGTCGGCGTACTCGATGCCGTTGTGCACCATCTTCACGAAGTGCCCGGCGCCGTCCGGGCCCACGTGCGTCACACACGGGGCGCCGTCGGCGGCCTTGGCGGAGATCTTCTCCAGCATCGGGCCCAGCGAGTCGTACGACTCCCTCGGGCCGCCCGGCATGATGCTCGGCCCGTTCAGCGCCCCCTCCTCGCCGCCGGAGACGCCCATGCCGACGAAGTGGATGCCCTGCTCGCGCAGCGCCTTCTCCCGGCGGCGGGTGTCGGCGAAGTGCGCGTTGCCCCCGTCGATGATCATGTCGCCGGGCTCCAGCAGCGGTGCGAACTCCTCGATCACCGCGTCCGTCGGCTCACCTGCCTTCACCATCACGACCAGCCGCCGCGGCCGCTCCAGCGCCGCCACGAACTCCTTGGCCGTCTCGGCCGCCACGAAGCTGCCCTCGCTCCCGAACTCCTCCACCAGCGCATGGGTGCGCGCCGCCGTCCGGTTGTGCACGGCGACCGTGTAGCCGTTGCGGGCGAAGTTGCGCGCGAGGTTGCGGCCCATGACCGCGAGTCCCGTGACGCCGATCTGCGCTGAACTGCTCATTGGGTGGCTCCTAGTGACCTCGGTATCGGTACTGCCGGTGCGCCGGCGCTGCCGGACGATGTCCGCCAGTCCTGCCGCCGACCATCCTGACGTGCCGCCTTTGCGCGCGCACGCGCGGTTCAGCAGTCGAGATTGCTCAGGCACATACGCGCGGACGCCCCTCACCCACTCAGCGGGCGCACGCACAGGCGTGCCCCCGCGGCCGGGGGCATCCGCCCGCGCACGCTCCGCACAGGGCGCCAACGGGGGCGCAACGGGCGAAAAGTACCGGCCACTTGGCGCATCCGTGCGGCCGATAGGCGCCTTGTCACGGCCAGTTCGCAGCGCTTACTTTTGCCCCTCCTGACGCATTGTCGAGGGGGATTCCATGGCCGTGCGCGGCCGGCACCGCCGGTATCAGCCGAACAGGATCAACCGGGCCTCGCTCACCGTCACCGCCGGCGGTGCCGGGATGGCGCTCCCGCTCATGGGCACCGGCGCCGCCCAGGCCGCCGACGTGGAGACCTGGGACAAGGTCGCCGCCTGCGAGTCCACCAGCAACTGGGACATCAACACGGGCAACGGGTACTACGGCGGGCTCCAGTTCAGCCAGTCCACCTGGGAGGAGTTCGGCGGGACCCGGTACGCGCCGCGTGCGGATCTGGCCACCAAGGACCAGCAGATCGCCATCGCCGAGAAGGTCCTCGACGGACAGGGGCCCGGCGCCTGGCCGGTCTGCTCGGTACGGGCCGGACTGACCCGGGGCGGCGACACCCCCGACATCCGGCCGGCCGCCGCCCAGAAGACCGGCGGCGAGACGAGCGGTGACAAGAAGACGGGCGGCAGGACGGGTGCACAGAACCGGCCCTCCGTCGAGGACGTCAAACCGCACACCACACCGCAGTCCCGCGCGGGCCGCGCCGAGATGTACACCGTGGTCCGCGGCGACACCCTCTCCGGCATCGCGGAGGGCGAGCGGCTGCGCGGCGGCTGGCGGGGGCTGTACGACGCCAACCGCTCGACCATCGGCGCCGACCCCGACCTGATCGTGCCCGGCCAGCGCCTCTCCCTGCCCGACGGGACGGCCAAGGCGCCCGCGGCACCGGAGAAGAGGAAACAGGCCGCACCGGCCGGGAAGCAGCCGGACAAGAAGCCGGCAAACAAGACAGAGAAGAAGCCGGCCAAGAAGCGCACCGAGGACCGCGCCGACCGCTCCGCCCAGACCGGCGCCGAACGGGTCGCGCCCGTCAGCGCCGCCCTCGGCACGCCGTACCACAAGGCGGGGTCCGCCTGGTCGAAGGGCTATCACACCGGCGTGGACTTCCCCGTCCCCACCGGTACGTCCGTGAAGTCGGTCGGGGCCGGCACGGTCGTCAGCGCCGGCTGGGAGGGGTCGTTCGGCTACCAGGTCGTGGTCCGGCACACCGACGGACGCTTCAGCCAGTACGCGCACCTGTCGGCGATCTCCGTGAAGAACGGCCAGTCCGTCACCGCGGGCCAGCGCATCGGACGTTCCGGCTCGACCGGAAACAGCTCGGGCCCGCATCTGCACTTCGAGGTGCGGACGGGGCCCGGTTTCGGATCGGACATCGACCCGGTCGCCTACCTGCGGGCGGGCGGCGTCAGGATGTGACACGCGCCCGGTGCCGGTCCACGACCGGCACCGGCACGTACGGCCCGCCGTAGAAGGGCGCGTACGGCACCAGCGGCACCAGGGCACGCTCCGCGTCGTCGTCCGGCCGCCCGTCCGCCGGGGCGGGCGCGGGCAGGGCCGGAAGGCGTACGTCCTCGGGGAGCGTGAGCTCGGCGAGCAGCAGCTCGGCGGGGTCCGCCGCACGCCGGTCGGCGGGCTGCGCCGCGTCCCGGGCCGCGGGTACCGGCACCGACCCGGAGCGCACGGCGTCCACGGCCGTAGCGCCGGAGCGCACCGCGTCGGCCGCCTCCTGCTGCTCGCGCGCCAGCCGCTCCGTCGTGAGCAGGATCAGTCCGCCCGCCGCCACCACGCCGCAGCTCAGCGCGAGCGCCGTGCCCGTCGTGCCGTAGCGGAACGTCTCGCCGAACATCGTGATGCCGACCGCGGCCGCCACCACCGGGTTCACCACCGTCAGCGTGGCCAGCGGGGCCGCGAGCCCCGCGCCCCGGTACGAGGCCTGGGACAGCAGCATGCCGGCGGTGGCCAGGACGCCGATCACTGCGAGGGACGGCACGTTCGCCGCCGAGACGCCGCCGGTCCAGTCGACCGCGACCGTCTTGGTGAAGACGGAGGACATACCGAACGCGACACCGGACGCGGTGGCCAGCAGGATGCTGCGGACCGCGGGATGCCGGTGCACGGCCCGGGCCGCGGCCATCAGCGCCACGATCGCCCCGGCCGTCCCCAGCGCCGCCGCCACCCGCTGCGCGCTGTCCAGCGACTGCGCGTCGGCCGACCCGACCAGCGAGAGCAGACCCGCGAGGCCCGCCGTCGCCATGACGGCGCCCCGCCACGCCGTCGCCCCCGCCCTGCGGCCCACGAACAGCGCGGCCATGGGCAGCGCGAACACGATGGTCAGCGCGCCCAGCGGCTGCACGAGGCTCAGCGGGCCGTAGGCGAGCGCGACCACGTGGAGCAGTCCGCCGAGGCCGTTGAGTCCGACCGCCGCCCACCAGCCCGGCCGGCGCAGCGGTGCGTACTGCTGTGCGCCGGGTGAGGACACCGCGACCTGCTCCTGCACGATCGCTCCACCGGCGTACGCCACGGCAGAGACGAACGACAGCAGCACGGACAACGCGAGGGCGCTCATGGGCTGCTCCTCTGCGTGAGGCCCGGGCGGTGGGCCCGGCGCGGCGAACGGTCGGCTTCCATGACCAACACGATGCCGTGTCGGACTGTTCCCGTCGTCGTCCCTGAGCACCCAATGAGTCCTACTGCCGATGGAGTACGAGGACACCGCCGTCATCCCCTGGGTGGGTGCCCCACGGACGGAGGCCCCCTGGCGGGCACCGCCGGGGGACTTGGTACTACTGCACCTCGTGGACCTCGACCCCCGCCTCACCGCCCTCCACCGGCTCGGTGGCTTCTTCGTACTGCGCACGGCAGGAGCGCCCGGCCGGCCCCTGCCCACCCTCGCCCAGGCATACGGCCCCGGACGCCCGGACGTTCAGGACGACGCCCTCGCCGCGCGGGTGCGCGGGGTCGCCGGCGCGCTGCGCACTCCCGAGGAGCGGGTCGCCGCCTCCGTGGCCCAGCAGGGGCTCGCCGCGCGCCTGTGGTCCGTGGCCCTCGGCTCCGCCGCCCTGTACGGCGCCGTCCCCGACCTCGCCCCGCACCTCATCGGCTGGGACCCCGGAGCCGGCGCCCCCGACGACCTGTGGCTGACCGAGGTGCGGCCGCTGCCCGGCGACGCGGAAACGCTCGCGGACCTGGTACTGCGCGGCCACCTCGAACCGCTCGCCGCCGCCCTGCGCTCCCGCCACCGCCTCGCACCCGGCCTGCTGCGCGGCAACGCCGCCTCCGCGCTCGCGGGCGCCGCCCGCGAACTGGACCGCTGGGGGCGCGGCCACGGCCGTACGGACGTCGCCGCCCGGGCCGGCTCCCTGGCCCGGGAACTCCTCACGGACCCGTCGCTCGCCGGGACCGGAACCCTCGCCGGTACCGGCTTCCGGCGGCGCAGCTGCTGTCTGTACTACCGGGTGCCCGGCGGGGGCGTCTGCGGCGACTGTTGCTTCGTACGGCCGCCCCGCTCTTCCCCACGCGCCCCATCCGGGTGACCATGAGAACAACGTCCGCGCAGACAGGGGGTTCACGGGTGCGAGTGGGACTGCTGACCCGGGAATACCCCCCGGACGTCTACGGCGGCGCGGGAGTCCATGTGGAGTTCCTCGCCCGGGAGCTGCGACCCCTCGTCGACCTGGAGGTGCACTGCTGGGGCGAGGGCCGCACCGACGGCGTCCTGCGCCACCGGCCCTGGTCCGCGCTCGACGGCGCCAACGACGCGCTGCGCACCTTCTCCGTGGACCTCGCCATGGCCGCCGCCCTGGAGGGCCGCGAACTCGTCCACTCCCACACCTGGTACGCCTGCCTCGGCGGCCACCTCGCCAAGCTGCTGCACGGCGTCCCGCACGTGGTGACCGCCCACTCACTGGAGCCCCTGCGCCCCTGGAAGGCCGAGCAGCTCGGCGGCGGTTACGCCCTGTCGAGCTGGGCCGAGCGCACCGCGGTCGAGGCCGCCGACGCGGTGATCGCCGTCTCCGGTGCCATGCGCGAGGACATCCTCGGCTGCTACCCGGCCCTCGACCCCGCCCGGGTGCACGTCGTGCACAACGGCATCGACACGAGCCTGTACCGCCCCGACCCCACCGCCGACGCCCTGGACCGGATCGGCCTGGACCGCTCCCGTCCCTACGTGCTGTTCGTCGGCCGGATCACCCGGCAGAAGGGTGTTCCCCAGCTGCTGCGCGCGGTGCGCGGCATCGATCCGGCCGCGCAGGTCGTGCTCTGCGCGGGCGCTCCGGACACGCCGGAGATCGACCGCGAGTTCCGCGAGCTGTACGAGGAGCTGAGCCGGGTCCGCGAGGGGGTGCACTGGATTCCGCAGATGCTGCCCCGCCCGGAGGTGATCCAGCTGCTCACCCATGCCGCCGTGTTCGTGTGCCCGTCGGTGTACGAGCCGCTCGGCATCGTCAACCTGGAGGCCATGGCGTGCGGCACCGCGGTGGTCGCCTCCCGCGTCGGCGGGATCCCGGAGGTCGTGGCGGACGGCTCCACGGGGGTACTCGTGGACGCGGACGACGACTTCGAGGCGGGCCTCGCGCGCGCACTCGACTCGGTGCTCGGCGACCCGGCCACGGCACGGCGCATGGGCGAGGCGGGACGGGAACGCGCGGTCGCGGAGTTCGGCTGGGACGCCGTGGCCCGGCGCACCGCCGGTCTCTACGAGGAGGTCCTCGAACAGGCTTAGTCCCGCCCGGCCGGGGCAGCCTTGGGAAAATTCGGCGTGAGGGGAGCGGCCATGCGTCGTGGAGGTCCTTCGGTCCTGGGAATCGTGCTGGCGGGCGGCGAGGGCAAGCGCCTGATGCCCCTCACGGCGGACCGCGCCAAACCGGCGGTCACCTTCGGCGGCACCTACCGGCTGGTCGACTTCGTGCTGTCGAACCTGGTCAACGGTGACATCCTGCGCGTCTGCGTGCTCACGCAGTACAAGTCGCACTCCCTGGACCGGCACATCACCACCACCTGGCGGATGTCGAGCCTGCTCGGCAACTACGTCACCCCGGTCCCCGCCCAGCAGCGCCTCGGCCCGCGCTGGTACCTCGGCAGCGCCGACGCCATCCTCCAGTCGCTGAACCTGGTCCACGACGAGCAGCCGGAGTACGTGGCCGTGTTCGGCGCCGACCACGTGTACCGCATGGACCCGCGCCAGATGCTCGCCCAGCACATCGAGAGCGGCGCCGGGGTCACGGTCGCCGGCATCCGGGTGCCCCGCTCGGAGTCCTCCGCCTTCGGCGTGATCACCCCGGGCTCGGACGGCCGGACCGTGGACCGCTTCCTGGAGAAGCCCTCCGACCCTCCCGGCCTCGCCGACGACCCCGAGTGCGTGTTCGCCTCCATGGGCAACTACCTCTTCACCACCAAGGCGCTCGTCGAGGCCCTCCACCGCGACGCCGAGGACGAGAACTCGGTGCACGACATGGGCGGTTCGATCCTTCCCCAGCTCACCGAGCGGGGCGAGGCCCACCTGTACGACTTCAGCTCCAACCACGTACCCGGCGAGACCAGCCGCGACCAGGGCTACTGGCGGGACGTGGGCACACTGGACGCCTACTACGAGGCGCACATGGACCTGATCGCGGAGCGGCCCGCCTTCAACCTCTACAACCGGCAGTGGCCCATCTACACGCACTCCGGCCAGCTCTCGCCGGCCCGTTTCAACGCGGGCGGCATGGCGAGCGAGTCGATCATCAGCGCCGGCTGCCTGATCCGGGGCCAGGTCACGCGGTCCGTTCTGTCACCGGGCGTGGTGATCGACCCGGGCGCGGTGGTGCAGGGATCGGTGCTGCACGACAACGTGCACGTGGGGAGGGGCGCGGTGGTGCGGGGGGCGGTGCTCGACAAGAACGTCGAGGTGCCGCCGGGCGCGACGATCGGCGTCAACCCGGAGCGGGACGCGGAGCTGTACACGGTGTCCAAGGGCGGCGTGATCGCGCTCGGCAAGGGACAGCGGGTGCCGTAGTGCCGTAGGCCCCGGCCGGCCGAAGGAGGATCCGGGCGGTGCGGGGTCCCCGGGCGGGCCGCGCCCGTCCGGGTGGCATCCGTCACCCCGGGAGGCGCCGGTCACCCTCGTCCGCCCCCGTGTCCCTCCCGTTCCGCCCGTTCCGGCGCACTCGCGGGGCGGGCGGAGAGGTCACATGATGTTAACCATGTGTAGCGAGATCGTACTTGACCGTAATCGGCCGGGAGCGATTGACTGCTGATCCGTTCCCGTCGTCGACGCGAGGCCCCGCCCATGACCGCAGACCCGCTCGCCCCTCTCGACCTGGCGTTCTGGAACATCGAGTCCGCCGGTCACCCGATGCACCTCGCGGCGCTCGGGGTCTTCTCCGCCGGCTCGCCCTCCGCGGCGGCCCACGCGGCGGATCTGCTGGCCTCCCGGGCCGCCGCCGTGCCCGGGCTGCGGATGCGCATCCGGGACACGTGGCAGCCGCTCGGCCCGCGGCCGGCACGGTCCGCGCCGCCGGACATGCCGCCGGACACGCCGCCGGACACGCCGCCGGACACGCCGCCGGACACGCCGCCGGGCCCCGGCGAACGGGCCGGCGCCGGGCCCCGGCAGCAGCTCACCGCCCTGCTGCGGCAGCCGCTCGCCGCGGCGGTGCGCCGCTCGCTCGCCTTCGGCGGCGCCTCCCGCGAACCCGACCCCGGATTCGACCCCCTCGACCACGTCCGGCTGCACCCGCCGTCCGACGGCTTCCACACCGCCGCCGGAGGGCTCATGGGCCGCCCGCTGGAGCGCACCCGGCCGCCCTGGGAGGCCCATGTGCTGCCGGGGGCGGACGGCAGGTCCTTCGCCGTCCTGTTCAAGTTCCACCACGCCCTCGCCGACGGGCTGCGCGCCCTCACCCTGGCCGCCGCGCTGATGGACCCGATGGACCTGCCCACACCCCGGCCCCGCCCCACCGACCCCCCGCGCGGACTGCTCCCCGGCGTGCGCGAGGTGCCCGGCCTGGTCCGCGACGCCCTGTCCGACGCGGGCCGGGCCCTGGACATCGGCGCCGCCGTCGCCCGCTCCACCCTCGACATGCGCTCCTCGCCCGCGCTGGCCTGCGCGCCCAGCGGCACCCGCCGCACCGCCGGCGCGGTGATCGACCTCGACGACGTGCACCGCATCCGCAAGAGCGCGGGCGGCACCGTCAACGACGTCACGATCGCGGTCGTCGCCGGCGCGCTGCGCCGCTGGCTCGACGAGCGCGGGGACGGCAGCGAGGGCGTCGCCCCGCGCGCCCTCATCCCCGTCTCCCGGCGCCGGCCGCGCACCGCCCACCCGCAGGGCAACCGGCTCTCCGGATACCTGGTGCGGCTCCCCGTGGACGAGCGGGACCCGCTCGCCCGGCTCACCCAGGTGCGTACCGCCATGGACCGCAACAAGGACGCCGGACCGCACCGGGGCGCGGGCGCCGTCGCCCTGCTCGCCGAGCACGTGCCGCCGCTCGGCCACCGGCTCGGCGGGCCGCTGCTGGGCCAGGCGGCCCGGCTCTGGTTCGACGTCCTGGTCACCAGCGTGCCGCTGCCCGGGTTCGGCCTGCGGCTCGGCGGCGACGCGCTCGGCGCCGTCTTCCCGCTCGCGCCGCTGGCCCCCGGCCACTCCCTCGCCGTCGCGGTCTCCACCTACCGGGGGCGCGTCCACTACGGCCTGGTCGCCGACGGCGCGGCCGTCCCGGACCTCGACCGCCTGGCCCACGCGCTGACCGAGGAGGTGGCGGCGCTGACCGCCGTCTGCGATCACTGAGGAACGGATTTGCCGCCCCCGCCGGGGGCTGAAGTAAAATCCGCCGTTCGACAGCGGATGCGAACGGAGCGCCGCGAGAGAACAGAGCGGGAAGCGGCAGCGGCGATGACGGTGACACAGGACGGCCCCGGGGCCACGGACGCGGTGGCATACGGGCCCGGCATCGACCCGGAGCGGCTCGCCGTCTGCCTCGGCGTGCTGGAGGAACTCGACAAGCTCGACGTCGACCACCCGGACGCGATCCTGGTCCGCCGGGCCACCTCGCACATCTACCGCACGGTCAAGCAGCGCCGCCGCCAGGAGCGCCGGGCCGCCAAGACCGCCCACGACAAGGCCGTCACCGAGGCCACCGCCACCGGCTCCGCCGAGCGCATCGACGACGAGACCGAGGGCATCCTGCCCTCCTCGCGGGTGGAGCCGGGAAGGATCGCGGGGATACTCCAGCGCCCGCGCTCCTGCTACACGTGCAAGACCCGCTACGTCGAGGTCGACTACTTCTACCACCAGCTCTGCCCGGCGTGCGCCGCCGAGAACCGCGCCCGGCGCGACGCCCGCGCCGACCTCACCGGCAAGCGGGCCCTGCTCACCGGCGGACGCGCCAAGATCGGCATGTACATCGCGCTGCGGCTGCTGCGCGACGGCGCCCACACCACGATCACCACGCGTTTCCCCAAGGACGCCATCCGCCGCTTCAAGGCCATGGACGACTCCGCGGAGTGGATGCACCGCCTGGAGGTCGTCGGCATCGACCTGCGCGACCCCGGCCAGGCCGTCTCGCTCGCCGAGCGGGTCGCCGAGCAGGGCCCGCTCGACGTCCTGATCAACAACGCCACCCAGACCGTGCGCCGTCTGCCGTCCGCGTACGCCGCGCTCGTCGAGGGCGAGAGCGCCCCGCTGCCGGCCGGTGAGCTGCCCGCCCACCACGTCATCGGCGCCTTCAACTCCGGCGCGGTCGACGGACTGACCGCGCTGCCCGTCGGCACCGGGGGCCTCGACGCGCAGAAGGTGGCCGACCTGGCCCTGGTCGCGGGCAACGCCAGCCTGGTCCGGCACCGTGACGGCACCGCCATCGACGCGGGCGGCCTGCTCCCCGACGTCGTCGACTCCAACACCTGGGTGCAGACCATCGAGCAGATCTCCCCGGTGGAGCTGCTGGAGACCCAGCTGTGCAACTACACGGCGCCGTTCATCCTCATCAGCACGCTGCGTCCGGCCATGGCCGAGGCCGCCCGCCGGGCGTCCACCGGACGCGCGTACGTCGTCAACGTCTCCGCGATGGAAGGCGTGTTCGACCGCGGCTACAAGGGCGCCGGGCACCCCAACACCAACGCGGCCAAGGCGGCCATGAACATGGTGACGCGGACCAGCGCGCAGGAGATGTTCGACACCGACCGCATCCTGATGACCTCGGTCGACACCGGCTGGATCACCGACGAGCGGCCCCACTTCGACAAGCTGCGCCTCGCCGAGGCCGGTTTCCACGCCCCGCTCGACCTGGTCGACGGCGCGGCCCGGGTCTACGACCCGATCGTGCGCGGTGAGGCGGGCGAGGACCTGTACGGCGTCTTCCTGAAGGACTACGCGCCCGGCCGGTGGTGAGGGCGGCGGCCGAAGGGCCGCCGGCCGACCGTGCTCAGCCGTGCGTTGCGCGCCGCGAGCAGTTCCAGCACGGTACGCCAGTCCTCCAGCACGCCGGCGTCGAAGCAGGCGGTGCGGGCGTCCTCGTCGGCCGTGCGCAGGGCGAGGAGGTCGTCCCCGGCGGGCAGGCCGTGCCGGGGCCGGCCGCGGACCAGTCCCGCGACGCGCTCGCCGAGCAGCGCCCGTACCGCCTCCGCCGCGCGGTCGGCCCCGGCCGCCGGTCCGCCGGGCCCCAGCAGCCCGCCGACGGGCCGCACCAGTCCGGCCACCTGGAGCTCCTTGTCCGCGGGCCGGACCCGGCGCAGCAGCGCCGCGGTCCGCAGGGCGTGCCCGCAGGCGTCGACCGGGGCGCCGCCGCGGCCGTCCCGGATGCCGGGGCCGGCGTGCAGCAGATCCATCAGCTCCTCGACGGTGCGCAGTTCCATGCGCCGGTCCTCCCGGGAGACAGCCGTTGCCGTGCGGCAGCAGACCATGGCGAGTTTGCGGGCCGGCCAACGGGACCTGAACTGCGTCATGACCGGCTTGCCTTGTCGAAAACGTCGACGCCCATATAGTCCGAATGGGTGAATGGAGAAGCCCTCGTCATGCTGAAACAGCCGCATATGGGGCTTGATTGCGCGCACCCCGCCGCATGATTGTCACCGGTGGTTTCGAGCCCCATCGAGCGGGGGGCCGCTCATTTGGTTACCCTGAGGCGGACGGACAGCAGCAAGGGTTCTACCCGCACCCATGGTCCGTCCGGGACCAGCCGGTTCACAACGGCCTGCTCTTCCCCGAGTTTCCGGCGCCACCGCGTCCGAACGGCTTTCGACTCAGACCCGAGCGGACGTCAGACGCCAGGCGCAGGGCCGACGCAGTACGTCCCTAGGGTGACCGACACATAAGGAGTGCGCGGTGACACCGGAGCAGACGCAGCGCGAACAACGCCCCGACGAACGCCCAGAGCGTTCCCGCCGCAGGCCCGGGGAGCTCGGCAGTCTCGACGTGTGGGCCCGCTCGGCCCCGATCCGCCTCGCCGGCTACGAGGACGACCTCGCCGAGCCGCACATTCTGCCCAGCGTCGACTGACCCGGGACCACGCGCCCGGCCGGCCCCGCCGCCGTGCCACACTCGCACCCATGCTGATCAGGGAAGCGTCGCCCGACGACTGGCCGCGCATCTGGCCGTTCTGGCACCGCATCGTCGCCGCCGGCGAGACCTACGCCTGGGACCCGGGCACCTCCGAGGAGGATGCCCGGGCCCTGTGGATGAACCCCGCCAAACAGGTGTACGTCGTGGAGGACGGCACCGGAGCCGTCGTCGCCTCCGCCTATGTCACCCCCAACTACGGGGGTCCCGCCGCGCGGATCGCCAACGCCGGATTCATGGTCGACCCCGACCGGGCCGGCCGGGGCACCGGACGCCTCCTCGCCGGGCACGTCCTGGCCGAGGCGCGGAACGCCGGCTACCGGGGCATGGTGTTCAACGCCGTCGTCGAGACCAACCCGGCCGTGAAACTGTGGACTTCACTCGGCTTCACGATCCTGGGCACGGTGCCCGGGGCGTTCGACCACCCCCGGTACGGGCCGGTCGGACTGCACATCATGCACAAGGCGCTGTGACCGTGGCGCCGGGCCTCAGGGCCGGGCGTACGGGCGGGTCATGATCTCCATGTTGTGGCCGTCCGGGTCGTCGAAGTAGGCGCCGCGTCCGCCGAAGAGATCGTTGACCCGGCCCGGCTCGGTGTGGCCGGGATCCGCGTAGTAGGTGACGCCGGCCGTCTCCAGACGCGTGATCATGGCGTCGAACCGCTCCTCCGGCACGAGGAACGCGTAGTGCTGGGACTGGATCGGCTCGTCCCGCATCTCGTAGTAGTCGAGGGTCACGCCGTTCCCCAGGTCGAGCGGGAGGAACGGACCGAACGGGGCGCCGGCCTCCAGCCCCAGGATCCCGGCGAGGAAGTCGGCGGAGGTCCGCCGGTCACGGGCGTGGACGACGGTGTGGTTCAGCTCGATGTGCGGTGCTTCGGGCATGGGTGGATGCGTCTCCGGTTCTGGATTCCGTCGAGGGGCCGCGCGGGAAGGCGCGGCGGGGAGGGGAACGCGGAGAAGGGGGGCGGGCCGCGGGCCCGCGCGGGCGGGGGCGTGCCCCGCACCGGCCTCACACCGAGGCCGGGTTCGCCTTACGTGTATGGCCCATGGCCGACCCGGCAGTCACCCGGCCGACTCTATGCCGTCCCGCCCGGCCGGGGCAATGTCCGTACGGCCGCCCAGGGTTGTCCGCCGCCGGTGTGGCGCGCGGTCGACTCGTTCTCCTGGGCGAGCCGGCGCAGGGCCGTCAGGGCCGGTTCCAGCAGGAAGGTCAGGAGCACCGCCTGTTCGGCCTTCTCCATCGGGTCCGCGATCGTCTCGATGCGGTCCAGGTCGTGCCGGGCCGTCCGTTCCGCGAGTTCGGCGTAGGGGAGCAGCGTCCGCCAGTCGTACTCGATGTCCAGCTCGCGCAGGGTCCGCAGGGTCCGGTCGATGATCTGCCGGGCCGGGTTGGAGCCGGACACCGACCAGCCCATGGCGTCGACGAGGGCGGCGGCCCCGGGGTTCGCCCCTGCCCCGGCCGTGTCCGGCGCGTCGCCGTCCGGCGGCCGGATGCCGAAGGCGATGCCGAGGACCTCGTGCGGGTCGCTCCGGCGCTCGGTCATGGCGTCCAGGACCTGCTTGGCCTCCGCCACGGACAGTCCGCGCACCCCGATGAGCACGCGGATCAGCCGCAGCCTGCGCAGATGGGTCTCGTCGTATTCGGCCTGGGCCGCCGCGGTGGCTCGCCCGGGCGGCAGCAGGCCCTCGCGCAGGTAGTACTTGATCGTGGCGTTGGGCACCCCGCTGCGGCGGCCGAGTTCCGAGATTCTCACATGCTTCTCCGCTCCCCCGCTTCTTCCTCAAGTCGCTCTCCGCCTGGGGCCGGGTCCGCAAGGCGCCCGGAGCGCTCGGCGCCTCCCTGGAGGCCAAGCCCTTCGGCAAGGTCTTCCACACGCTGTCCGCGTGGGAGAGCCGGGAGGCCCTCTACACCTACGCGCGCACCGAACCGCACAAGAGCGTCATGACCGGACTGCGCTCGACGATGCGCGACTCGACGTTCACCTTCTGGGAGGTGCCCGTCGACCGGCTGCCGGTCGACTGGGCCGAGGCCGAACGGCGCCTCGACGCCCAGGCGGCCGCCCCGGACGGTCACGGCACCGCGCACTGAACGGCTCCCTGGTTCGAACGGGCGGGAGCCGGGGGAGGGGTACCCCTGGTGACCCCGCCCGCCCTCGACCCCGGAGCGCCCCGCATGCATGACGACCGCACCCTGGTCGAAGCCCGCCTCGAGCGCGTCCTCGACGAGCGTATCCGCCCCGCCGTGTACCCCGAGTCCGTCCCCCTGGAGGTCGCGGTGTGGCATGCCCCCGGGGAGCCGGTGCCCGTCGCCGAGGGACTCGCGGCGGAACCCGAACCGGTGCGGGTGGGCACCCGCTGGGGCGCGCCCTGGGGCACCAGCTGGTTCCGGGTCACCGGAACCGTCCCCGACGCCTGGGCCGGCAGGACCGTCGAGGCCATCCTCGACCTCGGCTTCGACGAGACCATGCCCGGCTTCCAGTGCGAAGGACTGGTCCACCGGCCCGACGGCACTCCGGTGAAGGGTCTCAACCCGCGCAACCAGTGGGTGAGGATCGCGGCGCCCGCCCGGGGCGGGGAGGAGGTGCGCCTGCACGTCGAGGCCGCCTCCAACCCCGTCGTCCTCGGCCACCGCCGCCCCTTCCTGCCGACCCGGCTCGGCGACAAGGACACCGCGGGCGGCGAACCGCAGTACACCCTCGCCCGCATGGACCTCGCCGTCTTCGACGAGGCCGTGTGGCAGCTCGTCATCGACCTGGAGGTGCTCGGCGAGCTGATGGCCGAGCTGCACGCCGACTCGCCCCGCCGCTGGGAGATCCGGCGCGCCGTCGACCGGGCGCTGGACGCCGTCGACCTCCAGGACGTCAACGGCACCGCGGCCAGGGCCCGTTCCCGCCTCACCGAGGTGCTCTCCGCGCCCGCCGTCCCCTCCGCCCACCGCATCAGCGCCGTCGGACACGCGCACATCGACTCGGCGTGGCTGTGGCCGTTGCGCGAGACCGTCCGCAAGGTCGCCCGGACGGCCGCGAACATGACCGCCCTGCTCGACGACGAGCCCGGGTTCGTCTTCGCCATGTCGCAGGCCCAGCAGTGGGCGTGGATGAAGGAACACCGGCCCGAGGTGTGGGCGAGGGTGAGGAAGGCGGTCGCCGGGGGACGGTTCGTACCGGCCGGCGGCATGTGGGTGGAGTCGGACACCAACATGCCCGGCTCGGAGGCGATGGCCCGCCAGTTCGTGCACGGCAAGCGGTTCTTCCTCGACGAGTTCGGCATCGAGAACGACGAGGTGTGGCTGCCGGACACCTTCGGATTCGCCGCCGGACTGCCCCAGATCATCAAGGCCGCGGGCGCCAAGTACCTGCTGACGCAGAAGATCTCCTGGTCGCGCACGAACACCTTCCCGCACCACACCTTCCGCTGGGAGGGCGTCGACGGCACCCGGATCTTCACCCACTTCCCGCCCGTCGACACCTACAACTGCTCCATGACGGGCGGCCAGATCGCCCACGCCGTCCGCAACTTCAAGGACAAGGGAGCGGCCCGCCACTCCCTCGCCCCGACCGGCTGGGGCGACGGTGGCGGCGGCACCACCCGCGAGATGGTCGCCAAGGCGGCCCGGCTGCGCGACCTCGAGGGCTCGGCGACGGTGACCTGGGAGACACCGTCCGCGTTCTTCGCCAAGGCCGAGGCCGAGTATCCCGAACCGCCCGTCTGGGTCGGCGAGCTCTACCTCGAACTGCACCGGGCCACCCTCACCAGCCAGGCCGGCACCAAACAGGGCAACCGCCGCAGCGAGCACCTGCTGCGCGAGGCCGAACTGTGGGCGGCCACCGCGGCCGTGCGCACCGGATTCTCCTACCCCTACGAGGAGTTGGACCGGATCTGGAAGACGGTGCTGCTGCACCAGTTCCACGACATCCTGCCCGGCTCCTCCATCGCCTGGGTGCACCGCGAGGCCCGCGCCACCTACGCCCGGATCGCCGGGGAACTGAACGGCATCATCGACGCCGCCCAGCGCGCCCTCGCCGGCGAGGGGACGGTCCCCCTCGTCTTCAACGCCGCCCCGCACCCCCGGGCGGGAGTCCCGGCGGGCGGTGCGCGTCCGGTGGCCCCCGAAGGCCGTACGACCCTCGAACCGCGCCCCGGCGGCGGGCACATCCTCGACAACGGCCTGCTCCGGATCGGGATCGACGCCCGCGGCCTGCTGGTCTCCGCCCACGACATCCCGACCGACCGCGAGACCGTCGCCCCGGACCGGCCCGGCAACCTCCTCCAGCTCCACCCGGACCTGCCCGCCATGTGGGACGCCTGGGACGTCGACGCGTTCTACCGCAACACGGTCACCGATCTGACCGGCACCGACGAGGTGACGGCCGGCGCGGACGGCGCCTCGGTGCGGATCGTCCGCTCCTTCGGCCGCTCCCGGGCCGTGCAGGTGCTGACGCTGCCGCCGGGGGAGCGACGGCTGGTGGTGGACACCGAGGTCGACTGGCACGAGACGGAGAAGTTCCTCAAGCTCGCCTTCCCGCTCGACCTGCACGCCGAACGCTACGCGTCCGAGACGCAGTTCGGGCACTACTTCCGGCCCACCCACACCAACACCTCCTGGGAGGCGGCCAAGTTCGAGGCGTGCAACCACCGCTTCGTCCACCTCCAGGAACCCGACTGGGGCGTCGCCCTGGTCAACGACTCGACGTACGGCCACGACGTCACGCGTACGGTCCGCCCCGACGGCGGCACGACCACCACGGTCCGCGTCTCCCTGCTGCGCGCCCCGCGCTTCCCCGACCCGGAGACCGACCAGGGCGTCCACCGCTTCCGGCACGCGCTGGTGCCCGGCGCGTCCGTCGGCGACGCGGTGCGCGAGGGCTGGCGGATCAATCTGCCCGAGCGGCGGCTCAGCGGGGCCGGGGAGGTCGCCCCGCTGGTGACGGTCGACCCGGACGCGGTGGTGGTCACGGCGGTCAAGCTGGCCGACGACGGCGGCGGCGACGTGGTCGTCCGCTTCCACGAGGCGCACGGCGCCCGCGCCCGTGCCGTGCTCACCCCCGGCTTCGCGGCCACCGGCGTCGAGGTGACCGACCTGCTGGAACGCCCGCTCGCGGACACCGGGGCACCCGCTCTCGACGGCGGCCGGATCACCGTACGCCTGCGCCCCTTCGAGCTGATGACCCTGCGGCTGAAGCGGGCCTGACCGGTCAGCCCTCCAGCCGGGTGGGCGGCAGGAACTCCCGTACGTACGTCCGCTCCCAGCACGCCCCCGTCCGCCGCAGCTCCCGCCAGGTCGTGTAGCGGTAGCGGAAGAGACGGGCGCGGACGTGGCGGGGCGGCGCGTCCGCGGGGAACGGGGAGCGGCGCAGCAGCCTCAGCGTGTCCCGGTCGTTCTCCAGCAGCCGCTCCACCAGCGCCCCGAACCACGGGCCGGCGTACGCGGGCGACAGCGCGGCGAACCACATCAGCCAGTCGAGCCGCAGATGGTACGGCGCGAACTGGCGCGGCCAGCGCCGCGGATCACCCGGCTTGCCCTTGAACTCGTACTCCCGCCAGTCGCCGTCCTCCCTCGGCACCTCGTCCGCCGTGCCCTCCACGACCACCTCGTAGCGGATCCGGCTGACGCTGCCGAACGCCCCGTAGGTGTTGACCAGGTGCAGCGGGTCGAAGGAGCGGTTCATCACCTGGCGGCGGGAGAGCATGTTGCGCACCGGCTGCCAGGAGAGCCCCAGCAGCAGGGCGGACACCGCGAGCACGACCACCACGTACCACAGCGGGGCGCCGGGCACGGCGGGCGGATCGGCGGGGAACGCGACCACCGGCAGGGCCAGCACGATCGTCACCCAGTTCAGCCAGGCGAAGTTGCCGGACAGCACCAGCCACAGCTGGGTGACGATCATCAGCGCGGCGGCGGCCGTGGCGACCGGCTGCGGGGCGAACAGCAGGAACGGCACCACCAGCTGGGTGACATGGTTCGCCGCCACCTCGATCCGGTGCAGCGGCTTGGGCAGACGGTGGAAGAACCAGCTCAGCGGCCCCGGCATCGGCTGCGTCTCGTGATGGTGGTCCAGACAGGTGAGCTTCCGCCAGCAGGCGTCGCCGCGCATCTTGATCAGCCCCGCCCCGAACTCCACCCGGAACAGCACCCACCGCAGCAGGAACAGCACCACGACCGGCGGAGCCACCTCGTCGTTGCCCAGGAACACGGCGAGGAAGCCCACCTCGAGCAGCAGCGACTCCCAGCCGAACGAGTACCAGGTCTGCCCCACGTTGACGACCGACAGGTACAGCGCCCACGGCACCAGCCACAGCAGCATCCCGCCCCACAGCGGCACCAGCGAGTCCGCTCCCGCGAGCAGCGCCGCCGACACCGCGCAGCCCGCCCAGGCGCACCCCGCGAAGAACCGGTCCGAGTAGTGCCAGTGGAACAGGCTCGGCGACCGGCGGAACGGCACCCGTGCCACGTAGCGCGGCACCGGCAGCATCCCGCGTTCCCCGATCAGGGCGCGGAACTGCAGCGCCGCCGTCAGGAAGGCGACCAGATACAGCCCGGCCAGCGCCCGCTGGAAGACCAGCCGGCTCAGCCAGTAGTCGGATGCGGTGAACCACTCCACGGTCCCGCGCTCCCTCCGCCGCCGTCACGCCCGGACCACTGTCACCCTCCGTATACCACCGGGCGGTGCCGGAGGCCCCCGCGGGAGAAGCGCGAGGACGGGGCCCAGCGGTCGAAGAATCGCGTGAATCCTGGCAAGGTGGCCCCATGTCTGATCGGGGAGCGAGCCCCCTGTCACTCCCGGACGACTGGCCGGACCACCCGGATCCGATCCTGGTGCTCAACCGTATGGGCAGCTTCGACTGGGACCTGGACTCCGGGGTGATGCAGATGGACGCCCAGGCGCACGAGATCTTCGACGTGCGCCCCGACGAGTACGACGACCGGCCCGGGACCCTGGCGAAGCGGGTACCGCCCGGCGAGGCCAGGCGGCTGGACACGGCCGTCTCGCAGGCGCTGAAGAACGGCAGCGAGAACTACGGCGCCTACTTCCGGGTCCGCCGCCGCGACGGCGAGCTGCGCTGGACCCACACCCAGGGCTACATCCGCCGGGACGAGACCGGCCGGCCCCGCCGCATCATCGGCATCGTCCGGGACGCCACCCAGGAGCTGAGCGACACCGAGGCCCGGCGCGCCCGGGCCGAGCAGGAGGACGCCCGCCGGGAGCAGACCAACATCGTCCAGCTCACCACCGCCGCCCTCGCCCACGCCCGCACCGTGCGGGAGGTCACCGACGCCCTCAAGGACACCCACGGGCTCACCCATCTGGGGGCCACCAGCCTGGTCATGGGACTGGTCGAGGCGGGCTGGATCCGGCTCATCGCCGAGGGACCCGACGGCAGCTACGTCGAGGGCACCCGCATCACCGGGATCGACGAGGCCTACCCGATGAGCGAGGCGGTGCGCACCCTCAGCCCGTGCTTCATCGAGTCACCGGAGGAGTTCGCCGAGCGCTACCCGGGACTCTGGCAGGGCATCACGGGACTGAACATCACCTCGGCCGCCTATCTGCCGCTCATCGTCCAGACCCGCCCGATCGGCGCCATGGGACTGCTCTACAGCGACCGGCGCGGCTTCACCGCCGAGGAACGCAACATCCTGGTCGCCCTGGGCAGCAGCATCGCGCAGAGCCTGCAGCGGGCGATGTTCTACGAGCAGGAGATGGACCTCGCCCAGGGGCTGCAGCAGGCCATGCTGCCCCGCACCATCCCCAGCGTGCCCGGCGCCGACCTCGCCGTGCGCTACCGAGCCGCCACCTTCGGCGGCGCTTTCGGCCGGGACATCGGCGGCGACTGGTACGACCTGATCCCGCTGCCCGGGGGCAGGGTCGGCGCCGTCATCGGCGACGTCCAGGGCCACGACACGCACGCCGCCGCCGTCATGGGACAGCTGCGCATCGTGCTGCGCGCCTACGCCGCCGAGGGCCACCCGCCGGCCACCGTGATGGCGCGCGCGTCGGTCTTCCTCGACGAACTGGACACCGACCGCTCCGCGACCTGCCTCTACGCCGAGGCCGACCTGTCCACGGGCGTCGTCCAGGTGGTGCGGGCCGGCCACATCGACCCGCTGGTGCGCCGCACCGACGGCTCCTGCCACCGGGTCCACGTCCCCGGCGGGCTGCCGCTCGGCCTGTCCGCGGAGTTCGGCGGGCTCGACTACCCGGTCGGCACGATAGAGCTCGATGCCGGCGAGACGCTGCTGCTGTGCACCGACGGCCTGGTCGAACAGCCCGGCGCCGATCTCGACGACGGCGTGGAGACCCTGTCCGCGCTGGTCACCGTCGGGCCGGACGACGTGCGCGACCTCGCCGACCGGCTCATCGACGTCGCCGAGGAACGCGGCGGTGACGACGACGTGGCGCTCCTCCTGCTGCGCCGGCGGGCCCTGGACAGCCCCCGCTCCGGCGGCCGGCTCAAGCAGCACGTGCCGCCCGGCGACCCCCGGGCGCTCTCCGAGACCCGGCGCATGATCCGTACGGCGGTCGGTGCCTGGGGCGCGCCGGAGCGGGCCGACGAGGTGGAACTGGTCGCCGACGAGATGATCACCAACGTGCTGATGCACACCGAGGGCACCGCGGTCGTCACTCTGAGGGTCCTCACCGGCCCCGACCGGCGCCTGCGCGTGGAGGTCGAGGACTCCTCCAGCGCCCTGCCGCGCCGCCGTGAGGCCGGCGAGTCGGGAGTCTCCGGCCGGGGCCTGCTCCTGGTCGAGATGCTCACCGACGTGTGGGGCGTGGAGGCGCGGGGCGGCGGCAAGTGCGTGTGGAGCGAGTTCGTGGTGGCCGAGGGCGCCTGACCGGCCTGACCGGCCTGACCGCACCGGCCCCGGGTGGCACTCTGGACGTATGCCGGAACTCCCCGAGGTCGAGGCGCTCAAGGACTTCCTCTCCGAGCACCTGACCGGCCATGAGATCGTCCGGGTGCTGCCCGTGGCGATCAGCGTCCTGAAGACCTACGACCCGCCGCTCACGGCCGTCGAGGGCCGCGAGGTCACCGCCGTCCGCCGGTACGGGAAGTTCCTCGGCCTGCGCACGGACGGCGGGCCGTACCTCGTCACCCATCTGGCCCGCGCGGGCTGGCTGCAGTGGAAGGACCGCCTGCCGAGCGGGGCGCCCCGGCCCGGCAAGGGCCCGCTGGCCCTGCGGGTCGCGCTGGAGACCGGCGCGGGCTTCGACCTGACCGAGGCCGGCACCCAGAAACGCCTCGCGGTGTACGTGGTGGCGGATCCGAAGGAGGTCCCGGGCATCGCCCGGCTGGGCCCGGATCCGCTGGCCGGCGACTTCGACGAGCGGCGCCTGGCGGACCTGCTGTCGGGGGACCGCCGCCGCCTCAAGGGCGCGCTGCGCGACCAGAGCCTCATCGCGGGCATCGGGAACGCGTACAGCGACGAGATCCTGCACGCGGCCCGCATGTCCCCGTACAAACCGGCCGGCTCCCTCACCCCGGAGGAGGTCACTCGGCTGTACGAGGCGCTGCGGACCACCCTCACCGGGGCGGTGGAGCGGTCGAGAGGGGTCGCGGCCGGTCGGCTGAAGGCCGAGAAGAAGAGCGGGCTCAGGGTCCACGGCCGCGCCGGCGAGGCCTGCCCGGTGTGCGGGGACACCGTCCGCGAGGTCTCCTTCAGCGACTCCTCGCTGCAGTACTGCCCCACCTGCCAGACCGGCGGCAGACCACTGGCCGACCGCAGGCTCTCCCGCCTGCTGAAGTGAGCGCCGCCGGGGCCCGGGGCGTCACCGGGTCTCCAGCGTCACCAGGTGCTCGCCCTCCGCCGTGCGCACCTCGTAGCGGGCGATCTCGTCGGGGTGCATGGCCGAGCCGCTCAGCATCGAGTTGGGGCGGGCGTCGTGCCGGGCCACGCTCCAGCTGGTCACCGTCTCCTCGGAGCCGTCCCGTCCGACCACCACCAGCCGGCAGTCGCGCGGGCCCGCCCCGTCCTTCACCTTCAGCCGTACGTGGCTGCCCCAGGCCTCGTCCTCCGTGGTCACCTCCGCCCACACCCCCGACCGTTCGTCGGTCGCCGCGATGCTCACGGCGCCGTCGCCGCCGTCCCGCGCCGTCACCGCGATCACCGGCGCGGACACCGCCATCACCACCGAGGCGGCCAGCGCCAGCAGCAGCCGGCGGCGCCCCGCGCGGTTGCGGGCCGCCACCTGGGACAGGAGCCGGTCCAGCATCCCGGGGCCGGGCGTGGCCAGCGGGTGCACCGGCCGCGGGGTGGCGCTCCGGTACAGCATCAACTGGCGTGCCGCGGGCCCGAATTCGGTCACCTGGACAGCGCAGCTGGGGCACTCCATGAGGTGGTCCTCGAAGCGGAACGCCTCCGCCTCGTCCAGCACGCCGAGCGCGTAGGCGCCGACGTCGCGATGCCTCTCCAGGGACCTCATGCCGAATCCTCGTGCCGTTGGGTGCGGGTGGGGTTACTCCTTGCTCCCACCGGTACGCACCGGTCGGCCGAATCACTCAAGCCACGTGCCGAATCGTGACCAAAGGATTCGGAGCCCTCCGGCCCGCGGATTGGTCGGATTTCCGGGAACCTAAAAAAGGTGGATGGCGAGGTGGCCGAGGGGCAGCCCGAGCTGCCAGGCCGGCGTCCACACCTTGGGTCCCTCGTCCTCGCCGCCCGCCGCGCCGCCCGGCACCGCGTTGAGATCCGGCGCCAGCAGCTCGGTCTCCCGCAGCCAGCGCCATGCCTCCCGGGCCAGCTCCAGATCGGGGTCCGGCGCGTCCCGGCCGGCCGCCGCTGCGTCCGCGCCGCGATCGGCCAGGCGGCGCTGCACCCACTCCTGCCACGGCTGGTCGTACGCGGTCAGTGACAGCCAGGTCTCCAGCTGGGTGATCACCCGGATGCCGGACAGCTCGCCGTCGGTGTCGGACAGGAAGACGGTCAGCGCCAGCGCGTCCCGGCCGGCCCGGAACTCGAAGGACGTCGGCGGCATGAGATCGCCGCTGCGCAGCAGCTCGTCGGCGATGTACTCGGCGTACAACCAGGCCATGGGGACGGTCAGTTCACCGTCGCCGGTGCCGTCCGTGCTCTCTCGACCTCTGTGCAGCATCCCTTCCTGCCTTCCTCCGGTACGTGCGCGTCGCCCGAACCCGGGCCCCCGGTCCGGAACACGGATGAGGACAGCCGATTACTCAACCGGGGTCGTCGGCAAGGCGCTTTACGGAGGCTTGACCCGACTGCTGGTTTCACCGCATGTCGGAGGCGTATCCGGGAAGCACCCGGCGCAGGGCGCGCAGCGCGTAGTACGCGCGGGACTTCACGGTACCGGGCGGGATGCCGAGGGCCGTCGCGGCTTCCGCCACACTCGCCCCCTGGAAATACACCAGCACCAGGACTTCACGGTGCTCCGGAGTGAGTGTCTTCACAGCCTCGCGGACGTCGAGCGTCGCCGCCGCCCGTTCGGCGTGGTCGGAGATCACCCGCGCGTTCTCCAGCACGGCGTCCCCGACCTCGGGCGGACGGGCCTGCCGGGCCCGTCGCGCGTCGATCGCGAGCCGCCGTCCGACGGTCAGCAGCCAGGGCCGTACGGAGTCGAAGTTCTCCGCCCGCAGGGCCTCGGGGTGCTGCCACGCGCGCACCAGCGTCTCCTGGACCAGGTCCTCCGCGCGCTGCCGGTCGCCGTCGCAGAGCCGGAGCAGCAGCGCGAAGAGAGGCCGGCCGTGCTCGCGCTGCAGCGCGGCGAGCTCGTGCTCGGCGGTCGTCCCGTTCGTGAGTGTGATTCCGGCCGTCATGGCCGTATGCCAGCGCACGGCGCCCCTCGGGGACAGGGCGTGCACAGCGGTGTGCGGCGGACGGTCGATCGCGTCGGCGAACGGTTCGACGAACGGTCGAGGTGGCCGTTCGCGCACGCCGGACGGCCTAAAGAGCGTGTCGGAGCGGCCGTCGGCAGGATGCGGCTTCTTACCTGTTTATCCATAAATACGACTACAGCGGGGTGAAGTGATGATCGCACGCAGTCGGCAGGTGGCCCTGGTCCTGACCGCCGTCCTCGCCGCGGGCGCCGCCTGCCAGGCCCGCGACCACCGGCCACCGGAACCGGGGCGTCCGGCCCCCTCCGCGACGGACCACCGCGGCTTCACTCTCGTCGCCTCCGGCGATGTGCTGCCCCACACCTCGATCATCGAACGCGCCCGCTATGACGCCGGCGGCACCGGCTACGACTTCCGGCCGATGCTCGCCGGCATCCGCTCGGTCGTCGCCCCGGCGGACCTGGCGCTGTGCCACATGGAGACCGTGTACGGCGCCGACGGCGACTACACCGGCTACCCCCTCTTCAAGTCCCCGCCCGAAGTGGCCCCCGCCCTCGCCGCCACCGGCTACGACGGCTGCTCCACCGCCTCCAACCACACCCTCGACGACGGCGCGGAGGGCATCCGCCGCACCCTCGACGCCCTCGACCGGGCGGGCGTACGGCACGCCGGCTCGGCACGCAGCGAGCGGGAGGCCGGCACGGCGACCGTGCTGCGCGCGGGCGCGGCCCGCGTCGCCCACCTCGCCTACACCTACGACACCAACGGCCTCCCCCTGCCTCCCGGCCGGCCCTGGGCGGTCGACCTCGTCGACGAGGACCGGATCGTCGCCGACGCGCGGGCCGCCCGCGAGGCCGGCGCCGACGTCGTCGTGGTCTCCCTGCACTGGGGCACCGAATGGCAGGACGCCCCCGACGAGCGGCAGACCTCCCTGGCCCGCTCGCTCACCGCCTCGGCCACCGGCGGCCGCCCCGACATCGACCTGATCCTCGGCACCCACGCCCATGTGCCGCAGGCGTACGAGAAGGTCAACGGCACCTGGGTCGTCTACGGCATGGGCGACCAGATCGCCGGCGCGATGACCAACCACGACGGCGTCCACGACCCGCGCGGCAACCAGTCCACCCTCGGCCGCTTCACCTTCGCCCCGCCCGAACAGGAGGGCGGGCGCTGGCAGGTGACCCGCGCCGAGTTCGTCCCGCAGTTCTTCGACGTGGACGCCGGCCGGGTCGTCAACCTCAACCGCGCGCTCGCCCGCGGGGCCGAGCTGCAGTCGGTGCGCGACCGGATCCGCGACGTGGTGCTGAGCCGGGGCGCGGCCGAGGACGGCCTGGTGATGGGGGAGTAGTGGGAGGAGCAGG
Organism: Streptomyces sp. NPDC030893; assembly: GCF_055571535.1. Classification (NCBI taxonomy): domain Bacteria; kingdom Bacillati; phylum Actinomycetota; class Actinomycetes; order Kitasatosporales; family Streptomycetaceae; genus Streptomyces; species Streptomyces sp. NPDC030893. Next base: position 218,173 of record NZ_JBVIFC010000005.1, on the reverse strand, counting down.
GGAGCCGCACGAGATGCGCACCCCTCAAGAGCTACGGCACCACCGTCACCGGCCACCGCCCGGCCTTCACCAGCCGTACCGCGACCGACCCGATGAACCGGTGCCCGGCCTGTTCGGAGGCGCCCACCACCACCGCGTCCGCCCGGAGGTCGTCCGCCGCCTTCACCAGGCCGTTGTACGGGTCGCCGCGGAAGGTGTGGAACTCCCAGCGGATGTCGTAGATCCCCTTGATCCGCTCCATCGCCTCCCGGATCTGCGCCACCAGGTCCTCGGCGACCTCCTCCGTCGCGTCCGCCACCGGCGCGCCGAGCGCCGCACCCGCCGCGAGCACCGGCTGCACGTACACGAGCGCGAGCAGCGCGCCCTGACGCCGGGCCAGACCGGAGGCGTACGCCGCCGCGCGCAGCGAGGAGTCGGAGCCGTCCACTCCGGCCACGATCACCTTCGGGCCGTCCGTGCCCCGTTCGAACCGATGGGACTGCTGTTCCGTCACGCCGGCGAGGCTATCGGACCGCATGGCCGCGGCCGCCCGCGGCCACCGGAGCCCGCCGCCCCGCACTGCGCCGATCGGGTGGAAACGTGCCGCCGCACCGGTGTCGCTGAGGTGCGCCGGTCCTCCGCGGGGCGACTGATGAGTCATGCAGAAGGATCAGTTGCTCACCCGGCGCCGGGCGTTGCTCACCGGCGCCACCACCCTCGCCGCGGCGGGCGTCGCCGCGGCGCTCGTGCCGGGCACCGGGAACCGGGCCGCGCCCCCGGCGCCGCCCGCCCCCGGCGCCCAGGCCGCCCGCCGCCCCCTCAAGCCCTCCGAATACCGTCTGAGGCCCCTGACCGGTTACGGCCCGCCGAGCGCGGCCGGCGCCACACCGGTGCGCAGCGAACCGCTGCTGCGCATGTCCGGGCGCGGTCGCAGCATGGTGCTGACCTTCGACGACGGGCCCGACCCCCGCTACACCCCGCCCATCCTGGACACCCTGGCCCGCTACGACGTGCGGGCGATGTTCTTCGTGTGCGGGGAGATGGCGGCCGGGAACCGGGACCTGCTGGCCCGGATGGCCGACGAGGGGCATGTGGTCGGCAACCACACCTGGAGCCACCCCCTGCTCACCCGCCTCAGCAGCCGCCGGATCCGCTCGGAGATGGAACGCACCTGCGACATCATCGAGAAGGCCTATGGCGAACGCCCCGAATGGTTCCGCGCACCCTACGGCGCCTGGAACCGCGCGGCCTTCCGGCTCGGCGCCGAGCTGGGCATGGAGCCCCTGGCCTGGACGGTCGACACCCTCGACTGGACCACCCCGGGCACCGCCACCATCGTCGACCGGGTGGAGGAGGGCGCCGCCCCCGGCGTCGTGGTGCTCTCGCACGACGCCGGGGGCGACCGCTCGCAGAGCGTGCGGGCCCTGCGCGCCTATCTGCCCGAACTGCTGGACTCCGGCTACCACGTCACCGTGCCCCGCCGGCAGTACGCCTGAGCACCCCCGCCCGCCGGGACGGGGGACCGCTCAGCGGACCTCGGCCAGGCGGGCGAAGGCGACGACGTTCCCGTCGTACCCGTTCTGCTGGGAGAAACCGCCGCCGCAGGTGATGACCCGCAGCTCCGCCGCCCCCTTGGAGGCGTAGACGCGGTCGCCGGGGAAGTCGTTCTTCGCGAACACCTCGATGCCGTAGATCTCGAATACGGCCGTCTTCCCGTCCCTGCGGGCGATCTCGACGCGGTTGCCCTTCTTCAGCGCTCCGAGCCCGTAGAACACCGCCGGGCCCTGCGCGTTGTCGACATGGCCGACGACGACCGCGGTGCCCTTCTCGCCCGGCGAGACCGCGCCGGTGAACCAGCCGGCCAGGTTCGGGTCCTCGGGCGGCGGCGCGTCCACCCAGCCCTCCACGTCCAGCCCCACCGGCATGACCGGCGCGTCCACCTGGATCGCCGGGATGCGGACCCGGTCCGGCAGCGCGTACGGCAGCGGCGCCACCGCCGGGACCGTGATGTCACCGGGCGTCCTGGTGTCGGCGGCGGCCGCGCCGGCCGGCTGCGGCGGGCCCACGTCGAATTCCCCCGACCCGTTCCGGATGAGCGCGAGGCCGGTCAGGAGGACCAGCGCTATCACGCCCCAGGGGGCGCGTTTTCTCCGCCGGACCTCCCATTCGGCTTCGTCCGGCTCGAAAGCAGACATTCGCCTTCCCCTCTCGACACGGCCGTCGCCGTACCACTCGCGCATGACGAAAACGCTAGGCGGCGCGCGCGCAACCGGCGACGGGGCGGCGGCGAACGGGTGGCGCCCGCCGCGCACGGTGCGCCATCCGGGGCGGGGCCGTACGAAGATCTTCTGACGGTCCGTGACCTGCGGCGATATCCCCTCGCACGGTTTCCGGCGAGGGGCCGCCCTCACCGGTACGGACCATCGCCGAAATGCGGCCCGCCGCAGGGCAACTGAGGGTCTATCCGGGAGGCGCTTTCTCGCCGATCGGACCGGGGACGGGACCCGGGGCGTCTTCCGCGGAGGATCACATGCGCAACTCACGTGCCCTGGCGGTCGCCGGCGTCGCGGCCGCCGTCCTCGGGGCCGCCGCCCCGGTGGCCGTCGCGGACTCCGGCCGGGTGCCCAACCCGTCCAACATCGTCGCCCTGCCCAGCGTCATCGCCCGCGGCGGCCAGCTGACCATCACCGTCGACGGCTGCCCCAACGGCGGCACGGCGACGTCCAACGCGTTCCCCAGGACCAATCTGACGCCCGTCCACGGTGCCAACAGCACCTCGAAGGGCACCGCCACCGTCGACAACGACGCCCGCCCGGGTTCCTACGACATCACGGTCCACTGCTCCGGCCGGAGCCTGACCCGTCCGGCCGCCTTCACCGTCATCGGCGGCGTCCGCGGCGGCATCGGCGGCAGCAGCACCAGCGGGGCCACGCCCACCGACATGGCGATCGGCGGCGCGCTGGTGGCCGCCGCGGTCGCCGGCAGCGGTGTGTTCTGGATGCGCCGCCGCGCCGAGAAGCGGATCTGAGCCGCTGTTCCCCTCGGTCCCCGTTTCGCACCCGTTCGAAAGGCCGCGCCCCGGATCCCGCCGGATCCGGGGCGAAGCTCTGTCCTCCCGTACGGGTGCTCAGCTTCCGATGTGCGGGAAGAGCCGCAGGAACGGGTCCGCCGACGTGGCCAGACCCCGGCCGTAGGGCGAGTCGAAGTCCCAGATGAGGAAGAGCAGGAAGGCGATCAGCGCGGAGAACAGCCCGGCCAGGATCATCTCCCGTGCGGTGCGCCGGATCTGCAGCGCGAAGATCATCCCGATGGTGATGACGGCCCCCGCGACCAGGCCGAACCACACCACGCCCGGCATGGTCTCCCCGGTCGACTCGGCCCGCGCGCTGCGCGCCTCGTCGGCGGCGGCCACCTGGTCCACCAGCGGCTGGTAGGCCTGGGCCTCGAAGTCCGTCCGCGGCTCGTAGTCGGTGACGTCCCGGCGGACCACGTCGAGCAGTTCGGTGCCGCGCCCGGTGACCCGGCCGTCGTCGGCCATGGCCCGCCACTCGGTGGTGACGACGTGTCCGACATAGGCGTTGACATCGTCCCGGATGCGGTCGCGCACCTCGGCGGGGTAGACCCGTACCCGCTCGGTGATCTCGTGCAGGGCCACCGCCTCCGCCCGCACGTGCTCCTGGGCGGCGCTGCGGCCCTCCCAGACGCCGGCGATGGCGAGACCCAGGACGATGGCGTACACCACACCGATCCACATCGTCATGTACTCGATGACGTCGGGGGTCTCGCTGGTGTCCTCGTCGTCGGCCGCCCTGCGGTGCCGCAGCAGCGTGATGACCAGGACGACGACACAGACGGCGAGCATCGCGAGGGTGAGAACAAGCCATTCCGGCAAGAGGTGCCTCCAGAAGGGGTCGGATCGGTCTCAGCGCGGACGGAGCGCGGCGATGGCGACCACCGCGGGCGTCGTGATGAGCAGGACGAAGGTCAGCGGCGACGTGGCGCCGCCGGAGGGCTTCCGGGCCGGTGCCGCGCGGTACGCCGGATAGTGCACGGGCGCCGCGGACGGCCGCGGCTTCGGCGGGGCCGACGACGGTGGCGGCGGTGGCGGCGGCTCGGGCACGGGCACGGGCCGGACCGGCGGGCGCGGCGGCGGAGGGGCCGCGGGGGCCGGCGGCGGCACCGGACGGGCCTTCGGCGGTGGCGGCGGCGGTGGCTCCGGTGTCGGGGTGGGGCTCGGCGGGGGAGTCGGGGTCGGCGTGGGCTCGGGCGGCGGCGTCGGCGAGGGCGTCGGAGTGGGCGTGGGGGGCGGGGGAGGCGGTACGCAGGGCGGGGGATCCGTCCAGGTGATGCTCCCCGCGATCGCCACCGCCTCCGTACCGCCGGGTCCCGTCGAGGCGTACGCGCAGGCGTCGGCCACCGCCGCGCCGGGCGCGCCGGCGAGCGCCCAGACCAGCGCGCTCGCGGCCAACGCGCGGGCCACGAGGCGGGATTGGGTCCGTACGAGTGGTTGCACGACGAGGATCATGGGTCGCGAAACGCCCGGTCACGCCCTGGAGCCCGGTGATTGCCCCGAAGGAGTTAAAGAAAGAAAAACGGGCCGCCGTTGAACACGACGCGTGCCTCCGTGCGTACCCATCGTCGAGCGGCGGCACAGCAGGGCGCTGCAAGACCCTGGCGATGATGTGGAGTTGACGATGAAGACCACCTGGCGGACCGCCTCACTGGTGGCGAGCGCCGCGGCGCTGCTGGTCCTGACCACCGCGTGCGGCCAGGACGCCCCGCCGCCGGCCTCCAGCCAGAACGTGGGTGCCACGGCCGCGGCCGGGGACTACGGCAACGCCGGCAGCGGCGGCGACAAGGCCGGCGGCGGACAGGCCGCCGCGAGCCCCTCCGGCACCGCGGGCGAGCTGAACGTCTCCACCAACGCCGAACTGGGCAAGGTGGTGACCGACAACCTCGGCCTGACCCTGTACCGCTTCGACCAGGACACCGCCGAGCCGCCCAAGACCAACTGCGAGGACGACTGCGCCAAGACCTGGCCGCCGGTGCCCGCCGACGACGCCACCGCCGGCGAGGGGATCGACGAGTCCCTGCTCGGCGAGGTCACCCGGGCCGACGGCACCAAGCAGCTCACCATCGACGGCTGGCCCGCCTACCGCTACGTCAAGGACGTCAACGCCGGTGACGTCAAGGGCCAGGGCGTGGGCGGCAAGTGGTACGCGCTGACCCCCGAGGGCAAGAAGGCGCAGGCGGCCGAGGAGTTCGGCCTCTCCACCCGCAAGGACCCCGAGCTCGGCGAGATCGTCGTCGACAAAAACGGCATGACGGTCTACCGCTTCATGAAGGACGAGGCCTGGCCGAAGCCCGTGTCGGCCTGCACCGGGGCCTGCCTGGAGAAGTGGCCGGTGGTCGCGCCGGTCGACATCGCGGACACCAAGGGCATCCAGAAGAAGAACTACATGACCTTCACCCGCCCGGACGGCGCCGAGCAGCAGACGATCAACTGCTGGCCCATCTACACCTTCGCCGGCGACAAGGCCGCCGGCGACACCAACGGTCAGGGAGTCGGCGGCACCTGGTACGCCGTGCGCCCCGACGGAAAGCCGGTCGGAGCTCCGGAGAAGTAACAACCTCCCCAGGGTGTCGTCCGCTCCGGATGCCACCGGCCCGGTGTCCGCCCCTCCGCATCCCGCGGAGGGGCGGACCGTTTTGCCGTGATTCACCTGAACCCACGGGAATATCGGCACTCTTCACCGCTTATTTCTCGGCGTGCCGGAACTCTCCGGAATGCCGCGGACACTTCTCGTGACGCGTACGGGTATACCGATTCGGCACGTGCCATTGGCAGTGACCGGGAACGGACGGTCAATTTCCGTTTGGGCTCGCCCGATTGGCGGGCGATCAGTAGCCTCTGCTCGAACACCGGATCGCCTACGCCTTGGAGAACCACATGGAGCGTCCCGCCTGGGCTCCCCGGAGCATCGACATCTCGGTGCCCAGCGTCTCCCGGATGTACGACTACTACCTGGGCGGTTCGCACAACTTCGAGGTCGACCGGCAAGCGGCCCGCGAGGCCATGGAGTTCATGCCGGGACTGCCCAAGATCATGCAGGCGAACCGGGCCTTCATGCGCCGGGCGGTGCGGTTCGCCGCCGCCGAGGGCATCACCCAGTTCCTGGACATCGGCTCCGGCATTCCGACGTTCGGCAACGTCCACGAAGTGGCGCAGGCGGCCGCCCCGGACGCCCGCGTGATGTACGTCGACCACGATCCGGTGGCCGTGGCGCACAGCCAGGCCGTTCTCGCCGGCAACGACGGCGCGGACATCCTCGCCGCGGACCTCCGCAAACCGCGGGAGATCCTGGAAAGTCCCGAAGTGCTCCGGCTGATCGACCTGAATCGGCCAGTGGCGCTGCTTCTCGTTGCCATACTTCATTTCGTGGAAGACGCGGACGACCCGTATGCGGCGGTGACGGAACTGCGCGAGGCACTCGCGCCCGGCAGCATGCTCGTCCTCACCCACGCCTCCTACCACGGGATTCCGCTGCCGCCGGAGCGGGCCGAGGGCGCGGTGGACGTGTACCAGGGCATCCGCAGCCCGCTGATCATGCGCACGCGCGACGAGATCGCGCGGTTCTTCGAGGGGTACGACATGGTGGAACCCGGACTGGTGCCGATGCCGCAGTGGCGGCCCGACACCGCACCGGAGGACGAGGATCCCTACGCCTTCTCCGGCTTCGCGGGCGTGGGGCGTACGGCGTGAGCGCGGAGCCGGACGGGCCGGAGGACAGACTGCGCCGGTTCGCGACGATCTGGAGCCGGGCCGTCTTCCCGGTGACCTCGACCTCGTCGACCCGCCCGGAGTTCGAGGCGCTCCTGCTGCCACTGGCCCGGCTGCTGAGCGAGGCGCTGCGGGCCAGGTCGTTCGACGCGGACGCGGGCAGGCGGGCCGGCGCCGCCCTGGTCCGGGCGCACTGCACCGACCCCGAGGCGCTCAGCCGCACCCTGGACTGCGTGGACGCCTATCTCGTCCTGTACTGCGGCGAGGACGGCGACCGGGAGGATCTGCGGGCGCGCTCCGCCAGGCTCCAGCACGCCATGGCCGCCGGGTTCGCGCAGGCGCTGCGCGAGCGGACGCTGGCCGAGCAGGAGGCCGTCGCGCAGGCCGCGCTGAAGGCGCAGGGCGTGGTGGCGCAGGCGCTGCACGCCACCGAGGCCCGGTTCCGCGCGGTCTTCGAGGGCGCGGCCATAGGCATCGGCATCGCCGACCTGGAGGGCAACGTGCTCCAGGTCAACGGCGCCCTGCGGCGCATGTTCGGCCAGTCCGAGCAGGGCCTGCGCGGCCGCAACGTCAAGGAGTGGGTGCACCCCGACGACGCCCCGCAGACCTGGCGGCTCTACGACGAGCTGGTGAGCGGCGAGCGTGAGCACTACCACCTGGAGAAGGCGTTCTACCGCCCTGACGGAACGGTCCTGTGGACCAATCTGACGGTGTCCCTGCTGCGCGACGCCGACGGCGAGCCGCAGTACCAGCTCGCCCTCATGGAGGACACCACCGAACGGCGGCTGCTCAACCTCCGGCTGCGCTACGAGGCCACCCACGACGCGCTCACCGGGCTGCCCAACCGCACGTTCTTCTTCGAGCGTCTGGAGAAGGCGCTCGGCGCCGGCGAGGGCCGGCGCTTCGGCCTGTGCTACCTGGACCTGGACGGCTTCAAGACCGTCAACGACAGCCTCGGGCACGCGGCCGGGGACCGGCTGCTCGTCGAGGTCGCCGACCGGCTCCAGGCCTGCGCGACCGCGCCCGGCGAGATGGTGGCCCGGCTCGGCGGCGACGAGTTCGTGGCGCTGACCACCGGCCCCGACACCCAGCGCACGGTCGACGAGCTCGCCGCCCGCATCATGAACGCGCTGCTCGCCCCGATCAGCGTCGACGGGCGGGAGCTGACCGTGCGCGGCAGCATCGGCGTCGTGGAGGGACCGGCCGGGGAGCGCAGCGCCGCGGAGGTGCTGCGCAGCGCCGACATCACGATGTACCGGGCCAAGTCGGCGGGCGGCAACCGCTTCGAGCTGGCCGACCCGGAGGCCGACGCCCGCGCCATCACCCGGCACGGTCTCACCACGGCCCTCCCCACGGCCCTGGACCGGGGCGAGTTCTTCATCGAGTACCAGCCCCTGGTGCACCTCGGTGACGGCAGCGTCCGGGGCGCGGAGGCGCTGGTGCGCTGGCTGCACCCGCAGCACGGGGTGCTCTCCCCGGACCGGTTCATCCCGCTCGCCGAGCACACGGGACTCATCGTGCCGCTGGGCCGCTGGGTGCTGGAGCAGTCCGTGCGCCAGGCCCGCGAGTGGCGGGACCGCAACGGGGGCGAGGCACTCGGCCCGCTGCGCATCAACGTGAACCTCTCGCCCTGCCAGCTCACCCACCCGGGGCTGGTGCAGGACACCGTGGAGATCCTGGAACGCACCGGTGTGGCGCCCGACGCGCTGTGCCTGGAGGTGACCGAGTCGGCGCTGATCGGAGCCGACGACGATCTGCTGAAGCCCCTGCGCCGGCTCGCCGAGATGGGCGTCGACATCGCCCTCGACGACTTCGGCACCGGCTACTCCAACCTCGCCAATCTGCGCCGCCTGCCGGTGAGTGTCCTGAAACTGGACCGCTCCTTCACCCAGAGCATGCAGCGGTTCCCGGCCGACCCCGTCGACCTCAAGATCGTCGAGGGCATCGTCTCACTGGCCCACAGCCTGGACCTCGCGGTCACCGTGGAGGGCGTGGAGACGGGCGCCCAGGCGGAACAGCTCCGCATCCTCGGCTGCGACACGGCCCAGGGCTGGTACTACGCCCGCCCGGGCCCGCCGGACCGCTTGCACGAGCTGGCACTCGTCGACGCGACGGGCTAGCCGCCTCATGGCCCCGGGGGCGCGGGGTCGCACGGCGGCTGCGCGCCGGTTTCGGCCGGCCGGGCAGTTCCCCGCACCCCTGGAAGATGCAGTCACGTCGGACGGAGAGAGCCAGGTGGGTACGGACCGGGAAACGGACGCGGTGAGGGCGGCGATCGAGGGGGAGCTGCGGCTCATGGACCCGGCCGTGCGGTCCTCGCGTGCCGAGGTGGTGCGGCTGCTGGACCCGGAGTTCACCGAGGTGGGCGCCTCGGGGCGGCGCTACACGTACGCGGAGATGATCGCCGAGCTGCACGACCACCCGGGCAGCTCGGCGGACGGCCCGGTCTACGAACCGTCGGACATCACCGCCGTCCTCCTGGCCCCGAACCTGGTCCACCTCACCTACGAGACCCGCTTCGCCGGCCGCCGGGCCCGCCGCAGCTCCCTGTGGCGCAAGCACGACGACCACACGGGCTGGCGCATGTACTACCACCAGGGCACACCAGCCCCGTAGGGGCGCGGGGAACTGCGCGAATGGGGGTCTGGGGGCGAAGCCCCCGGGGACGGGACGGGAAGGGGCGGCGGGGGCGAGGAAAAACCCCCGCTCACCCGCGTCAGCGCTCCAGCAGCATCCGCTGCAACTCCCGAGCCGCCCGGGGCGGAGCCACGTCACTGCGATGGGCCAGCGCGATGGCCCGGTACAGACCGGGCCGAGCCAGCGGCGTCACCCGCAACCCGTGCCCCGACCGCGCCGCCACCATCCGCGGCACCACCGCCACCCCCAGCCCCGCCCGCACGAACCCCAGCACCGCGTCCATCTCCCCGCCCTCCACCGCGAACTCCGGCTCGAACCCCTCCGCCCGGCACGCCGCCACCGTCAGCTCCCGCAGGTCGTACCCGTGCCGGAACATCACCATCCGCTCACCCTCCAGATCGGCGATCCGCACCGTGCGCCGCCCCCGCCCGGGCCGTGCGACGTCCGGCGACGACACCACCACCAGATCCTCCCGCAACAGCTCCACCGTGGTCAGCGCGGGCGACGGCGTCGGCAGCGGCAGCACCACCAGGGCGAGATCCAGCGCACCCCGCGCCAGCTCGCGCACCAGGTCGTGCGATCCGCTCTCCTCGATCAGCAGCCGTACCCCCGGATACCGGTCGTGGAAGGCGCGCAGCACATCGGGCAGCAGTCCGGTGCACAGACTCGGCGTGGCCCCCAGCCGCACCCGTCCGCTGCGCAGCTGCGCCACCTCCTGCACCTCGTGCCGCGCGGTGTCCGCGTCCGCCAGGATCCGCCGCGCGAGCGGCAGCAGGGCCTCGCCCGCGTCGGTGAGGGTGATGTTGCCGCGCGCCCGCAGGAACAGATCCGCCCCCAGCTCCCGCTCCAGCGCCTTGATCTGCTGCGACAGCGACGGCTGGGCGACATGGACCAGCTCGGCGGCCCGGGTGAAGTGCCGGGTCTCGGCGACCGCCACGAAGTACTGGAGCTGCTGGAACTGCATGGGCCCATCCTAGACCGGTCATAGGCTCTCCCTATCGAATCGAGCCGGACCATGTCTTGGACCGATGGGGCCTTCCGGCCCTAGCGTCTGATGCCATGGCTCTGGGAACGCGGACGGACCGACGGCCGTCCTTGGCACGTACCGTGTGGGACTCGACCGTCGGCAAGAAGACGGTGATGGCGGTCAGCGGCATCGTCATGCTGCTCTACCTGGTCGTCCACATGATCGGGAACCTGAAGATCTTCTTCGGGGCGGGCGAGTTCAACCACTACGCCCACTGGCTGCGCACGGTCGGTGAACCGTTCATGCACTACGAGTGGACGCTGTGGCTGATCCGCGTCGTCCTCGTCGTCGCCGTGATCGCCCACGCCGTCTCCGCCTACCAGCTCAGCCGCCGCGACATCAAGGCGCGCCCCAGCAAGTACGTGCACAAGAAGGCGCGGACGAGCTACGCCACCCGCACCATGCGCTGGGGCGGCGTCATCCTCGCCCTGTTCATCGTCTGGCACATCCTCGACCTGACCACCGGCACCGTGCACTCCGGCGGCTTCGAGACCGGGAAGCCCTACCAGAACGTCGTGGACACCTTCTCCACCTGGTACGGCAACGCCATCTACATCGTGGCGATGCTCGCCGTGGGGCTGCACGTCCGGCACGGCTTCTGGAGCGCCGCCCAGACCCTCGGCGTCGGCAGCCGCACCCGCGACCGCGCCCTCAGGACCACCGCCAATGCCCTCGCGCTGCTGCTCACGGCCGGCTTCCTCGCCGTCCCCGTGGCCGTCATGACCGGAGTGGTGAGCTGACCATGACTTCGTACACCGAGTACACGACCGGAGAGCCGGTCGCCGACACCAAGGCCCCCGCGGGTCCCGTCCACGAGCGCTGGGACAAGCGCCGGTTCGAGGCCAAGCTGGTCAACCCGGCGAACCGGCGCGGCAAGACCGTCATCGTCGTCGGTACCGGCCTCGCCGGCGGCTCGGCCGGCGCCACGCTCGCCGAACAGGGCTACCGCGTCGTCCAGTTCTGCTACCAGGACTCCCCGCGCCGCGCCCACTCCATCGCCGCGCAGGGCGGTATCAACGCCGCGAAGAACTACCGCAACGACGGCGACTCCGTCCACCGCCTGTTCTACGACACCGTCAAGGGCGGCGACTTCCGCTCCCGCGAGTCCAACGTGCACCGCCTCGCGCAGATCTCCGTGGAGATCATCGACCAGTGCGTCGCCCAGGGCGTGCCCTTCGCCCGCGAGTACGGCGGACTGCTCGACACCCGCTCCTTCGGCGGCGTGCAGGTCTCCCGCACCTTCTACGCCCGCGGCCAGACGGGCCAGCAGCTCCTCCTCGGCGCCTACCAGGCGCTCAGCCGGCAGATCGCCGCCGGCAACGTCGAGATGCACCCGCGCACCGAGATGCTGGACCTGATCGTGGTGGACGGCCGGGCCCGCGGCATCGTCGCCCGGGACCTGATCACCGGGAAGACCGACACGTACTTCGCGGACGCCGTCGTCCTCGCCACCGGCGGCTACGGCAACGTCTTCTACCTGTCGACGAACGCCATGAACTCCAACGCCACCGCCGTCTGGCGGGCGCACCGGCGCGGCGCGTACTTCGCCAACCCCTGCTTCACCCAGATCCACCCCACCTGCATCCCGCGCACCGGCGACCACCAGTCCAAGCTGACCCTGATGAGCGAGTCGCTGCGCAACGACGGCCGCATCTGGGTGCCGAAGGCCAAGGGCGACGACCGGCCGCCGCACCGGATCCCCGAGGACGAGCGCGACTACTACCTGGAGCGCATCTACCCCTCCTTCGGCAACCTGGTGCCCCGCGACATCGCCTCCCGCGCCGCCAAGAACGTCTGCGACGAGGGCCGGGGCGTGGGCCCCGGCGGCCAGGGCGTCTACCTGGACTTCGCCGACGCCATCCGGCGGATGGGCCGCGAGGCGGTCGAGGCCAAGTACGGCAACCTCTTCGACATGTACCAGCGGATCACCGACGAGGACCCGTACGAGGTGCCGATGCGGATCTACCCCGCCGTGCACTACACGATGGGCGGCCTGTGGGTCGACTACGACCTCCAGACCACCGTCCCGGGCCTGTTCGCCATCGGTGAGGCCAACTTCTCCGACCACGGCGCCAACCGCCTCGGCGCCTCCGCGCTGATGCAGGGCCTGGCGGACGGCTACTTCGTCCTCCCGGCCACCATCAACGACTACCTCGCCCGCAACCCGCACCGGGACGAGGTCGACGCCGGCCACCCGGAGGTGCGGGAGGTGCTGGCCGAGACCGAGGACCGGCTCAACCTGCTCCTGTCCGTGGACGGCGACCGCACCCCGGACTCCTTCCACCGCGAACTCGGTGAGCTGATGTGGGAGTTCTGCGGCATGGCCCGCACCGACGCGGGGCTGCGCAAGGCACTGGAGCGGATCCCGCAGATCCGCGAGGAGTTCTGGCGGCGCATCAAGGTCCCCGGTACCGGCGAGGAGTTCAACCAGTCGCTGGAGAAGGCCAACCGCATCGTCGACTACCTCGAACTCGCCGAGCTGATGTGCCTGGACGCGCTGCACCGCGCCGAGTCCTGCGGCGGCCACTTCCGCGAGGAGTCGCAGAGCCCCGACGGCGAGGCCGAGCGCAGGGACCAGGAGTTCGCCTACGCCGCCGCCTGGGAGTTCACCGGCACCGGCACCGCCCCCACCCTGCACAAGGAAGACCTCGTCTTCGAGTACGTCCACCCCACTCAGCGGAGCTACGCATGAAGCTCAACCTGCGCGTCTGGCGGCAGAAGAACGCCGACGCCGACGGCGCCATGTCCACGTACGAGGTGGACGGCATCTCACCCGACATGTCCTTCCTGGAGATGCTGGACACCCTCAACGAGGAGCTCATCCTCAAGGGCGAGGACCCGGTCGCCTTCGACCACGACTGCCGCGAGGGCATCTGCGGGGCCTGCTCGCTCGTCATCAACGGCGACGCCCACGGCCCCGAGCGCACCACCACCTGCCAGCTGCACATGCGCTCCTTCGAGGACGGCGACACCATCGACGTCGAGCCGTGGCGGGCGTCCGCCTTCCCGGTCGTGAAGGACCTGGTGGTCGACCGGTCGGCCTTCGACCGCGTCATCCAGGCCGGCGGCTACATCACCGCGCCGACGGGGTCCGCGCCGGAGGCGCACGCCACGCCGGTGCCGAAGCCGGATGCCGATCTCGCCTTCGAGCACGCGGAGTGCATCGGCTGCGGCGCATGCGTGGCGGCCTGTCCCAACGGGGCGGCGATGCTGTTCACCTCCGCGAAGGTGAACCACCTCAACGTGCTGCCGCAGGGGTCGCCCGAGCGGGAGACGCGGGTGCTGGACATGGTGGCGCAGATGGACGAGGAGGGGTTCGGCGGCTGCACGCTGGCCGGCGAGTGCGCGACCGCGTGCCCGAAGGGCATTCCGCTCATGTCCATCACGAAGATGAACAAGGAGTGGCTGCGGGCCACCCGCAAGGCCGCCAAGCGGTAGCGCCGGACGGCTCCGGGCCGTGGCCCGGCTCCGGGCCGGCGGTGGCTTGTCGCGCCCACGCGGCGGAGCCGCACCGTGCCACGCCCCGCGCGCCTGGGGGTTCACCGAACGTTCGCTGAGACGTGGCGGACGGGCGGGGCCGGGAGAGGTGCTCCTCCCGGCCCCGTCTCGCAGGTCGTTCCGGCCGTTCGGCATCTCCACATCCGCACTCCCGGTTTCGGTCACGTACACGCCAACCGGGGTCGGGAGAACGGGGGGTGTCCCCACTCCCGCTCCGGTGCGTGATCAGGAGAGAGCCATGACCGGCGTGCTGACCGTCGACCATCCCCCGCAGCCCACCACCCCCTCCCGCTACACCGTCTCCCTCGCCCGCGACGAGGAGGACGTGCGGGCCGCGCAGCGGCTGCGCCACGACGTCTTCGCGGGGGAGATGGGCGCCCTGCTGTCCGGTCCGCAGCCGGGCCTGGACGTCGACCCCTTCGACGCCTACTGCGACCACCTGCTCGTGCGGGAGGAGACGAGCGGGCAGGTGGTCGGCACGTACCGGCTGCTGCCGCCGGAGCGCGCCAGGATCGCCGGGCGGCTGTACGCGGAGGGCGAGTTCGACCTGTCGGCGCTCGACGCGCTGCGGCCGTCGCTCGTCGAGGTCGGCCGCTCCTGTGTGCACCCCGGTCATCGCGACGGCGCCGTCATCGGCCTCATCTGGGCCGGCATCGCCCGCTACATGACCGACCGCGGGCACGCCTGGCTGGCGGGCTGCTGCTCCGTCCCGCTCGCCGACGGGGGCGCGCTCGCCTCCGCCACCTGGGACCGGGTACGGGCGAAGCATCTCGCACCCGAGGCGTACCGGGTGCGCCCGCTGCGTCCCTGGCGGCCGGGGAACGGGGCACCCGCGGCCGTCCCCGCCGGACTGCCCGCCCTCCTGCGCGGCTACCTCCGGCTCGGCGCCTGGGTCTGCGGGGAGCCCGCGCACGACGTGGACTTCGCGGTGGCGGACCTCTACGTGCTGCTGCCGATGGACCGCGTCGACCCCCGCTACCTGCGGCACTTCCTCTCCCTCGTCCCCGCCCGGTGAGCGTCTGGCTGCCGGGCGCGCCCTGCACCCCCCGGGGCTGTGTGGACTCCACGGCGAGCGCGGCGGCCGTCCCGCGGGCCGTGCTGCGGCTGGCGGCGGTGGGGCTGCTGCTGTTCGCCGGGATCGCGCTGCTGCCGTTCGGGCGGTGGATCCCGGCGGGCCCGGTGCGCCGGTGGTGCCGGTGGATCGTACGGGCCGCGGGGGTACGCGTCCGTACCGCCGGTGCCGCCCCGCCCGCCGGCGGAGTGCTGCTGGTCGCCAACCACATCTCCTGGCTGGACGTCCCGCTGCTCGCCGCGGTCCGCCCGGCCCGCCTGCTGGCCAAGTCCGAGATACGGCGCTGGCCCCTGGCGGGCGCCCTGGCCGCGCGTGCGGGCGTGCTCTTCATCGACCGCGACCGGCTGCGGGCCCTGCCGGGCACGGTCGCCGCACTCACCGGGGTCCTGCGCGCCGGCGCGGCGGTCGCGGCGTTCCCGGAGGGCAGCACCTGGTGCGGACGGGCCGGGGGGCCGTTCCGCCGCGCGGTGTTCCAGGCGGCGCTGGACGCGGGGGTCCCCGTGCAGCCCGTCCGTATCCGCTACCGGGACCGGCGGGGCGGACCGGCCACCGAGGCCGCCTTCGTCGGGGACGACACCCTGCTCGCCTCGCTGTGGTGGGTGGCGACGGCCCGCGGGGTGATCGCCGAGGTCGAGGTGGAGCGCCCCATCCCGCCGGGGCGTCACACGGACCGCCGCGCCCTGGCCCGGGCGGCACGGCCCGAGCCGGTGCCGGGCCGTGAGGAGGGCCCTCGCGGTGGTCACCACAAGTGAGCACTGTCGAAAATTAAGTGCCTTTTGTCACGTTTGTGCTGTTTTTGGGAGCCTGATCAGGAGAACCGGAGAGGAGCGACCCCCGAAAGGAGGGTGATGGAAGATGATCACCCGCGAAGAGATCTCGATCCTGCTGGACCACCCCGTGTACGACGGGGACGGCAACAAGATCGGCGACGCGAAGCACGTCTTCCTCGACGACGCGAGTGGACGCCCCGAGTGGGTGACCGTCAAAACGGGCATGTTCGGTTCCAACGAGTCGTTCGTCCCGATCCGCGACGCCTCTCTGGTCCAGGACCACCTCGAGGTCCCGTACCGCAAGGACAAGGTCAAGGGCGCGCCCAACGTCGACATCGACGCCGGCGGCCACCTGTCGGTGGACGAGGAGCAACGCCTGTACGACTACTACGGCATCAACTGGGACTCCGTCCTGGGGGAACCCGGAGAACAGGACCGGACCGGCACGGCCGGTACGGCAGGAGCCGCGGGCGCGGCCGGAGCGGCGGGCACCACCGCCAGGCCGGGCAGGGCCGCGGGAACCGCCGGTACCGCGGGCCGCCGCAGCGAGGCACGCACGGGGCCGCGCGACGACGCCATGACCCGCTCCGAGGAGCAGATGCACGTCGGCGTCGAACGGCGCGAGACCGGACGGGCCAGGCTGCGCAAGTACGTGGTCACCGAGGAGGTTCAGCAGACCGTGCCCGTGCGCCACGAGGAAGTGCGCGTGGAGCGCGAGCCCATCACCGACGCCAACCGGGGCGAGGCCATGGAGGGCCCGGAGATCTCGGAGGCCGAGCACGAGGTCACCCTGCACGAGGAACGCCCCGTCGTGAAGACCGAGACGGTCCCGGTGGAGCGGGTCAGGATGACCACCGAGGAGGCGTCGGAGGACGAGACGGTGCGCGGCCAGGTCCGCAAGGAGCGCATCGAGGCCGAGACCGAACTGGACGAGAACAACGGACGCCGGGGCCGTGACGTACCCGGCAAGGGCAAGCGGTAGCCACCCCCTCCCGTCCCAGCGAGCGACGCGCCGGTGCACCGTCACCGGCGCGTCGCGCTGCCCGGCGGGCCGGCGGGAACCAGCCCCGCGACCGCCGCGAGCCGCCGGTAGGAGTCCAGCAGCGCCTCCCGGTCGTACGTGCTGGTGGTGACGAGCACCTCCTGGGCGCCCGTGTCCTTCAGCAACGACACCAGTGCGTGGGCCACGTCCTCCTCCGTGCCGGCGAGCTGACCGGCCAGCCCCGCCTCGTACAGGCCCCGCTCCCGCGCGGTCATGGACAGGGACTCCACGCGCTCCGCGGGCGGCAGGGGCGGGAACGTCCCGTGGGTGCGGGAGTACGCCATCGACCACGCCTCCGGGACGAGCAGCCGCCGGGCCCGTTCGGCGGTGGCGGCCACCGCGACGGTGCCGGAGACGACGACGTACGGCTCGCTCGCCCACGGCGAGGGGCGGAACCGTTCGCGGTAGCGGTCGATGCCGCGCCGCATCCGGTCACGGTCGCGGAGGTCGCCGATGACCATCGGCAGCCCCGCGCGGGCCGCCACGTCGGCGCCCTCGCCCATGGCCAGCACGAAGGGCGGCACGGTCAGACCCTCGGACGGCCGGGCCCGCACCCCGGTGGGCGACGTGCCCAGGAACCAGCCGAGCAGCTCGTCGAGCTGGGCGGCGAAGTCGTCCGCGGCGTCCTTGTCGCGACCCAGTGCCCTGCGCACCCCGTCGGTGAAGCCCACCGAACGCCCCAGACCCATGTCGACGCGCCCCGGGAACAGCGATTCCAGCACACCGAACTGCTCGGCCACGACGAGCGGCCGGTGGTTGGGCAGCATCACCCCGCCGGTGCCGACGCGGATCGTCCGGGTCGCCCCGGCCACGGCGGCGGCCAGCACCGTCGGCGCCGAACCGGCGACCCCCGGCACGCCGTGGTGCTCCGCCACCCAGAACCGGTGGTAGCCGAGCCGCTCCACCTCCCGCGCCAGGGCCACCGTGTCCCGCAGCGCCTCGGGGCCCGTGTGGCCCTCACGCGTACGGGAACGGTCGAGGACGGAGAAGCGGGCCGAGGCGATGACGGAACTCATACCGGGTTCAACACCCCGCGGCCCCCGGGATTCCGTCCGGCCCGTGTCTAGAGTGGCGGGGTGACCGACCGCAACGAGCCGCCGCTGGCCGTGTTCGACCTCGACAACACCCTCGCCGACACCGCGCACCGGCAGCATTTCCTGGCGCGCCGGCCGCGCGACTGGGACGCCTTCTTCGCCGCGGCGCCGCAGGACCCGCCGCTCGCCGAGGGGATCGCGCTGGTGCGGGAGAGCGCGCGGGAGTGCGAGATCGTCTACCTCACCGGGCGCCCCGAGCGCTGCCGGCGCGACACCCTGGACTGGCTCGCCGCGCAGGAGCTGCCCGAGGGCGAGGTGCACATGCGCGGCGACGCCGACCGCAGGCCCGCCCGCCACACCAAGCTGGCGATCCTGCGCCGTCTCGCACGCACCCGCGAGATCCGGGTGCTCGTGGACGACGACGAACTGGTCTGCCAGGACGCCCGGCGGGCCGGTTTCACCGTCGTCCAGGCCCGCTGGACGGCCCCGTCAGGGGAGTTGAAGGACGCCCAGGAGCGCGAAGGGCGCACCTGAGCCCCGGCCGCCCGGCTCAGCCCGTCTCCTCCAGGCGGAAGCCGACCTTCAGACCCACCTGCCAGTGCGCGATCCGCCCGTCCTCGATCTGGCCGCGCACCTGGGTCACCTCGAACCAGTCCAGATTGCGCAGCGTCTGCGACGCGCGCTCGATGCCGTTGCGTACGGCCTTGTCGACGCCTTCGGGCGAGGTGCCGACGATCTCCGTGACCCGGTAGGTGTGGTCCGACATGGTGCTGCTCCTCTCCCCGGCGGGCCGCCCGGCCGCACCGGGCGCCGCCTGTGTCACACGTCACTCCACCGTGCCCTACCGCGCCGCGGAGCGCGAGACGTCGCCCCCGTTCGCCTCCCGGCTTGACCTTCGCATTGGTCCATACCAAGATGCTGGTCACCCGCCCGAGCTGCCGCTCGCCCCCCACGTCGGGCCCCGCCCTGTCCGTCAGACAGAAACAGGACCCTCGTGAAACGCCGTCTGCTCGCCCTCGTCTGTGTGTCCGCGTCGCTGCTCGGCGGCTGCGGACTGATGCCCGACAGCGCGTCGGAACGGAGCACGGTCACCGTGTGGCTGATGCAGCACAGCGCCTCCCAGGAGTATCTGGAGCGCTTCACCGAGGAGTTCGAGCGCGAGCACACGCAACTCGACCTCGACATCCGCATCCAGGAGTGGACCGGCATCGGCGAGAAGGTGCAGAAGGCGCTGGAGACCGACGAGGCGGACGGACCCGACGTCATCGAGGTGGGCAACACCCAGGTCGCCACGTACGCGGAGGGCGACGGACTGCTCGACCTCACCCTGGAGTCGATGCGGGACTGGGGCCGCGAGGACTGGCTGCCCGGTCTCGCCGAACCCGGCCAGTGGGGCTCCCAGCAGTACGGCATCCCCTGGTACGCCGCCAACCGCGTCGTCATCTACCGCAAGGACCTCTTCCAGGAAGCCGGTATCTCCGAGCCTCCGAAGGACCGCGACGAGTGGCTCACCGTCTCCGAGAAGCTCGACACCGGTGGCGACCAGGGCATCTACCTCGCCGGGCAGGACTGGTACACGCTCGCCGGGTTCATCTGGGAGGAGGGCGGTGAGCTCGCCACCGAGCGGGACGGTGTCTGGCGCGGCACCCTCGACAGCCCGGAGGCGCTGCGCGGCATGGACTTCTACCGCCGGCTCCAGGCGCTCGGCGACGGACCGGTCGACGCCGACGAGGAACACCCGCCGCAGGCCGATGTGTTCGCCGACGGCCGGGTCGCGCAGATCGTGGCCGTACCCGGCGTGGCGCGGGCCATCCTGAAGCAGAACCCGGAACTGGAGGGCAAGCTGGGGTACTTCCCCGTCCCCGGCAAGGCGTCCGGCACCCCCGGTGCCGTCTTCACCGGCGGCTCCGACCTCGTGGTTCCCGCCAACACCGACGCCAGGGAGGCCGCGATCGAGGTCGTCGCGGCACTCACCGGCGCCCGCTGGAACACCGACCTGGCCCGCACCATGAACTACGTCCCCAACAAGGCCGGCCTCGCCGAGTCGGTGGCGGACGAGGAGGGGGTCGCGGCCATGGCGGCCGGAGCCGCACAGGGCCGGGCGACCCCCATCACACCCCAGTGGAGCGCGGTCGAGGCGGACAACCCGATCAAGGAGTACATGACGAAGGTGCTCCAGGGCGGGGACCCGAAGAGGGAGGCCGAGCGCGCCGCCGAGCGCATCACCGAGGCCCTGGCCTTCGACTAGGACCCGCCCCCGGCCAGGACCCGCCCGGGGCCGCCGTCGTCAGCGGGCCACGCTCAACGACAGCGCGAACCGCTGCTCCCCGTCCGTCCACCACCGGCTCAACTCCAGACCGGCGGCGGACAGTTCGGAACGCACCCCTTCCTGCCGGAACTTCGCCGACACCTCGGTGCGCACCTCCTCGCCCGCCGCGAAGTCCACGGCGAGCTCCAGGGCGGGGATCTTCACCGTCTGGGCGGTACGCGAGCGCAGCCGCATCTCGATCCACTCGTGGCCGGCGTCCCACACCGCCACGTGGTCGAAGGCGCCCGGATCGAAGTCGGCGCCCAGCTCGCGGTTGATGACGGCCAGCACGTTCTTGTTGAACGCGGCCGTCACCCCCGCCGCGTCGTCGTACGCCCGGACCAGCACCCGCTCGTCCTTCACCAGGTCGGTACCGAGCAGCAGGGCGTCGCCCGGGGCGAGCAGGGCGCGCACGGAGCCGAGGAACGCGGCCCGTTCGGCGGGGAGCAGATTGCCGACGGTGCCGCCGAGGAACGCCACCATCCGGGGACCCGGAGTGGCGGGCAGCGTCAGCCGGGCGGTGAAGTCGGCGATCAGCGCGTGCACGTCGAGCCCCGGGCGTTCGGCCACCAGCTCCCGCCCGGCCCGGGTGAGGGCGCTCCCGCTGACGTCGACGGGGACGTACGTGCGCAGCTCCGGGAGCGCGTCGAGCAGGTACCGCGTCTTCTCCGAGGAGCCGGAGCCCAGTTCGACCAGGGTGCGGGCCCCGGACGCCTGAGCGATCTCACCGGCGCGGGTGCGCAGGATCTCGCGCTCCGCACGCGTCGGGTAGTACTCGGGCAGCGCGGTGATCTCCTCGAAGAGTTCGCTGCCCCGGGCGTCGTAGAACCACTTCGGCGGCAGCGTCCGGGGGCTGCCCGTCAGGCCCTCGCGGACGTCGGCGCGCAGGGCGGCGCCGGTGGTGTCCTCGGGCAGGGTGCGGGTGAGATGGAACGGACTCACGTAAGGGGCTCCCTGGTAGGTGCGGGCGCGCCGGCGGACGACAGGGCGTCGCCGGGCTCCTTGAGCGGGGTCAGCAGGACGTCCGTGGGGCTCGCCGCGAGCAGTGTGCGGTCGGGGACCTCCCGCCAGTGCGGATCGTCGTCGTACGGTTCGGACGCCACGACGGTGCCGCCGCCGGTCCGGGTGAGGTACCACAGCGTGTCGCCCCAGGCGGTCGCGGTGACGGTGTCCCCGTTGGTGAGCAGCAGGTTGAGCCGGGCCCCGGGGGCCGCGCCGGCCACCTCCAGGACCGTGTCGGCGAGCGCCTGCCCCTCCTCGTCACCGGCCCGCAGCCGGGCCAGCACCAGCGCCCACACGAACGCCGAGTCGTTGCGGGCCTCCAGCGACAGCACCTCCTCGGCGGGCAGGGTGCCGACCAGCGGCGCGAGCGAGCCGGGCCAGCCCGGCACCGCCCCGTTGTGGCTGAACAGCCAGGTCCCGGCCGCGAACGGCGCCGCCGCGGCCTCCGCGTCGGCCCCCGACAGGGTCGCGTCCCGTACGGCGGCCAGCAGCGCCCGGGTGCGTACGACACGCGCCAGATCCGCGAACGACAGGTCCGCCCAGACCGGCCCGGCCCGCCGGTACCGGGCGGGCACCGGATCACCCTGCGCGTACCAGCCCACCCCGAACCCGTCCGCGTTGACCGTGCCGTACCGCTGCCGCCGGGGCGCCCACGACTGCCGGTACAGGGCGTGCGGCGGCGACACGAGCAGCTCGCCCAGCGGCTCCTCGGGCCCCACGTAGGCAAGGTGACGGCACATCAGACGCTCTCCGAGCGTGCCGTGCGGAACCCGGAGAAGATCTGCCGCCGCACCGGCAGGTCCCAGTTGCGGAACGTACCCCGGCAGGCCACCGCGTCCACGGCGAACGAACCGCCCCGCAGCACCTTGTACTCCGGCCCGAAGAACACCTCCGAGTACTCCTTGTACGGGAACGCCCGGAACCCGGGGTACGGCAGGAAGTCGCTCGCCGTCCACTCCCACACGTCCCCGATCAACTGCCGCACCCCGAGCGGGGACTCACCGGCCGGATAGCTTCCGGCGGGCGCCGGACGCAGATGCCGCTGGCCGAGGTTGGCGTGCTCGGGACCCGGGTCGGCGTCACCCCAGGGGTAGCGCGTCGAGCGGTCACCGGCCGGGTCGTACCGGGCCGCCTTCTCCCACTCCGCCTCGGTGGGCAGCCGGCGCCCGGCCCAGCGGGCGTAGGCGTCCGCCTCGTACCAGCACACGTGCAGGACCGGTTCCTCGGGCGGCACCACCTCGGTGACACCGAACCGGCGCCGCAGCCACTGCCCGCCGTCCCGGCGCCAGAACAGCGGCGCGGTGACGGAGTTGCGGCGGATGTGGTCCCAGCCCCCGGCGGTCCACCAGCGGGGCTCGTCGTAGCCGCCGTCCTCGATGAACGCCTGGTACGCGGAGTTCGTCACCGGTGTGGTGTCGATGCGGAAGGGCGCCACCTCGCGCCGGTGCGCGGGCCGTTCGTTGTCCAGCGCCCACGGCTCGTCCGAGGTGCCCATCGTGAACGGGCCGCCCGGCACGAGGACTTCGGACGGACCCGTGAACAGCGGCACCGGGTCCGGGTCCGGGGCGGTGAGCGCCCGCGGGCCCCTGCGCAGCTGATGGGTGATCAGCATCGTTTCGTCGTGCTGCTGTTCGTGCTGAGCGATCATCCCGAACGCGAAGCCCGCCTCGGTCAGCCGCGTCCCGTGGAAGGCGGCACCCTCCAGCACGTCCAGCGCCCGGCCGCGCACCTCGGCGGCGTACCGGCGGGCCTCCGGCGGAGGCAGCAGCGGCAGACTCGGACGTTCGGCACGCGGGTGCTCGAAGGCGTCGTACAGGCCGTCGATCTCGGGCCGTATCGCCTCGTGGCCGGCGACGGCCCGCAGCAGCCACTGCTCCTCCTGATTGCCGATGTGCGCGAGGTCCCACACCAGCGGCGACATCAGCGGCGAGTGCTGCGCGGTCAGGTCGGGCTCCTCGACGCAGCTCGTGAGCAGCGTCGTGCGGTCCCGTGCCGTGATCAGCGAGGCGACCGCGCGCTCGCGCAGTGCTTCGGCGTCGAGGGCGGGGTCGGTCATGAGGGGATGTCCTTCCCGTGCGGGGGGTGGGCGTGCGCCGTGTCCGCCGCCGCGCGCAGTTCGTCCAGCAGGTCGTCGGCCGGGCAGCGGCCGCGGGCGACATGGCGGTCCCGGTACGCCTCCACCGCGTCGATGACCCCGGCGGTGGCGCCGAGCCGGGGAAGGGCGCGCAGCGCCGCCGCGAAACAGCTCGCGGCCACCTCCCGCAGCTCCGGATCGGCCAGGCCCACCCGGGCCGCGTCCCGCCAGAGCGCGTTGTGCGGCGCGGGCCCGCCCCGCGTCCGCTCGGCCAGCGGCTTCACCGCACGGTAGGCGGTCTCGGCCGCCTCCGGGTCCTCGAACAGCGCCGTCGTCACCGCCAGCGGCACGATCCAGCCGTCGTCGCCGGGCTGCGCGTCGATCATGCGCAGCTCCAGGTGCCCGCGCGGCCTGACCGGCGGGAACAGCGTGGTCGCGTGGTAGTCCAGGTCCTCCCGGGTGGCCGGCCGGGGTGCGCCGGTCCGCACCCACGCGCGGAAGGTCAGCCCGCGCGGCACCTGCCACGGCCCACCCCCGTCCCGTACGCACATGACGGGCGAGTCCAGAACGTGCCGGGCCCACGCCGTGCGCGGGTCGGCGTCCAGAACCGGTCCGCCCGCCCGGCCGGCGCCGATCCGGTCCCAGCGCAGCTGCCGCGTGGACACCCAGCCGGTGGGCCGGCCGCCGGCGGCGGGGGAGTTGGCGAACACGGCGGTCAGGACCGGGCCCAGCAGGTGCGCGAGCCACCAGCGCCGCACATGGCCGAGGGGCCCCGGCTCCTCGTACCCGGCGTCCAGGCAGACCTGCACGGAGGCGGAGGCGCACATCATGGCGCGGCCGGCGGGACCCGTGCGGTCGAGACAGGCCTCCATGGCGTCGTAGCGCGGTGCGCGCAGATAGCGGCGGGGCGTCCGCCGGGGGTCGTGGCCGACACCGACGAGGACCAGACCGTCCCGGCGCAGCTCCGCGCGGACCGCGTCGAGGTCGGCGGAGACGGTCCCGACGCACTCCATCAGGGAGTCGGCGGGCGGCGAGCTCAGCTCCAGCTGGCCGCCGGGCTCGATGGTGAGCGCCGACCGCAGGGGCACGGTCCGCACCGCGGCATGGGCCGCATCGAGGCGCTCGGACGACAAGGGGAGCCACGGGTCCCGCGGTTCGCGGACGAGCCATTCCACCTCGACCCCGAGACGGCGCGGCGGTCCGGTCTTGAAGCAGATGCCCCGCACCAGGGCCTCCACCTCGCCTTCGGTGACGGTGCTCCGTGGCTCGGTGGAGCCACCTTCCGCATCGGACATGTGGGGATCCTCCTGAGGTTCCGCCATGCCGCCGGCCCGGGTGCCAGGTGGCCCCGGCCGGCATCAACCCGTCCACCCAAAACCTTCGCGCCGCCGGGCACAAGGGCGCCTGGCGGAGCGCCCCGGTCCGGCCGGCCGGTCCTTCCGTCCCGTTTCCGGGGCCTTTGCCGCCCGTACACGGGCGGGTACGACGGGTGGAAACTCCGTTGCGCCGCATCACCAGCATCGCTCAGGATGCCCGCATGAGCACGACGAGCGAGATCGCGCGGTGCGCGGTCACGGCGGCTACGGGGGTGGCGCCGTGAGCGCGCGCCTGCGGGGTGTCGCCCGGGAGACCGAGCGGATCGTCGCGGCCGGCGCCTACCGTGCGCCCGGCGGGCACGAGGTGTCCCTCGCCGCGGCGATCGAGGCGGCGCGGGACGGTACGCGGACGTACGGGCCGGAACCGGTCCCGGTCCCGGCGTTCCGGCCGGGCGCGACACGGTTCGAGATCACCGGGGAGAGCAGCGTCGAGGCCGCCCGGCGGCTCGCGGACGACGTGGCCGTGCTGAACTTCGCCTCCGCCCGGAATCCCGGCGGGGGATACCTCAACGGCGCCCAGGCCCAGGAGGAGGCCCTGTGCCGCGCCTCCGCGCTGTACACCTGCCTGCTGAAGGCCCCGGGCTTCTACGACCACCACCGCACCCACCGCAACCCGTTCTACACGGACCGGGTGATCCACTCACCGGCCGTGCCCGTCTTCCGGGACGCCCGCGGCCGCCTGCTGGACGAGCCGTTCAGGGCCGGTTTCCTCACCTCGCCCGCGCCCAACGCGGGCGTGATCCTGCGCACGGCGCCGGAGCGGGCCGGCGAGATCCCGCAGGCGCTGGTGACGCGGGCCGGGCGGGTGCTGGAGACCGCCGCCGCCCACGGCTACCGGCGGCTGGTGCTGGGCGCCTGGGGCTGCGGGGTGTTCCGCAACGACCCCGCGCGGGTGGCGGCGGCCTTCCGCACCCATCTCGCGCCGGGCGGCCGGTTCTCCGGGGCCTTCGGGCACGTCGTCTTCGCGATCCTGGACCGCACCCGCGACAGCGCGGTCCGCACCGCGTTCGAACGGACCCTCGCGGAGCTGCCGACCGGGCCGGCGGCGGGGATCAGCTCCAGCCGTACCGCTCCCGCAGCCGCTGACGTACGAGGTTGAACCGCATCCGGTCCAGGGCACACGCCTCACGGCGCATGCCGTCCCCGTGGAGCCGCAGCACCCGGTCCACGTCCACCCAGGAATCGCGGCCCGACCGGTCCCACGGCCCGCTCCCGATCGGCACCCACTCCCGGTGCCCGTCACGCGGCCTGCTCGACAACTGCACGGCGAGCACCGTCCCGCCGGTCTCCCGGGCCACGACGAGCACGGGGCGGTCCTTGCCCCGGCCGTCGTTCTCCTCGTAGGGCACCCAGGTCCACACGATCTCCCCGGGATCGGGGTCGCCGTCGTGCGCGGGCGAGTACTCGGTGCGCACCCGGCCCACCGTACGGGGCTGGGCCTCGACGGTGGCGGCAGGGCCGTGGCGGCCGGGGGCGTTCTCAGGGCTGAAGGCGGTCACAGCCGTACCGTACGGCACGGTGTTCACCGGCCGCCGGGCCCTCGCACCCGGCCGGGGCCCTCGCCGGATCAGCCGGGCATGCCGGTGAGTTCGCGGCCGGTCACCATCTCGGCCTCGATCCGGACGAACACCCCGTCGTGCATCGGCATCCACGACCGGGGGCCGGTGCGCAGCAGACGCTCGTGCTCGGCCGGCTCGGTGACCACGGCCGCCCGGCCGGTGACCACCACGCTCCAGCCGGCCCGGCGCTCGGCGTGGAACTCGTCGGCCTCGAAGGCGACCACCACCCCGTCGATCGCCCGCACCAGATCGGAGGCGGCCGAGGTGCACAGCACCACGGAGGAGTCCGTGTCCAGGGAGAAGTTGACGGGCAGGACCGCGGGCAGCGCCTGCCGGGTGTAGACGACGCGACCGACCGGCACCTTGGCCAGCAGGCCCAGGCACTCCTGCCGGTCGAGCAGTCGGAAGCCATCGGTGTGGATCATTCCCCCATCGTCGGCGAGGACGCCCGGCGCGGCTAGGGCCGGACGGCCCTGATGACCGCCGGACCGGGCAGCCGGCCCGGGCCGGCGAGCGCGCCGGGGGTGCCGTACACGTCGAAACCGCTGAGCCCGAGCGGGTGGGAGCTGGAGCGGCGCAGGGACGTCATCCGCACCCAGCGGCCCCGCACGGGGCGGGCCGGCTGGATGTTCACCACCCCTCCGGTCCCGGCGGTGGTGCGGTAGACGCTCCGCCACACGGCGTGGTCGGTGCTGGTCTCGACGACGAACTCCAGCGGATAGCTCGACCGGATCTCCCCGGCGGCCGCGCCGTCGAACCGGTTGCCCGCCGTGGGCGGTGTGTACAGCGGGTCGCCCGCGTCGCACTCGAAGGCGAGGCGGATCCAGTCGATTCCGCAGACGGCCCGCAGATCCACCGCGACCCACTGCGGATCGCTCGTCCCTTGTTCCCTCATGCGCGTGATGTCCCATCGGAAAGCAGCGGCGCGAGCCGGAACGGCTTCACCCGCTCTTGGCGGCGAACGGTATGACAACGTTGCCAAAGGCTGTGACGCGAGAGGCCTCCTGTCAAGTGCGGAGCAGCAGGACAGGTCTGATCCGCCCGGCGCGTGGAACCCTGGTCGCATGGGCACGACCGCGCTGACCGTCATCGACATGATCAACACCTACGACCATCCGGACGCCGAGCAGTTGATCCCGTCCGCCGAATCGGTCGTACCGGTCGTCGCCGCGCTGCTGAAACGGGCACGGCAGCGCGACGTGCCGGTGATCTACGTCAACGACAACTTCGGGGAGTGGCGCTCCCACCACGGTGAGCTGCTCGACAAGGCCCTCTCGGGGGCGCACGCGCACCTCGTGGAACCGCTGCGGCCGGACGACTCCTCCCTCTTCGTCGTCAAGGCCCGGCACTCGATCTTCTTCGAGACCCCGCTGGGGTATCTGCTCGCCCAGCAGGGCATCGACCGGCTCGTGCTCTGCGGCCAGGTGACGGAGCAGTGCGTCCTGTACTCCGCGCTCGACGCGCACATCCGGCATCTCGACGTCGTCGTCCCGCGGGACGCCGTCGCCCACATCCACGCCGACCTGGCGGACGCGGCCCTGCGGATGATGGAACGCAACATGGGGGCGCGGGTGTGCGACAGCGACGACCTGTGGAAGTGACACCCGCCACCCGCGCCCCGGGGCCGGCACCGCCCCCATGAGCCGTACGCCCGTCCCGCCCGTGCTCCGTCCCTACCTGGATGAGCTGGTCCGCCGCACCCGCGCCGTCTGCGGCCCGCACCTGGCGAGCGTCCTGGCCGTCGGATCCCTGGCCCTCGGCGACTACCGCCACGGACGCAGCGACATCGACGTGACGGTGGTGGTCGACGACTCGCTGCCGCGCCCGTCACTGCCCGAACTGGCCCGGAGACTCGCCCACCCCGCCCTGGACTGTCCCGCCGCCGGACTGGAACTGGTGGTGTACCCCACCGGTTTCACCGCCCGCCCGTCCGACGCGGCCGGGTACCTCATGGACCTCGACACCGGACCGTCCCTGCCCGAGCGGGTCAGCCACGACGCCCGGGAGTCGCCCGCCTTCTGGTACGTCCTCGACCGCTCCGTCGCCCACCAGGCGGGACTCCCGCTGTACGGCAGTCCGGTGCGTGACGTGATCGCCGCGCCGCGGCGGGCCGCCGTCCTCGCCGCACTGCGCGCCTCCGTACGGGAACACGCCGAGGGCGAGGGGCACGCGGCCGACAACCGGGTCCTCAACGGCTGCCGCTCCGTCGTGTACTGCCGTACGGGTCGGTGGTGCGCCAAGCGCGAGGCGGCCGGGATCGTCGCCGCCTCCGAGGCGGACTTCGGACCGCTGCTCACGCAGGCGCTCCGCAGCTTCGAACGCCCCAGGGAGTCCGCGCTCGCGCTGCCCGGGGCGGCGGTGCGGGGCTTCCTGGGCTGGGTGGCGGACCGTGTGGACGAGGCGGCCGGGGCGGAGGGAGGAAACAGGGCCTGACCCGGTGGCGCCCGGATATCCCCTCGACAGCGGCCGGCCGGGCTGTCTACGCGCGTGCGCGCGGCATCGCGTGCCGCGGTCACCGGCCGGGTGAGGCATGGAGGCGCCGCGGATGCCCGTGGAGGCATTGACAGCAATGTCGGTCGAGTTCCATCACACCATCGTGCTCACCCCTGACCGGGAGAAGTCCGCCCGTTTCCTCGCCGAGATCCTGGGACTGGAGGTCGGGGAACCGGCCGGGATGTTCCTTCCGGTGACGACCGCCAACGGCGTCACCCTGGATTTCGCGACCGTCGACATCGACGTCCCGACGCAGCACTACGCGTTCCTCGTCCCGGAGGACGAGTTCGGCGCGATCCTCGCCCGGCTGGTGGCCGGCGGGGTGCCGATCCAGGCCGACCCGCACGGCAGGTGGCCCCGCCGCATCAACCGCAACGACGGGGGCCGCGGCGTGTACTTCCGCGACCCGGCCGGCCACGGGCTGGAGGCCCTCACCCGTCCGTACGGCACCGACCCGGAGTCACCGCTGAACGGGGTGACCGAGGAGGTTCCCGGGGCCGTCTAGGCGCGGCGTGTCCGGCCGGGCGGGTCCGTCCTCTTCCACCCCGGCCGGCGGGGCGTGGCGGCGGCGGTTTACCTCCCGGCCGGTGGGCTACGCGGCGGGCAGGGGATCCAGGCCTGTCGTCCCCTCCGGTCGTTCCCTCCGGGAGGTGCCCATGACCACGCTGATACGGGACGTGATGTCCGCGCACACCGCGTCCGTCGAGCCCATGACGTCGGTGGCGCGGGCGGCGCGGCTGATGCGCGAGCAGGACGTCGGCGATGTGCTGGTGGCGTACGACTGCGATCTGTTCGGTGTGCTCACCGACCGTGACATCGTGCTGAGGGGTGTGGCCGAGGGACATGATCCCGAGGCGACGACGGTGGGTTCGCTCTGTACGAGGCCGCCGCTGGTGACGCTCGACCCGGAGGACACGACCGATCACGCCGTCGAGCTGATGCGGCGGCACGCGGTGCGGCGGCTGCCGGTGGTCGAGCGGGGCGGGTGTCCGGTGGGCGTGGTGAGCCTCGGGGATCTCGCGATGGCGGAGGATCCGCGTTCCGCCCTCGCGGACATCAGCGCCGCGGAGCCCGGCCGCTGAACGCGGCCGCTCCGGCGCCGGGCGCCGCGACCGCCCGGGTCAGGCGTCGACCGTGACCGCGCACGTCCAGCCGTACGGGCCCGGGCCGATGCGCAGTTCCTCCCAGGCCACCGCCGTCGGGGCGTCCCCGGTGAGGCGTACGTCGGACACGGAGGCGAGTGCCAGGCGCACGTCGAGACCGCCCTCGGCCTCGTCCGCCTCCACATCGACCGGTATCTGCCCGTCCTCGTCCAGCCGGTAGATGATCTCGTCCAGCAGCGCGGCGAGCAGATCGTCGTCGCTGGCCTCCGCCAGCCGGACGCGGCCCACTCCGGTCGGTCTCACCCCGGAGACGTCGGCGAAGCACTCCACCATCGCCGTCACCGCCTCCGCCAGGCAGTTCTCCCGGCTCGTCGCCCAGGCCTCGATGCGGACCTCGTCCTCCTGCACCACCGCACGGTGCCCGCTCTCGTCCGGCCGACGCTCCTGCCCGTAGCCGCCCGTGTCACCGACCATGACCCACGACTGCCCGAGGCGCGCGCACCCATGCCCGCGGCGGTGCTTCGGCTGCCGGGCAGGGGGTACGCGGGTGCCATGCGGTTCCGGGATCGCCGGGCGGCCGGGCGGGAACTGGCCGCACGGCTGCGGGAGCGGCAGGACGACGGCGCCCTGCCCGACCCCGTCGTGCTGGCGCTGCCCCGCGGCGGTGTCGCGGTGGCCGCCGAGGTCGCCCGGTCGCTGGACGCGCCGCTCGACGTCCTCGTCGTACGGAAGGTCGGCGCCCCCTCCCACGAGGAGTTCGGCGTCGGCGCGATGGCCGGCGACGGGGTCCCGGTGTTCGACGACGGGGCCCTGCGCGGGCTGGGCCTGAGCGCGTCCGATCTCGCGCCCGTCGTCGAGCGCGAGCGCGCCGAACTGCGCCGCCGGGAACGGCTCTACCGCGAGGGCCGGCCCGCTCCCGAGGTGCGCGGCCGGACCGTGCTCGTCGTCGACGACGGACTGGCCACCGGATCCACCGCCCGCGCCGCGCTGCGCGCCCTGCGCGCGCGGGGGCCCGGGCGGCTCGTGCTGGCCGCCCCGGTCGGTTCGCCGGAGGGCGTGGCGCTGATGCGGGCGGAGGCCGACGAGGTGGTGTGTCTGCACGAGCCGGCCGCGTTCATGGCCGTCGGCCAGTGGTACGAGGAGTTCGGCCAGCTGACGGACGAGGACGTCCTGGAGGCCTTGCGCGAGCGGCAGGCGTAGCCGGTTGCGCCGTTCTCAGACGACCGCGTCCGCGCGCAGCGCCTCGATCTCCTCGGGGCCGTGGCCCAGTTCCGTCAGGATCGCCTCCGTGTGCTCGCCCACGGCCGGAACCGGGTCCATACGGGCCGGTACGCCCGCGAGGTCGGCGGGCGGGAGCAGCGCCTCCACCGTCGCGCCCGGCACCGCCACCTCGCGCCTGCGGTCGCGGGCGGTGAGCACCGGATGGTCGAGGAAGGCGGCGACGTCGTTGACCCCGGCGCAGGCGATGCCGATCGACTCCAGGTCCTTCAGCAGCTCGTCGGCGTCGTCGCGGGCGAAACGCTCCGCGATGACCGCGTTCAGCTCCTCCCGGTGCGCCACACGGTCGGAACCGGTCGCGAAGCGTGGATCGTCGGTCAGCTCCGGCCGGCCGAGGAAGCGGTCGCACAGGGCCGCCCACTCGCGCTCGTTCTGGACGGAGAACAGCACCTCGCGGCCGTCGGCGGCCCGATAGGTCCCGTAGGGGGCGATGGTGGCGTGCTGGGTGCCCAGCCGCGGGGGCTGGGTGCCGCCGTAGCGCGTGTAGTAGGCGGGCTGGCCCATCCACTCGGCCAGCGCCTCGAACAGGGACACCTCCACCGGATGGGCCGTGCCGGTGGTGGCGCGGGTGTAGAGGGCGGTGAGCACACCGCTGTACGCGTACATGCCGGCAGCGATGTCGGCGACGGAGATCCCGGTACGGGCCGTCTGCTCCGGCGTCCCGGTCAGGGACACCAGGCCGGTCTGGCACTGCATGAGCATGTCGTAGGCCTTGCGGTCGGCCCACGGGCCGCTCGTGCCGTAGCCGGAGATCGTGCAGGGGATCAGCCGGGGGTAGCGGCGGGTGAGTTCCCCGGTCCCCAGACCGAGGCGGCCGGCGGCGCCCGGCGCGAGGTTCTGCACGAACACGTCGGCGTCCGCGAGCAGCCGGTGCAGGATCGCCCGGCCCCGCGGGTCCTTCAGGTCGAGGGTGAGGGACTCCTTGGAGCGGTTGATCCACACGAAGTAGCTGGAGTGGCCGTGGACGGTGGTGTCGTAGTGCCGGGCGAAGTCGCCCTCGCCCGGCCGCTCCACCTTGATCACGCGTGCGCCGAGATCGGCCAGCTGCCGGGTGGCGTAGGGCGCCGCCACCGCCTGCTCCACGCTGACCACCGTCACCCCGGACAAGGGCAGTCCCCGCACGTCCACGCCTTCCGCCGCTCCCGGATCACCGGTTCCGATTAGTACGGCCGGGACCGCCGCCTGTCAACGGACGGGCGCCGGCCGGGCGGCGGGTGAAGGGGCCGGGGCGGGTGCCGTGGCCCCTTCGGGCGGGTCAGGCGGCCGCCGGGCCGGCGGCGAGGGTCCGCAGGCGGGTGATGACCTCGGTCAGCTGCTCGGTGACCTCGGCGTCGTCGGCCGGGTGGGTCTCGGCGAAGCGGGTCACCGAGCCGGGGATGGACAGCTTGATGTCCTCGATCACCTTGCCGCCCGCGATGCCCACGGCCTTGCGGGCCTCGTCCTGCGCCCAGACACCGCCGTACTGGCCGAAGGCGGTGCCGACGACGACGACCGGCTTGCCGCCGATGGCGCCGGCGCCGAACGGGCGGGACAGCCAGTCGATGGCGTTCTTCAGGACGGCCGGGATCGTGCCGTTGTACTCGGGCGTGAAGAGCAGCAGGGCGTCCGCGTCGGCGGCGGCCTCGCGCAGCTTGGCGGCGGCGGCCGGGACGCCGCCCTCGACGTCGATGTCCTCGTTGTAGAAGGGGATCTCCGCCAGCCCCTCGTAGAGCGCCACCTCGGCGCCGGACGGGGCGAGCTTCACCGCGGTCTCGGCGAGCTGGCGGTTGTGCGAACCGGCGCGGAGGCTGCCGACGAGGGCGAGGATGCGAACAGACATGGGGGAAACTCCAGGGGGGCTGAAACGTGGCCTGTGCAAATCCGGACCGAGGTCCGCTTCGCAGTTGTAGCACCTTAACCGGACCGCGGTCCAGTTTCTTCCCCATGCTTTACGCTGGCTTCATGTCCGCCGCGACGCCGTCCGCCCCGGCACCCCAGGAGCCCGTCGAGCCGCAGGAGCTGCTCCAGCTCGGCGCGGAGCCCGACGAGCCCTGCCTGCGTGCCGACGCCGCACGCAACCGCGCCCGGCTGCTGGAGGCCGCCGCGCGGCTCGTCGCCGAGCGCGGGGCCGACGGCATCACCATGGAGGAGGTGGCGGCGGCCGCCCGCGTGGGCAAGGGGACGGTCTTCCGCCGTTTCGGCGACCGCACCGGACTGCTCACGGCGCTCCTCGACCACTCCGAGAAGAAGTTCCAGGCCGCCTTCCTCAGCGGCCCCGCGCCCCTCGGGCCGGGCGCGCCCCCGGCGGAGCGGCTGCGGGCGTTCGGCCTCGCCATGCTCCGCCGCACCGCGGACGAACTCGAACTGCAACTGGCCGCCGAAGCGGACCCCGGCCGCCGCTACACCGTCCCCGCGCGCCGGGTGCTGCGCCATCACGTCACCCTGCTGCTGCGCGAGGCGGTCCCGGACGCGGACTGCGAACTCCTCGCGTACACGCTGATGGCCCAGCTCGACCCCGCCCTGATCCACCACCTGATCCGCCAGTGCGGCATACCGCCCGAGCGTCTGGAAGCCGCGTGGACCGACCTGGTGGACCGCGTCACGGGCCCCGCGGGCGCCCGCTGACCGGCCCCCCGCGAACCCCCTCCGGGAGTCTCAACTCACCCGGCGCGCAGCCCCGTTACCGCTTCTGCGAAAATGCGGGACGTCATGGTGCAGATACCGAACCCGCCCGCGCCCGCCTCTCCCGCACCGACGCGCTCCGTACCCACGAGCGCCGATGTTGCCCGCCTGGCCGGCGTCTCGCGCGCGACCGTCTCCTACGTCCTGAACAACGCCGGCGCCGTCCGGATCAGCGAACCCACCCGGCGCCGGGTCCGCGAGGCCGCGAGGGAGCTCGGGTACGTGCCGCACGCCGCGGCCCGCAGCCTGCGCGCCGGGCACAGCCGTATGGTCCTGATGCCCGCGCCCGCCTTCCCCGTCGGCCCGCTCTACAGCCAGTTCATCAACGACCTCCAGGGCGCCCTCGGCCGCCTCGACTACACGGTCGTGCAGTACGGCACCGTCGGCCTGCACGACGACGAGGCCGCCCGCGCCTGGGCGGAACTGCGGCCGGTGGCGGTGCTGGTCCCCGGCTCCGGGCTCGGCCCGCGCGGCGTCGAGGTGCTCAAACGCTCCGGGGCGCGGGCCGTGATCACGCTCGGCCCCGAGTCCGTCGAGGGCGCGCACGCCCTGCTCATGGACCACGACGTGGTCGGCCACAGCGCGGGCGCGCACCTCTTCGACCGGGGCCGCCGCCGGATCGGCGTGGTCGTCCCGCGCGAACCCGGTCTGGAGGCGTTCTCCGCGCCCCGCCTGGCCGGTGTGCGCGCCGCCCTGCGCGGCACCGACGCGACCGTCACCGAGCTGCCGCTCGCCTACGACGAGGGGGCCGCCGCCCGGCTGGCCGCACGCTGGCGCGGTCTCGGCCTCGACGCC
This sequence comes from Streptomyces sp. NPDC030893, assembly GCF_055571535.1. Lineage (NCBI taxonomy): Bacteria > Bacillati > Actinomycetota > Actinomycetes > Kitasatosporales > Streptomycetaceae > Streptomyces > Streptomyces sp. NPDC030893. Next base: position 183,684 of record NZ_JBVIFC010000005.1, on the reverse strand, counting down.
GTGTTCACGTACAACGACGAGTACGCGATGCTGCTGATGCGCGCCCTCCAGGACGAAGGGGTCCGCGTCCCCGAGGAGACGGCCGTGGTCGGCGCCGACAACCTGATGCTGGGCCGGCTGCTGCGGCCCCGGCTGAGCACCGTCCACCTCGAACTGCCGACCGGCCGCGAACTGGCCGAACTGGTCGACCGCGCGGTGCGCGACCCGGCCGCGGCACCCGAGGCGCACAAGGTGCTCGGAGCGTCGGTGGTGCGGCGCGATTCCGGCTGACATCGTGGGTGGTGCGGCGGGCCACCCCCTCGGTGCCCGGGGCCGGATGGTGCGCGCTCAACCGGCCTGGGTACGGGGACGGACGTCCACGCCCGCGATCGGAGAGCCCCATGACGCTGCTCGACCCCACGACCACCCGGCAGTCCCGCGCGCTCACGGGAGGCCGGTACACCGTCACCGAGCCCGCCACGGGGGACGCCCTCGGTACCGTCGCCCTCGCCGGCGCCGAGGACGTCGCCACCGCCGCCGGGGCCGCCCGCGCCGCACAGGCCGCGTGGGCGAGGACCCCGCACTTCGTCCGTGCCGCGGTGCTCCGCAAGGCCGGCGACCTGTTCGCCGCCCACACGGAGCTGAGGGAGTGGCTGGTCCGCGAGGCCGGCAGCGTCCCGGGCAAGGCCGACTTCGAACTCCATGTCGCCGCCCAGGAGTGCTACGAGGCCGCGGCCCTCGCCTCCCGCCCGGCCGGACAGGTGCTGCCCACCGAGGAGCCGCGGCTGTCCTGCACCCGGCGGGTGCCGGTGGGCGTGGTGGGGGTGATCGCCCCGTTCAACGCGCCGCTGATCCTCTCCATCCGCTCCGTCGCCCCCGCCCTGGCGCTCGGCAACGCGGTCCTGCTCAAGCCGGACCCGCGCACCGCGGTCTGCGGCGGACTGGCGCTCGCCGCGGTGTTCGCCGAGGCGGGGCTGCCCGAGGACCTGCTGCACGTCCTGCCCGGGGGACCGGAGGCCGGTCAGGCCCTGGTTGCCGACCCGCACGTCCCCGTCATCTCCTTCACCGGCTCCACCGGTGCCGGCCGCGCCGTCGGCGAGGCCGCGGGGCGCCATCTGAAGCGGGCCCACCTCGAACTGGGCGGGAACTCCGCGCTCATCGTCCTGGAGGACGCCGACCTCGACGCGGTGATCTCCACGGCCGCCTGGGGTTCGTTCTTCCACCAGGGGCAGATCTGCATGACGGCCGGACGGCACCTGGTCCACGCGTCGCTGTACGACGAGTACGTCGACCGGCTGGCCGCCAGGGCCGACGCCCTCGCCGTGGGCGACCCGCACCGCGAGCAGGTCCACCTGGGCCCGCTCATCGACCGCACGCAGCTCGGCAAGGTCCACGGCCTGGTCGAGGACAGCACGGCCCAGGGCGCCAGGCTCGCCGCCGGCGGCACCCACGACGGGCTCTTCTACCGGCCGACGGTCCTCGCCGACGCGGACGACCGCACCCCCGCCTACACGGAGGAGGTCTTCGGCCCGGTGGCGCCCGTACGGTCCTTCGCCACCCCCGACGAGGCCGTCGCCCTCGCCACCGCGAGCCCCTACGGACTCTCCCTCGGCATCGTCACCGGGGACCCGGCCCGCGGTCTGCACCTCGCGGACCGCATCCCCACGGGCATCGTCCACATCAACGACCAGACCGTGAACGACGAGGCCGTCGCCCCGTTCGGCGGGGTCGCCGCCTCCGGCACCGGCTCCCGCTTCGGCGGCGACGCCAACCTGGAGGCCTTCACCGACCTGCGCTGGACGACGGTGCGCGGCGACGTCGCCCGGTACCCGTTCTAGGGCCCGGGCGTGTCCCACGGGGTATCAGACGCCCGCGTCCGGGGTCTGGCCCTGCTGGGCCTGCTGCTCGGCGATCTGCTTGCGCACGTCGTCCATGTCCAGCTTGCGGGCCTGGCCGATGACATCGGTCAGGGCGGCCTCGGGCAGCGCGCCCGGCTGGGCGAACACGGCGACCTGGTCACGCACGATCATCAGCGTGGGGATCGACTGGATACCGAAGGCCGCGGCCAGCTCCGGCTGCGCCTCGGTGTCCACCTTGCCGAACACCAGGTCCGGGTTCTCCTCCGCCGCCTTCTCGTACACAGGTGCGAACTGACGGCAGGGACCGCACCAGGCCGCCCAGAAGTCGATCAGCACGAACTCGTTGTCCGTGACCGTCTGGTCGAAGTTCTCCTTGGTGAGCTCCACGGTGCTGCTCATGGCGTGTTTCCCTCTTCCTGGTGTGGGGGTCGGCCGTCGGCACAACACGGCCGGCCGGTCACGTATTCCGCGCCCCTACCCATGTGGCCAGTGAGCACACCACCCACCAGACTGACGCCATGACGGAAACGCAACCGACGCAACTGGAACCGACCGCCTACGACGTCGTGGTGCTCGGCGCCGGGCCCGTGGGCGAGAACGTCGCGGACCGCACGCGCGCCGCCGGGCTCACCACCGCGGTCGTGGAGAGCGAACTGGTCGGCGGCGAGTGCTCCTACTGGGCGTGCTCGCCCAGCAAGGCCCTGCTGCGCCCGGTCATCACCCGGGCGGACGCCCGCCGCACCCCCGGTCTGAAACAGGCCGTCCAGGGCCCCCTCGACACCGCCGCCGTGCTCGCCCACCGGGACGAGTACGCCTCCCACTGGAAGGACGACGGCCAGGTCGAGTGGCTGGCGGGCACCGGAGCGGATCTGTACCGCGGGCACGGACGGCTCGCCGGCCCGCGCACCGTCCGCGTCACCGGCCCCGACGGCGCGGAGCATGTCCTCACCGCCCGGCACGCCGTCGCCGTCTGCACCGGCAGCCGCGCCAAACTGCCCGACCTGCCCGGACTCGCCGAGGTCCGGCCGTGGACCAGCCGGGAGGCCACCAGCGCCCAGTCGGTGCCCGGCCGGCTGGCCGTGGTCGGCGGCGGGGTCGTCGCCACCGAGATGGCGTGCGCCTGGCAGGCCCTCGGCTCACGCGTCACCCTCCTCGTACGCGGCAAGGGCCTGCTCGACCGCATGGAGCCCTTCGCCGGGGAACTGGTCGCCGAGGCCCTCACCGAGGCCGGCGCCGACATCCGCACCGGCACCTCCGTGACCTCGGTGACCCGGGAGAACGGCACCGTCCGCATCGTCACCGACGGCGGCGACCGGATCGAGGCCGACGAGATCCTCTTCGCCACCGGCCGCGCCCCGCGCACCGACGACATCGGCCTGGAGACGATCGGCCTGGAGCCCGGGTCCTGGCTCACCGTCGACGACACCCTCCGCGTCACCGGACACGACTGGCTGTACGCCGTCGGCGACGCCAACCACCGCGCCCTCCTCACCCACCAGGGCAAGTACCAGGCCCGGATCGCGGGCGCGGCCATCGCCACCCGGGCGGCGGGCGACGCCGTGCACGCGGAGGCCTGGGGCGCGCACGCCGCCACCGCCGACCACGCCACCGTGCCCCAGGTGGTCTTCACCGACCCGGAGGCGGCCTCCGTCGGCCTCTCCCTGGCCGAGGCGGAACGGGCCGGCCACCGCGTCCGCGCCGTCGACGTCGACCTCTCCTCCGTCGCCGGGGCCAGCCTGTACGTCGACGGCTACAAGGGCCGCGCCCGCATGGTCGTCGACCTTGAGGACGAGATCCTGCGCGGCCTCACCCTCGTCGGCCCCGGCGTCGGCGAACTCATCCACTCGGCGACCATCGCGGTGGCCGCCCAGGTCCCCCTCGACCGCCTGTGGCACGCGGTCCCGTCCTACCCGACGATCAGCGAGGTGTGGCTGCGCCTACTGGAGGCCTACCGGGACGCCCCTTAGCCCGTCCGGCGTTCGAGGGGCGGCGGGGGCGAATCCCCGCGGAGACGAAGCGGCCCGCAGGCTCACGGCAGCTCGAACCCCAGCTCCCGTGCCGCCCCCTCCGGCCCCGGCTGCGCCCACCGCTCCGCCACGGCCTCGTTGGACGACAGCGACCGCGGTTCCGCCCGGTCGAGGTACAGCGTGCCGTCGAGGTGGTCCGTCTCGTGCTGGACGATCCGGGCGGGCCAGCCGGTGAACACCTCGTCCAGCGCCCGCCCCCGCTCGTCCTGCCCGGTCAGCCGCACCCGCGCGGCCCGCGCCACCACCGCCTGATACCCCGGCACGCTCAGACACCCCTCGAAGAACGCGGCCCGCCCGGCACCGACCGGCTCGTACACCGGATTGACCAGCACCCGGAACGGCTGCGGAACCCGCCCGCGCACCCGGCGCACCTCCTCCGGAACGGGCGCCGGATCCTCGATCACCGCGATCCGCAGCCCCACCCCGACCTGCGGCGCGGCCAGCCCGACACCCGGCGCCGCGCGCATGGTCACGCGCAGGGCCTCGACGAACCGGGCCAGCAGGGCGGGCCCCAGCTCGCCGTCGTACGGCACGGTCCCGCTCCGCAGCACCGGGGCACCGGCCGCGACGATGGGCAACGGACCCTCGGTGGCGAGCAGTTGCTCGACCCGCTCGGCCCAGGGTGCGCGATCGTCCGGAATTTCCATGCCGTCAGGATCGCACGCCCGTTGCCCGTGTCGCAGGTCACACACCCCTCCCGGGAACCCGGCGCCCCGCCGCGCCGACTACTGCACCACCATGCCCGCCCACGTCCCCGGGAGACCCCACCGATGACCACCGCTCCCTCGACCACCACGGACGAGGCCCCCCGACCCCCCGCCCCCGCGAAGAGCACATGGGCCGGCCTGCGCCCCCTCGTGCTGCGCCTGCACTTCTACGCGGGCGTCGTGGTGGCACCGTTCCTCCTCGTCGCCGCCCTCACCGGCCTGTTGTACGCCGCCTCCTTCCAGGCCGAGAAGATCGTCTACGACCACGAGCTGACCGTCCCCGTCGGCGAGCGTGAACTGCCCATCGGCGAACAGGTCGCCGCCGCCCGTGCGGCCCACCCCGACGGCACGATCGCCGCCGTACGCCCCTCACCCGAAGCCGGCGCCACCACCAGGGTGTTGCTGTCCGGCATACCGGGCGTGGACCCCGACCACACCCTGGCCGTGTTCGTCGACCCCTACACCGGGGAGGTGCGCGGCGCGCTGGAACAGTACGGCTCCACGGGCGCGTTGCCCCTGCGCACCTGGATCGACGAGTTCCACCGGGATCTGCACCTCGGTGAAACCGGCCGTCTCTACAGCGAGTTCGCCGCCAGCTGGCTGTGGGTCATCGCGGGCGGCGGACTGGTGCTCTGGTTCTCCCGGCGCCGCGCCCTGCGCAAGGTGCGCGGCACCGGCGGACGGCGCCGCACCCTGGGCCTGCACGGCAGCGTGGGCGCCTGGGCGGCGGCCGGTTTCGTCTTCCTCTCGGCGACGGGCCTGACCTGGTCCACCTACGCGGGCGCGAACATCGGCGAACTGCGCGCCTCCCTCGGCCAGGAGACCCCGTCGGTGTCGGCCGCGGCGGGCGGTGAACACGCGGGCCACACAGCGGCCGGCGGGCCGTCGGGCGACGCGGCGCACGGAGTGGGCCTGGACAAGGTGCTCGCGGCGGCCCGGGCGGAGGGTCTGGGCAATCCGGTGGAGATCGTGCCGCCCGCCGACGAGAAGTCCGCGTACGTCGTGCAGCAGGTCCAGCGCAGCTGGCCCGAGAAGCAGGACTCGGCCGCCGTCGACCCCGCGACCGGCGAGGTCACCGACGTCCTGCGGTTCGCCGACTATCCGGTCCTCGCCAAACTCAGCCGCTGGGGCATCGACCTGCACACCGGCAGCCTGTTCGGCCTGCCCAACCAGATCGCGCTGATGGTCCTCACCCTGGCCCTGATCCTGCTGATCCTCTGGGGCTACCGCATGTGGTGGCAGCGCGGCCGGGGCTCCGCCTTCGGCCGGCCGATCCCACGGGGCGCCTGGCAGCAGGTGCCGCCGTACCTGCTGGTCCCGCTGCTCGCACTGATCGCCGTACTGGGGTACTTCGTACCGCTGCTCGGCATTCCCCTGGCGGCGTTCCTCGCCGTGGACATCGTCCTCGGGGAGGTCGCCCACCGGCGCGGGCGGCGGACGTACGCGGGCGGCACGCCGGTGCGATGACGGCGGTGCGCTGACGGCGGTGCGACGACACGAGCCCGTCGTGCGGGCGCCCGGCTCCCGACGCTCGGGAACCGGGCACCCGCCGAGCGGTCTACTCCTCGGCGAACTCGCCGCCCAGCGCGGCGGCGATCCGCAGATGCGGCCGGGCCTCGTCGTCGCGCCCCTGCCGCTGGAGGGTCCGCCCGAGCATCAGCCGGGCGTAGTGCTCCACCGGGTCGCGCTCCACGATGACCTTCAACTCGGCTTCCGCACGACGCAGTTGGGCCGAGTGGTAGTAGGCGCGCGCCAGCAGCAGCCGCGGTCCGGTCTGCTCCGGCACCTCCTCGACCAGGGAGCCCAGGACGCGCGCGGCGGCGGTGTAGTCCTTGGCGTCGAAGAACATCCCGGCGCGCTCCCAGCGCTCGGCCGGCGTTCCGTGGTCGTAGTACATGGTGTCCACTCGTGACCTCCTTCGACGCCGACAACGGCCCCGGGCGCCGCCGTATTCCGTAGGGTGAGGGGCGGAGAGGACAGGAGGGTGCTCCACCTCATCAGGGCCGCGACGACCGACCCGACACCCACGGAGGCACCGCGTGACGCCACCCGCCCCGCCGATCACCCTCGACGACGTCCGCTCCGCCGCCGAACGCCTCAAGGGCGTCGCCCACCGCACCCCGGTCCTGCGCTCCCGCGGCCTGGACGCGCTCGTCGGCGCCGAGGTCCACCTCAAGTGCGAGAACTTCCAGCGCGTGGGCGCCTTCAAGTTCCGCGGCGCCTACAACGCGGCCTCCCGGCTCACCTCCGAGCAGCTGTCCCGGGGCATCGCCGCCTACTCCTCCGGCAACCACGCCCAGGCGGTCGCCCTGGCCGCCCGGGAGCTGGGCACCACCGCCGTCATCGTCATGCCCGAGGACGCCCCGCCGTCGAAGCGCGCCGCCACCGAGGGATACGGCGCCGAGATCGTCACCTACGACCGGTACACCGGCGACCGGGTCGCCGTCGCCGAGGCCCTCGCCGCCGAGCGCGGGCTGGCGCTCGTCCCGCCCTACGAGCATCCGCACGTGATCGCCGGGCAGGGCACGGCGGCGCTGGAGCTCGTCGAGGAGGCGGGGGAGCCGGCCGTCCTGCTCGCCCCGGTCGGCGGTGGTGGACTGATCGCCGGAAGTGCCACCGCCGTCAAGGGCCTGCATCCCGCCACCCGGGTCATCGGTGTGGAACCGGAGGCCGGGGACGACACCAAGAGGTCCCTGGAGGCGGGCCGGCGCGTCACCGTCCCCGTCCCGCGCACCATCGCCGACGGCCAGGCCCTGCACACACCGGGCGAACTGACCTTCTCGGTCAACCGGCGGCTCCTCGACGGGATCGTGCTGGTCGGCGACGACGAGATCCGGGACGCGATGCGGTTCGCGTTCGAGCGGCTGAAGATCGTCCTCGAACCGAGCGGCGCCACCCCGCTCGCCGCGCTGCTCACGGGCCGGCTGGGCCGGCTCCCGGGCCGGGTCGGCGTCATCCTGTCCGGCGGCAACATCGACGCCGCACGCTTCGCCCGGCTCTGCGGCGCGGGCGGCTGACGTACCCCTCCGACTGCCCTCACCCGAATGGCGGCACCTGCTTGACAGCAGCAAGTGGGGAGCCGTCCCCGGTTGCGTGCCGGTGTCGGCCCCGGAAAGCGGGGCCGTCCGGCGCGGCTGAGCGGCGGACCCCGGCCCGGCACCCCGGTCACACCGGCAGCAGCCGCCCCACCAGCGCGTCCAACTGCCGTACGTTGCGGCACTCGTGCGTCTCCACCGGAGTCGCCCGTGCCCCAGCGGGAACGCTGCCCGGGGTTCAGCCAGTGCACCCGGCGGGCGTGCCGGACCAGCTCGCGCAACGGCCGCCAGGTTCGGGTCGCCCATGTCGGTGCGGGCGTCGCCGAGCACGAACACCGTCGTCCGCGGGCAGCGTCGGCCGCGCCGTGCACCGAGCCCGACACGTCGCGCAGCAGCACCGGGTGTACTCGAGGACACCCCGTGCGGGGGCTCACCCGAGCAGGACGACCTCCAGGGTGCGCGGCCCGTGCACGCCCTCCACCCGGTCGAGTTCGATGTCACTGGTCGCCGAGGGCCCGGAGATCCAGGTGAGCGGGCGGGCCGGGTCCAGGCGTTCGAGCGCCCGCGGGACGGAGGGGACGACCTGGTCCGGGACGCGGACCACACAGATGTGGTGGTCGGGGATCAGGGTGATGCGGCGCCGGCCCTGGTCGGGGGAGCCGTCCAGCACGATCGTGCCCGTCTCGGCGATGGCGACCGCACAGGCGGTCACCACACTGGCCACCCGGTCCAGCTCCCGCGGCGTGCTCTCCGCCCGGTCCGCCACCCGCGTCACGTCCGCCGACGCCAGCCAGTCCTCGTCGAGACCCGGCGGCACGAGCACCGACGACGCGCCGCGCGCCGCGAGCAGCCCGGCGACGACACCGGCCAGCCCGGCCGCGTCGGTACGGTGCACGACGGCCCGGTAGTCGGCCAGGTTCTCCGCGAGGAGGCCCACCGTCTCCTCGACGGTGCGCGCACCCCGCTCGCGCACCTGGTCCCGGGCGACCGCCCGCTCGTACGGTGCGTCGTCGCGCGGTACGTCGGCGAGGGCGCGCCGCACCCGGCCCAGGATCCGTTCCCTGCTGCTCACTCGGCACCGCCCTTTCCGCCGTGCGTACGCTGCCACCAGTCCCGGAACGGTTCCGCCGGCACCGGCGGCAGGTCCCGGGTGCCGCTCCACGCCCGGCCGGGCCCGGGCAGGGTGCGCGGATGCAGGCGCCGGGTGCGTGAGGCGAGGCGCTGGCCGGTGCGCAGGGCAGCGGGACGGGTGAACGCCCAGCGGGCCGCCCGCATCGCCGCCCGCTCGGCGGCGTGCCCCTTCGCGGGGCGCAGCACCACCTTGTTGCCCGCCCGCGTCACCTGCCCGCCCTCCACCACCCGCTCCCGCAGGTGCACCAGCACCTCCGGGATGTCGATGGCGACCGGGCACACGTCGTAGCAGGCGCCGCACAAGGACGAGGCGTACGGCAGGGAGGCGTCGATCTCGCTCCCCGTGCCCCGCAGTTGGGGACTGAGGATCGCGCCGATCGGCCCCGGGTAGACCGAGCCGTACGCGTGCCCGCCGGCCCGCTCGTACACCGGGCACACGTTGAGACACGCCGAGCAGCGGATGCAGCGCAGCGCCTGCCGGCCCACCTCGTCGGCGAGGGTGTCCGTGCGGCCGTTGTCCAGCAGCACCAGGTGGAAGGTCCGCGGACCGTCCCCGTCGGTGGTACCGGTCCAGGTGCTGGTGTACGGGTTCATCCGCTCGGCGGTCGAGGAGCGGGGGAGGGTCTGCAGGAACACCTCCAGGTCCTGCCAGGTCGGCACGGTCTTCTCGATGCCGACGACCGAGATCAGCGTCTCCGGCAGGGTCAGGCACATCCGGCCGTTGCCCTCGGACTCCACCACCACCAGTGTGCCGGTCTCGGCGACCATGAAGTTGGCGCCGGAGACACCGACTTTCGCCCGCAGGAACTTCTCCCGCAGATGCAGCCGGGCCGCCTCGGCGAGCTCGGCCGGCGTGTCCGTCAGTCCTTCCGGGGCGGGGCGGCCCCACTCGCTCATCTCCCGGGCGAAGATCTCCCGGATCTCCCCGCGATTGCGGTGGATCGCCGGGACCAGGATGTGCGAGGGCCGGTCCTTGCCCAACTGGACGATCAGCTCGGCGAGATCGGTCTCGTAGGCGCGGATGCCCTCCGCTTCGAGCGCCTCGTTGAGCCCGATCTCCTGGGTGGCCATCGACTTGACCTTGACGACCTCCGACTCGCCGGTCTCCTTCACCAGTCGCGTCACGATCCGGTTCGCCTCGTCGGCGTCGGCGGCCCAGTGCACGGTGCCGCCCGCCGCCGTCACCGACTGCTCCAACTGCTCCAGGTGGCGGTCGAGATGGCGGAGCGTGTGATCCTTGATCCGCTTGCCCGCCTCTCGCAGCTCCGCCCAGTCGGGCAGCTCCGCGACGGCCCTCGCGCGCTTGGCCCGGATGGTGTGCGTGGCGTGCCGCAGATTGCCGCGCAGCGTGCCGTCGCGCACGGCGTCCCGCGCCGCCACCGGGAAGGCGGGCATACCGACGAACGTTCCGCTCACAGGGCCGGTTCCTCCTCCGTGCTCGCCAGGATCTCCGCGATGTGCACCGGCCGCATGCCGGTGCGCAGCCTGGTCATCGTTCCGCCGAGGTGCATCAGACAGGAGTTGTCCGCCGCGCACAGCACCTCGGCACCCGTCGACTCGGCGCTGCGCACCTTGTCCGTGCCCATCGCCGCCGAGACGTCGGAGTTCTTCAGGGCGAAGGTGCCCCCGAAGCCGCAGCACTCGTCCGCGCCCGGAAGCTCCGCCAGCTCCAGCCCCTTCACCGCACGCAGCAGCCGCAGCGGCCGCTCACCGAGGCCGAGCCCGCGCAGCCCGTGACAGGTCGGATGGTAGGTCACCTTGTGCGGGTAGTACGCCCCGACGTCCGTCACCCCCAGCACGTCCACCAGGAACTCGGTGAGCTCGTACGTCTTCGGCACCACCGGCGCCAGCGTCGCCGCGAGGGTGTCGCCCCGCCCCTCGGCCCGGGCCCGCTCGCCCATCCGCGGGTACAGCTCCCGCACCATCGCCCCGCACGACCCGGACGGCGTCACGATCGCCTCGTAGTCGCGGAAGACCTCGGAGAAGTGCCGGGCCATCGGCTCCGCCTCGTGCCGGTAGCCGGTGTTGTAGTGCGCCTGGCCGCAACACGTCTGCGCCACGGGGAAGTCCACGTCGACGCCCAGCCTGGTCAGGAGTCTCACCACAGCGCGCCCGGTGTCCGGATAGAGCGTGTCGTTGACGCAGGTCAGGAACAGTGCGACACGCATCGCGGCTCCTCGTGGATTCGATCATCGGGTGCATGCAGGGTAGTGCGGGGGCGACGGCGCGGGGGAGACCACCGTCGCCCCCGGGCGAGCCGGTCCCGTGCCGCCTGCCGCCGTGCGGCTCGTACCGTGTCAGCGGCTGGGCGCGGATCGGCGACGGCCGCCCGTCCCGCTCACCGTCGGCACGGTCTCCAACGTGATCGACCGCCCCGACACGGTCGCCGCCGAGACCCGGGCGCGGGTGCAGTCCACCACGGACCGGCTCGGCTGCGTCCGCAGCCGCATCGTGGGCCTGCTCCTCCTCGACAGCGTGGTGCTCACCCCGGCGGACGCCACCGGCCGCAACATCGAGCCGCTGCCGGCGGAGACCGGGAGCGACGGCGCCGCGAGGCCCCATGAACACCGCAGGGGCGTCCTCCGGCCGGAACTGCTGGTCCGACGCTCCGGCCTTCCGGCCCGCTGACCGGTGTTCAGCAGGAATTGCGTGATCCCGGGCTCGTTCGCCGTACGAACATATGCTGAACTGGGTCGCGGCCCGACAATCCGTTCGTCCCAGGAGTCCCGTTGCCCGTCAGCTACCGCCAGCCCGGAGTCGTCCTCACCGACCGCCGTTTCACCGTGCCCCTCGATCACGACAACCCCTCGGGGGAGACGATCGAGCTGTACGCGCGTGAGGTCGTCGCAGGCGACAGGGCCGGCCAGGACCTGCCCTGGCTGCTCTACCTCCAGGGTGGCCCGGGCTTCGGGGCGAACCGTTTCATCGGAAAGCCGGCCTGGCTCGGCCGCGCCCTGGAGGACCACCGCGTACTCCTCCTCGACCAGCGCGGCACCGGCCACTCCACCCCCGCCAACCGGCAGACGCTCCCGCTGCGCGGCGGCCCCGCCGAACAGGCCGACTACCTCGCCCGCTTCCGCGCCGACTCGATCGTGCGGGACTGCGAGGCGATCCGCCCCCAGGTGACCGGCGGCGCCCCCTGGACCGTACTCGGCCAGAGCTTCGGCGGGTTCTGCACCGTCGCCTACCTGTCCATGGCCCCCGAGGGCCTCGCCACCGCGCTGATCACGGGCGGCCTGCCCTCCCTCGACGCCCACGCCGACGACGTCTACCGGGCCGCCTACCCGCGCATCGAACGCAAGGTCGCCGCCCACTACGCCCGCTACCCGCAGGACGTCGAACGCGCCCGGCGCATCGCCGACCACCTCCTCACCCACGAGGTCGTCCTGCCGAACGGCTACCGCTTCACCGTCGAGGCGTTCCAGTCCCTGGGCATCATGCTCGGCAGCGGCGACGGCAGCCACCGGCTGCACCACCTCCTGGAGGACGCCTTCGTCCCCACCCCGGGCGGCCCCGCGCTCTCCGACGCGTTCCAGGAGCAGGCGCAGGGCCTGCTGTCGTTCGCCGGCCACCCCCTGTACGCGCTCGTCCACGAGGCGATCTACGGCCAGGACGCCCGTCCCACCGCCTGGGCCGCCGAACGCGTGCGGGCCGAGTTCCCGCGCTTCGACGCGGCCAAGACGCTGGCCGGCGACGAGCCGCTGATGTTCACCGGCGAAACCGTTCACCCCTGGATGTTCGACTGCGACCCGGCGCTGCGGCCCCTGCGCGAGACCGCCGAACTCCTCGCCGCGCGCACCGACTGGACACCGCTGTACGACCCGGCACGTCTCGCCGTCAACGAGGTCCCGGCCGCGGCGGCCGTCTACCACGACGACATGTACGTCCACACGCCCCACTCCCTGGAGACCGCGCGGTCGATCCGGGGCCTGCGCACCTGGGTCACCGACGAGTTCGAGCACGACGGCGTCCGCGCGGGCGGCCCCCGCGTCCTGGACCGGCTGCTCGCCCTGGTGCGCGACGAGGCGTAGAACACCCCGGGGCGCTGTCGGTGCGGCGGGTTAGTCTGCGGGCATGACCGAGCCGACGATCAGTCAACTCCAGCCCATGCCCGACGACTGGCAGCGCGCCCTCGCCGTGGTCGCCCACCCGGACGACCTCGAATACGGCTGCGCGGCGGCGGTCGCGTCCTGGACCGACGCCGGCCGCGAGGTCTCCTACGTGCTGGCGACGCGCGGCGAGGCGGGCATCGACACCCTGGAGCCGGCCGAGTGCGCCCCGCTCCGGGAGCGGGAGCAGCGGGCGAGCGCGGCCGTGGTGGGCGTGACGGAGGTGGACTTCCTCGACCACCCGGACGGCGTGATCGAGTACGGCCCCGCCCTGCGCCGGGACATCGCCGCCGCCATCCGCCGCCACCGGCCCGAGCTGGTGGTCACCCTGAACCACCGGGACACCTGGGGCGGCACCCACTGGAACACCCCCGACCACGTGGCCGTCGGGCGCGCCACGCTGGACGCGGCCGGTGACGCCGGCAACCGCTGGATCTTCCCGGAGCTGATCGAGCGGGGCCTCGAACCCTGGAACGGCGTCCGGTGGGTGGCGGTCGCCGGTTCGAACGCCCCCACGCACGCCGTGGACGCGACCGACGGGCTGGAGCGGGCGGTGCGTTCGCTGCTCGAACACCGCGCCTACATCGAGGCGCTGACCGACGAGGACCCGGAGGCGTACGCGCGCGGTCTGCTGACCGGGTTCGCCGAGGAGACGGGGAAGCGGTTCGGCAACCGGCCCGCCGTCGCGTTCGAGGTGTTCCCCCGGTGACTCCCGTCAAGGACGGGAAGGAGCTGCTGGCGCGGAGCTTCGAGGAGCACCGCGGCCACCTCAAGGCGGTCGCCTACCGCATGCTCGGCTCGCTCGCCGAGGCCGAGGACGCCGTCCAGGAGGCCTGGCTGAGACTGGGCCGCACGGACACCGCCGCGATCGACAACCTCGGCGGCTGGCTCACCACAGTGACCGGCCGGATCTGCCTCGACATGCTGCGTTCGCGCACCGCGCGCCGCGAGCAGCCCATGGACGAGACGTTCGTCCCGGACCCGGTGATCGCCCCCGTCCCCCGGGTGGATCCCGAACAGGAGGCGCTGCACGCCGACTCCGTGGGGGTGGCGATGCTGGTGGTCCTGGAGAAGCTGGAGCCCGACGAGCGGCTGGCGTTCGTCCTGCACGACATGTTCGCCGTGCCGTTCGACGACATCGCCCCGGTCGTGGAGCGCAACGCGGCCGCGACCCGGCAGCTCGCCTCCCGGGCCCGCCGCCGGGTACGGGACGCCACCCCTCCGTCCGATCCCGACCTGGGCCGGCAGAGGCAGGTGCTCGACGCCTTCATGGCCGCCGCGCGCGGCGGCGACTTCGAGGCGCTGGTCGCCGTCCTGCACCCGGACGTGGTGCTGCGGGCCGACGCGGGCGCGCTGGTCCGCGGCGCGGCGGCGTCCAAGGTCCTCCTGGGCGCCACGGCGGTGGCCGAGTCGGCGATGATGTTCGCCCGCTACACCGGAGCGGCCTGTACGGTCCTGGTCAACGATGCCCTGGGCCTGATCAGCGTGGTCGACGGCCGCATCGAGTCGGTCATGTCCGTCACCGTCGCCGACCACCGCATCACCGCCATGTACATCCTCGCCGACCCAACCCGCCTCCAACACCTCCAACCACCGAACCACTGACCCCGCCCACTCCCGCGCGAGGCCGCGCCGCTTGCGCGCGGGCAGCCGTGCCGCTCGTGCGGGGCCCGCGCCGCTCTCGCGGGCCCGCCCCGCTCCCGCGGGCAGCCGTGCCGCTCCCGCGGGGCCCGTGCCGCTCCCGCGGGGCTCGCGTCGCCCCCGCGGGGCCTGCCCCGATCCCGCGGGCAGCCGTGTCGCTCTCGCGCGAGGCCGCGCTGCTCCCGCG